>JANQSH010000118.1 GCA_028284145.1 Planctomycetaceae bacterium | reverse complement strand
AAATGATGACCAAACGAATCGAAGACCTGGGACTGAAGGCTCATGTAATTGTCGGAACGGAGAGAACCGTCATCGCCGCTGTGGGCGATGAGCGTGATCGAGAAAAAGAACAGTTGGAATCGTTCGACGAAGTCGAAAAGGTTGTGCCGATTCTGGCCCCCTACAAAGTTGCCAGTGCCGAAACCAAGCCGGAACCGACGGTTGTCAAGACTCGGGATCTGGTTGTGGGTGGTGGACATGTTGGTGTTGTCGGGGGACCTTGTTCAGTCGAAAACGAAGAGCAGATTCTGATGTCGGCTCGGGCCGTGAAAGAAGCCGGGGCGACCGGATTGCGCGGCGGGGCTTTCAAACCGCGCACCAGTCCCTATGCCTTCCAGGGGCTCAAGGAAGAAGGGTTAAAACTGCTCGCAATGGCACGTGAGGAAACCGGCCTGGCCGTGGTGACAGAAGTGATGACGCCGCATCATGTCGATCTGGTCTGCAGATATGCAGATGTTCTGCAAATCGGAGCCCGCAATATGCAGAATTATCATCTATTGCAGGCGGTGGGCGAATCGAAGTTCCCGGTTGTTCTCAAGCGCGGGCCATCGGCCACAATTGACGAATTCCTGCTGGCAGCCGAATACATTCTCGATCAGGGAAATCAGGACGTCATTTTATGCGAGCGAGGTGTGCGGACATTCGAGACGCACACGCGATTCACACTCCCACTCGCGACGGTTCCCTATCTGCGGGAGCGTACGCACCTGCCGGTGGTGGTTGACCCCAGCCACGGGACGGGGATCGCGTCTCTGGTACCACCGATGTGTGCCGCTTCCATTGCCGCTGGTTGTGACGGGTTGCTGCTGGAGATGCATCCCGACCCCTCCAACGCAATGAGTGATGGCGCGCAGTCAGTGACGCCTGAAGTGTTCCGGCAGATCATGGAGAAGTGCCGCATTGTTGCCGAGGCTTGCAATCTGACGGTGGGGTGAACAACGACTACTGTCGGCACCATTTGCAGGTGTGATTGCTGCGGCGAACCGGCTTACCTTCCTGAATGACGCGACTGATCAATTCGTTGAGTCGAGGGTGTGCGTCCCAACGGTGGGCCGTCCGACCGCGATCGACCTTCACTTCAATCATGGCCTTGCCGTCGGGGCGGATCTGGTCATCGAAGAATCCGCTGTTGGCCAGATCAAACAACAACAGATCGAGTTGCGGCTTGGCAATGTCGAGTCGCAAACGATTATTGCAAAGGACTTCAGCCACACGTTCCTGGGACGGTTCCTCCAGCGACAACAGGTCGATCCACATCGCTTGCGACACCTTTTCAGTCATCGACGACTCGTCAGCTCGATCGGGATGCGCGAACCATAATTCAACGTACCCCATCGCGGGTGTACCCGCCGGGTGGGGATACTGAATGCGCAACGATGCCCGCGTCCAGCCGGCATTGTGAATGCGCTCCGCGGCAACTGTTCTGACGATTTTCGGCGAACGCATAGCCAACACCGTCTGCGCGTCGTTGAGATCGTAACGGATGTTGAGACGCTGGTAGCCCGGTGCACCCTGCTCCGTCAATCTGACGTCATGTCGGCAACCGAACAACGCAACCAGTCCAATGGTGATAGCCGTCACCACACATGTCCTGATGGCCAACCTTGCATCCTGTGTCATGGCCCCTCTCCAGGCAGTTTACCTCTTCATGTGACGTCTCTGGCTCGTGGGGGCCTGTATTTGTATACCAAACTACGTCCATTGCGGCACAGAAGAGCGTAATACGCTCTTGAAACGGGTACCAAACGGCGAAATGGCGGTAATCCCCCCTGCCATTCCAAACTCACCCGTATCTGTTTTCTATCGTCCAACTGGCGATCAGGATTTGAGGGATACATGTAAGTTGGGGAATAATCTGATGTTGAGGGTTGGAGAAGCCAGCCGGTTTGTCAGATCGCAAGCCATATGCGATCCATTCATATGAGAAACATTCGGGCCGGAAAAACGGGCAGGAGTGGAATTTCTTCAAAACCTGTCATTCCACAGTCACCCGGTTTGTAAAGAATTCCATGTACGGGTTGTAATTAGTGTGATAGATTTGCATTAAGGCGTTTTTTCAACCCTCAATGCAGATGGTCCGTCATCTGAATTACCAGGCCGTCTGCTGGAAATTCGGGCCATCCCACATTCGACGCTTCCCCGCGACACCCAGATGGCAATCAGGAAACCACGACCATGAACACACACCGACCCAACTCCCTTCTCTTATGCGGAACGCTCACCGCGTTGATCTTTTCCGTTGGTAATCCGCTTTCTGCAGACGTGAAAGTGACCTCCAACAATCGTCCGATCACAAAACCGAAGTTCGACCCCAGGGCTGAGCAAGTGACGTTTTTCGATGGTATCGAACAGGGGAAAATTGAAGTTCAGCTGATTCCCAAAGATGAGTTTGAAGGAAACATGCTGGTGCAGAACAAGACTGAAGATACGATCACGGTTATTCTGCCGGAAGCGATCGCGGCCAAGCAGGTGCTGAAGCAATTTGGCGGTGGCTTTGGCGGCGGATTTCCCGGCGGTGGCTTTGGTGGTGGATTCCCCGGTGGCGGTGGTTTTGGCGGCAATCAGAACTTCGGCGGAGGGTTCGGTAACTTCGGTGGCGGCGGTGGCTTCGGCAATCCGGGATTGGGCGGTGGTCTTGGTGGCGGCGGTCTGGGCGGCGGACTTGGTGGTCCGTTCTCGATCCCGCCTGAAAAAATCGTGAAAGTGCCCTATCAATCAGTTTGCCTCGAACATGGCAAAAAAGAACCGAACCCCAAAAATGTTTACGAACCGGTCCCGGTGGAAGAATATACCCAGGACGCGGCATTGCAGGAACTGCTGAAACTCGTCGCGACGCACAAGGTCGATCGCAAATCGGCACAGGCAGCCGCGTGGCACCTGACCGACAACATGAGTTGGCAGGAACTGGCGGCCAAACGAATCGAGAATGTCGGCCAGCGGCCCCGCCCCTATTTTCATCCCAATGAGCTGCGAGCAGCATATCAAATTGTGACCACTGCGAGAGTGATGGCCCAGAAGAAGTCACAACAAACGGGGCAGCCAGCCTACACTCCCACTCCAGGAAACCCGCGCGCCAATCTGCGAACGCAATTGCGCCCCTGAGTGATGTTCGGTCCTTAAACGAACTGGCGAGCATAATATGCGAGCCACCGCAGTCTCAAAACTCAAGCAGCCCGTAGTTTATCTGCGGGCTGTTGGTCTTTGCGCAGCGGTCATCAATTCCTGTCTTCACTGCCTGCTGTCGACTGGCGACTGGCGACCGTTTGCGGTTAGAATTCACAGCTTGACCTGTGTTCCTGCCTCACAACTCCCTAAAGTGATTAAAAGCCACCGATGTCGTTGAAACCTGGCAACACTGTCGGCATAGACTTGGGAACGTCCTATTCGGCCATTGCAACGCTCAATTCCAAGGGCGACCCTGTGCTGCTGAAGAACTCACATGATGACGAAATTACGTCCTCGGTCATCATGCTCGAGCCAGGATGCCGCATTACCGTCGGTCCGTCGATCGATCGCATAGTGGTGGAACCGCAAAATGCCATTGTCGCGATCAAACGTCATATGGGAGATCCCGACTTTTTTCGCATGTACGAAGGCCGTCGGCTGAATGCGGAATTCCTTTCGTCAATGATTCTGAAAAAGCTGAAGCAGGACGCAGAACGTTCCATCGGCAAGGTTGCCAATGCCGTGATCACGGTACCCTACTATTTCAACGACCCCTGCCGAAGAGCGACGCTGAATGCCGGCAAGATTGCCGAGTTGAATGTGCTGGATATCATCAACGAGCCAACCGCCGCAACGCTGGCGTATGCCTGGCTGAAGGGTGAACTGGGGCGAACAAAAGAGGGAAGTTTTGAACGTTCGATTCTGGTATATGACCTTGGTGGTGGAACATTCGACGTGACGGTTGTGAAGTACACACCCACTCATTTTACCGTTGTTGCGACCGATGGCGACACGTTGCTCGGCGGACTCGACTGGACCGAGCGAATTATCGAATACGCGGCGATGCGGTTTCAGAAGCGGCACGGCACCGACCCACGTACCGACCCGCAAACGCGCGCCCTGCTGACGAAAGAGTGCGAGGCGGCCAAACGGGTACTCAGTGAAAGCCCGCGAACGACACTCGATGTGACCGATGGTGTAAGAACAATGACTGTCGGGTTGGAACGTTCGCAAATGGAAGATGTCACAGCCGATCTGTTACAGCGAACGCGAGACACGACCGAAATCGTTTTGGAGTTAAGCGGACTTTCGCCAGACCAGATCGACGATATTGTTCTGGTGGGTGGATCGACGCACATGGTGAGTGTGGTCGAAATGTTGAAGTCGGTGGTCGGTCGCACGCCATCCCACGGGCTCGAGCCTCAACGAGTCGTCGCACAAGGCGCTGCCATTCATGCCGCAATTCTCGAAGCCAGAGAAGGAGGAACGGATTCGCCGCTTGGTGCCGCCGTCCTGGAACGCTTGAAATCGGTTTCCACAACGGACGTCAATTCGCATTCTCTCGGTGTCGAGATTTCCGATCCTCAGTCGCGGCAAAAGCGGAATCACATCATGATCCCCCGCAATTCCGGCCTGCCGGTTGAGGTTCGACAACGGTTCGTCACCGACACGCCCAATCCGCAGGGTATTCGTGTTCGTCTGCTGGAAGGCGAAGTCTCCGACATCGATGCCTGCACACGGATCGGAGATTTCCGCATCTCCAATCTTCCGCCCGATCTACCGGTCGGATCGCCTGTGGAAGTCACGTACAGCTACGATGCCTCGCGCAGGATCCATGTGACGGCTCAGGAACTCATCGGCAATAATGACGCGAGCGTCGACATTCAATGGGACACCGGCATGAATTCCTCGGCCATCGAGCAGTTTCAAACGCTGGCACGAGACTACATGGTGGAATAGAGTGTATTACGCTCTTCTGTGGCGCGAAAAATAATAGTCTTTTGGCCTGCAAATACAAGCCCCCACGAGCCAAAGGCGTCACACCAGAAGGTAAACGGATTTAGTCAACCACATTCTTTCCAACTGAAATGGCAACTTTGATCGATGTGAATCCGCATCGACGATTGACCAACTCAAACGACCTTCATCAGAGGGAGACTCATGACCGACAGGCAGCAACTTTATCAGGATTTGACCGCCGAATTACGCAAGACTTCCCTGCTCGGCTCCTGTTCGGCCGTTCTCGGCTGGGATGAGCAGACGAATTTACCGCCCGGTGGGGGGGAACACCGGGCCAACCAACTCAGCTTGCTTGCGGGCCTGGTACATGAACGGATTACATCCCCACGTTTGAAGGAACTGTTTGAAGCGCTCGATGCGGCCAACATTCCTGCTGCTGATGACACCCCGAAGGCGGTCAACATTCGTGAAGCGTATCGCGACTACGACCGTGCCACCAAATTGCCTCAAAAACTGGTCGAGGAGATTTCGCGCGTCACGACACTGTCGCAGCAGGCGTGGGTCAGCGCTCGAAAAAACGATGATTTTTCTGCGTTTCAGCCCTGGCTGGAAAAAGTGGTCACACTCAAGCGTGAAGAAGCACAGGCAATCGGGTACGGCGATGGCATTCCCTACGACGCACTGCTGGATATCTACGAACCAGGGGCAACCGCAGACATCGTCACCAACGTCTTCACACCACTGCGCGAAGAACTCGTGAGCCTCGTCGCTGCCATTCGGGAATCAGGCCGGCAACCTGATGTTGATATCCTGACTCGCTCCTATTCCATTGACAAACAGCGGACATTCGGAATCGATGCCGCGACAAAGATCGGCTTTAACTTTGACGAAGGTCGACTTGACATCGCTGCGCATCCCTTCTGCAGCGGCTTCGGTCCCGGTGACTGCCGTTTGACAACCCGTTACGACGAACATCATTTCCCCGGTGCGTTTTTCGGCACACTGCATGAGGCGGGACACGGCATTTACGAACAGGGGCTGGATCGCCAACATTATGGTCTGCCGATGGGCAACTCGACATCGCTCGGCATTCACGAATCGCAGTCGCGGTTGTGGGAAAACTTTGTTGGTCGCAGCCACGAATTCTGGCAACACTTTTATCCGGCCGCTCAAGAGACATTTGCTGCGGCACTTTCGGATGTCTCGCTTGATAACTTTCACGCGGCCATCAATGACGTCCGTCCATCGCTGATTCGGGTCGAAGCGGATGAGGTCACTTATAACCTGCACATCATGTTGCGATTCGAGATTGAGCAACCGTTGATCGCCGGTGACCTTCAACCTGGTGATGTTCCAGCGGTTTGGAATGAGAAGTTCCTGCAATTCTTCGGCATCACTCCACCGAATGACGCGGATGGCTGCATGCAGGATGTCCACTGGAGCGCCGGGCTGATTGGCTATTTCCCCACCTACGCTTTGGGAAACATGTACGCGGCTCAGATGTACGAGGTGGCCGAAGCCGATTTGGGGAATCTCCCAGACCAATTCGCGAGAGGCGAATTTTCTCGGCTGAAAGAATGGCTCAATGTCAATGTGCACCGCCGCGGCAAACAGTATTCGGCCAATCGCCTGATTGAAGTGATCAGCGGCCAGCCTCTCTCACATGAACCTCTGGTAAAGCGGCTCCGCCAAAAATACTCGGCCTTGTACGGGCTGTAACCGCTTTTTCTGAAGTTTGCAAGTGTCTTTCTGAAAACGGTTTAGAGCGTTTTTGAAAAAAACCTCGGAATTCATCGAAACCTCAGCGATCCTTCCCGGTTCAATGTCTGTCACACGTCACGCAGCGATAAGAAACTGGCGATTGCGACAAAACTTTGACATCCCGCGAGCGTTCGAGGGAAGCAAAATCGGGAAAACGGGATCAACGAAACAGCTTCGATTGAGACCGCCCCAAAACATCTGGTGAACTATTCAGGGAGTTCCAAAATGAAGTGGCTGACGACTGGTGCTGTTGTTCTTTCGTGTGCAATGTTGACGGCTTCCGCCTCGGCCCAACCGGGCAAAAAAGGCGAAGGCAAAAAAGATGGTCAACGGCGTCAACCTCCGGCAAAAATCATTGAGAAGTTCGACGCCAATGGCGATGGCAAACTGGACGAAGCTGAACGTGCCAAAGCTCGCGAAAGTTTCAAAAAAATGATGCTCAAAAAATTCGACAAGGATGGCGACGGCAAACTGAGTGAAGAAGAACGCGCTGCCGCTCGCAAGGAACATGGCCAACGTCGTGGCCCCGGTAAAGGTCGCCCCAGGCAAGGTAGACCAAATCGCGAAGCGATCCTGAAAAAGTTCGACACCAATGGCGATGGCAAACTGGACGAAGCTGAACGTGCCAAAGCTCGCGAAAGTTTCAAAAAAATGATGCTCGAAAAGTTCGACAAGGATGGCGATGGCAAACTGAGCGAAGAGGAACGCGCTGCCGCCCGCAAAGCCCGCAGCGGTGCGGGTCGCCCCGGCGGTCCCAAGGGACGCAAAGGTGGTGAAGGCAAAGGTCGCCCCGGCAAAAAACCGGCTGCCTAGTGGTCCGTCAAGATTGAAATTTGGGTTCGGTAAAGTTGCAAGGAGCGACAACGGAGCGGGTTATGTCAACCCGCACTCCAAAACAAAGCCTTGACAAGGCACTAGAGCGATTACGTTCTAAATCACCCGGCTTTCAACGGACTTTATCCACAGGAGAGCCGGGTATCTTTCTGCGCAGTGGTTGCTGAGGTCGATCGGAGACTGGCGGATAACGGAAACTGAAGATAACGATAACAAAGCGAAAAACGCTTCACTCCCAGTCATCCATTATCGCTTCCAGTTCCGCTTCCTCGTTCCGTTTCAGTGTGGTTGGTTTGGTGGCTGTCGATTCATCGATGACCGGTGGCGTCTCGGCTTGATCTGCCAGAGGTTCCGTCGGTGCAAGTGGAACTCGCCCCATCACAAACTTCAGAAAGCGTTCCAGGTCGGTGCGATACAGGTCGCGCGGAATGAGTTGTGTGGCACCGCAGGTGAGGGCCAATTGTGCGTCGTCCGAATCGATGTCGGCAACGAGTGCGTAGATTGGCGTGTCACCGCATTCCGGCAGATTTCGAATGGCTTCGATAGTGATATCAAATGGCCAACGCATGCATTCCATTTGTGTATCGACGATAATCATATCGGGATGCCCCGAGTTGGCCTTGCCGTAGCCAGTCATGCCTCCATCGGCTTCAATCGTCATGAATTGCCGCCGCAGAATCGCAGCAATCTGATTACGCAAATTGCCATCCTGCGAGATGATTAATGTCTTCTGTTTGGGAGCCATGTTGTTGAATTGCTTTCTGTTGCATAGAAATCTGTTGCATAGAAGAATAGTGTCGAATGAATTTGTTCCGATTCCATCACGTCACTCAAACATGGCCCCCATCAAAATGGGTTTGAGTGGCTTTTCGATCTGGGAGTGGAGATACGTCTGGATGTTCTCCGAAGAGCGCGATCCAGCATCAATAAAAAATACCAAAACCAAACGTCGACTTATTCAGTGATTATCGACCACCAGTGAAACGGAGACCAGCGCAAATCCGGGAGTTTTCCTGCTGCTGCAACATTCGCACAGGAAAAGGGTTACAACCAGATCATGAAGAGATGGAAGTCTGCGATACCCTGATGGCATTGGAGTGCATCCAGGATAACCGTAGCGTCTTCTGAGCGGGTATTTCGTACAAATGGTACCAGCCGCTACAACAAAACTGGAGATGCTCCAGTGACTTCAGGGAGTGGTGATCTCCACCGTGACGATCCTTTTTTGCGAATCGACTGAGATCACACGGCCAAAGGGAATTTTCTCCGCAAATTTCGCGACATCTTTGACAGGTGTGACTTCATATTGCACTGAATGACCAAAGTTGGAGGGTATGGCAATACCCAAATCGGAATTGTCCGCAGCCGCACCAAGATGAACCTGAATTTCCTCATCCATCTCACCGGAAAATGGCCCTCCCTGCACAATCACCATAACGCCATCCTCAGAACCCGGTTCGGTCGGCGTCTGCAGGCCATCTGCGGCGGTTTGTACCGTTGGCATTGTCTGTTGCAAAGTTGTTGCGAACTCCTCAGTCGAACTTGCTTTCGCCAATTGCAACATCATTTCATCCACCGTCCGCAACAGCCTCAGCAGGGCTGGTTTCTTCTCAGCCAGTCCTTCGGATTGAAATAAGTCCAACTGAGATTGGATCGATTGCAGGTTGGGTTGCCAACCATCTCGCAGGTTCTTCGGAATCCAATGGGCTTGTACCTGCACGAATTCCACGTGCATGGCAGGGAGAGGCTTGTTGGAATCCTGGAAGCCATCAGCAGGCTTGACCCGCAGTGTGACCATCACCCGGCCATCCACTTCGGTTTCTGCTTCAACCATCAAACTCGTTAGCGCGGTTCGGAAGTCCTCAGCATCATCGCCATTGGCAGCCGCCATTGCTGCAATATGAGTTAAGAGTTGGCGTCCCGTCGTCTCGAGAATGCGACCGCCGTCAGCTTTGCGAAAGTTGTCGAGATCCGCCAGATCGCTTTCCAGGAATGCATCCAGCGTATTCGTCACAACTTGCCATTTTCGCTCGGCCTCAGCCCGCAGCAGTTCTCTTTGTTTTACGTCGAGGTTGCTTCCCGATGCCAGCGGTGTGTCGATGATATACGCTTTCTTCGACTTCAGTACATCGTTGGTTTTTCGGAGCGTGGCGACAAGTTGCATCCAGAGTTCTTCATCCAGACTGTCTGCAAATTTGCGAATCACCTTATTCAGATCCTGCTGATACCTGGGGGGCAGGAACTCCCACAATGCCCGAGGGTTTTCCTTCGCCAGGCCAGCGAGCAGCCGATACACATCTTTGGCAGCCGGATGGTCCTGCCCGGTATTGTCGTTCAGAACGTCTGCGGGTTTTGCCTGCAGGACATTTGTGGCGGTTGAAGGCAGATCATTCTCAGCGCTGTCTGGCTGCGAAATGTTTGTTTCGCTCGTCGAATTTTCACCATCGCCATTGCAGCCCGATGCCAGCGCACACAGGATCAGCATCGACACGATCGACAGAAAACGCAATTCATTCTCCCGCAATGGAAAGTCAACGAAGTGATTTTGAAAATGTTTCACCCTTTTCATCGCGTACCGCCTGCGTTTTCCCGATGTTGCGTTTTCCAGATTTGCAATTCCGTCTGCACTCGATGTATCACATCGTCCCAATGCCCCCAACTCGATTGTCGGAACAGCCGCATGCTCGGATACCAGGGGCAATCATTCCGATCCAACAGCCATCGCCAATCGGGGGTGTAACTGAGCAGTGTCCAGACTGGCAACCCGAGTCCGCCCGCCAGATGAGCCGCCGCCGTGTCGACGGTGATCAGCAAATCGAGTTCGCCGGCAACCGCAGCCGTTTCTGCAAAATTCTGCAAATGACTCCCGATATCGTGCACATTCTGAGATTGCATCGTCGCTCGGACCGGGTCATCGTCCGCCAATCCATGCTGGAGACTCACAAAGGTGACACCCGGCTCGTGCAGGATGGGCGAAAACACGTTCAGTTCGCAGGATCGCAACAAATCCCGGGCCTGTTCCGGATTGCCTCGCCAGACCAACCCCACCTTCGGCTCGCCAGACGGCAACTCAGCCAGCATATTTTTGATGTATTCCGGCAGCGGGCGATTCGATTGCAGATAGGGCGTTTCTCCTGGCAGGTTATCGATCGTCACGTCGAACAATCGCATCAGACTGGCTAACGGCAGATACTGGTCGAATTCGACATCTGATGCTTCGTCGTCCGTTTCCTCGTCGATGATCACTTCATCGACATCGGACAGATCGTCAAAAATTTCCCGCGTTGCCGGTCGGCATTCAAAAATGAGTGTCGCCTGTGACCGTTCTTTCGCCAGTTTGAGAAACCTGGAAAACTGCAGACTGTCACCATAACCCTGATCGGAGAAAATCAGCAATCGTTGCCCGGGGATCGGCGAGCCATCCCAGCGAGGCTGCTCGAAAGTTCGCGGGGGAGTCAACAGGGTTTCTGCGCGGCGTTCGTATCCCGCCCAACCCTCTCCAAACCGGCCCTGCAACAACCGCGTTGTACCGTAATTGAATTCCGCCAGAGGCAAACCAGGCACCAGTTTCAAAGCCTGCTGGAATTGATCGCACGCATCATCCAGACGATGTTGCGACCGCAACGCCGTTCCCAGATTAATACATCCCTGCGCGTATTTCGGATTGAGTTGCAAAGCCTGCTTCGCCGCGGCAACTGCCTCTTCCAGACGTCCCAAACGTTCGTAGACGAAACTCAGGTTATTGTGGATTTCTGCGTAGTCCGGTTTGAGCTTCAGAATGCGTTGGTAAATCTCCAAGGCGCCGTCGAGTTGCTCCTGCCGAACGAGTACAAACCCCAGATTCACCAGAACTTCGTCGCTCGTCGGATCCATCAACGACAATGTACGGTAATGCGTTTCCGCTTCCTCCCAGCGTTGCTGGTTCTTCACCACATTCGCCAGACGGAGCAAAGTATCGGGATCATTTTTCTGAATCTCCAACGCCTGCCGAAAGCACTTCTCCGCATCGGCGAGAAGCCCCCGTCCCTCCATCAATGAGCCGAGATTATGATATGCCTGAGCGTAATCCGGCTTTGCCTTGATCGCATTCTGAAACGACCTCGCCGCATTCTCCCACTGTCCCTTCGACTGGTACGCGATCCCCAGATTATTGTGGACATCAGGAGCCTCGGGGTTCGATATCAATACGTTGCGAAAAATCTGAATGCTCTCATCGAAATGGCCCTGCTGCATCATGGCTGTGCCAAGCAGATATAGCGCGTCGGCACTCTCCGGATGATGCCCCAGATACCGGCGGTAAAAATCTTCCGCCTCAACCAGCAGACCCTTCTGATGGCAGGCAACGGCTTGATCAAGTAATTCTTGAACAGATTCGGTCACTCAGCACTCCAGAACCAGCCAGGTCAGGGCTGGGAAAATTTTCGCCGGGGTGTTCCTTACATCTCTCAGTGTGACGAACGCCATTCCAATTGGCCAGAGAATTTGCAACCGACTGCGGGAAAAACGAGTCAGAGCAGTTTACCTTCCGGTGTGATGTGCTTCGTTCTCCCGTGAGTGGAATGATCCGTCGAAATGGGCCAAAAGTGTACATAGTGTACATAGTGTACCAGCCCCTGCAAACTAAAGGCCTTGTTTTCGCGACCATTGACGTATTATAGTTGATGATGAGATAATCAGGTGATTGTACGTTTTTCCTGAATGCCTGTGCCTTCCTGACATCCATAGGAGAGTCCACCATGAAACGTCGAGGTTTTACGCTCATTGAATTGCTGGTTGTCATCGCCATCATTGCAATTCTGATCGCGCTCCTGTTGCCCGCCATTCAACAGGCACGAGAAGCGGCTCGTCGAACATCCTGCCTGAACAATCTCAAGCAACTCGGCATCGCGATTCATAACTATCATGACGTCCATGGTGCCTTTCCGCCGGCACATTTTCTGGCCAACCCAGGCAACGAACGTCCCGCCTCCTGGTTGGCACGCATATTGCCCCAAATTGAAGGCCCTGGCGACCTGATTTTCGAGAATACAAACTGGTCCATGCGGGGTGGGGCTCCAGATCGCAACTGGGAAACTTTAAGCAAGTTGTACATTCCGAATCTGGTCTGCCCGTCGAGTCCCATGGAAGACCGACGTACACAGACAACCAGTTCCGAGACACGGGCACTTGGTGCCCCTGATACGATCGAGGTTCAGCTCGTAAGCTACGCAGGCGTCGCCGGCGACTACAACGAGTACAACTCCCAGTGGAATGGTTTTCATGGACAGTCAGACTATAACGGCGTGATTGTCTCTATTGATAACCGAAACAGAGATCCGGTCAGTATGGCTTCCATTGCCGATGGAACGAGTAACACTCTGGCGATCGGAGAGCAATCCGATTTCCTGAAGGTGCGAGCGAGTGACGGCACGATCACACATTACGATCAACGTTCATGTAACTGGCATGGTGGTGCCTGGAGTGGCGGTGGTGGCGACACATCAACTGCGTTCGAGGGTTATTGGATGAATGTTTCCTCGACGCGCGTCGGGATTAACATTGTATCAAGTTCACGTAACAGCCCGTTCGGAATTGGTTCGCATTGGAATACTGGACGCCCCGGCCATCACACCATCTTTTCCTCGGCTCACCCCGGCGGCGCCATGTTCTGTTATGCTGATGGTTCGTCGCGATTCGTTTCTGAGAACATCAACTTCGACACGTTCTCGAAGCTCTCCAATCGACATGACAATAATACGGTTGATGGTGGGTTTTGATTCCCAAAATGTCCGGTTGGGCTCCTGGATTGATCTGGTTTACGCACACCACTGCAAAAAAAGACTATCGACGATCCGCCACACACCCTGCTCTGATCCATCGGGAAAAGGTGATTTCCAATGAATCGGCAGATTGATCGCTTCATTTGTCGAACGGTCGGTTTGATGGCCCTGCTGGTTGCAATCTCCGGTTGCTCTGACAGTGACCGACCGGACATGGGCGAAGTTGTTGGCACTGTCACCAGAAATGGGGTTCCACTGGTCGGAGCGGAGGTGGAATTTTACCCCGTTGGGGAAGCCGCACCCTCATATGGCAAGACCGACAGCCAGGGGCGATTCGAGTTGTACTATTCAACCGGACCACGTGGAGCCGCGATCGGTCAGCACAAGGTCACGATCCTTGGCGGTTCTTTGTCTGCCAGTGCAGTGCCCGCTGAGATTGACGATTCCGAACTTGCCGAATCAGGGGCGGATAACGAAAATCGTATCCCTGTCCCTGTTCAACCACCTCCCGATGCGGGTGGCAACAACGGCGCACCAATCGATGACGCTGGCAGTTCTCAGGGAACGACCGGGATTGTGGTCGAAGTGAAGCCGGGCAACAATGATCTGACCATCGAAGTCGCCAACTGATGTCTCCTGCATACTGAGTTGACGGCCACACAACCCCACAATGTGGGCTTGCGTCTGTCTGAGGTTTAGAGCGTATACGCTCTTCCGTGGTGCGAAGACTCTAGAGCGTATTGCGTCTAAGCGTAGCGGTATCCGCAGTGTCGGAAGTCGTTTCGGCATTCGGTTTCCGTGAAGGCATCGAGCAGTTTGCCACATGTC
>JANQSH010000117.1 GCA_028284145.1 Planctomycetaceae bacterium | reverse complement strand
ACTCCGCTGCGGTCAGCGCAGCTCGTTTCTCTGCTATCAATGCCAATAACGCTTTCTGTGGGTCAGCGAATTTCTTCAATCCCTCTTCCATCAGCACGTTTTCCAGTTTCTCGAAATCGACCTTTTCGTCGATGTCACTCAAAACATCGGCGGGGGGGAGTTGATCAACCGTTCGAGTAAAAGTCTTTCCTTCCATTGCCTGGATCGCATCATTGGTGCCGGGTGGGTTGGTCTGAATGTCCGAACCGGCCAGAGCCGAGACGTATTTGTCGGCTGGGTCTTCCGGATTTTTCGTGCCGGTCGATGCGAAAATGATTTCCTGCTGCAGCTCGAGTCCCTTGTCAGACCAGAATTCGTTGTTCTGCAGCCACAGACGTTTGGCGTTGACGATGCCAACCTCACCCTGAGCCGAGTCACTCAGTTCAGATACCTGCTTTGCGGTATAGACGTCGATCCGGCTGATGAAGATGGAATAGACGCTTTTGAAACCATCGAGCGAGTCGCGGCATTGCGCCCCGGCCCAGACCGCATCGCGTGCTGCCTGGTATTGGCGTTCACTGAAAATCAGGGTAACGTTGACCGTCACATTGGCGGCGACCAATTCTTCCAAAGCAGCGAGACCGCCCGGTGTGGCGGGGATTTTGATCATTCGGTTGCTATGACCGGCGGCCCATTTTTTGCCAAGTTCGATATAGCGCGCGGTCCGTTCTTCGGTCGACAGCGTACAATCAATATCTTCCAGCAGCGGGTCGAGTTCAAAACTGACGTAGCCATCATTGCCAGCAGTTGATGAGTTTACATCCGCGAAAGCGGCCTGGGCGTCTTTCACCAGTTGATCGGTCATCGCCCAGGTGACTCCGTCGTCGTCCAGTCCCTGTTCCATCAGTTGGGCAAGTTGATCATCAAACCGGCCCGACTTGATAATGTCGGAGACGATAATCGGGTTGGATGTTGCCCCGGTGGCACCATACTGCAGGTTTGTCTGCACCATTTCGGGGTCGATGCTGTCCAGCCACAGTTTGGTTCCGGTTGCCACCAGCGATTCAAGCGGGGTTGTCATCGTGTCGGTTCCTTTTTCGACGAAGGAGTCCGGGGATCATCACGTCCCCCATTGGCTGCGTGTATTTTTTGAATGAAACGACTTAAACTACAGTCTTGTCAAACAGAATACTGTTGTACTGAATTGGGATGGGCAAACCAAGAGCGTATTACGTTCTTCTGTGCCGTGATGGATGTCGTTCGGCCTGCAAACATAAGCCTCCCACGGGACAGAGACGTCACACAAAAAGGTAAACTGCTCAAGATCCCCAGCAACACGACACCACAGCACATGAGGAAAGAGTCGACCATTGAGCCACGAAGAATATGAAAATCCATTGATCACCCGTTATGCATCGCGGGCGATGAGCCGCATCTGGTCGTCGCAAAATCGGCATGCCATGTGGCGAAAGTTGTGGATCGCGCTGGCGGAAGCCGAACAGGAACTGGGACTCGATTTTTCTGATGAGCAACTGGAGGCGATGTGGGCGAACGTCGAGAACATCGATTTCGAGCAGGTCGCGAAGTACGAAAGTGAATTCCGGCACGATGTGATGGCCCACATTCATGCGTATGAAGATGTCGCCCCAGCCGCAAAAGGGAAAATTCACGTTGGAGCCACCAGTTGTTATGTGACCGACAATGGCGACCTGGTGCTGCTGCGGGACAGTCTGCAGTTGATTCGTACGCGACTTGTGGCGGTGATTGATCAGCTCGCGAAATTCGCGGAGGAATACCGCGATCAACCCTGTCTCGGGTTCACTCATTTGCAGGCCGCTCAGCCAACGACTATTGGTAAGAGAGTGACGCTCTGGTGTTATGATCTGGTTTTGGATCTGCAGGAACTGGAACACCGGATCGATGCACTCAAATTCCGAGGTGTAAAGGGGACCACCGGCACACAGGCCAGTTTTCTCACTCTGTTTGAAGGTGATCACAACAAGGTGCTGGAACTCGATCGACTTGTCACACAGAAGATGGGTTTTGACGAATCGTACGCAGTCACCGGCCAGACCTATTCGCGGAAGATCGACACGCAGGTTCTTTCGTTACTCAGCGGAATTTCGGAAACCGCTCATAAGGTGGGGTCGGACATTCGTATCCTTCAGCATCGGAAGGAAGTGGAAGAGCCATTCGGCAAAAAGCAGGTTGGTTCTTCGGCGATGGCTTACAAGCGGAACCCGATGCGGTCGGAACGGATGTGTTCGCTCGCCCGGTTTGCCATGAGCCTCGTTGCCAATGGATCACAAACTCATGCCGTACAATGGATGGAACGGACGCTGGATGACAGCGCCAATCGCCGGTTGTCGCTGCCGCAATCGTTTCTGACGGTCGATGCAATTCTGATTCTGTTCCGCAACATCACCGACGGGATGATCGTCTATCCCAAAGTGATCGAACGAAATTTGCGGGACGAATTGCCCTTCATGGCGACCGAAGAGATCCTCATGGAAGCGGTTAAGGCAGGTGGCGATCGGCAGGAGTTGCACGAAGTGATTCGCCAGCAGAGTGTCGAGGCGGCTAAACGGGTGAAGATGGACGGCGAACCAAACACACTGATTGAACACATGAAGAACGAACCTGGGTTCGCAAAGGTGGATCTGGAAGGTACGCTCGATCTGCCTCGGTTTATCGGTCGAGCGCCAGAACAGGTCGATGAGTTCGTGCAGGATGTCGTCAATCCCATTCGCGAAAAGTACGCCGACGAACTCAACAGCGCAGCAGAAGATGTCCGCGTGTAGTTTTTGCAGGGCAGGGGACTCCCTGCCGGGCTTTTCTCGAAAACGAAGAGAACCACGAAAGATGCGAAAAAGCCATTCCTGCGAAAGCAGGAATCCAGGATGAAATGAAGTCTCTCGCCAAGACGCAGAGTTCGCAAAGATGAAAGTTTTTTTCAATATGGAAGGTTGGCTCAGGTGTGTACGCCCCCCCCCGTTTCCGCCAAACTGAAAACAGTCGTGCAGCGACAAGCGGTAGAAACATTCCGCTTGTGCCGGGTGCCCAGCTCTGCATCGTGCGGCAGGGCGGGTATGTCTCCAGTCGACATGCTACGCACGGCGGTGCCACGCCAAGGGGCAAAACCGCCGTTCCGTTGAAAAACGACGAGGAAATCAGCATTTGTCGCGTGTTCTGTCCGTACTCCTTTGGTTCCGTAGGTCAAAGCTCTTTAACTTACTCTTGAGACAGAAGTCTTGAGAACTCTTTATTTCTCAACATGTTGTGATGAAGGATATGAATCCTTCAGGCAAGCACGTTGTCCAGATTTTACACATTTTGGTACGGAATACCAAGAATTCTGTACCCGATTCTGTACCCTCATCCGAATCCAAACTCATCTTTGATGCCCAAACAAACTGAAACTGATCTGTCTAAAAACTCCTGTAAATTTCGATTGATTATTGGAGGAGCATTTGGAACATCGTGTGTTACTTTTTGGGAGAAGCGAAATTGAAGTTCATCTTTACTTTGATACTCAGTGGGATCGTGTCCGTTGTCGGTAGCCCATTCTATCTTTCATTGATGCCATCAGTAGATGCGGTAGCTGCAAAAGTCATAGTTTTTTTCGTTGTCTGGATCGTTTTGTTGCTGATGTTGGGCAAGTCGTAAATTATGTGAATTTGAGAACGGAAGTGATGAATAAATTGTGCGATTCATAGACATGGTTTCAATCAGTTGAGTGTCGAGTAGCGACTGAATCGGGTATCGTTTCCCACTTCAGATTGATCGAGTCCCTTCGGTTCCGTAGACCGACGGTCGCAGTAAGCGAAAATTTGAGGTGGCTGGACTTAAACGTCTTCTCTGGAACTGTTTACCGCATCACGGTCTGCCGCTCGAACACGACGACAATTTCCATATTTTATAATAGTTTCAATAGAATCCAATGGAATGCGTACCAGGAAGCGTACCGCAGTCGTCCGAGTGCCATCGCATTTCGCGAAATCCGCCTCTCGATTTTCTCTTTTGGAATTCGCCGTTGGCTCATCTCTTGATTCTGGATCTGGCGATCATTTCGTGTTCTGATCGACGACTTAGCGGGGTACAACGAATGTGCAACACTGATCCAGATTACACCTTACGACAATACACCGATGAGCCGAATTTACCACCCTCTGCTGGCCCTGATCGCCTCTGCCACCAACAATGAACTCGCCAAATACGTCGAATACCTGAAGGAGGAGAACAAGATTCTCCGAGCGCGGATTCCTGGTCAGGTACACACAAAAAGACATGAGCGTGAACGGCTGCTGAAATTCGGTAAAGTGCTTGGTCGGGCCATTGAGGAACTGATCACGATCGTCTCGCCCTCGACGTTCTACCGCTGGATAAGGGAAGCAGAAGGCCGACCGAAAGCGAAAAACCGGAAAGGTGGCCAGCGGAAGCCGAAAGAGATTCGGGAACTGGTGATCCTGATCGCGAAAACGACGGGATTTGGTTATAGCCGCATCATCGGTGAGTTACGCAAAATGGGGATCAAGAAAATCAGCCGTCAGACCGTGCGTAACATTCTCAAGGAAGAAGGCATTCGACCGGGACCGGAGCGAAGTTCGGACAGTTGGGACAACTTCCTGAAGCGTCATGCAGAAACTCTCTGGGCCGTGGATTTCTTTTCCGTGAGAACAGTTACAAGACGTGGTCTCCGTCAAATGTACGTGATGGTCTGGCTATGTATGACTAGTCGTGAAGCGATCGTCTCAACTGCGACAGAGCACCCCAACTCGGCCTGGGTCACGGAGCAAACGGAAGACTTCCTGGCACAGACGAGGGGCAGGGAAAAGAAGCCCCAAATCGTGATGCACGACAAGGACACAAAGTTCACGAAGGAGTTTGTGACGAAGCTCAAGGCCAGCGGAGTGGAGACCAATCCGCTACCGAAAGCGAGCCCGAATCTGAACGGCCGGTGTGAGAGATTCGTCGGGACACTCAAGTGGGAATGTCTCGACAAGTTCATCATCTTTGGTAAGCGGCATCTGGATTTTCTGACAGCGGAATTCACCGAGTATTACAACATGAAAAGGGCTCATACGGAGCGGAGTCATCTGCCGCCGATTGGTGAGGAGCCGGAGGAAGTTGACACGTTGGACCTTGACCAGATCAAAGTGAGATCCTACGTCGGTGGGCTGGTGAAATCGTTTGAACGAAAAGCCGCCTGAGAATTTGGAAATGGGTCGCATACTGTGAGATAGTTGAGGCTTGGCTTCTCAGCGGAACCTGTTTTCTGGCTCACCACATCTGGCGTAGGCCAGCCATGTCACCACATTTCCCTCCTAAAGAGAAAAAAATGGGCACAACGACAAGACTCAATACGATCGCCGGAACAACGTCAACCGACCGCGTGGCAGACATTGTTTTCGTGCATGGGTTAGACGGTGATCCGCAGCTGACCTGGCAGTACGAAGATGACGAGGACACATTCTGGCCGAAACTACTCTTCAATGACATTCCGATGTGTAGCGTCTGGTCGTTCGGGTATGACGCTCGATCGAGCGAATGGATTCACGGCAGCACGATGCCGATCGTAGACCGCGCGACGAACTTTGCTGCATTTCTACGCAGCGAAGGAATCGGTCAGAATCCGATCTTCTTCATCGTCCACAGTCTCGGTGGTCTAGTCGTGAAGCAGATGCTCCGTTCTCAGTTTGATAAGGACCAAGATGATCCACTTGTTCAACAGACGCAAGCGATCTACTTCTTTGCCACGCCACACGGTGGCTCTGATGTATCCAAACTCGTCCAGTGGCTGCGGTTTTATAGACCCACGGTATTGGTTAGAGAACTCGAATCCGCAGCTGCACCACTGCGTGATTTGAACGCATGGTACCGAGCCAACGCAGACAGACTGGAAATACAAACAACGGTGTTCGCTGAAACACAGAAAACAATGAAGGTGATGGTTGTCGACCAACTTTCATCTGACCCCGGCATCCAATCAGCTGAAATCATCCCGGTTGACGCAAACCACATCGAGATTTGCAAGGTGGACATTGAGTCGATGCCATACAAGACTGTTCGGAACGGCATCGAAGATTTCGTTCGTGATTCTGCACTGGATTTAGAATTGTCTAGGCAATCATCGCTTTGGATGAACGTGTCTTGTGTCAACAAATACCCTGATCAATGGGAAGAAAAGGACATCCCGAAGTCTCACGACCGCATTCTGAAGTACAGAGGAAAGAGTGACTCGAAGCACGTCGAGATCGCCCCTGACCTGCCTTACTTAGACACTGTAAGGAAAGGCGAACCGGTTTGGTCAAGTCGGTTGCTGACAAGAACGAATTGCTGTTTCAGAATGGAATCAATTTCAATGAAGTCCCGAACTGGCAGAAAAGGGGCATCGGATTTTTCTGGGAAGAGTATGACAAGGATGGGGAAAATCCCAAGACAGGCGAAACAGTCACCGCTCGTCGCCGTCGAATCCACAGAGAGATGAATCTGCCAATGAAAGACGAGTATAGCTCGTTCATCCGATCGCTCCTTCAAAGTGATCGATGCTGAGAAGGATTTGAGTCGGGCAGAAGAATTCGCCCGATCAACTGGCTATCACCGGTTGAATGTCTAAGGTCAGCGGGGAGCCGATGACGAACGTGCTCAATCGAAAGCCCTTGGAGGATTGAGTCGTTCAGATGATAGAAGTGCTACTCTTCGTCTTCATCAATCGGTTTGGGGACGTTGATTGATGGGAGTACGTCGTCTCCTTGAGCCCGTGCTACGGCTCGATGCGACCATCCTTCAATCTCCTCATCACCATAGATGATCATCCGCACGGCAATGTCCTTCGTGTCCATGTCGCCGACGTACATGCGGTGGTGCTCTGGAATTGCCTCGTATGCTTGCCGAAGAATGTCCCGTTGTTTCACCGTCGGATGTTCGAGGTATTGCTCATATACCTCTCGGCAATATGTGAGTGAATCTGGCCTACCATTTAACTTGCCGACTACCTCAGCGACCTCCCGAAAAAAGTCCTCGGGCTGTTCAACGTATGACCACACATCCGTAACTTTGAAACGGCCCAGCGTGTCGAGCTCGATGCTCGTTCCGTTCGGTACAGTCACGCAAACATCGTTGGACGAAATCATCGCCCCAAAAGTAGACAGATCAACTAGCCGTTCATGCCCATATCGGGGATGGATGTCGATCTTTCCGTCAGCGTAGATGCGAATCGTTGTGAGAAACACTTGGCCTTCGTGACGGACCAAAGCGTATCGTGACTTTCCTGCCGGACTTCGATCGCCCAAAGCCTTCTGCTGGGGACTTGCTTCGGTGAGCCCAATCTTGGCATACCGGACGCCATCGCGTACTTCCACATCGTTCCCTTCGAAATCGATGAGGTTTTCCTGCGAGGGATTTAAGTTCCGAACGCCGTCAAGCAGCCGTTCATGCAACAATTGCGGATTTTGGGACCATTTCCCCGAAACGACCTTTGCTTGAATGACGTCGTGTACGCTGACGGTTGCCCCGTTTGGAACTCCCGGTGAAATCCAATTCTCCGCGAACTTTTTCGACAGGAATCTTAAATCTACCGCTCCCCAACATTCGACGACCCCATCGGCATAGACGTCCAGCTCTGTGAAGTAGTAATTGCCGTTACGAATGAAACCAGGAAACGTCAATCCAGCAATACCCTAGTACTTCTCAGGTCGTGTTCGAACAATTTCTTGAGTCGTCATGCTTGATTATTCGTCATTTGAGTAATTCGAACTCTTCCGGCAAGATTCCAAACGTTTCCCACCAAAAGCTGATCGGTTTGTTATTGTGTTTCTTCCAATGCCTTCGTCCAGTCCGCAGGTTCTTTTCCCTGAGTTCCCGCTCTTGTTGGACCCAATCGTCAAAATGGAACTGCTCGCCACCTTCCAAATGTCTTAGCATTCTACGAAGCAGCCGCCGACAGATATACTGACGGCCTTTGTTGCCCGGCTCGATTCCATTCTCCCAAAGAAGCGAAACCGTCCGTTTGTGGTCCCTAACTATGGGACAAAGACTCTGTTCAAAAATGGATGTCTCATCGACACGCCGTTTTCCTTCGATCACCTGAATCAGTCGCTCCCAGCCGAAGCCGACATCGGTTGAGTGGCCCAGTGGATTCACCAGATTGCCGATTTCCAGGTCGCCAACGAATACCTCACAGCAGTTGCCGCCGATCTTGCCGTCGCTCCATACGCACGATTTGTCGGGAATGGTACGGGAGCGATCAAACTCGGAAGCTAAAGGTGGAAGCAAGTAACGGCACAATCGCATTTGGAAAAGGCATTTCGTTGTTCAGTGCCGCAGTCATCCTATGGGCCGTCATGACCTGTTTTCACCTTGAGGAGAAGTTGGCTGGCCATGAGGCTATCATTATGGACGCGGAGATATCTAAGACCGTATCGAGTGAGTCACTTCGTGCGGTCAATAGTCTTGAGTCTGAAATCTCAATTCTGACGGTCATTTCGGCGACGGCTGTTGGTTTTTCGGTTGTGGGAATTGGCATGCTGGTCTACGCCGGAAAACAGAGATCGACACAAAGGAGTCAGAAACATTCGAGTGACGGAACAGTCAACGTCGTTACCCTGGGGCAACTGCTACTTGTGGTTGGAATGGGGGGCGTTCTATGGTCATCCACAAAGTTCTTTCATGTTGATGACAAACTCGCCGAGAAGGATGTTGCCCTCTATGCGGCGGACACGTCAACAATGACTGATATTGGGGGCAAGGCGAGCGAAGTTCGTAGAGAGGGTATTCTCCGTGACCGGGATGACTTGAAAGAAGAATTGAAGATGTTGAGGTTATTTGGGATCGCTGGTGGCGTAGCCGCCATCTTCGGATTAGGGTTGTTGATTTCAATTCGAGACCGTGGCTAGTTGGCCTTCCTGTTTGGCATCGAAAATGACCTACGGGTGACGCACTTTTATACCGCCAAGAACAAGACTGTGAGGTTTTCACTTAATTACGACTGGCTAGTACAGTCGCCGAGGGTACATTCTCAAAATGAGATTTCGCACAGTAGCGGCGGACCATGGTTTGCCAGTTCGAGTGTGAATGTCCTCGGCATTGAGACAATTCGCGATCGTTTGAAAAGATCGCCGGTGCTCTCTATCGGAACTATTTTGCGTAGAGTGCGATCGCCTCAGATGTTTTGGGAGCTTTCGATTCAAAACTCTAATACGATCAACGGCTCGCTGCTCCTCTTCGTTGATTCCGAATGGTTTGCGACCAACCTTTTTTCTGTTGCGGATTCGCGTCACCAGACGTTTCCAGAACCGAAGCATTCTCCTTTGCGTGATGACAAATGCTTCGTCAGTCAAATACACAACGCGATTGTCGGGCTTGCCAGGCGTTGTTGGGATGACCCATCTTTGGTTTGTCTGATCGACGTGTTCCGCTTCCACTCGGAGAGACTCTTGGGGTCGGCAACCAGTTTCCCAATGCACGATGAGGAGATCGGGGAAATCCTCATCGTGGGAGAATTCAAGCATTTGCTTGTAATGATCTTCCGGAACAAGAAGTTCCTTTTTCCCGCATTGCGGCTTCGTCATCAGAGCGATCGGATTGGTGTCAATATATCCCTGTTCCATTGCCCAGTTAAAGACACGCTTCACAGATGCGATCGCATTCCGCTGAGTTCCCTTCTTCCAGTCGACTCGAGAATCAACCCATTGCTGAACATGAAATGGGCGAAGGTCGGCATACCTCAAATTTCGATCAATGGTCTTCGCAAACTGCTGAAGCAGATCGAAGTACCACGTGTAAGTTTCTTCGGCACGGTGTTTTTGACACCACTCGAGGTAGATGTCGATCAATACAACGACCGACTCAGAGGAGACGGCCACCTTTCTCGGTTCCGCCATAAGCTTGTGGAATCGCTGGTGTGCTTCCTTTTTATTCCGTCCAAGATTGACCTGTTTCCCGTCAACTTCGACGTACCAGCATTTGTTTGACTTACGGAGCCACGGTTTTCGTGGACGCGACATAACAAAACCTCCAGCTTGAGTAAGAAAAAACATCAAGCCAACAAGCTGAAAGGTCTGTTGGTGCCCTCGATCAGTTGCCGCTGATCGGGGGCTTTTCATTTTAATTCCCTGCAGGAATTCCCTGCATTCGTTTTGGGAATCGTTGTAAGTCTAGTACACCCCGCAGGATTCGAACCTGCAACCTTCGGTTCCGTAGACCGATGCTCTATCCAGTTGAGCTAGGGGTGCAAAGGGGGGCCGTGGTTTTCAGTGCTAAATAGCCTCTAAAGGGCGATGACACTTTCTGTTGCCATTTTCCTCCTGTGGATGCCACAGGAAAAGCTGATTGTAACGAGCGCTTAGGACTTGAACAATGGCCAAAAAGAAAATCGGGTGCATCAAGGGACGGAGATCAAAAGGTTATTTTCTTTGTTTTTTCATACTGGACGGGACTGGTACTCCAAGAGGCAAGGGCGATTTATTCCACTTCGCTACGATGATAGCACGCACATCAAAGATGAACACGCTAAATAAGACCTCCTTGGAATCGGAGCGTTTTCAGGCTGCGATGCGGTAGAGGTCCGGGATTTCATTTTCGTAGTTGGATTGTTGATCGAAAAAGGCGAATGCGTCATCGATCAGTTCATCGATTGTCTCTCGACGGTGATTGCGCGTGACCGTTTCGTGCATGTGCCACCACACCCGTTCGATGGGATTCGTCTCCGGTGCGTAGGCGGGCAGAAAATGCAGCGCGATTCGATGTTGCCATTGTTCCAGGTAATCACGGACCGCCCGGCTTTTGTGAAACCCTGCGTTGTCGCAGATCACATGAATTCTGTGGTAACTCCGCAAGCGGTGTCTCAAGTCGTCCAGATGATCCAGAAACCGTGTTGTGTTCCTTCGTGTTTCCGGCGGGCTGACGAACAGGGTTCCGGTACGCCAGTGAATCGATCCTGCCAGATAGCGTTTGACATTATTGCTGGGTGTGACGACTTCGGTTTCCCGAAGCGCTCCGATCCAGAATGTGGATTTATTTAGAGCGT
Organism: Planctomycetaceae bacterium; assembly: GCA_028284145.1. Taxonomy (GTDB): domain Bacteria; phylum Planctomycetota; class Planctomycetia; order Planctomycetales; family Planctomycetaceae; genus JANQSH01. Next base: position 23,999 of record JANQSH010000117.1, on the reverse strand, counting down.
ATCACGCTCTTTTGTGCCGCGATGAGCGTCGATTGGCCTGCAAACGTCGTTAAGCCTGCAAACACAGGCTCCCCACAAGCCAGAGACGTCACACCAGAAGGGAAACTGCTCTAAACCGTCATTCCCACGAAAGTGGGAATCCATTTTTCCCCTGCAAAAACGCAGGGTGATGTCAATCCGCACCCCAAAACGAAGCCTTGACAAGGCACGACTTTATCTCTTCGAGTTGTCCGAAACGGGGGCGGTCTCTCTCTTCACGCTCTCCAAATTCCAGCCAGATAACCCGATACCAGTTGTAACGATTGTGCTGACTGGATGTCGGTTGGGTCGTCCATCGATCGGAAAATGAGAGCATCCCTGCGAAGATTCTGAGAATTCGATTCTTCCAGGCTGTCATTCGTGACCTATGTTTCACAGGCGTTGGATATTCCTGCGCCTCCCTTGAAACAACTTTTGGCAAAAACTGCGCGGTGTTGACGTGCGAATCGTCGGCTGCCGTTTTGTGATTGTGAATTGAGTTGCCCGATTTATTGTCGATTGCAATTGACTTGGTTTTGAAATTTTTCGCGGTCGATTCGCCGGAAAAATGAAGACTCAGCGACAACTGCTACGGAAGACACTCACGTGACGACTGAACAGCTTATTGCTCAACTTATTGGTGAGGAGAAGATTCGATCAGACTCAGACTCGAATCTGCCTCCGATGATCCATCAGGACACATTGCTGAAGCAGCTGGATGAAGCAACGCTTCAAAACCGGCATCTTCTGGTCACCGATGGTGACGACCGGATCGTTGGTGCGGTCCTGAGTGAGACAATCCGCACACGACTGCTAAGTGGCAATGAACGAGAACGCGTCCGCTGGGCACAAATGCCCATCTCTCATCTGGTCGTCGTAAATTTTCCCATGGATATGGGAATCCAGCCTGAAGCGGTTGCCTCGGTTCCTGCGAATCAATGCCTGTCGACTGATGATGATCACATTGCCTGTATCGCCACGGAAAGTGACCTGTTCCTGAGTTGGGACTGTCTCTCTTCCGCGTTGGCGGGAGCACTTTCAGATCCTTTGACAGGTCTGCCGAATCGGATGGCGTTTGATCGCCGACTCAACGAGGAATGGAATCGGTCCAAACGAACAGGTTGCTCCATCGGTGTCATTCTGATCGACATGGATCATTTCAAGTCAGTTAATGATGACTACGGTCACTCAGTGGGAGATGCTGTGCTGCGTGACGTCGCTTTGAGACTCGAACAAAGCCTTCGTTCTTATGATTTGGTTGTCCGCTACGGTGGCGATGAGTTTGTTGTCCTTTGTCTCGGCTGCGATCCGAAAGAGATTGAGATTCCGATTCGGAGGATCATGGCTGGTCTGGCGGAATCAAAAGTACTGCATGAATACGGCCGGTCTCGGCTTCAGGCATCGATTGGTGCGGCCGTCGAACATGGCGACTTCGAAACGATGGAGGCGAAGGACCTGTTCGATCAAGCCGACCGCAGTCTGTATCTCGCCAAGGAATCTCGAGGCTGCGGAGTCTACATCGACCTGACACAACAGCAGACTCTGGAACATATCCGAATTGGCTCGGAAACAGGCGAAACCGAAAAATGTGCAATTGCGGATGGTCTTGCGGAATACCTGCAGGGAGGAAATCGATGAGTTCAATACTTGCAGACTGGCGACAGGAAGAAGAGCGAACACCGGAGAAAGCCCGCAATGCGGCCAATCTGGATTCCAAATCTCCAACGGTAGAGTGGTTTTTGCGAAGCTGTGTTCGCGCAGGCGACTCGGTACATGATGCGTTCATTGAATCGATGCCATTTCGTATCGGGCGCGTGTCTGGCAACGACCTGCAGATTCCTAATCCTACGGTCTCGGGGAGTCATGCGGAAATCACGATGAACGGCCCAGACATCCTCGTCCACGACCTTGACAGTACGAATGGAACATTCGTCAATGGGAACCGGGTAACGGACAAAGCCCCGCTTCACCAGGGGGATCTGCTCCAGTTGGGTACGGTGAAGATGCATTTTCTCAAACGAGAAGAGGCAACATACAGTGCGACGGTTTCCGCGGATGTCGCCGGGCATGCCTTGGCGCATTTCCAATTCGACAAGCTACTGGCGCAACCGGCAGTTTGCCCGCATTTCCAACCGATCGTCCGGTTCTCAGATGAGAGCATCGTCGGTTATGAGATTCTGGGCCGAAGCCGACTGCTGGGGTTGGAGTCGCCTGACAAAATGTTCCGTGTCGCAGAAGAGCGAAGTCAGGAATGCCACCTCAGTCGCGTATTGCGCGATGAAGGTATTCGGCTGGGGCGTCACCTCGACGCACGACAAAGTTTATACGTCAACACTCATCCCGAAGAATTGCAAAATGCGGAACTCTTCGAGTCCTTGAAATCGTTAAGAGAAGAACACCCCACACCTTCAATCGTTCTCGAGGTGCATGAGTCAGCCGTGACATCATCGCAACGCCTTGGTGAATTGCGTAAGAGGTTAAACGACTTGCAGATTGGTCTGGCATACGACGATTTTGGCGCCGGTCAGGCCAGGCTGATCGAGCTTTGCGACGTGCCGCCGGATGTGATCAAGTTCGATCTGAAATTTGTGCAGGGGTTGGGTGAGGCATCACAGGAACGTCGGCAACTTGTCGGTGCTCTCGTGCAGATGGTTCGCGACCTCGGCATTATTCCGCTGGCCGAAGGTGTGGAAAGAGAAACGGAAGCTGTGATCTGCAATGAACTCGGGTTTGAACTGGCACAAGGTTACTACTTTGGCCGACCTGCCCCGTTGTCTCGATGGATGACTGACGCGAGTATCTGACAACCAGAATCAGAATACGTCACAAATCGAAAAAACTCCCAAACAGGTCCCCGCGGACATTCGACCGAATAATAACAATGTACGAATTTGAAATTTGTCCTGCGTGTCGAGAAGGATCTTAACCAGCAAACTGTCGTGGCATCAATCGCCTCCCTCAACGATGAATACCTCCCTCCTCAGTCAATCATTAAACGGTGAACAGTCGCTTCTGGAAGCGCTTCTGTCGGGGGAACGTTTCTGGCCAACCGAACCTCAATCGCTTGAGGAAACCGGACTGAGCGAGCCATTCCTCGAGGCGTTGCTCTGCAAAACGTTGCTCGTACATGGTTCGCTTTCCGGGCGACGAGCCGCGAGTGAACTCTGCCTCCCATTCACGATCACCGAGAGAATTCTGAGTCGTCTGCGGACGCAGCAGATCATAGCCCACCGCGGAGCAGGCCCGCTCAATGATTATATCTACATTCTGACGAATGAAGGTCGGGAGCGAGCGGTCGCCTTTCAACGGGAATGTGCATATGTTGGCCCGGCACCGGTCCCTCTGATGGACTACGTGATCTCCGTCGAAGCGCAGGCCATCTCTGACGAACCAATTCGCCGCTCGGATCTTCTCGATGCGTTTCACGACGTGACGCTGGAATCGAACCTGTTGGATGTGCTTGGTCCGGCGGTCAATTCCGCCAGCGGACTGTTTCTCTATGGCGCACCGGGCAACGGCAAATCAACGCTCGCGCAGTGCATCACCGACTGTTTTGGCCAGGAAATCTGGCTGCCGCATGCATTCATCGAAGGCCGCGAAATCGTCAAAGTCTACGACGAGGCTTATCATCGCGAGACTCCCAGCCAGGGAGACAACCAGGGCGAATCGGGCGTTTACGACCGCCGTTGGGCGCGCGTGAAAAGACCCACCGTGGTGATTGGTGGGGAATTGACGATGGACAGCCTTGAGGTTCGACACGATCCCTCAACCAATATCAGCGAAGCTCCGTTGCAGGTCAAAAGTAATTGCGGATGTCTGTTGATCGACGATTTCGGGCGACAGAGAATCTCACCGGAAGATCTACTCAATCGCTGGATTGTCCCTCTGGAAAACCGGCACGATTTTCTCAAACTCTCGAATGGCCAGAAAATCAAAGTTCCTTTTGAGCAGATGATTATTTTCTCAACCAACCTTGACCCCGCAGATCTGGTTGACGAAGCATTCCTGCGACGCATTCCGTACCGCATTGAAGTCACTGACCCCAATACAGACGAGTTTCATTCCTTATTCCAAATCGCGGCCGACCGATTTGGTTGTGAGTACGATCCCGATGCCGTCGAGTACCTGCTCGAAACCTACTACCGGCCCAACAATCGCTGCCGCCGTCGCTGTCATCCGCGCGACATTCTGCAGCAGGTGCGTAACTATTGCACCTATCACGAAATCAATTTCCGCATGGAGCCGGAGTATTTCGACAAGGTTGCGGACACCTTCTTCACAAAAGTACGGACAAGAGACAGTCTTCTGTCGGAAATGAGTGAACGGAACCAGACTCATCGAATATCACTTTGAAAATCGCGGCATCTTTGCGACGAATATGGCAGTGTGCCTGAGGTTGAACTCTCTCAGGCGAAAAACCTGCCGAAGGAGTTCAGATTCATGACAAATGAATCGCCCGTCAATCAGACGATGGTCATCGACCCGGAATCAGTCGACATTGAAGAATCGGCGCCGGAGCGAATCGTTGCCGGGTACAGGCTGCAGGATCTTCTCGGTGTAGGCGGCTATGGCGAAGTGTGGCGGGGAATTGGTCCGGGTGGTCTGGCCAAAGCGGTCAAGATACTGCATGGTGATTTTGATGGCCCAACTGCAGGAACAGAGCTGAAAGCACTGGAACTGATTCGCGAACTGCGTCACCCGTTCCTGCTGAACATTGAACGCATTGAGATCTGTAACAACAGGTTGGTCATTGTTACGGAATTGGCCGAATGCAGCATGGAGGAAAAATTCGAGCAGTTGCAGCGGGAAGGCAAACCGGGGATTCCCCGCGAACAGTTGTTGGGATACCTGCGCGATGCGGCTGATGCTTTGGATTTCATGCATGAAGAGCAGGGACTGCAACATCTGGACATCAAACCGGGGAATCTTTTGATTCAGGGGGGCCATGTTAAGGTCGCCGACTTCGGACTGATAAAGGATGTTCGCCAGACGAATGTCTCGATGATCGGTGGTTTCACACCGCTCTACACGCCACCGGAATTGTTCGAGGGAGAACCGAATCGCGCGAGCGATCAATACAGCCTCGCGATTGTATATCAGATCATGCTGACGGGGACTCCGCCATTTTCGGGGCGAACGGCGGCCCAGCTGACAGCACAGCAGATGAGCAGCAAGCCGGATCTCTCCGTACTGTCCACCTCAGATCGATCTGCGATTTCCCGTGCGCTGTCGAAAAACGCGAAGGCCCGGTTCCCGTCCTGCCGGGACTTTGTCGATTCGCTGATCAATCGGCGCACCTCCAAGGCGCGCGTGCGAACTTCGAACACTCGCAAATCGAGTGACGATTTGTCTACAGGGATCTTACAGGATTCCGCTTCGACTTCAGCAGTCAGGTCAGCACCTCGACATGCACCATCAAAACCACTGTCTCCAATCGAATTACAGCCCGAGGTGGCAGCATGCCGGCCAACGCTCTTCGTGAGCATTGGTGGCCTGGCGGGTCAGGTTCTTTCCCGGTTGGAGGATCGGCTTTCCAACGGTGGAAATCGCAGGTTACCCGCATTTCCGATGATTTGTATCGACACCGATACCAAATCCCTGACCGCTCTTACTCAGCAAGGGAAAAAGACCGGGCTGACAACCGAAGAGACACTCTCAATACCACTTCGGAACTCTGCCTATTATCGTGCCAAATCGCGCGATGTTCTTGATTGGTTGAGCCGACGCTGGCTGTTCAACATTCCTCGCACTCGACAAGTGGAGGGTTTCCGTCCGTTGGGGCGATTGGCGTTTGTCGATCACGAAGCAACGATTCGCTCCCGAATTACCAACAAATTGCAGCAGACATGCGATGAGCAATCGGTACAGGCGACGCAAGCCGTTTTAGGTTTGCCAATGTCGGGCAAACATTGCGATGTGGTTGTGGTTTCGTCACTGACGGGCGGCACCGGAGGTGGGGCCTCTCTCGACATGGGCTATCTTCTTCGCGAGATTATGGCATCGTTGCCCTATGACGAATGTCGCATTACCGGAATGTTGTTGCATGCGACGGGACAAAAGGACCAGCAGCAGAGAATCCAACGCGTCAACTCAATTAGCTGTTTGAAGGAGTTGCGCAAATTTGCCGAACCGGACGGAGGCTTCCCCGGAGCGCCCGCCTGCGGAATCGGCAAATGCAATCTCCCACCATTTGATGAGACTTACGTTGTCCATTTGGGGGATGGTTGTTCCGACCTGCAACTGGCAGGAGGACTGCAGCGTATCGCCGAATACCTCTACCAGCAGACCGCCACACCAATGCGAGCCTTTTTTGAGCATCATCGCGCAAGGAATCCCTCTGAGGACGTTCCGCCAGCGGAACTGAAACTGCGTTCATTCGATCTGGTTGCCCAAACCGTGGATATCTCGCCACAACACGAATCCATCGCACGGGAACTGGTGGCCGGACTATTCAGGCAATGGAACATCGGCTGCGGCTTGCCAAAGTCGATTGCGCTGGATGAATCATCGGTCATTTCCAGAATGAACGGCGAGCTCGAAGAAAAACTCGAGCTACAGTCTGACCAACTGGTCAATCGTGTCACACAACTTTCGGCAGAAAAACTGCTTGCGCCGGTTCAGACATTTCTCGACGAACATCTGGAATTGGAAACTGTCACTCCCCAACTGTTCACACAGATCGATCAATTGTTCGAGGAAACAAATCGTAATCACCTGACGAACAACCACCCCGCCACGATACTTGCCGCATTGGGCGATCGTCTCACACAACGCGCAAGAGAAAACGCCGACCAGATTGGGATGCAAATTCTTGCGTTGTCAGACCGGACAGAGGCAAGACTGGAAACGACCTTTCAGGGGGTCGCGGATATGCTCGCGCGGCTGGAAAGAACGGCGACGAAACTGGCCGTTATCGAACAACAGCAGCGAGAAGACCGCAAAGAACTAATCGAATCGGCAACCACTTCATCCAGAAAAAGTAACGCAAAGACGTCGGCGAACGATCCCGCAATTGCCAGAAAATATCTTGCCATCACGCTATGTAATCAGGTGATGCAATGTTTCCGCAGCCATGTCGATGAAGTTCGTTCAGTGCTGGGAGAATTTGCCGGCCGGGTTGAAGACGCGATGCACGTTTTCATGGAGGATTTGCAGGGTGTCGAATTGGACCCTCGCGCATTGCCACTTCTGGATGCTTTTCACAAAATAGTCCGAGAGGATGAATCGATTTCACTTGGCGAGTTGATTCAATCGGAGCGACAGGAATCGGGGATACCTCGCATTTTGATTGAAAAAGCCATCCTGTTCCTTACCGATGCTGGTGCGATGAAAATCATCGATCCTTCGTCGGCTGAAGGGGATTCACCATCGGGCTGGAATGGGCTGGGAGGAAACCATCGCATTGTGGCTGCGCTTCACAAATGTGTCGATCTGAATTCGTGGAAACAACGCCTGACAAAACCGTTCGGAAACTGCGTGACCATCGATCCGCGTTTCGAACATTCATCCGTTTTCGTTTGTGCCGAGCAGAGTGAAATTCCGTTGGAGAGGGTTATTGAACGAATTTCGGTTGGCGATCCAACCCTGCAAGAAATGGCTTCGCGAGTCCATACCCGGATTGACATTGACTGGTAACGTTGGTGTCAACACAAGAGTTACCAGGACATTCCTGGAATGCGGTATCAAACGGAACACTGGATCAAACGGTCAATCGTGTTTCGCTTTCTGCATGATGCTTTTGATTGTCACAGGCTTGCCTCCGTTCTTCCTGCTCTCTTCTGCAACAACTATAAATGTGAGAAGGTTGGTGGTTTCCTCGGCGACGACTGGTGGTTTTCCTGAACGGAAGAATTTGCAGATTTCGTGAACAATCGCTATATCGTTGCCTCCTCCGGGTTCCGCGGTCCCCTTCTCGCCGATGACCTCGACGCAATACTTGCTCTGTCGAAAAGTCCCGATCCCGACCATCACTTCATCGACCAGTCACGACGCAGACGTTCCACTCCCAGCCTTCCTGGTCGGGTTCGTAAAACTGTGTGGATCAAGCTATTACTCCATACCATCAAAGCGCTTATGGGATTTCTGCTTCGGAATTCATGCTCTCGATTGTGTAAGTTTTCGCAAGAGAGATGGAAAAAATTCTTGACCAATCGGAAATCTCTGCGCACAATGACTGCATTATTTCACTTATTGTTTTTTGTCTCACTCCCCAAAACGCTTGATAATGTTCTCGAACAGCTGGAAACGCATCTCAGGCACGCTGCTGCTGGCTGGTTATCTGCCGGTCTGGATGACGGTGATTGCGCTGCACCACCAGGCTCATCAGCTTGGTCTGGAGCATCGATGTGCCAGTGGGGTTGCAAGCGGCGAACTTGCTTCGTCTGAGTCTGAATCGGGACATTCCCACACTCATTCCTGTGTGGGGCATCGTGGCCACAATTATCACAACAATGGTCATCACAGTCACCATCATTCGCATGGTGTTTCTGATTTGCCCCCGCCAGAATCGTCGCAGGGAGATTCTCACGATCGTCCCTCCGATCACCCGCCGCACGACAGCGATTCGTGTGTGGTCTGCCAGCTATTGGCAACGAAGTCCATCTCGTCTCCGCGGACCGCACTTGTTTCCGATCCTGTCATTCTTGTCAGGACTTCGGGACCACACACCTCGCTCGTGCAACTTCTCTTCACCCGCCCGCACGACTCGCGCGGACCGCCTCTCGTCTGACCGTCTTCGGACCAGTTCTACAGTCGTGTTTCGTGTTTGACTGTGCGCTGTCTGGTCCATCGGGATCCGTTTCCATCTGATGCATCTTTAGTCAGATCATGATTAGAGACGACGATTCCCGGCTTCGTATTCGTATTTTATCAGACGGTTTATCACCATGCGCATGTTTCTCTCGTGCGCAGATTCAAGGACAAGAAGAGGACAAGTTATGATTCAATTCCGTGACGAAATGAAGAGTCGCCGGCTGGCCGGTTTTACTTTGATCGAGTTACTGGTGGTGATCGCGATCATCGCGATTCTGATCGCACTGCTGTTGCCCGCCGTTCAACAGGCCCGGGCCGCTGCCCGCCGTACCCAAAACCGCAATAACCTGAAACAGATCGGGATTGCGCTGCACAACTACCATGACATTCACAAAAGCCTGCCCCCCGGATGGTTGGGACGTGATACCTCCGGCAACCACGACATGGAAGGTGGCAACGGCTTTGGCTGGGCCTCGTTCATTCTTCCGCAGATGGAGCAGACGAATTTGTCTCGGTCGCTCGACTGGTCACTCCCGGTGACGAACGCCGCCAACAGTATCGCGTTGACAACTTATCTTGAAGCGTTCCGTAACCCCTCCGACACCGGCCCGGATTTTTGGGAAATCGAACCCGAAGGTGGTGGTTCAACCCTGGCCACTTTGCCGACGGCCAACTACGTCGGTGTTTTTGGCACAGCCGAAATGCACGAATGTCATGAAGCCTATGAAGGTGGAACAGCACCGGCCTATTTCGTGAATGGCCAATGCCAGGGGGATGGCATTTTCTATCACAACAGTCAGACGCGCTTCCGCGACATCACCGATGGCACGAGCAACACTTACATGGTGGGTGAGCGCAAGACGAACGTTGATCAGGGCTGGTATTCCACCTGGGTCGGTGTTTATGCCGGTGGAGAGGAAGCGTTTGAACGTGTTCTCGGCGTCTGTGACCATTCCCCCAACCATGCGACGCACATGGAGGATTTCAGCAGTTGGGAACGCCAGGGTGTCTTCTTTCTACTGGGCGATGGCCATGTTGACTTTGTCAGCAACGCCATCGATGAGGATGTCTACAAAGACACCGCGACTCGTGCCGGTGGTGAAGTTGGCAGTTAGAACGAATTGAAAAGATCCCTCTAAGAACACGGACGATCTGTTCGGAACCTCACGATGCGGGAGTCAAAGGCAACTTTGGCTCCCGTGTTCGTTTGAATCCACTGCGAGTTTCAGTCGCGGGGATCGACATGATGTTCGGTGGTTGGATCCGTCTGTGAATCGCCTGCACCATTGATTTGCCTGGAATTCTCAACCGCTGATTGAGGATGGGAAGGCATCGCTTCCGGCAGTGAAAAATGTCCGGGGCTGTTGAGATCGGTCAACTGCCGCAGCAAGTCGCGAATGACTTCTTCGGCATCGATCTTTTCCTGTGACCATCGATCGCGCGCGGCTCGCCAGGCCTCTTCACGTGTATCGAGCGTTTCCATCTCCCGGTGCAATTTGGCTTCCCAGGTTTGAAGTTCGTTTTCCCGTTCGTTGACAAACTCTGTCAGCGTCTGGCGCTCTGCACGGAATTCATCTCTCTGCTGCAACAAACGATTGCAAGCCTCTTCCACCTCGGCCCGCTGTCGGGAAATCGATTCCCGAACGCTGCGGTAATGCTCCGAAAGGGCATCTCGCAATTGCTGAACGCGTTCGCGAGCATTGTCCTCACCCAATTGCTGATTCAATCTGGCCCATGCCTCTTCCAGGGCAATCCGCATCTCGAGCGTTTCCCTGTGTGTGGCTTCCATGTCGGTCCGCAACTCGTCCAGCCGGGACTTGCGGTCTTCCAGATTCTGAGCATGTAAAGCGAGCATGTCCTGCTGCCTTCGCAATTCGGATTGTTGTGCCTCCCGCAGTCGTTCCCATTGCTCACGTTGTTGCCTGAGTCGCAGGCGATCGTGCGCCAATTCATCTTCCTGCTGATTGGTTTTGCGTTGAACAAGTTGCTGTTCCCGCTGCACCGACATCTCCCGTTCTTCCAGCAACAGGCGGTAATACTCCAACTGTCGACGACGCAAATCCAGAATCGATTCCCGTTCGGCGAATCGCATTTTGTCCAACTGACATTGCCGGAGGTATTCACTGCGGGCCGATTCCAACTCCTGTCGCGTTTTCCGCAGGTGCTCTTCCTGAAAGTGAAAGCGGTTGTCGTTGGTAGTTTGCTGCTGCTTCAACTGAGCGCGGACCTGTTCCACTTCCGCCTGGAACTCCTGTTTCTGCAGTTCAATTTTTTCCGCCACTTCTCCGGTTTTGCGATCAGCAATTTCCTCCTGCTCTGCCTTGAGCGTTTCGATCTGCCGTCTGGTGTATTCGAGAGTTTCCTCATGTTCTCGACGCTCACGAACCATTCGCTCGCGTTCCGCCTTCGATTGTGCGAACCATTCACTCTGTTCTTCTTCAAGTTTCGCCTTACCAGACTCATACTCCATGAGGAAAACGGTCCGTTCGGCATCCAAAGTCTCCCGCGCCTCGCGCAACAGTTGTTCGTGTTCAGTCTGATGCTTTTCGATTTGCGCAGAAAGTTCTGCCTGCTGTTGGACAAGAGATGCCTTCTCTTCATCCACCTTGCGGCGCTCAACTTCCAACTCCTGTTCGAGTTCTTCCTGCAGCTGTTCCCGCTCTTCAACAATGCGAACCTGAGCCGTTTGCAACTGTCCCGCTTCGCGAAACTGTTCCTGTTTTCGGCGACGGAGTTCTTCCTCTTCTTCGGCCAGCTGCGCGCGGCGAACATCGATTTCCGACTGCAGTTCTTTCGCCCATAGTCGCATGCTGCGGCGTTCCTGATCCACGGCAGCGAGTTGTTCATTCAACGATCGTTCGCGACGATTCAGTTCGTCGAACTGCGCACGCAGTTGATCGGCGATCTGCCCGGCCTGATAGAGCATTTCGGCCTGCTCCGAACTGCCCGGGTTGGCAATGGAGGCGTCCTGCTGGAAGCCGAACAGGTTCGACCCCGCGCTGTGTGAACGATCAACGCGATGACTGACACCCGATGTTTCCTGTGGAATTGGGGGGGGGCTGTTGCCAGCGATCTCCAATCCCTCCGGCGGAAAGGGCGTAGCGTGTTTGTCGGTTCCGATCCCCGGAGGCTGTTGCGTGGGCAATGAGCTCGCGGAATGATCGTGTTGGCCGACGTGTGATTGGTTCGATTCGTGATGAGTCGAGTCGCTCATGGACGGGAATCCTTTCCCTGTTGAGCTTGTGCGTGGAAGGAATTATGAAGCTGCCGACGGTGAGGGCGAGTGCCCTGCGTCAGTACATATCAAGATGGGATTGTTCCGTTTCGCAAACCAGTCAGAGCTCCTGAGTGCGATTCATGATGTGTGAAGCGATTCGTGATGTGTGGAATAGTGCGACGAATTTCCATCGTCAATCCTGTTCCGCCAGAGCAGTTTACCTTCTGGTGAACGTCTCTGGCTTGTGGGGAATCATTGGACCGTCAAGACGAAAAGTTGAGTTGATGAAGTTGCAAGGAGCGACAACGGAGCGGGTGATGTTAATCCGCCCCCCCCAAACAAAGCCTTGACAAGGCACTATGTTTGCAGGCCAATCGAAGCTCATTGCAGCACAGAGGAGCGTAACACACTCTATTCGAGAACGCACCACCGACGTCGTCACATCGGCGGTGAGTTCTCCTTCCGATTTTCATTTATACATGTTGATCCAGCGATGCCACGAATTTTTCCTTGGGAGTTACGCCAACAAACCGTTCGACAACTTCGCCTCCTTTGAAGAGCATCACGGTAGGAATTGCGCTGATCTGATGGCTGCTGGCGGTTTGTGGATTGTCATCGGTATTCAATTTACCAATGCGGACTTTGCCATCGTAATCTCCCGCCAGTTCTTCGATCGTCGGGGCAATCAATTTGCAGGGACCGCACCATGGCGCCCAGAAATCCACCAGCACCGGTTCGCCGCTGTCGATCACTTCACTTTGAAAATTCGCGTCCGTAAACTCAATCACATTGTCTGCCATGTGTGCCCCTTTTGGTTGCTGGTCATTCTTTTGACAGTTTCGATATCTGGCATAAATTCCGTGATGGCTGTTTCCATTAAACAGCCACCAAACAATGCCCTTTCACTCATTATCGTGAAAAGACACAACTCAGTCCGTAGAATCAACAGGAATGGCGGATGCCCACACTTAAACAATTGCTTCTGACGGAAATCGTTGCGAATTATAGAGAAACCGGGCTTTGTGTCAACGTAAGCCTGAATCATCCAGTCCGTGTAACATATTCTCAGGTAACACGTTGTGACAGACCTGCCTGCTGGTGACGGGAATTGGACAGAAGAAAAATGGTGTCGGGCCGCTCGATGCGAAGAGGCGGCAGCCGAAAGTGGAGTACAGGAACCCACTGCCTGAATGAATCGGCCAGGTATGAATTCCTGCTGATTGGCTCATGTTTGCAGTAGTCGTTACATTGAATGAAACTCAATAGAGCGTATTACGCCCTTTTGTGCCGCGATGAGCGTCGATTAGCCTGCGAATACAGGCCTCCACGAGCCAGAGACGTCACACCAGAAGGTAAACTGCTCTAAATGGGAGTCAACGTTTCACCAGAATTCCTGCAAACCACCGATCGATGAACACTCAGTACGACAGGACTTCAATTCAGAATCGACGACGCAAGCCACGTCTTGCAGTTGGACTCCGCTTTCTTCTTGGGATTCTTGCGGGATGGTTGCCTGCGACAGTCTCAGTGGGACAGTCGGTCGATGCACCGGAAGTCATCCTGGGCAAAAATGCGGATGCGAATCAGCCTCCCCGTCGCGAACGAATTCGCCGCGCCGAGTTGGGACCGGAACCGCTGTTTGCCGTAAAAGACAACACGACCACGTTTCGGGATGAGGAATCCGAATCGCTGGCGTTTGCTCTTAACCGGGCGGCGGAATCACCAGCTTCGTGGAAGCTCGAAGCGGTGCGAAAGCATTACCGGCTCCGACGACAGGCGATCGAAAAATCTGGTCGTCAAGCACCCGATGCGTTACCCATCCTGTCGGAGATGCAGGAATTTCCCGATGCCTATCGCGGTCAACTGGTTCTGGTCTACGGGTGTCTGACATCTCTGAAACGTTACAACGATTTGACCGGGCCGCGCGCACCAGCCGAAGTCTACAAAGCAACGCTACAACCTGATATGCCAACCGAACCAGACACACCTTCCTGCTCGGTTCTGTTTCAGACACTTCCCAAAACATTGCAAGAGGGCACGGACCTTCGCGAACCGGCAATGGTGATTGGTTACTTCTTCAAACTTTGCACTACCAGTGAATCCAGCGATGGAGAAGAGGAATCCTTACCCGATTCCCCCCCTCCGTCGCGCCCGGTGATCGTCGCCGATACCGTTCTCCATTTCGGGCTGCATACCGATCCAGAACTATTGCAGGGCATCAAAGACAAAACTCGCTGGGATGAAACCGATCGCAAGCCATATCTGACCATGCTTGTGCAGGCCCGGCTGCTGGACAAGAAGAAGATGAAACGGGATTATCTCAAGACGCGGACGACACGCATCGGGCAACTGAGTGAGGTGATTGATGACCGGCGCCGCCGATTGGTTGAACAGTATGCCCGGGATCCCAGCGAATTTCCCCGGTTCGCAGATTTGTTTGAACACCCGTGGGCCTATCGTGGCAAACCGATCACGCTGCAGGGACATCTTCGACGATTACAACCGCAAAGCGTCGGCCCCAATGAATATGGGTTTGATAAACTTTACGACGCGGCTTTGTTTACGCCGGATGGTCAGGAGATTCCGGCCATTATCCTCTGTCAGGACGTCCCCAGGGGCATCCCGACAGGATCCGACCTCGAACCGCATGTTGATCATGTTTCCGTGACCGGGTTGTTCTACAAGTTGCGGGTTTACGGCACGCAGGCGGATCAAACCCATTTTGTTCCCGTGTTGATTGCTGATCGGATTGAATGGAATCCCATTGAATATGAGAGTATCGTGCCGAAGTTTGGACCAGCGGTCTACATTGTCAGCGCCATCGTTTTTTTGGGGATTGCCGCATTCGTGGTTTACTCGCTGCGAAAAGGTGAGGAAGTCATCAAGCAGCGGACAATCATCAACGACGCGACGACAGATGGCGGGTTTGCTGGTTTGACTTCTACAGATCCCGAAGAAATACTGGCACAACTGGAACAGCAGGATGCCGGCACGATTTTTCCACAAGCCAATCGGAAACCTGAAAGAGAGCAGGAATCGTCTGGTGGTCCCTTCACCAGTGATAACCAACCAACTCGCCCCTCTGACAATTCGTGATTGGCACCGCGCATGAACGACAACACCCCGACACCTCCCACGCGGCTGGGTGTTTTAATTTCCGGTGGCGGAACGACTCTGTTCAATTTTCTGCAGAAGATCGAAGCGGGGAAAATGAATGCCGAGGTTGCCGTGGTCATCGCCAGCCGCGCCGACTGTGGTGGAATCATTCACGCGGAAAGATTCGGCATTCGATGCGAAGTTCTTTCCCGCGGTCAGTTTGCCGACGTTCACGCCTTCAGTAATGCTATCTTTTCTGTGCTCCGAGACGCGAATGTCGACCTCGTTACGTTGGCGGGGTTCCTCTCTTTGATACATGTTCCAGACGATTTTCAGCATCGCGTGATGAACATTCATCCGTCGCTGATTCCTGCTTTTTGTGGCAAAGGTTTTTTCGGGCATAAAGTGCACGAAGCGGTTATCGAACGAGGCGTCAAAATCTCCGGCTGCACCGTTCACTTCGCAGATAACCAGTACGACCACGGCCCGATCATTCATCAAAGCAGTGTCATGGTGCAAGATGACGATACACCCGACAGTCTGGCTGTGCGTGTATTTGAAGCTGAGCAAGAAGCCTATCCCCACGCGATTCGACTGTTCGCAGAAAAACGGTTGATCGTGGAAGGCCGCCGGGTTCTCATTCGCGCTGCCAAATGACCATTCTGTGGTTTTTGGTGAACATCTTCATTGGACCATCGCATAGTGGAGTGGCGAAAATCACTGGACCGCCTGATGCCGCGTTGCTTTTTCGCAACCGATGCGCACGATTGCACCATTTTCAGTGCAGTTCTCCATGCAGAGCGAAAATGGAGGGAAGCCCGCTTCCGCCTCGTCTGGAACGGATTATAGTTGAGACGTGATACACGATCTTCAGTTCACACTTTCTTGAAATACGCCTACAGCACCGGAGACGAGAATGAGCGACCCGTGGAGCCGGCCAACGATCAAAGATCTGCAAGACGTTCTGGAAAGCATCGAGCGTCGGGACGGAATGGAAGACCGCAATGTGGAACGCCTCGAATTGGCCGTTCCCGCAGAAATTTTGACGACGCGCGGCAATACGGTCTCGGCGATGACACGTGAAATCAGCCGCAATGGGATCGGGCTTTTTCACAAAGGTGCCGTCAGCCTGGGTGAAGTGACGGTACGAATGGCCAGCGAGACACGCGAATACAAATACCGCATTCTTCTGGAATGGTGCCGCCCCTGCGACAATGGCATGCACATGTCGGGCGGCCGATTTCTGTCTCGCGACAGTTCCGACGACTGAGTGTTTCTCTTCTCGATTGCCGGTCTCTTCGCGCACCAAGCAATTCGCACACTCCTCGACTCGGGTGTGTGGTGGCGAACCGTTCTCGGATCGCCAGATGGGAACGCCCCTCCATTTGGTAAAGTTTGCCGGTGGAGATTATGCGCTTTGACGAACCGGAGATGAGTTCGGGGAACATTCTGTGGCTGATCATTCCAACCGTTCGATACATAATCAACGGTATGTTTTTGCGTGAAGACTGTATTTCTCTACAGAGATCACGCACGGAGTGGGCCATCGTACGTGGGAAGCGAACGGAATTTTCGTTTCGCCACATCCACAAGCCGAAGCCACAAACCGAAGACTGACACCGGGGCAAGAAAGCCACGTTACTGAGCATGGATGTCGATTCCCCACAGCCTGGTTTCTATCGGAAGTACAGCAAACGTATTCTGCTGCTGGTGTTGCTGTCGTTTCCGTTTCTGTTCTACCAGGCGGAAACATTGAAGTCGAACAACGACATCGAAACCTGGCTGCCGGATCGAGCCGAAGTCCGTATCTCTTATGAGGAATTCAAGCAGGACTTCGGGGCTGAGGAAGTGATTCTGGTCGGCCTGGCAGATGCCTCGGCGGAATCCCGCATCGTCGAAGCCCTCGCCTCGCGGATCGAAGCTTTGCCCGGCATTCGTGGATGCTGGACTTCTGATCGCTTCGGCCAGGTGATGGAAGAGATGGAAGTTCCGCCCGAAGCGGTACCTGAACGCGTACGTGGGCTGGTCGTTTCTGAAGACGGCAACTTGACCGGTATTATCGCAGTCCTGTCCGAGGAAGGGCTGAATTCCCGCGCCCAAACAGTCGAGGCAATACGCTCACAAATCGCTTATTGCCAACTTCCTGATGAAGAAGCGTTTCTGGCTGGTTCGCCTGTTCTCGTTGCAGAACTGGATCGTCTCGGCAGCCGTAAAAGCAACAAAAAGTTTTTCATGATCACACTGTTGATCAGCCTGTTGCTGCTGTATCACAGTTTGCGTCAGTGGAAACTGACCTTTGCTATTCTCGGCCTGACGATCTGGTCGATCAATGCAACCTTGACCGTTATCAATCTCGCGGGAGCTGAACTGAATTTCATTCTCGGTGCTCTGCCGGTCATGGTGATGGTCTTTACACTGGCCATTGCCATCCACATGCTGCATTACTACCAGTCAGCGGCTGATGCGGAGGAACCGGACCCTCTCACGACTGCTTTGGGCCGCGCGTGGAAGCCCTGTGTCCTCGCTACCTTGACGACAACCATCGGCCTGGTTTCGCTCAATGTCAGCTCGATGGCACCGGTTCGCGATTTCGGCGTCTACGCCGCAGCTGGTTGTCTGGTTGCTTTGTTCACCGGGCTCGGATTAACCCCGGCCGTGATGACACTCTGGCCTCCCGGTCCACATCGCAAACATGCCCACCGTGATGGTCGTCCGACTCGTGCAGCGATTGTTTCCAGTTGGATCATCACGCACCGCAAACAACTGGCAATTGTCACCTGCCTGATGGTGGGCGTTACCAGTTTCGGTTTGTACCGTGTGCAATCAAAAATTGAACCGCTGGAATTTCTGCCGCGAGACAGCAAGATCCTCTCGGATGCGTTGATCGTGGAACGGGACCTCACCAACTCACGTTCAGTCGAAGCGGTGATCGATTTCGGACACCAGGACCTTCCCTTCCTGGAAAAACTGGCGGTGGTCCGCGAAGCCGAATCCATCATTCGCAAGCATCCCGGCGTAAGGCACACGATCTCGGTTGCCACATTCTTCCCCGAAGAAATGCCGGACAGTACATTTGCCGCCGCATCATTGCTGAATCGCGCCCGCGAACGCCAGTCAAACAACGACTTCCTCGCAGATGGAGACCGGTACTGGCGGATTTCCGCCCGACTGAATTCCAGTTCCATTTTCACCGATGAATATATCGTCAACGACCTTCGCACAATGACGACCGAGTATCCGATCCGGTACACCGGGATTTCCCCATTGCTCAAACATGCTCAGACTGAGATTTTTCAGGGGTTCTGGGAGAGCTTTGCCACCGCGTTCATCATCATCACGTTCGTGATGATCGTCTCGTTGCGATCCTGGAGAACCGGATTGGTTGCCATGGTACCCAACCTCACGCCCATCTGTCTCGTATTCGGCACTCTCGGCTGGATCCGTTTCCCGGTCGACATTGGCATGATGATGACCGCCAGCATCGCATTGGGAATTGCAGTGGATGGCACGTTTCACTTTCTCGTTCGATACCACGAAGTCTATCGGCGTGACAGGAATTCCGAGGAAGCCGCACGCATTTCGCTGATGGAGACCGGCGTTCCCATTTTCCAGGCAGCAGGAATCGCCAGCCTGGGGATGCTCGCCCTGACGCTGAGCAACTTTGTGCCGACCGCGCGGTTCGGATTTCTGATGGCAACTCTGCTGATGACCGCCCTGATTGGCGACCTGCTGTTGTTGCCCGCGTTGTTGGCCATGCGGCCCAAACGGAACAGGAATTCGGATGAAGACAAAGCTGAACCAGCGGAAACGACAGCCAAAGTTCCTGCGCCGAACGGTTTGTTGAAGCAGATGCCTGCTTCCTCGGATAAATCGCCAGTTTGAAGGTGTGACCACGATTCGGGTTATGTCTCCGTACCCCCAAACAAACGAAGTCTTGACAAGGCAGCAGGGGCATGAGAAGGTCAATCAAACGGAAGATTCTCCGGACTGAGATATGAACATTGTCATTTTAGGTGCCGGGACGGTTGGCACATCGATCGCCAAACAGCTTTGTGAAACGCAGCATAATGTCGCGCTGGTGGACTCCTCGCGGTCCGTTCTCAATCTGGCTGAGGAACAACTCGACGTTCAGACAGTTTGTGGGTCTGCCTGTGATGCAATCACCCTTTTTCAGGCGGGTGTACAGAGTTGCGATCTTTGTCTGGCTGTCACCAGCCACGACGAAATCAATCTCGTCGGCGGATCGCTGGCCAAAGCAATGGGAGCCGACAGAAGCATCGGACGCGTTTTTAATCCCGGTTATCGGGATTCGAGCACTTTCGATTATCGTCGGCATTTCGGTATTGATCGGCTGCTCAGTCTGGAACATCTGACCTCGCTGGAAATCGCCAAGGCAATTCGCATGCAGAGTCTGTTCGCAGTGGAAAATTTCGCACGTGGCGGCATCGAGGTACAGGAAGTCGCTGTCGAAGCGGAATCACCTGCCGTCGGTGTTCCGCTGCAGAAACTCGATTTACCCAAGGAGGTACGTATCGGATTGGTGATGGCGGGCAAGCGAACGTTTATTCCCGGTGCCAGCGATGTGATGCATGCCGGGGATCATGTCACGCTGATCGGCACGCGCGACAAACTGGAAGATGTCAAACGACTGTTTGAGCATCGACTGCCTCCGAAGTTGAAAGTCATGATTGCCGGTGGTGGAGAGATCGGCTACAACCTCGCACTGGTATTACAACGGGGACGATTCAACACTGTGCTTCTCGAAGCCGATGAAGAACGGTGTGAGTACCTTGCGAATCGTCTGGATGACACGACCGTGCTGCAGGCGGATGTCACCCGCGTGGCGGAATTGGAAGAGGCCCGCGTGGGTAAATCTGACGTTTTTGTGGCGGCGACCGGTCGCGACGAGGACAATATTGTTTGCGGAGTCGAAGCGCGCGAACTTGGTTGTGGCCGCATCATGAGTGTTGTCCGCCGACCCGACTATGCCAACGTGCTGGAACGCCTGGGAATTGATGTCGCGGTCAGCCCCCGCGAAGTGATGGCCCAGCAGATTGTCGGATTGGTCGAACGGGGGCCGGTGATTGGTCATTCCAGCATTGCAGGCGGTGTGGCATCGATCTGGGAACTGGAAGTCCGCGAAGGGGCGCCTGTCACAAAAGCTCCGTTGAAAGACCTGCAGATTCAGGATGGTCTGATCGCCGCCATTGAGCGGGAAGACTTCGTTCGCGTTCCAGGGGCGGATGATCAACTGATGCCCCGTGACAATGCCGTGGTGCTCGTTCCCAGCGGCAAAACGCAGCAGGTTCTGAGACTGTTTGAGCCGGAACGCTGATCACGGCATCTCAAAAGTCGATACAACGTGCATCATTGCACCAATCTGCACAGCTCTTGCGGCAGCGGTTACACCCTCGTTTGACAGAGCTTCGATACGGACGTAAGTAGTTCTACGCCGAATGGTTTGCAGGACCCTTTCATTTCCGCTGCTAATGCCATTCGCTAGTGAACCGTCAAGACTGAAAAGAAGGGGTGATGAAGTTGCAAGGAGCAACAACGGAGCGGGTTATGTCAATCCGTACTCAAAACAAACCCTTGAAGGCACCAGTCGCTCGAAAAAAAACGAGATTGTGATGTCAGACCGCCGCAAAAACCCATCCCAGAATACTGGTCGCCGCTCGGGCGATCGCCGCACGGCCGAGCGAACGGCATCTCCTGGAGCCGTTCGTTTTCTCAAAGCGGGGGATGCCATTCCTGCCGCGCTGGAAGGCGAACTGGCCGATATCTCAATGTGTGGAGTACGCCTGACACTGGCCGAGATCCCAAATGACCTGCACAAATTGTTGATCGAAGTTCAACATCCTGACGAGGGTTGTTTTTCACTGATGGCGGAAGTGCAATGGATCGAACAATGCCCGGAAGGGGGTTGCAACGTCGGCTGTGAGCTCACCGTTGATCTTTCGATACGACATTACTCAGCGCTCAAACATCTGATGGAATCCCTGCTGACAGCGGTCTGAATCCCGGTCCGCAGGATGTGCCCACCGGGCCTTTGGTGAGCCCTCCCTGCCAATTCTCACATTTTCAACGTAGAATGCGCTCACCACGTCATCGCAAACTTGAGGATCGTGTCGGACAGGTCGTGAACGCTTTCGTTTTTGAATTCATCTGTAGCGGATTGCTGCCAGACTCCATAGCGGAAACATCGCTTCAGCGCGAAGGTCGTGCGATGCTGACCGCGATCGCCAACGATCTTTCTGACAACGGACATACGGTCTCAACCCTTTGGCACAGCTCAATGGGAACATGGCCGGCAGCTGGAATCGATGCGATCGTTGTCAATTCCAACGAGCATGCTCTACAACAATTCCACCGACTTGCACAACGTTGTGACATAACAATCCTGATTGCACCGGAGTTCGATGGGATCCTGTATGATCTTGCCAATCGGGTGGCAGAACTGGGCGGACAACTTGCGAATAGCACTCCCGAAGCAATCGCATTGACGAGCGACAAATTGAGATTCGCGACGCATCTCCAGACGCATGACATGCCAACACTGAACACGATTGCCTGGTCGCCTGAGAAAACGATTCTGCCGTTCGAATTTCCTGCAATTGTCAAACCGATTGATGGCGCGGGATCATCAGATGTCTTTCGCCTCAACGGTAAGTCAGATTTGCAGCAATTGGTGACCTGTGTCCGAGAGCAGGACCGGCATTGGATCGCGCAACCGTTTGTTTCCGGCACTCCGGCTTCGGTTGGTGTCATTTGTGGTGAGGAAACGAACGTTTTGCCACTGACACAGCAGCGACTCAGCGACGATGGCCGATTTTATTATTCCGGTGGTTACGCCCCGGCATTTCCCAATCGGCAGCAAGACGTCGCCACTTTGGTGCGACGATTGTGCAAGTCGATAGATGGTCTGCGTGGTTATGTCGGTATCGATCTGATTCTTCCCGACGATCCGGATTCACCGCCAGTGATCATTGAGCTCAATCCGCGTCTGACGACTTCCTATGTCGGTTACCGCGCGATGTTCGGATCAGGACTGGCCGACCCGATTCTCGGTCGACAGACGGCAAAGTCGTCACCCGGTCGACATTGGATTTCGGATGTGTGCGTTTCCTGGGACAGCGCCGGAAATGTCAAAACGGTATGAAGATGACGCTCAGCCTTTAATTCACAGGACAATGAAGATGGAACAGATTGTCGGACTTGATATTGGAGGAGCGAATCTCAAGATCGCTGATACCAACAGTCGTTCATATGAGGAGTCGTTCGCACTCTGGCAGGCTCCTGAGGAATTGCCGACGCGACTGGCGAAGTTATTGAAACCGTTTGCCGGTTTTGAACGCATCGCGCTGACGATGACAGCCGAACTCGCGGACTGTTTTGCGAGCAAAGCCGAAGGCGTTGCGCATGTGACTCGCTCCGTGCAACAAGTGGCCACTGGCAGGCCGGTCTCTGTCTGGCAGACGGGTGGTGAGTTCGTCGATGCGAATGTGGCTGCTGATATCCCATTACTGGTCGCGGCGGCGAACTGGCATGCGTTAGCAACCTGGGCTGGTCGGTTGGTCACGGACGAAAACGCGTTGCTGATTGATATCGGATCGACGACGACAGACATCACGCCGTTGCAACAGGGCGTTCCGGTGAACAGAGGGCTTACCGATGTGGAGCGTCTGCAAAATCGTGAATTGCTCTACACGGGCGTTCGCCGCACACCGGTTTTCGCAGTCTCCGACAGTGTGGAGTTCCGGGGCGGTCATTGTTCGCTGGCGGCGGAACTCTTCGCAACGATGCAGGACGTCTATCTGTTGACCGGAGATCTGCCCGAAGAGGAACAGAATTGCGATACGGCTGACAGCCGGCCTGCGACGCGCGTTTTCGCCCATAATCGAATCGCTCACTCCATCTGTTGTGACAGAAACGAATGCTCACTCGACGAGGCCGTTTCCATCGCGGCACAACTGGCCGAATCACAGCAGTATAATATCGCGTTCGCTGCCGAACGTGTCGCCAGTCGGCTCGATCCGCAGGTGAAGAAGGTTATCGTCGCGGGGTCTGGGGCTTTTCTGGCGGAATCGATTCAAAAATCGATCCAACAGCAGCCTGATTCATACTGGTCCGGTCGAAATCGACAGCGGATCTTGGTCTGGAAATCCGCAGATTTGCATCTTCTTCAAGATGATTTCGGGACGAGAAATGCCGCCGCAGCCTGTGCTTATGCGGTTGCTCACCTGCTGGCCGAAAACGGGTGAACCCCTGGCGATCTTGAGTATCGTTCTGCTGTCCTCCAAAAAACTCGAAGAAAACTTCCAAACTATGGAACAGGACTGGATTTCGGGCGATCGCCGGGTCGAAGAAAAAACTACGCATTATTCCCATTCTGAGGGTCGCACAGGCACGAGGTTCCCATGAGCACCGCCAGTCAGCCGGTTCGTCACGTTGATCACGCCACGGAAACGATTCCGCTGGGCCATCACTTCATCATCACGAATACCGGTGAAATACATGGACAGGACACGGAAGAAAGTCGAACGATTGCTCGCCGCGTGCAAGCCTGCGTGAATGCCTGCGTCGGTCTGACGACACCTGATCTCGAAGCGGGGATCATTCAGGACATGCAACGCGTGATTGCCGATGTGACTCCCATTCTGCAGGAGCAACTCAATTTGACCCGCCACGACCCGGAACCAGCCGACTGATTCCCATCTGGAGCAGTTGACCTTCTGGTGTGACGCCTCTGGCTCGTGGGGGGACTAGTGGTCCGTCAAAATGAAAATTTGGGTTCGGTAAAGTTGCAAGGAACGACAACGGAGCGGGTTATGTCAACCCGTACCCCAAAACAAAGCCTTGACAAGGCACTGGCATTCTGCTGCGCAAGTTTTGCCGTGTCAATTCACAGATGCATGCT
>JANQSH010000116.1 GCA_028284145.1 Planctomycetaceae bacterium | reverse complement strand
GACATGTGGCAAACTGCTCGATGCCTTCACGGAAACCGAATGCCGAAACGACTTCCGACACTGCGGATACCGCTACGCTTAGACGCAATACGATCTAGTCCGACGGGCTTTTATCTGTGGCGGCTTACGCCTCATCTGGAACGGTAACAGCCGATCGAAAGACGTCGCACTTATCCGTTTGCCGCTATAAAAACACTTTCGCGTGTTTCTTTCTTGTCGTTGTGGTCCTTCTGTTTAACGACCCTGAACCAGCATGTCGTGGTTCCGAACTGGTCTCAGTTCCTGTAAACCTGTTTGCCGACTTTGTTCGTGTCGCGTATGATGAATGCGGGTGCATTCGTCGCCGACGTCTGGCAGCCAGCAACAACGAGGACATTTCCACCAGTTCAGTGCGATGGCAAACAGCCCCCGTCAGGACGAGTCGCAAAACGAAAACAGTTCTGGCGCGTCCATTCATTCCGATTCCGGCTCTCAGCCGCAGGAACCAGGCGATCGCATGTTGGGCGAATTCCGCTTACTGCGAAAGTTGGGCCGGGGAGGGATGGCGGAAGTCTATCTGGCGGAACAAACTTCCCTGCGCCGCAATGTTGCGATCAAGATCCTGCGGCAGGATGTCCTCGACGACACTGACAGCGTGCTGCTGAAGCGGTTTGAGCAGGAAGCACTCGCGGCTGCCGGTCTGACACATCCGAATATCGTGCAGGTCCATTCGGTGGGACAACAGGACAAAATTCACTTCATTGCGCAAGAATATGTGCGCGGCGTGAATCTGCATGAGTACCTGACAAAAAACGGGCCTCCCGATGTCCCGGTTGCTTTGCACATCATGAAGCAGGTCGCGGCTGCGTTGCAGGCAGCCTCAGATGCGGGCGTTGTACATCGTGACATCAAACCCGATAACATCATGGTCAATCGAAAAGGAGAAGTGAAGGTCGCCGATTTTGGCCTGGCCCAACTGACTCAGGAGGGCAGGAAAGTGAACCTGACTCAGGAAGGGACTACCATGGGGACACCGCTTTACATGAGTCCCGAACAGGTGCACGGCCGGAAAATTGACCATCGCAGTGACATTTATTCCTTCGGCGTGACGTGCTATCACCTCCTCTCGGGGGAACCTCCCTTTCGAGGCGAAACGGCAATGAGCGTTGCCATTCAGCATGTCAATGAAGATCCCCCATTGTTGAGTCAGCGTCGGCCTGATCTTCCACCAGCTTTATGTGCGATTGTACAAAAGATGATGGCCAAGCAGCCGGAGAAACGATATCCCGACGCAGAGAGCCTGTTGAAAGATTTGCGGAAACTATCGAGAGTGATTAAGGACGAGCGCGGTACGCAGATGATTTCGATGGATCATTTTGTCACCGGTGAAAAAGACGATGAAAAGGCACACGCAAGTCTGATCGACAGGTTGAAGAGTCTCGGTCGTGTTCAGCATGTCGCCCTGTTGTCGGTCGTTTGTCTGGTGATATTCGGACTGACTGCGGCTGTGGGTTGGCTGGCCCGACCGGGGGATCCGCTGAAAGACGCATTGCGGAACAGCGAAGCTTCAAACGGTCCGGTTCGTTCTTCCCCGGAAGCCGGATCCTGACGTTCGAGTTCATTGTTGACGGCCTGCTGGGTGTTGTCCTGGCGCGTTGAGGTCCAATCAGATAAAGGTCCTGTCAAGACTCCCTGTCCACGACCGGAACCTTATTTTCTCCTGTCAAATTCTTCAACGAAGCGACTCCGCGGAACTGAGAGAACTCAATAGACAATTGTCACGGAAGAGGGGAACAGTCGATCTGTCTCCTTCCGCTTTTTTTGCGCCAATTCCAACGCGCCAATGATGGTTCCGGAACCGCAATCGATCGGTATTCGAATTCCCGCTCGAAAAAGATCGGGTTGACCTGTTGCGTCGGAGTCGCGACACTCTCCCGGTTTCGAGTTTTGGGCAATCCTCCCGGCCTGCAAAGCGAGCCATCAAGCACTCTCCTCGCCTGGCGATGTCGGGCGACTTCCATGGAGCGAAGGAGCAAACCATGGGCCAACAGCGGCGTAAACGCCACCTGGCCGAATATCTCGTTTTCCGTACATTGACCTGCATTGTCGATGCGCTGCCCATCCGGGTTGCGGTTTGTTTTGCCCAGGGGATGGCGTTCTTCGTGCACCGCATGCTCCCCTCCAGATGGAGTCGCCGGAAAATGGTGGCGGAGAACATCTGTCGCGCGTTGGGCGAAGATCTTTCCGACAGGCAGTTGGACCGCATCATCCACGGAATGTGGGTGCATCTTTTTCGGCTGGTTGTGGAAATGGTACAGATGCCTCGAAAATTCCGCCGTTACAACATGCGTGACATTATTCAATTGCGCGATACCGAACAGTGTGTGCAGGCCATGTCCTCCGGTCGCCCGGTGATCGCTTTGAGCGGCCATTATGGAAACTGGGAAGTTGCCCTGATGGTGTTCGGCGCGTTCGGTTTCCCGATGGGGGCGATCGCACGTGATCTGGACAATCCCTATTTGAACGACTGGTTCAAAGCGACGCGCGGATCCACCGGACATATGTTGATCTCCAAAAAAGGGGCACGCGAGTATGTCGACAGGATCCTGGGACGTGGCGGTTTTATGGCGATGCTGTTTGATCAGGATGCCGGACCGCGCGGAATCTTCGTCGACTTCTTCGGTCACCCCGCCTCGACATTCAAATCGATCGCGTTGATGGCCATGCAACACGACGCGATCATCTACGTCGGCTGTGCGCGACGGCTGCCAGATGACTTCCGAAACAACCGCTGGGTCCGATACGACCTCGGTTGCGAAGAGATGATTGATCCTCGCGATTTCCAGACTCCGGATGCGGTTCGGGAGATTTCGCAGCGTTACACACATGCTTTGGAGCGAGCCATTCTGCGTGCACCGGAACAATACTTCTGGCTGCATCGACGCTGGAAAACGCGTCCACAGGACCGGCGAAAAAACGAACCAGTCTCGGATGCCGCCTGAGATGGTTTCGCTGTAGCCATTGCTGACAGAGTCTGTTGACCCGAGTCCCTCAGAGTTCGACAATTGAACCAGGTCGAATCAAAACGGATCGAAAAACAGACAGGAACTTTTCCGAAGGCATTGTCATGGCAACGAAAGTACGGATCGCTTCCGTCAGAGACATCTCTCCCGGGACGGGGGTGGAACTTGCCACCGAGGGTCGCGTGATCGCGTTGTATCATGTCGATGGCGAGTTCTTTGCGATGGATGGCATCTGTCCGCATGCCGGCGGACCATTGGGTCATGGGCAACTGGAAGGCTGCGTTGTCACCTGTCCGTGGCATGGCTGGCAGTTTGATGTCACAACGGGTCAGCACTGCCTGACGAAGAATATCGTACACACCCGATTTCCCGTTGAGGTGCAGGGGGACAACATTTTCGTCGAGTTACCCTGAATTAGAGTGTATTACCCTCTTCTGTGTCGCGATGGGCGTCATTGGCCTGCAAACATTGGCCCCACGATCCAGAGACGTTACACCGAGGGTAAACTCCTCTATTCCTTCGCGCGCCAGGAAATGGGTCCGTGCGGAGACGCTTCGAGATGCTTGCTGCATCGGTTTGCCGTTATGCTGACTTCCCTCTTTGCCGATAATACCGATAAAGCGTATTACGCTTTCTTGTGGCCGCGATGGGTGTGATTTCGCCTGCAGACATCGGTTCCCACGAGCCAGGTTACGTCACGAGAAAAGTTGAACCGCTCTAACGACGTTTTTTATTTTGTACAGCGTTCTGGCTGGAAGTCAGGGTTTGATGAAGTTGCAAGGAGCCACAACGGAGCGGGTTATGTCAATCCGTGCCCCAAAACAAATCCTTGACAAGGTACCTGGCTGTGGTGACCGCTGTGCGATCGCCATCTCGTTGTTGAGAGTGTTGAACGTCCGATTCGAATTGCATGCGAACAGCCACGCGACACACGACGTGCGTGAGTATTGAGCGCTCAGGGGGGGGAGCCAAAATGAATTTCAGGTTGCAACTGTTGTCAGCTATTGTGCTGGCCTTTCTGGTTACCGGCGGCAATATGGCGTCGGCCGACATCTGGCCATTCAAACGCATCTCCGATAATCCACACAAGCGCTGGTCGCCGGAGTGGTATTGCTTTGAAGCTGAGCGGCCCACCGGTGCACGACAAAAGTGCAAATATGGCAAGCCCTGGCCACCGAGACCTCGCCCCACAGGTCCAAAACAGCAGTTTTCGCACAAGTATCATGCGGCTCACTACTGGCCACATCCCTATGTGTGTGACGATCGAGCCTACCTGCAGATGGTCTCCGATGCACAGGTTCGAGCGGGTTGGACCAAAGCCACCACGCTTTACGACTACCACTTTGAAGAGGAAACGCAGACGTTGAATCACTCTGGTGTTTTACATTTGCAATGGATTCTGGGGCATGTTCCAGCAGAACACCGGGTGACCTACATTCAGAAATCATATACTCCGGGCGTGAATGAGATCCGTCTGGCCGGGGTGCAACAAGCCGCAACGGAAATGCTGCGGACCGATCGCCTGCCACCGATTCAATTCCGGACGACCTACCCGGTTGGCCGGCCAGCTATCGAAGTCGATGCGATTCGTCGCGCAGAACTGGAAACCCAGCCAGCGCCGCAGATTGTTTATGAAGCCTTGCCCTCGGGCAATGCCAACTAGAGCGTATTATGTTCTTCTGTGCCGCGATGAGTGTCGTCTGGCCTGCAAACACAGGCCCCCACAAGCCAGAGGCGTCACACCGGAAGGTAAACTGCTCTAAAGGATTTTCAGCGGTCTGATCGTTTTGGACCTGAACCAGGATAACTCGGAAATTGCTTACCGATGACGGACCCTATCCTTCCCGATTACCCGCCCAATACCGATTCCCCGGTGACGGACCCGGCTGATTCGATGGCTACGCAGTTCGGTGGCATCCCCGGTGCATCGGAAGCCGGAAATGCCACCTCCGATTTGTATGACCATCTGTTTCAACAACCGGCGCATGATCCGCATGCGGTCCTGAAGAGCCTGCACGCGGTTGAGGATGAGCCTCCGCAAACTTACGAAGTCGCCAGTCTGACGCAGGACATCAGCCCTCCGAAATGGCCGGTGACATTGGAAGAGACTGGACTGTCTATCATGCAGATTTGTGAGTTGATGCTGAAACAACTCTATCTGCAGGGGAACATGCTGGGCATTCAGATCGCCCGTTTGGCGCGGCTGCCGTTTCAAGTCGTCGATACCGGGCTGCGGTTTCTGAAGGATGAAAAATGCATCGAAGTGGCGTCGGGGGAATTGATCGGTCCGGCATCCTATCGTTTCAACCTGACGGAACTTGGACGGCGACGCGCACGAGAAGCGTTCGACCAGTGCCGATATGTTGGTCCTGCCCCTGTCCCGTTGCAGTCGTATGTCGAACAATGTCGCAAACAGACCATCACCGGCACAACCTGTGATCCGGAACGACTGATCCGCGCGTTTGAAGGAATGATTGTTCGCGAAAACCTGTTGGAAGAACTCGGCCCTGCTGTCTGTAGCGGGCGGTCCATCTTCGTGTACGGGCCTCCGGGCAATGGCAAAACGATGATCGCCAAAGGATTGGGACGGTTTCTGAATACGAATGGAGGTGAAATCTACATCCCCTATGCCATTCATACGGAAGGGAACATCGTTACCATTTTTGATCCATCGATTCATCGAACGACCGATGGCCTGGATGTCATTGGCCCGGGGAGTATCGACGTTTCTGAGGATTCCCATCGCGCTCGAGAACAAAAAGAACCGGACCTTCGCTGGCGGCGAATCAAGCGACCAGTCGTCATTACAGGTGGCGAACTGACGCTGGAAATGCTCGATTTGCGATACAACCGAACGAGCAATTTCTACACAGCACCGTTGCACATCAAGGCAAATGGAGGCGTCTTTCTGATCGACGACTTCGGCCGGCAGATCGTCTCGCCGCGAGACCTGCTCAACCGGTGGATTCTGCCGCTGGAAGAGCGGATCGATTATCTGTCTCTTGCGACGGGAAAGAAATTTGCCGTACCGTTCGAGCAGTTGATTATCTTCTCCACGAATCTTGATCCGCGAGAACTGGTCGATGAGGCATTTCTGCGCCGCATCCGGCATAAGATTCGCATCGGACCGCCCTCACGTGAATTGTACCGCGACATTTTTGAACTCTGTTGCAGGGAGCGTGGGGTCCCATTCAGCCAGGCTTCCGTAGACTATCTGTTTTTGAACTTTTACGATCATGGCAAACCCCCCAGATCGAGTGACCCGCGAGATTTGTTGGAGATTGCGCAATCAATCAGCCGATTCAGAAACCAGAAGGTTGTCCTCACCGAAGATCTGATGGCTGAGGCGACCCAGCGATTCTTCTGCCAAATCTGAATCAAGCCCATAATCCAACCTTTCCCATTCGGTTCATTGAACGAACGAATCTGCGACATCGTGCTGTTCCAGCTCGATGTTGCCATCACATATTTCCCACTCTGAACCTTCTGATTGGAATCCATGGTCCGTGGATTCCAATATCCATTTCCATTCTGCGTAGACACAACGCACAGATCTCAATTCCATCTCGACGATCCAACGTCGATACAGAGGTGCGACATGGTTGCCCGACTGACTCTCCATTCCACATTGGTGACATCTGTAACCCTCTGCCTGTTCCTTGCGGGTTGTCAGGGGACTGGCGCACGAAGCGGTGGCAATCTGATTTTGTCGAAGCTCAGGAAGTCTGACGATGCCCAAACCGAATCGATTGCCGTGCCCAAAGCAACTGTGCCCCAGGAGGAAGAGAGTGTCATACATGTTGCTCATAAGCTGAAGAATCCGGCAAAGCTTCACCTGACCTACGCACGATGGCAGGAGCAACTGGGCAACCTGATTGTTGCACGAGAGAATTACGAAAAGGCTCTGGGTGAGAACAACAAGTCGGTTGACGCGGTTCTGGGACTGGCCCGGATCAACCATCTCTCGGATCGCAAATTGGAAGCCGAACAGGGATTTCAAAAAGCACTCCGAATGGCCCCCAACAATCCTGATGCCCTGGATGCGATTGGACAGTTCTACATTTCACAGGACCAATTGGATAAAGGAACCGATTATCTGAAGCAAGCTGTCCTTGCGGCTCCAACGGACGACACGTATCGATTCAATCTTGCGGTTGCCTACGCCAGGAAGGGCGAAATAGAGTCAGCGCGGTCGCACTTTATGCAGACCGTTGGCAATGCCGAGGCACACTACAACCTTGGTTACATCCTGTTCGAAGATGGCAAACTGGCTCAGGCAAAGCGGGAGTTTCAGCAGGCCGTTATGAAAAAACCCGACCTGCAGAAAGCGCAACTGATGCTGGAGGAGGTCCGGCTTGAAGAAGAAGAGCAGGTGATGCTGGCTGGTGCCGTTCAACCGGAACAGCAGGCATTCGCGGCTCCCGGCGCCCAGACACAATATGCCCATCAAACGGCTTCCAACAGGTCACTCTTTGCCAATGATCCGGTTGCGCAGCAGATGCGACGCAATCAAAAAGATTCCGGAATAGCGCGACCGAACGGGACACACACTCCGCCAGAATACGTGCAGCGACCGGTTGTCACCGGCACGGTCACGACGACGCACCTGCCCGCAACGCCTCAGTCGGAACAGATGCAGAACCAGCGTCCCTAGAGCGTATTACACTCTATCTGTGCCATGATGACTCTAGCCGCGTGATACCTCGACGCGGTACCACCGTGCGTAGCACGTCGGCTGGCAGAGGCCTCCCACGAGCCAGAAACGTCACACCAGAAGGTAAACTGTTCTATAGTGGAAAACGGATAAGTGTGGCGTCTTTCGATCGGCTGTTATCGTTCCAGATGGGGCGTAAGCCGCCACAGATAAAAGTCCGTCGGACTAGACGCGAGTCGATCGCGATGCCTGTCGAAAACAACTTCCGCCATCAGGAATACACCGGCGCGGAACCATCCGTTCCCTGGGAGTTGACGGTCGCTGCAACGCCGCCTGTAGTGGGCAGCGGTGAATTCCGTGAGCGGCTGCGCGAGGCGGGTCGAGCGTTTCAAGCTGCGAATGTCCGCACAATCTATCTCATCCACGGAACGTTCGCCGGAGGCGATGCTCTCGGTTTTCTGACGCAATTATCGCGACTGGTGCCACAACAGGCGGAACAGTTGCGTGAATCGGGCAAACGACTTGTCGATTCGCTACTCGAGGAGCGAGGCAATTACACGCAACGGACCGCAGATGTTTTGTTTGCCGGTCTGAATGGACTGCCCATTCCCAACGATGGTAAATCGGCATCGACCGGAACGAGAAATTCATCCCGGCAGACGATCGATGTGCGACTGTTCAACTGGTCGAGTGAGAACAATCATATTGGCCGCGCCGACGGCGCGGTTCGGCTGGCAGATGAGCTGCTCAACGACGAATCGCCGGGACGCAAGTTATTGTGGGGCCATAGTCATGCGGGCAATATTTTTGCCCTGCTGACGAACCTGCTGGGCGGTAGGCGGAAGAAAGTCAAAACGTTCTTCAAGGCAAGTCGGACCTACTATCGACGCTGGTTGCGACGCGGTGCCAATCTGGATGTCTGGCAAAGGACCAAAAAACGCCTGGTTCCCAAAGACAAAACGCAACGCGAAAGAATCAATCTCGAAAGCCAGCCACTCGACTTCGTGACGTTTGGATGTCCCATTCGTTACGGTTGGGAGTCGAATGCATGGTCCAAACTGTTGCATGTTGTCCATCACATTCCGAACGAAGGAACAGACCCGTGGCGAGCCACATATCCTCCTGCGCTGGAAGACATTCGGCATGGGCGTGGCGATCATGTGCAACAGCTGGGCATTGCCGGGACCAACATTTCGCCTAATCTGCTGGCATTCCGAACCTGGCTGGCAGATCGGCGACTGAACCGGTTTCTGCAACCGGGCTTTCCGCTGTGGGAGTTGCGACAACGTTTCGCTCTGGGAATGCGCGTTGCCACAGAAGGCGCAACACTGCTGGTTGATTACGGTCCGCAGGAGGGATCGGTTCTGGAACATTTCGCCGGGCATGCGGTCTACACCGATCTCCGATGGCTCCCTTTTCACTGCGAACGAATTGTCGATCAATTTTACGGATGGCGATAACCGGTCCACCAGATTCCGTCGGAAAAATGTAACATGTTGCTGCCATGATCTTTGTGACGACATCCTTCTTATTGACCGGTTTGAAACTGCATACTATACTGCCGATCCTTCATCAACCGATCTGTCTCGCGGTCAAACGTTTCAGGAAGAAGCGCCGTAACCGCCTTATGCCCCTGCAAGGATGCCAATCATGGGTCTTCCCGCTGAACGTTCGTTGATTCCTCATTCCCAGGTTGAACAACTCAGAGAAGCCCGCGCCGTCTTGCGTGATGAAGCTGCCGCGATCGCCCAACTCTCCAATCAGCTCGATACGGAATTCTGTGATGCCGTGGAACTGCTTTACCACAGCCAGGGTGGAGTCATTGTCACGGGGATTGGCAAGGCGGGGTTGATTGCCCGGAAAATTGCCGCGACTTTTTCCTCTACGGGAACCCGCGCTCACTTTATGCACCCCTCGGATGCCGTGCATGGCGATCTTGGTTGCATTCATACCGATGATGTTGTCATCGCACTTTCCAACAGTGGTGAAAGCGAAGAGATTTGCCGATTGATTCCTGTTTTGAGCAAGCTGGACATTCCCATCATTGGATTGACGGCGACCGACAAGAGTACGTTGGGATCGCAGGCCCGGGTGACATTGCAGATTGGACAACTGGAAGAAACTGGTCCGCATGGTCTGGCACCAACCACCAGCACGACTGCGATGCTGGCTTTGGGCGATGCTCTGGCTTTGGTCCTCTGCAAACTGAAGGGGATGACACCACAACAATTTGCCACGTTTCACCCCGGTGGCAGTCTGGGGAAAAAACTGGCGCACGTCGCCGACATGATGCGAACGGATGAAAACCTTCGCATCGCGTTTGATCAGCAGACGATCCGTCAGGTGTTCGCAACCAAATCACTGGCAGCGCGACGAACCGGAGCCGTCATGCTGGTGGATGACAACGGACAGTTGACCGGCATCTTCACCGATAGTGACCTCGCCCGGATTCTGGAACGACACGAAGAGGAAAAACTGGATATGCCTATTCGCGACCTGATGATCCGCAATCCGATCACCATTCGCCCTGAGCAGCGTCTGATGGAGGCGGTGGAAATTCTCTCGGATCGCAAGGTGAGCGAATTGCCGGTCGTCGATGGCGATGGCGTTCCGGTCGGTCTCATCGATATCACCGACGTCATCGGGTTGATTCCGGAAGAATCAGCCGCATAGTCCGCAGGACACGGCACCAGCTTTTGCACCGAATACATGTCGAAACAGTATTACAGACCATCGAAGTGATCATGGAATTTTTTATTCGCAGGACCGATCGAGTTCGTCATTCCCGTGAAAACGGGAATCCACAGAAATAACGACAAAATTCCCGCCAGCACAGGAATGACTCCAGGGTTGTGTGCTTGCAACCTGACATACCGGATTCACGTTCATTACATACTCAATTCGCTCCGAAGCGATCGGGAAATAGAGGCGATATCGCATGGCGACAGGAGGAACAGTTGCAGAAGAGCGATTTTCCTCTCCCGGTGTGCGCCGAGTGTTACTGACGATTCTCACTCTCGTCGGATTGTTCACCGCTTATGGGGTTTATCATGTGCTGGTAACTCCATTCATCACGGCTGGCCGAATCAATCTGCCGGAGTACGCCCTGCTCGTTCCTTCGCTGACGTCGCCGCGTGAAAATGCGTTACAGGCGGAAGAGCATCTGGCGATCGTTCCCTGGGCGGCGAAGGCCAAATACCAGCTTCGCACGGCTGATTCCTTTATCTATTTCGATTCATGGGATCGGGTCGAAGGAGACAAAGGAGTTCGGTTTCGTCCCTTCGCGATGATCCTTGTCCGAATGGACGAGGATGAAAAGGCTGACAATTCCGACCCTCGCGAAAAGGACGAGCCACCTGTTACGGTGGTGTCCGACTCCGCTTTGCTGCGGTTTGAGTCCAAATTCGAGATGACAAATTCCAACCCAGGCCGCATCGTCGGTGGGTCGCTGGAAGGGAACGTTCGTATTCGTGGCCCTAATGCACTCGATCTGATCGGTCGCAACTTTGTTTATTCCGAATCGGCTCGCCGAATTTGGAGTGACGACAAAGTACAATTTGCCTACGCCACACATCGTGGGCGTGGGTTGGGTTTGCAGTTGGAACTCCACATCGATGAAAACCCGCCGAAAAAAGAATCGATTGCCATCACGGGCATTAAAAACGTGAAGCTGCGCCGCAATGTGGAAATGACGCTCGTCTCGGAGAGGCGGTCATCTGTGTTGCCCGGCCAGAAAAAGTCCGAGCCTGACGAAGACAAAAAACCACGTGCACCGGTACAAATTCATGTTACCTGCGATGGCAGTTTCGAGTTCGAGATGCAGGATTCCATTGCACGATTTGAAGACAACGTGCGCGTGCGGAGTCCCAGTCAGAAGCAGCGGGAATCTCATCCGCAGCGATTGAATGAAGTCTTCAACCATCAGGATCGTGCAATGGCCGCGGCGGAACGTGAATCGAACCTGGTGTTCGACACGCTCAATTGCGATCTGTTGCATCTTCTGTTTGAACCGAAAATGGAAGAGGACCTCATAGAAGAACCTCAACCGGCCCCCGCATTGGAGGGGGCAGACAGCGAGGAACTCGTGCGACGGGATCTGTCATCGCTGAAGGGCATGACACTGCGGGCCATTCGTGCGGAATCTCGCGAACTCGCTAACGGCAAAACGCGCAATGTCGTTGTGCAGTCCGAAGCCAACGAACTGACGGCGGAAATGCGCTGGCTGGAACATGACGCAAAACATGGTACGACCCAGATGCGGGGAACACCGGTGGTAAAGGTGGTCCGCCAGGGCAGTACTCTGACGGCACCCTACATCGTTTTGTCGCATACCGATGGCGGGAAGATTGCCGCATCCGATTGCCGCGGTCCGGGTCGCCTTCTGTTTCGCGATCCGCAGTCGGGACAAACGCAGATGAAAGCCCGTTGGGGACAACAACTCAAGCGGACACAGGACCCGAAAACCGGCCATGACCTGATTGAATTACACCAACATGCCGTGGTCAGTCAGCCGGAAGAACAATTCGGACTGGCGGGCGAATACATCTTCATTCGACTCAAAGGGGATGGCAACGATCTCGACAAAAACAGGAATGATGGAAAGAGTGGCGCAGGACGGTTGGAATACGTGCTGGCGATTAAAGATGTCGGCATGATCTCTCCCGATATGCAGGCGGAAGCCAACCGATTGGAAGTTCGCTTCAAAGATGGCAAGCTTCCTCCAAAGGAAAAAAAATCGGAAACCAGAGTAGCGACGAAAGATGAGAATCCTTTTACGACATTGGAGCAAAAGAAAAACGCCACAAAACCAGCGAAACAGGAGACCAGCCCGTTTGAAGAGCCGATCCTTCGTCAGGAGAACAAAACGGCTGAGAAAGAGCCATCCGGACGTCCGCCCGTTTTGTGTATTGCCGACCGAATTCAAGTCGCAGCAATTCATGACCCGGAAATGAAGCGGACTGATTTCAGCGATGTCTGGACCTTTGGCAATGTGCATATTGAACAGCAACGGGAACCGGGCGAGCCACCCTTTGAGGTCGATGCCGATCGCGCACATCTGGTCAACTCGGGTCAGGGACGGGAAGTCATTCACATTTTCGGATCGGTTCCGGCAGTAGCGAAATCACAACCACAACCCGCCCACATTCGCGAAGGCGTCATTCATATTCAAGGCAATGAAATCCATTTTGACCGGGGAACAAATCGCGCCTGGGTAAATGGACCAGGACTGCTCGAACTGCCAGTGAAGGAATCACTCGACGGTCAAAAGCTGGAGCAACCAGAAGTGTTGGGGGTCACCTGGCATAAAAAAATGGACTTCAATGGTCGGTTGGCCACCTTCACCGGAAAAGTTGAAAGCAAGCTGAATGATCACTGGTTGAATTGCCACGAAATGGCCGTGCAGCTAACGAATCGCATCGACTTCGCGGAAGCCAAAGATCAACGTAAATCCGAACAGGCCGTCGAAGTCGACAAGGTCACTTGCCGGGGCGTCGTGCGGTTGAATTCCAACGAATACGAAGATAGCGTGCTGGTCAATATCCGGCGTGCCGAAATGCATTGGCTGCAAATCAACCAGACTTCCGGCGAAACGCTCGCGCAAGGTCCGGGATGGATTACCAACTGGAGTCGTGGTGGAGGTCGCCGGGCGGGGCTGGGGCAATCTGTTGTGGCCAGACCGAATGCACCCGCCCAGAAGAAGTCGAATGACTGGGAGTACACTCGCATCGATTTTGCCGGCAAGATGGAAGGTAACATGAAGGACCGGAATTCGACATTCCGCGATCGTGTGCGGATTGTCTATGGACCGGTCAAACGGCCGCGCGACGTCATCAATACTGATTCGCTTCCCAAAGATGGCGGCTTGATGGAATGCGACGAACTGCGGGTTGTGCAAATCGAAAAAACGGCGACGACCCCCGCCTTCCTGCAGGTTTTCGGCCAGGGAAATGCCAAGCTGGAAGGCAACTCATTCCACGCCCGGGCTGATACCATCAGCTATGACGAGTCGAAGGAACTGTACGTTCTCCGTTCGTTGGGGAATCCGAAGGCGACGATCTGGCGACGGAAGTCGATCGGTGGGGAGTACAGTCGGGCCGATGCACAACGGATGGAATTCATTCCGTCGCGCAACGTCCTCAAACTGGACCGTGCCACCGGACTGGATGGCTCGCAGTAAATTGTTTCAGCGGCGCGCGGGTCTTCGTAAGACTGCACTCCTGCCTGCCGTTTATCTGTGGGGGGAAAGAATGGGACAGGGTCAACAGGATAGCCGCATTGCGCATTAAGAAAAACAGGGCAATGCGGTATTTTTTCTGAACGAACGTGTTGCGAGGCGATTCAATTGAAGGTGTGCTGGAGCAGTTTACTTTTTGGTGTGACGTCTCTGGCTCGTGGGGAACGATTGGACCGTCAAGGCGAAAAGTTGGGTTTGATGAAGTTGCAAGGAGCGACAACGGAGCGGGATATGTTAATCCGCATCCCAAAAAAGCCTTGACAAGGCACTGTGTTTGCAGGCTGAATGACGTCCATCGCGGCACGGAAGAGCGTAATACGCTCTAATTGGCTTTTTCATCCGGACCGATGAAGCTCTGTGTGAACGCGTCAAGAATCAGCACTTCAACCCGTTCATGTTTGTGTGCGCGGCGATCACCAATGTCGGTCAACGGCTCACTGTCTCCCACAGCGCTTATGCGGACACGCATTGGGTCGACACCAATATCCGCCAGAAAGTCCTTGACATTCCGCGCTCGCAGGTAGGTCAATTGAGACTTGTCGGGATAGTTCGCATTTTCCGCCGGTTCTTCCTTCGATGTGTGCGCGCGGATTTCGATTTTGTGTTGCTTCCCCGCCATCTCGTCGGCGACGTCGCGAAGTTGCTTTTCCGCCAGCGGACTAAGGGCAATGTTGTCGACCTCAAACAGGATCGGCGAACCAACGCGGCGCGATTTTCCTTCACGCGTTCGATAAACCTTGAGGTCTTTCCCTTCGACCGCCAGGTTCTTCACACCGCCATGACCGTTCTCGATATCGGTAAACGAACCGAGATGCTCAAGCTGCTCGACCATACCATTTAGCGGAAAATTCTTGCCCGGCGGGGCAATCGGACCGGTGCGGTAGCCAATGCTCTGTTGAATGGCATCCAGGACGGCTCGGTATTTCTTATCCGCGTCAATTTCGCTCAACGAAACAAGCATGATGAAGAACGTCAGCAGCAGCGACATCATGTCGCCGTAGGTCACCACCCATTCTGGAACACCGGGAGGGGCATCTTCTTCCATCTTCATGCGGACGCTTTCTGCGAATTCATGCTTCACAATGGCCGCGAAAATTTCGCGGCAGAGCTTTATTCAACTTCGGAATTCACAGGGGAACGACTTCACCTCAGCTGTAAGTTGCTGCCCAATTGCCTGTCAGAACCGATACAATCGGCACAGCTTCTCCTGCGAGGAAGCCAAAAGCGGGACAAACGCCTGGAATGTTCAACGCCTCTTCGCCAAACTCGGGAAAACAAACAGTTGAGCCGCCCTGCAAAACTCAATTCGACGTTTGACGTTCGGAATGGAGATGGGGGATAAAAAAATTGATTCTCCATCCCCAGCCTTCCTTGAGAGTGTGTCCGTTTTTCCGTTTTCATAATTCATTCCGCGATACTACGCCGTTGTGGAATGAACTGTGAGATAACTCGACAGGTTTAATGTCGGCTCAGCGGCAGACGTCATTGCCGTGGCGATGATAACGAGTGAACAACGAGTCTCGGTCACAAGGTTCCGTGTCATGGATGGATGACTCCTTGAATGCGGTGTTTGGTTTGCACTCCGAGTTACTCATCTTCAGCAAAATGACCAGCGGAATTTCATTCTTCGAATCGCACCCAGCCAATACCTTCATGACCGAAATCGACCTCACCCGGGAAGAAAACCTCCGCCAGTATTTCCGCCGATTCCACCATACGCGGACCAGGCCGATTGAAATACTGATTGCCGTCGGTGAGGTAAACCCGCCCTCCACGCACGGCCCGCAAAGAGGACCAGCCCGGTTGTGCGACCAGTGCCGGCATCTCGGCTTGTGCGCGCGCGATGCCGAAACCACAGGGCATGATGATGATCAGATCGGGATCGAGATCGATCAGCTTTCTGAACTCGAAATATCCGGAATGCTCGCCCGCCACACCGAGCAGGTCCTCACCGCCAGCGATTTCCACCAATTCCGGTACCCAATTGCCGGCCGTCATCACCGGGGCGATCCATTCAATACAAGCGACGCGCGGCTTGCTGGCGTAACTCAATGCGCGGGTTTGCTCTGCAATCTGTTTCAATCGTGATTGCAACTCGGCAATCAGCGATTCTGCTTTCTCATTCGCGTCCAAAGCCTCGGCCACTCTGCGAATATCGGTCCAGACATCCGCCAGACACATCGGCTCGCAGCTGACAATCTCCGGTTCGGAAGAGACCATCTCGCAGACCGCCGCCTCGACATCTTTCAGACTGACCGCACAGACCTCACACTGTGTCTGCGTGATGATGACCGACGGCTGCAGGTCATCCAGCTTTTCAGGGTGTACGCGATAAACTGAAATCGCCTCGCGCAATACCGACTTTACCTGATCGTCGATTGCCCGACTGCTGCCGTTGACGTCAACTTTCGATTCGGAACATTGCGGGAGCCGGCTAACCGTTGATGGATAATCACATTCGTGCGAGCGACCAACCAGTTGAGATTCAAAGCCGAGAGCTGCGACAATCTCGGTCGCACTGGCAATCAGCGAAATGATGCGGTGTTCCGTCATGTCCCGCCTCGCGGCAATCAACGATCTGGAAAATCAATCGTTGTACAGCACGGAATTGATCGGCACGGTTACAACCGATTTCAACATTTCATACCCGCCAAAGAAAACGATGCCGAACAAAATATCGCTGGCAAGTGTGTTCCTCCAGAAGGGCAACGCCAGTGTGAAACACTGCAACAAACCAGCGAAGTCTTTGCTGTACCGTGTCGGATCGGCAATCACCCAGGTCGCGAAATTGGTGATGACGAAAAACAGCAGGGCACCGGCAAATCCAGCCCCGATGACCAGACCCCATTTTTGTACCGGCTGTGGATGAACACTGTTCTCCACAGAGTCCGTTGATTCCAAATTCCTCGACCAGCGCAAACGCACACCGAAACCGAGGAAGACGCTCAGCAGATAACAGCCGTAAATAACCGGCATCAGATCGTGGAACAGGTAGTCGGGATTGTCATTGGAAATCGCCAGACCAACGTCACCGGCAAACATCGCCAGAACTGGTACGAGCAATGCTTCGTATTTGTCCCGGAAGTAAACACCGGCGAACAATGCCAGCGCACCTGCGGGCGCGAAGTTCCAGCCCCAGTCGAACACGCGAACCGTCGCGGCAAAGCAGACGAGCAAAGCAATCATGCTCCAACGCAACAGCAAACTGCCGGCCGGGTTGGTAGTGGCGTTTTCTGACTGGGACATGTCATGACCTTTCTGCTGGCTGAAGCGAAGGTTTCAGCGATTTGTTGTCTGATATCAGATCACAAAAGAAAAAGGAATCTCGCTGGACGGTTTCGCCCACGGAAAAACCAATGGGAAACGCGAAATCCGGTCCATCGAAAACAAACGTATGAAATTCGCCGTTCTCCCCGCAAGGATCGCCCCCGTCCGGCAGGTCGGCCAGGAATGTCCGATCGATTTCCCGACCGACAAAAGACGGCGACAATTGCGTGGGATCGACACAAACGGTGATAGCCCGAAATCCGAGTGACAGGAATTCCTCGACCAGTTCACGGCTGTCGCGTAGCCAGAGGGGATAATGTCCGGTCAAACCATGCCGGGCCAGATGCGCGTCGCGATATTCCTTGAGGTCTTCCAGAAAGATATCGCCGAAAACGATCTCGCGAATTCCCTGCCTGTGGAAATCGTCAAACACTTTCCCCATCGCCGCTTCGTAGTCGACATTCGACGACTGCGGAGCGATGCTCACTTCACGTAACGGAATGCCGAGTGATTTTGCCTGTTTCTGCAGCAGTGACCGCCGTACGCCATGCATACTCACGCGATCATACGCATCTGTCACCGTCGTCAGCAGCGCGATGACCTCCCTGTCATCGCGCTTTTGGACGTCATGCAGGGCCATCAGACAGTCTTTCCCGCCGCTGAAGCAAAGAACAACCGGTTCTGGCATTGTGAACAACCTTTTGCTACTCCGCTGCGGCCAGGGGAATCGGTCCGACTGACTTCAATGGCGTTTTGTGGATGGGGCAGGTCGGTTGCACCGCTCGATTGGCCATCGCTTCCTTTGGTGGACCGGGATGCCAGCGATCGCACTTCACGCAATACATCCCCCGCACGAGTGTCGACTTGCCGGTCTTCGGATTGACGTTGGAGTTCTGCACTTCCGACGCAGCGAAGACCTGCTTCGTCTGGTTGCAGATATAGGCCGCCTGTTCCTGCTCGGCTTCGACGGTTCCACCACAACCGGTGCAGCAGATTGCGATCAGCAACAATATCGATGCCATGATGTCTCCGCCGCAACGAATCGAAAATCTCAACATAAGAATTTTCCCTTGTTCGCTGAGTCGGTTGTCAGTCAAGGTCATACAGGTCGTCGTAAAGACCGGCTTGTGCGTCGGCTGCTGTCGGTGTGACGCCCTGCAGCGTATTACTGACATATCCGAGCCGATGCGATTCAATCTTGTCGATCTGATTAGGAGGCAAAAAACCGCCTGTATCCGCATACCACAACCGGGATCGCGTTTCGACATGTCCATCTGCAAACGCGACATGAGCGGTCCCTGAATGCCGGAAATGGATGGTCGGAAAATTTTTCGACGGGGGATCGAGAATCCAATTCTCTTTGTAATCCAGCCTCCAGTCGACCTGAGCGCTGTCAGCGAAGAGGACCGTTGCGGTCATTTCCGAGACATCACGAAACCGCCGGGAAAGAGGCGTGCTGCTCTCCTTCGCCACCCAGTTGCCGGACGGGTCCTGTTCCCAATCGACACTCGAAGCTCGCGAGAGGAAATACCCGTTGTAGCCGTAGCCCGAAGCGAGTTTGCCGAATCGGATTTCATCCAGCATGTCTGGTCCCAGGTCAGGACATTGAAATGCGGTGTGATTGGTTTCCATAAAAGGCGCCAGCGGACCCGTGGCGAAATCCAACTGTTGAGCCGGGTCTGTCTGATCGTAATCAACAACGCCAAACCAAAACTGAGCCTTCCCCTGTCCGCCGGAAAAAGTCTTTAGATAGTTGATGCGCGTGGGATCATCGACCACGTAAGGCACAAACGTCT
Organism: Planctomycetaceae bacterium; assembly: GCA_028284145.1. Classification (GTDB taxonomy): domain Bacteria; phylum Planctomycetota; class Planctomycetia; order Planctomycetales; family Planctomycetaceae; genus JANQSH01. Next base: position 8,271 of record JANQSH010000116.1, on the reverse strand, counting down.
CGACGTACAAATCGGCATAGTTGTGCACGGCAATCGCCAATTGCCGCAGCCGGTTTTTGCATTGCGTACTCCGCGCAGCGGATCGCGCCTGTTGTACAGCCGGCAGTAGTAACGCCACCAGTACGCCAATAATGGCAATCACAACCAGCAGTTCGATGATGGTGAAGCCGGAAATCGATCGTCGACGGGAATGCCCGTCCCAAAATGAGTTTCGCACGACAATACTCCGTTGTCCGAGATGCCCGCCGTTATGACGGCGGGTAATTTTCAGGCAAACGGATACCGTGGGAGATGCCATTCTCAAGATGGCGCAGGCGGCATGGATATCGAGGCGATCACGAAATCAGCGAATTCTGGTTTAACACAGAATCCCCCTTCGCGCAGCCGTATCCTTGCAACGTCTTTTGTCCCGAAAGAACCGTTTGCAAACCGACGTCCGGGCAGGTCTTCTGGCTCTCGGATCACCCTACTGACTGCACCTTCCCGCGAAAACTCGCAGTGGTAAAACGCAGTGTTCGTCCCCGATCACAGCGGCGGGACCGCAACGGATTTACACCGTTTTCCCTCTTCGGTGGCGATAACCACAAGTCAACGCCAACACCCGTGTCGAGTTGCCATGCTACCACTGGCCAGACAGTTGTCAACTCACGCGATGCTAATTTTTTTCAGGCCAGAATCGCCACAAAAATTCAGCGTTTTTTCGCCGCCCGATGCAGGCGATCGTTCAACGCCCGTCCCAAACCGTACTCAGGAAACCGGTCCGCCAGAATCAGATCGAGCGACAGGTTATCCAGCTTTCGCAATGCGACAAAAAAATTCGTCGCCGCTTCGACCAGATTCCCCTGTTCAGATAAAACTTCGACCGCCGTAAACCCGATGACATCGTTACCCGATTTGAATGTCAGCAACCCCACCCGTAACTTTGATACATCGATTTCCAACTCTTCATCGCGAGTAATGAGCGGAGTATTCGGCGCGTAATGCCGGGAGAGCAGGCCGGGCGAGATCTGCGGCGTCGCTTCAATCGTTTCTGATGGATTGTCCGACACTTCACCTTTGGCGATCTGTTGAACCGGGCCGATCGCGGCTTCGATCTCTTCCAGCGGCAAACCACCCGGACGCAACAACACTGGAGACCCATCCGGAAAACCGACAACGGTCGATTCCACACCAATCGGACAGGCTCCGCCATCCAGAATGTAATCAATGTGGTTTCCCAACTGATCGGCCACATGCTCTACACGCGTCGGGCTGAGACAGCCAAACGGATTCGCGCTTGGCGCTGCCACCGGAACGCCGGCCTGTTCGATCAACTCCATCGCCATCGGATGAGCAGGCATCCGTAACGCCACACTTGGCAGGCCAGCGGTCACCAGGTCGGGCACGACATTCTGCTTCGGCATCACCAGCGTCAAGGGACCGGGCCAGAAACGCTCCATCAGATCGGTTGCGGGTACCGACACTGTTTGCACCAATTCCGAAACCTGTGAGGTGTCATGAATGTGGACGATCAATGGATCAAATTTCGGTCGTGCCTTGGCTTCAAAGATTCGTGCGACAGCGTTCACATCGAGCGCATTCCCGCCGAGTCCGTAAACGGTTTCGGTGGCAAACGCAACCAATCCGCCATCGCGGAGAATACCCGCTGCCTTCCGGATGTCTGTTCCGACTTCAGAGGTCATGAATGTTTTGCTGCTGTGCGATCGGAAGATCAGAAAAAAATACAGGCATTTTCATCCTGTGAACCCTGCTCTGTTATTCTGCTTCTGCGTACTCTGTGTCTCTGTGGTGAATGAAAGGAGAGAGTCTGGACGAAAACCAGTTATCCCCGCGCAAGCAGAAGCATCACACGAAACAGCAAACGGCTCTAAAGATCGATAAACTCTGCGTGTGTTTTCAGCGCTCTGACGAGCTCCTTTTTCGCGCGATCAAAGAGTGCATCTCTGGTGGAAGGATTGATCGGTGGCTGGAATTCAATGTCGGGCTTCACTCCAACTCCTTCCAGCGCTTCTCCTCCCGTCAGATGCCTGAGCGATTCCGACGGTGCGACTGGATACATCAGATAATCTCCGCTGGGGAGTCGTTGAAAACCGGCTCCGGTCACCGCACCGGCTGTTCGTTGGCCGACCAGTTTTGTGTAGCGATGTTCGCGCAACCGCCAGGCCAGTACCTCCTTCGCGCTGCGGGTGTCACCATCGATAATCGCCACCGTCGGCCGCTCGTCATCCTTCAACAGCTTCGCGATTTTCATCAGAACCAGCACACTGCCACCCCGTCCCCGCAGGTCAATCAGCAGCCCATCGCAATTCTTCAATCTTTTTTCGATCGCTTCTTCGGCGATATCAGATGTTTCCGATGACAGAACATTCCACAAACGAAGGTATCCAAGGGAATATCCACTTTCTTCGATCACCCGGACGCTGTCCCGTGTCGCCGAGAGCGGGTTGATGTCTGTGGCAGATTTCAGTTTGAGGTCCGATGGTTTGACGTTATTTGTCGACCGATAAACAATCGTCATCTCGTCGTCAGGTTTCGCCTGAATTGCGTACAGGTGATACCGGTGTTCGTGACCCGAGAGTTGAATACGTGGCGATTCCGCCGCCGGGATTCCATCAATCGTCCGAACTTCATCTCCTATTCCCAATTCCGACTCCGCCGCGGGACTTCCGGGCATGATGTCCGACACCCGCATGATCGACTTGCCATTTTCCGATGTCATGCGAAGTTCGAGTCCGAAACTTCCCTGCGGTTTGTCCCCTTTCAGACCATTCATCGCTTCTGCCGGAACGATCGCCGTATGGGAGACATTGAACAGGTCGAGCACTTCATTCATTGCCCGTCGCGCTTCGACATGCGACTTGCTCGCTCGCACAACTTTTTCAAGCCTTCCCGGTGCCTTGTCAAGCAGGTCCGTTTTGTTTCGCTCCTTGAGATATCGATTAAGAACGCGATTCCTGCTGATTGCCTCGGCGACGTTGTACATGTCACCATAAACCAGCGGATCGAGTTGCATACGGGACGCGAACGTCTCATCGTCCCGCTGAATCTCAAATTGAATCGAGTCGAAGGGCTGTTTTGCTTTCAAAAGATTTTTAAGTTCCGCAATGGACTCGACCTTCGTGCCATCGACCTGCAGAATGACATCCCCTTTTTGGAGTTCCGCCTTCTGAGCAGGGGAGTCGTTAATGACCCTGCCGATCGTGACCGGTTCTGCCCTCTTCGGTTGAAACGGAACGATTCCCAGGTAGCCGCCCCGCCATTTTTCGTCCGATATCGAAGACGCCACTTTCGCTGGGTCTTGATCGTGGCCAAAAGTTGGAGCGAATCCAAAGCTCACTCCCAGGCAGAGAGTAGCGGTAAACAAATTTCGGTATAAACGGTTCGGCAGCATCAGTCACCTCGGGGGAGAAAATCAAAAACTGACGGATCGGGTAAATGGTTGCATCAACAACACATGTGGGTCCAGCAGCCCGGAACAGAAATACATCGCCCTGGGGACGGAGGCTTCCATCAACTTTCGCCATCGCTCATCGGGATGATTCGCCTCAGCCGCCCCGGTCAAGGCATCCAGCAAGGTCGGCGGGTAATCATAAGTGATGACACACGCCTCTTTGATTTCCAGTTTGTCTTTGAGGTCGGCGATCGCATCGTCCTGGTAACCGATTTCATCGACCAGCCCGTTGTTGACCGCCTGATTCGCCGTGTAGACCTGACCTGTGGCAAGCGCATCGACTTTGGCAGCATCGAGCGGTTTCCGGTTCTTCGCAATGACATTCTTAAAGCGAATAAAGGCGTCATCCAAAATGACTTCCCACACCTTCCGCTCTTTGTCGGTCAGTTCGGTGAATGGATTCAGTGCATCTTTCAGTTCGCCCGTTTTGAGCGATTCCGGCTCGACACCGACTTTGTCTGCCAGTTCTTTGGCATTGTAGCGTGGGATAATAACGCCAATCGACCCGGTCCAGGTCGTCGGCTCAGCATATATGCGACCATTCGGGCCAGCTCCCATTGCGACGTATAGCCCACCCGAGGCGGCCATTCTTTTCATCGAAACGAAAACCGGTTTCTTCTCGGACAGTTCGAGCAGGTCGCGGTAGATCTGATGGCTGTCGGGGACCATGCCGCCAGGACTGTCGACCGACAGCAGGACACCAACCACACGTTTATCTTTTTTCGCTCGTTTGATCTGAGTACGAACGCGATCGGTGAACGGGGGCATGATCGTCCCCTCAATTTTGATCAATGCAATCTTCTTGCTGGATGTCTTACTTCCTGAATGAAATCGCTCCAGCGGTGGCGTCACATTGGTAAAATAATCCTGATACATGCCGACGAGTGAGAAATTCGCCAACACGGAAATCGCCAGCACAAGGATCAGAAACCGGATGACCCATTTGCGAACGTCGCTCCTTTCGGGTGGTCGGATGATGATCGTCTGCTGCCGGGGTATATCGGGATTACGAAACTCGCGGACTTCCATCGGCTCGTTTGAAAGGTCAGACTCATTGGGCAATTGATCATCACTCATGGCGTAGCGTCCTGAAAAAGGTAGTCATGGCTGGAGATTGTCAGCGCAACCGCCAATTTAGTTCAGCCCTCTATCGGCTGCAATAGTCGTCTGCAGCAAACTTCCCTCAACAAACCGAGGTATGCAAAATCGCAACTCAATTTGGTTGGCGCGCCAGGGAGTCCTTTCGCAAACTGGTTTGCCTGGAGTGAATTGCTTTGATATGTCGCGTTGAGTTGGCAATTCATGTCGAATTTTCCGGACGGCTGCAAAATGGAAATCATTCCTGCACAGGCAGGAATCCATCTTCTTTCTTCTGGATTCCTCCCATTTGAATCATGAACACCGCGTGGGAATGACATTGAGTGACGACTCCGAAAAAAGCCGGATCGAATAGTCGCTACGATAATTTGCAATATAGTTGACCGTTTTCTGTTCCGAACTTTTGAGTTTCCCCGAATGACATTCGCCCAGCGATTTATGCTCCCGCACGAGGCTGTGTTAAGTAAGGAAAACCAGGGGGTAATTCTCGATTGCATCGGTTCTCGTGGTCATTCCGATTGTCATTGTCGTCCTTATGGAAACTGCAGCAAAATGGGTATAGGCGTCACAATCCGGACCATTGGACGACGATAAAAACTCTGCATGAATCGGTACGCCAGATTGTGCGGGTTGTGCCACGCGTATACGGAACGACCTTGTCGAAAACGTGTGACAAACTCAGCGAGCGAACCGGGAGACGTCATGGATGATGTCTTTAAGAATGCAAACAGGAAGAATGCAAACAGGGAACGCGAGAAACGGACTGACCTGATTGGTCAACCTGCCAAACAGGGAGAAGCCATTCACCATTCGGGAGTGGTTCCGAGTTAGCCCAGGGATGGGCATTAGGAGATTGTCGGACATGAACGTACGATGTAACATTTGCACGGCCATTTGCGTCGCACTGGCCACAACTGGTCTCCTCATCACGGGACCGGTCGAAACTCTGGCTCAAAGCGGCCCCATCAAAAGCAGTGGTCCCGTAAAACGAAATGCCCGGAAGTCGCCCCACAACGTCATTGCAACGACGGCTCAGAAGAGCAGGTCGATGCACGCCACCCTGAACGATGCGGTGAAGCGTGAAGTCGGCTCACTTTTCCGAAAAACCAGCTCGAAGCAAAACGTCAACTCGAGTCGAGCCCGCCATGTCGTACAAACCAGTCCGGTGGCGAAGACGAAAACCGTGTCTCAACCACGATCGCTTACCGACGCTCTGCGGATGAAAAAACCGATAACCAACGTCAGCAAACCCCGCTTCGTTTACGGCCAGACCAAAAACCGTGCCGCAACAAAGCGAACGGTGTACGTCAGGCAATCGCGAAAATCGCCCTGGCCCTCATTTGATGGCCTGCTACCCTTTAAGCGCGGAAAAAGCTATACGCCCGATGGAATCATCACGAGCGAATCGAGTAACCAGCCGCGCCAGCGAACCATCGGCACATTCAAACCCAAAACCCACAGACCGACGGCGGTCTTGCAGAAGCTGCAAAGCCTTTACGCTCGCGATGGCAAAACAATGCCGCCAATGAACGTGAAGAAAATGCCTGTCCAGCAACCGGTTGTTTCAGGCAAAAGAGTGGTTCAGAAAGAAACTCTTGTGAAATCGGAGAAGGATCGTCCCCAAGGCATTCTCGGACAGTTATTCAACAAGAAGCCGAAGTCGGGTGCACCAGGTCTGATCAGGCCGAAGACCAGTGTGCAGGTTGTGAGGTCCGAACCGGCGAAGACCACACCAGCAAATGGTACGCCAAACAGGACAGTTCCCGTGGCGAGTGAACCAAAGGTCGTCTCCGGACCAGCCAGACCGAAAGTTCCCGCCAGCTTTCGATCGAAAAACACCGTTGTCGCGGCAAGTGTCCCCAAAGAAATACCCAGGAACTTGCAGCCGGAAGCCGACCCGAATCCTCAGATCGATCTCGGCTTCGCGGAAACGAACTTTGCTGACGTGAAGTCAGCCACGACCGCTCCCGAGTTGCCCGAAGCAACGAAAGTCGCGCAGGAATCGGCTCTCGAATTCCCGACGGAAGTGGAAAACGAGCCGATCGCAAAGTCGCTGGTCGTTTCGCCCGCTTCGCAGGCCAGACCGACCGATGCCGAAACGATCCACTCGACCGAGATGCCCATTATCACCGCACGCAAGCCAGTGGATGTCTTCGAGAACAGCAAAGGCAATTCGGACGTGCAGATTGTTCCTGCAATGCCAGTCGTGGAATCCGCGAAGCCGGAAGTCGATTCGGACAATGAACTGGAGGTGGCTCTCACCCCGCCGATCGTTGTGGAATCGAAATCGGCTTTCGCTCCCGCATCGGATAAGCGTCTGATCGAAGCCGCTCCAGAAGTTGGCAAGGCTCTGACGAAAACCATTCCGGTTGCCGAAACCAAATCGAGCGAGAAGGAACTGGCGACTGCGGAAACCAGGATCGAAGCAAAACCGGAGATTGCGCCGGTTGCAGAAACGGCCCACACACAACCCGCACCGACTCTCGACAAATCGGAACCGGAAGTCGCGCAGATGGCCGACAGTGGGCCTGTCGAAGTACCTGCTCCAAAGTTCAACGTTGAACCAGCCAGGACAGCACCGATGGCGGAAGAGTCCAAACCCATCGCCACGGTCAAGCTGCCGGTGGAAGCGGCTCCTTTGGCGGAAGTCAAGCCAAGCGAAGCGACGGAACAGGTTGTGGAAACGGAAATCGACGAACAGCCAGAATTCGAGTTTGGCAAACTGGAAGAGGAAACGCTTGAGGATCTGGCCAGGATTGATCCCGAAAAGGCTGCAAAGTTCAAGAAGTTGTTCTCTCGCGGTGGTACTGGCATGAAAGGGTTTTGCCCGGTCGTGCTGAGGGACGACCAAGACCTGGTCGATGCCAACGCGGAAATCAAAACGACCTTCCGAGGACAGAACTTCACATTCTCCTCCTCAGAAGCGCAACAGAAGTTTGAAGCGAATCCGGAAGTATACGCTCCGATCTCTGGCGGATACGACGTCATCGTCCTGTTGGCCAGTGGTCAGGAAGTGGCGGGGACACTCGATCATGCCATCTGGTACAAGGATCGACTGCACCTCTTCTCCGGACAGGATACATTGGACGCATTCATCGAAAGCATCGACGAATAAGTTCAATCCCCGGGCGATTGCCAATGTGGATGTGACACCATGTCGGCAACCGCAGGACCGAAAGGCGTGAGCCTTTCCAACCCGAATACCCGCTCTGCAATGCAAGACCCTCCAGGATGATCAGGAGGCGCTGCAGGCGGACTTTCCCGGGAAACAAAGCGTTCGAGTGATCGCGGAGTTTCCCAATAGATCGGCGACCATACGATCTCAATCTGACCCGTTCCCGTCCCTGAAGGCAGCCGTGTCTCCTTCGGGGATTTTTATTTGCCCAGCGAAGCTGACAAACCCTGCCGCTGCCTTCGGCTCCGTAGATTTTAACGCGTTCCTTTTGAATTCCGGACGATTGGAAAGCCCCTGCAAAAGCAGGGGTTTTCTTTTTGACTACACCTGGAGAAGGTATTGCTCAGCGACACCTTTTACATGTTTGTGGGGGATAAACGAGGGAATGATTTTCAGAGAACCTCGCCGTGCGTGGCATGTCGACTGGAGACATACCCGCCCTGCCGCACGATGCAGAGCTGGGCCGGATCGATAAGTGAACTGACAAAGTCATCAGGATAATACATTCCGATAGCTGCGTTGCACTGCTTTGTTTCAGAAGAGTAAC
>JANQSH010000093.1 GCA_028284145.1 Planctomycetaceae bacterium | reverse complement strand
GCAGTTTACCTTTTCGTGTGACACTTTTCGCTCGTGGGAGCCTGTATTTGCAGATCAAAGGACGTGCATCGCGCCACAAGAGAGCGTAATACGCTCTAGACGTCTGGCAAGTTGAACAGAAATGAACCGGGCTTCTGCGATTGGATTTCCCAGAAATTAAAGCGTATTACGCTTTTCCGCACCGTGATGCCTCTTAGCCGCGTCGATACCTCGATGCAGTTCCCGCCGTGCGTAGCACGTCGGCTGGCAGAGATTCCCACGAACCAGAGGCGTTGCGTGCGAAAAGGTAAACAACTGCTTTAACGTTTTTAACGTTCCCACGCGTCAAAGACATCGTCCGGCATTGGAAGAGATCGCAGGAACTTGCCTCCGCTGCGATAAACGCCTTCGCAGGTGAAGCGGCACCAGGCCAGTTTCACTTCCACGGTGCATTGCTGGTTGTCGTGCACGTCGAATGTCGCAGCGACATATCGGCAGGGCAAAGCTGCAGGATGCTCAAAGGAAATCCCCCCCTGGGAAAGATCGCAGCCTGCAGTCCGGAAGGAGTCGAAGATCGGTTGACGGGTTTCATCACACAGTGGCGTCACGACGATGTCATGCTCATAGGGCAGGCGATGCCACTGCCGCGTCACAAGAACGTGCGAATTGTCACTCCAGCTTCCCAGCAGGGATCGCAGTAACTGATCCATCTCTTCGAGGTTGGGCAGGAACGAGCGGATTTGCTGTGCGGCCTGCGAGCTGTCAATTGGCGTGCCGTGTCGGGATGGTTCTGTTCGGAGTCTGGTGTGCATCATGGGTTGCCCATCGCTGAGTACAAGGTGTTGATGATCTGCAAGGGAACAGCCGATGAAGCATATCCATGTTCCCAGGTTGCGAGGGGCAGGCATTGAAACTTAGATCGCGAATTCGGCGCGTCAAACGGCTGCCTGTCATTTTCCAGCAAATCCTGCCAGCAGACGGAAGCTACGGTCGGATGAATCGCGAACGCATCACGGCAGGTTGAGAAACCGATTCGCGTCTGCTGATTTGAGAGGACACCCTTGCGTGGTGATGTTGCCACGGTGCCACATCGGGAGGCGGTACCACGCTGGGAACGCTATGGAGGAAAAAGATAGCCGACTGTCGAATTGTGAGGCATCCCACAGAATTGCGGGATTGCTGGCGTCAGAATGAACCCCGCAGACATTTGAACCCGTCACGAACGACGAAGCGATCAACGAAAGAACCCGTGACGCGCTCGCAGGTGTGGCTGGATTCAGCCCTGTCCGGTCGCACCTGTGGAGCGGTTTTGTTGAAACACTCTAACGACAAGATGGTATTACGCTCTTGTGTGCCGCGATGGGTGTCGTTCGGCCTGCAAACATAGTGCCTTGACAAGAACTTTGTTTTGGGGTGCGGATTAACATCCTGTTCCGTTGTCGCTGCCTGCAACTTCATCGCCCCTGACTTTTCGTCTTGACGGTCCAATCGTTCCCCACGAGCCAGAGACGTCACACTGAAAAGTAAGCTGTTCCAAAGATTGCTACTGCTTGAACTGTACCGAGCCGGCAACAGGTCCCGGTTGCGTGTACGGTTCGCCTGTCGGCTGATCCATCTGGTAGGAATAGGTTGGATCGACTCCGTACTCCGGCCCAATGCAGGTTTCTGACGAGCAGGCATGCCCCTGCGGTCCTTTGCAACCAGATGTGATGATTGCAAAGCACACGATCGAGAAGAACGTGAGAATCGGTGAGAGTTTGCGAATGCAGCGTGGCACAGGTTTGGCTCCTCAATTGACAAAAAAGAAATCCGACCGGGCAGAGTTCGCGAATGCGTGTGAGAGGGGGGAACAGCGATCAGGTGGGTGAGAGAAAGCGAGGCCGTTGTTGGCCCAGGTCGGTCAGCCCCGATGTGGGAAGCGGAGGTTTAATCGAAATCGACGAAGCCCAGAAGGGCGATTGCCAAAAATATTTTGCCGATTGTATTTTTTCCAAAATCGATATCTCTCCCTGTATCGCGTTGACGCATTTGTGAATGATTTGTTGGTCGGGAACCCGGACGTTCGACGCGGGCCAGGAAATCGTGGTACAATGGGAATCGAATTGTTTCCCGTCCAGACACATATCCGATCCGATGAAAAGGAGCTGACGATGGCAGACTCATCAAGATATCAGCAGGGGCAGTTTTCCTGGGTTGACCTGCGAGCGCATGACGTCGTTGCTGCTCAGGATTTCTATGGTCAATTGCTCGGCTGGACTTCTTCACAGATGGACACCGAAGGTGGAGATCCCTATTTCCAGTTCGAGTATCAGGGCAAGATTGTCGCAGGTTTGGGCGAAGCGGGCGAAGAGATGAAATCGGCTGGAATGCCTTCGCTCTGGGCCTGCTATATTCGAGTTGATGACATTCAGGCGATTTGTGAAAAGGCGAAGGAGTTGGGTGGCGAGGTGACGATGCCTCCCATGCAGGTAGTGGAATACGGTCATGTCGCCTTCATCGCTGACCCATCGGGTATCTGCGTTGGTCTGTGGCAGCCAATCCGTTTTTCCGGTGCCGAGTTATACGATTGCGTCGGCGCATTCTGCTGGAACGAACTGGCAACGCGCGAGTTCGACAAGTCGGCCAGTTTCTTTGCCGGGCTGTTCGGTTGGGAGTACGAACCCTTTCCTGAAAACCCGACGCGTTATGAAATCATCAAACTCAACGGCAAGGAGGTGGGGGGGATTATGCAAATTGCCCCGGAGATGGAACAGATGCCCGGCTGCTGGAGCGTCTACTTCTCGGTTGCTGACTGCGACGCAGCTGCAGCGAAAATCAAGGAACTGGGTGGCCAATTGATCATGGAACCTTTTGATATTCCGGTTGGAAGAATGTCGGTGGCGTTTGATCCGCAAGGGGCAATGTTCAATATCATCAAGCTGAATCCGATGCCGGATGGGGAAGAGTAGCCTGCAGAAGCATGGTAAGAAGGTCACGTCTTCATGATGCAACCTTGTCTCTGCCTCGTGCGACGATTACGGTTGACCGGAGAATCAACACGGATGGATCTCCGTCCGGGTGAAAATTCCCCACCGGATTCGTTGGTGTGATGAATCGCGCAAAACGCCGACCTCACCAGCCATCGCTCTAACTGTCACTTTTTGCGGATTCCGCGAGAGTTCATCTCTATCCTGTCCAGAATTTCCTCTCTCTGCGATCTTCGCAACTTATCGAGAGAATTCTCTTTTGCCGAATACGACGCGCTCTCTCCCATCCCTGGATCAGGCGACTGGTTCTCCGGGATATTCGGCGGAGTACCTGATGAGGGCACGCATGTAATTCGCACGCTCCAGGGCACCTGGATTCGACGAATTGCTGCGACTCATGCTCCCTTTCATCTGCTCGACCGACTGATACTCATTCTCTTCAAGCCAGGTGGTGACCTCCTCCAGAAGTATGCTGAGGAATTCCGGTCCCTTCATCAGCAGAGCGCTCGCCAACATGGTGACATCGGCACCAGCCAGCAGCAGCTTGAGGACTCCCTGCATCCTGTGAATCCCACTGGTGGCAGCGAGTGAAGCCTGCAATTGATCCCGCAAAATGGCGATCCAGCGAATCGGCACGCGCGCTTCGTGGCGATTACTTAACACCAGATCCGGCTTGAACTGCAACGTTTCGAGATCAATATCCGCTTCGACATAGCGATTGAACAGCACCAGACCATCCGCACCAGCAGCTACCAGATGTTGCGCGAAATGAGGCAGACTGGTGATGTGCGGGCCGAACTTCACAGACAGTGGAATCTCGACCGATTGCCGTACGGCGGAAACCAAATCGAGATACCGCTGTTCAACGTCGGCCGAAGTGATACCAGGATCGGTTGGTACAATATAGACGTTGAGTTCCAGCGCATCGGCCCCGGCTTCTTCAATCATCTTTGCGTATCGCACCCAACCACCGTTGGATTGCCCATTCAGACTGCCGATGATCGGAATCGAGACCGCCTTTTTCGCATCCTCCAAATGCCTCAGATACTCCTGTGGGCCGGTGTTGTAGTTGTCGAGTTCCGGAAAATGCGACATCGCTTCGGCAAACGATTCAGTCTGAAATTCCAACAACCGGTTGATTTCCAGTTCTTCGTGTTCGATCTGTTCTTCAAATAATGAAGGCAACACAGCCATTGACGCACCAGCATCTTCCAGACGCCGCAGCATATCGAGGTCGCCAGTCAACGGACGGCAGGCGGCGATCGCCAGTGGATTACACAACGGCATGCCGAGGTAGCAGGTGGTCAGGTCGACGCTCATGATTGGGCCTCCTCAAAGTCATTGACGATTGCGCGTTCCACGCCCGCCATCTGTTCGTAATACCGCCACTGGTCATCAATATCTCGCTGCGCCTGTTCCAGCAGGAGGTCCGCTCGTTCGCCGTCCATTCGCGTCAGCATCGCAAAGCGAGCCTCTTTCATCGCCAGTTCCCGGAATGGTTTGGAAGGTTTGCGGCTGTCGAGATGGAATGGCTGTTCCCCGGCGTTGGCCTCACGGGGATCGTAGCGGAACAACGGCCAGAAACCGGTTTGTACGACCGTTTTCTGATGCGTCATCGCCGTGGTCATATCGATGCCATGCGCAATGCAGTGACTGTACGCCATCAACAATGACGGGCCAGGATACGACTCGGCTTCGCGAAACGCCTTAACGGTCTGGGCTGGATTACTGCCCATCGCCACCTGAGCCACATACACGTTGCCGTACGAAACGGCGAGCATTCCGAGGTCTTTCTTGCGTGACGGTTTCCCGGCAGCCGCGAATTTGGCGACCGCGGCACGCGGTGTTGCTTTGGATGCCTGGCCACCGGTGTTGGAATAGACGCCGGTATCGAGTACGAGGATATTCACGTTGCGCCCCGTGGTCAGCACATGATCCAATCCGCCGAACCCGATGTCATACGCCCAGCCATCGCCCCCGACAATCCAGACGCTACGGTTCACAAAAACATCGGCCAGGGCCGCTAACTTACCGGCATATTCCTCGTCGCTGGCTGCCAATTGCTCCTTCAGTCCGGAGACCCGCTTCCGCTGTTCCAGAATTTCCGTTTCTGTCGTTTGTGGTGCTTCCAGAATCGCTCTGACCGCATCGTCGCCGACCGTACCAGCTATGGATTTCAGCAGAAATTCGGCATGGTCCCGTTTCTGGTCCAATGCCAATCGCAGACCTAAACCGAATTCTGCGTTGTCCTCAAACAGAGAATTGTTCCAGGTTGGCCCGCGGCCATCGCTGTTGGCACTCCAGGGGGTGGTCGGCAGGTTGCCGCCATAAATTGACGAACAACCGGTTGCGTTAGCGATCAATGCCCGGTCGCCATACAACTGACTCATCAGTTTCAGGTAGGGAGTCTCTCCGCAGCCAGCGCAGGCGCCCGAGTACTCAAACAACGGCTGCAGCAATTGCGAACCCTTCACCGTTTCCGTCCTGATTTGTGTCCGATCGACTTCTGGCAGCGAAAGGAAGTATTCAAAGTTGTCACGTTCTCGATCGAGGTGTTCCAGCTTTGGCTCCATATTGATCGCCTTATGTTTGACGACCTCTTTGCTTTTCGCCGGGCAGACATCCACACAGATGCCACAACCAGTGCAATCTTCCGGGGCGACCTGAATCGTGAGCAAATGGTCGGGCAACTCTTTCCCCTTCCAGTCGCGGGATTCAAATCCATCCGGCACACCATTGACGGACGATTTGGGATATGCCTTGGAACGAATGGCGGCATGCGGGCAGACCAGCGTACACAATCCACACTGAATGCAAATGTCTCCGTCCCAGATCGGAATCTCCTGTGCGATGCTTCGCTTTTCGATTTTCGCTGTGTCGGTCGGGAATGTGCCATCCACCGGCAATGCACTGACGGGCAGCAGATCTCCCCGGCCATCGAGCAGCATCGAGGTCACCCGCTGGACGAAATCGGCCCCTTCCGAATGCGAGTACGAGATGCGCTTGATCGTGCTCGTAATATCGGATGGAACTTGAACTTCAAACAGACCGGTCAAAGCCGCATCGACGGCGGCAAAGTTCCGATCAAGGATTGTCTGACCCCGCTTGCCGTATGTTTTGCGGATCGCTTCTTTGATTTGCTCAATCGCCTGGTCACGCGGTAAGACTCCTGAAAGTGCAAAGAAGCAGGTCTGCATGATTGTGTTGATCCGCATCCCCATGCCCGCTTCCTGTGCAACTGAGATCGCATCGACAACAAAGAGCCTCAACTGCTTGTCGATGATCTGCTGTTGTACCTCTTTGGGGATTTTGTCCCACACTTCGTCCGGGCCATACGGACTGTTCAACAGGAATGTCGCGCCGGGTTGTGCCGTGGTGAGAACATCAATTCGTTCCAGGAAGTTGAATTGATGACAGGCAACGAAATTCGCCCGGTCGATCAGGTAGGTCGATTGAATGGGGCGCGGGCTGAACCGCACGTGCGACACAGTGACAGAACCGGCTTTTTTGGAGTCATAAACGAAATAGCCCTGAGCGTACATCGGTGTGTTTTCACCGATGATCTTGACCGAGTTCTTGCTGGCGCCAACGGTGCCATCACTGCCCAGCCCGTAAAAGACGGCTCGCGTTACATCCTCTTCCTCGGTCGAAAACCTGGGGTCCCATTTGAGACTCAGATGCGTCACGTCGTCGACGATGCCGATGGTGAAGTGCCGTTTGGGATCTGAGGAGTCCAGTTCTTCAAATATCCGGGATGCCATCGCCGGAGTGAATTCTTTTGATGAAAGCCCATATCGGCCACCCAGAACCGTTGGGCAACTCGACAGCCGACCGGTTTCCGCCAAAGCCGCGACCACATCCTGGTAAAGTGGCTCGCCCACGGCACCTGGCTCTTTAGTCCGGTCCAGTACGGCAACCTTCCGAGTTGATTCCGGCAGCGCTGCGACAAATGCAGCCGTTTCGAATGGTCGGTACAAACGGACTTTCACCAGCCCCACTTTTTCACCCGCAGAGGAAAGGCGGCTAACCGCCTCTTCCACCGCTCCCGCGCCGGACCCCATCATCACAATAACCCGTTCGGCGTCATCAGCCCCAACATACTCGAATAGATCGTAAGACCGACCCGTCAATTCGCGAAACTGCTGCATTGTTTCCCGCACGATTTGCGGGACAGCGTTGTGATACGGGTTGCATGCCTCGCGCGCCTGGAAGAAGACGTCCGGGTTTTGTGCAGAGCCGCGCAACACCGGTTTGTCCGGGTCCATCGCCCGATCGCGACAGGCCTGCACCAGATCGTCTTCAATCATCGCTCGGATTTCGTCCCGCGACAGTTGCTCAATCTTGTTGACTTCGTGTGATGTCCGGAAGCCATCAAAGAAGTGAATAAACGGCACGCGAGAGCGAAGCGTCGCAGCATGGGAGATCATTGCGAGATCCTGTACCTCCTGCACCGAGTTTGATGCCAGCATTGCCCAGCCTGCCTGTCGGATCGACATCACATCACTGTGATCGCCAAAGATGGACAACGCGTGCGTGGCAAGCGTGCGGGCGGCGATATGAAACACCGTTGGAAGTAATTCCCCGGCGATCTTGTACATGTTGGGGATCATCAACAACAGACCCTGCGATGCCGTGAAAGTCGTCGTCAACGCCCCGGCCTGCAATGAGCCGTGCACCGCCCCGGCAGCGCCCCCTTCGCTCTGCATTTCGATGACATCGGGCACCGTGCCGAAAATGTTAATCCGCTGCTGTGCGGACCAGGCATCGGAGAGTTCACCCATCGGCGAGGCGGGTGTAAGCGGGTGTAATCGGATAGATGGCGATCACTTCGCTGACCTGATGAGCTACAAAAGCCGCCGCTTCGTTGCCATCTACCGTGACGAACTTTGAACTCGCCTTTCCTTGTGGCGGTTCTGCCACAGCCATCGATTTGTCATTCGTGCCATCGGCCGATGTCATGGTTCCACTTCCTGTCTGTTATTCATGCTTCGAGGAATTGCGGAAAAAAGAAGACGCAGACTGGATCATGACTCACCATCTGCTGGTGTGGGTAATGCTTATTTTGCCGTGCCTTTTCGACCCACCATTTGCCTTTCAAATGTGCTATCACGTCACACTCCGTGCTATAACGCACGGCAATCTACGTCTTGTGCAGGTGTTACCAGTCAAAGCAAATGGAGTACCAACGGTAACTTACGAAGACGAAGTTTGATGTAACGGAGGTATGGGCGGGCGTCTGGAGCGGTTTACCATTTGGTGTGACGGTTTTCGCTCGTGGGAATCTGCGCTTGCAGGCCAAAAGACGATTTTCGCGCCACAGAAGAGCGTAATACGCTCTAAAACGTTCGATTTCCGTTTGCAACGGCGAGGGCGATTACTCCACCACCGGCTTCACCAACACCGCATTGCAGAGATTCAAATGATCCTGCACGTCGGCCCGGTCACCAAATTCCACCTTGATCGTCAGTGCATGTTTGCCCCGCAGATCAATGGGCGGTATCAGCCACGGATCATCGGCATGTGATAGCGATTCGCTGGCAACTTCCTTCCCGTCCACCAACAGACGCAAAATGACCTGTCCGGCTCTACCTGCTCCGTTGTCAATGCCCGCAATCGCGTGAAACGATTCGTACTTCCTGTCCAATTGATATCTCACCACACATTGGCTGTGCAGCCCCAGTCCTTTGACGTACGTTTTCCCGCCCAGCGTCAACAGGCCACCCCGCACATTGCGGTCTTTCTGTACTGGCCAGGTTGTCGAAAGATAAGGCGTGAATTTGTAGTCGGCAGGTTCAATATCCGACAGGCAGGTTGCATTGCCATCGAGGAAATGAATCGTCGCGATGGAGTCGAGCGGAACATGGAATTCCCCTCCCGCAATCAACTTGCCTGAAGCGATACCCTTCTCGATTCGCAATTTCGTAACACTGATTCGCGAATCATCCACCAGCAGAATGACTGCCCGATGCCCCTCTGGTTTCGGGAAACTGATCAATTCGGTATTAAAGGAAATTGCACGCACACCGTTGCGGTCGATATTGGTTTCGATTTCCGCCACGGTCAGCGCAAGCTGCTTTTCTGAGAGTTTCACAAATTCGCCGACCACTTCATCGCCATTCTGAAGGATTGCGCGGTCATCGTTCCACAGATCGTCGATGAGCCGATTCATAATCCGCTCTCGTGCGAGGCGATCATTGGGTCGAGAGAACAGAATGCCCTGAATCGTCTCCAAAGGCAGCGTCAGTTGAGGCCAGGCGGGGAACTCTGTCCATGCGGTTTCCAAACCGAAATCACCGTTGGTTGTCAGTGGCTTCACGCCAAGCCGGTCGCCATTTTCAAGCAGAACGATTGGTCCACGCGGCTTTTTTCGTTTGTGTTGAGGAAACCGAACTTCAATAAGATCCGTGATTTTGATTTCCGAAATACCATCGTTCTTCAAAAACAGGGATACACCATCAGCTCGTTGAAATTCCCCTTCATGTCGCCTCCCTTGCGCGTCGACAACTTCGACATCGACTGCCGTGCGTCGGTTCTGTGCCAATACATGGTCGCCAGACCCGGTGTAGAACACCAGACATGACAGTGAAGTCAACCAAAACGGAAGAACTCGAGACTGCATGGTGGTTGACTCACTTAGCGCTGGAAAATCGGGAGAGAGTTCTCGGGCATTTGCAGCA
Source organism: Planctomycetaceae bacterium (assembly GCA_028284145.1). GTDB lineage: Bacteria > Planctomycetota > Planctomycetia > Planctomycetales > Planctomycetaceae > JANQSH01. The sequence goes on along the minus strand of JANQSH010000093.1, from coordinate 56,983 downwards.
CAAGACACGCCATCGCCGTGCCGTACTCCACGCAGATCTGTGTCGATGACCAGCCGCCGGTTGGCATTTGCCGGTTGATCAACTCCCGTTCAATCGCCGGATACCATTGATCCCAATACTTCCCCCCAGCGTGCCACATCGCCTGCACACCATAATAATGGCCGTAAAAGTAGTGTTGCTGAAAACCGAATCGCTGGTTTTGGGGAATGTGCCGCAGCAGATAGACGAGGCTCTTTTCCACTGCTTCCCCCTGATAGATTCCGCCGCTGTACAGCGCGACGGTTCCGGCGGCGGAACGAGGGAATTCGCTGACCGCGGTGCGGGTCAATTGATACCGAAATCCTCCATCGGGGTTCTGGCACTTTTTAATGTACTCCATGCAGCGGTCGACGGTCTCTTTGGGAACAAAGATGCCACAATTGCGCGCGGCTCGGAGTGCCATAACCTGACAGACCGTTACCGAAACATCTTCATCGATCGGTTCGGGGTAGTACCGCCAACCACCATCATCCGTCTGCGAATTGACAATCAAAGTGACCGCTTTGGCCAGTTTGTCACGCAGATCTTTGTTGGACGCCATGCCGTAGACCTGTGTCAGAAACAACGTCGCGAAACCGTGACCGTACATCGGCCCGTGGCTTTTACTCGGTTCGTCGATGATGTAACCATTCGGTTGGCAGCGAGAGAGAATGAAATTGACCGCCTTCTGGACATTCTTTCCGTATTTTCCTCTTCCGGGCGTGTGACCGGCGGAAAGAAAGGCCATGCCACTGAGCGCGGTGACGGCGACGTTTCGGCGAAACCGGCTGCCGGACCCGAACGATCCATCATCATGCTGACGGCTTGCGAGAAATTCCAGCCCTCGTTGCAGTGAAAGCCGAGTTTTCGGCGTCAACTTGCGGATTTTGATGTCGCGCTGGGTCTCTCGCTCTTCCTGCGCGATAGCGGTTGGAAAGGGGAGTTGGCACACAATGAGGGCCAAACTCAGCAGGCAAACGAAAAATCGGCTGTATATCACCATGGCTCCATTCTTGCGGAGTGACCCAATTGGGACAACCCCCCGATTTGCACGGCTGCTCTTCCTGGCAGCCGGCAACGGTCGCAGATAATGGTTTCTCCCGTTATGCTGTAGGATCGAGAGTGCGTTCGTCCGATGTATTCACCTTACGAAATTGCCAACTCTTAGAGCATATTACGCTCTTCTGTGGCGCGATGAGCGTTGTTTGGCCAACAAACACAGGCTCCTCAACGAGCCAGGGCCATCACGCCAAAAAGTAAACTGTTCTAAAAAACAGCTGACCAGCATACCGCGGTGTGTAACGCATTGTCTATGAACTGTAAATACTGCAGGAATATAGCGGCAAACGGATAAGCGTGGCGTCTTTCGATCGGCTGTTATCGTTTCAGATGGGGCGTAAGCCGCCACAGATAAAAGTCCATCGGACTGGCTCGAAACAATGAGAAAAAGCCCTGTTAAAGCCGTTTTCAAAGCTGGCCAGCGAATTGAAAATGATGGTTGATACGGCGAACGAGTGGATTGCCACCCTGAATATCGCGGAGCAGAAACAGAACTCCGCCTGTTGATAGAGAATCGATTGAGACGACCATGACGAACCAACTCAACAAAATCAGTTCCCGCATCACGCAACCCCCTTCACAGGGGGCTTCCCAGGCAATGTTGTACGCCACCGGCATGACACCGGAGGACATGAACAAGGCTCAGGTCGGCATTTCCAGCATGTGGTACGAGGGGAATTCCTGCAACATGCACCTCAACGACCTTGCGGCGAAGGTCAAAGAGGGTGTCGACACAGCCGGTCTGCAGGGTATGCGGTTCAACACCATCGGCGTCAGCGATGGGATTTCGATGGGAACTGAGGGAATGTCCTTCTCGCTGCAGTCGCGCGACCTGATCGCCGATTCGATCGAAACCGTGATGGGGGCTCAGTGGTACGATGCCAACATTTCATTGCCCGGCTGTGACAAAAACATGCCCGGTTGCGTGATCGCGATGGGCCGACTGAACCGTCCTTCGATTATGGTTTACGGCGGCACGATCAAAGCGGGATGCGGAGCTGGTCGAGACAAACTCGACATTGTTTCCGCGTTCCAGTCTTATGGGGAATACCTCTCCGGTGCGATTGATGACGAAACGCGACAGGAAATTGTGCAGAAAAGTTGCCCCGGTGCCGGTGCCTGCGGCGGAATGTACACTGCAAACACGATGGCCTCAGCCATCGAAGCACTCGGTATGAGCCTGCCTTACAGTTCGTCGATTCCTGCTGAGGACGATGCCAAGCTGAAGGAGTGTTTTGATTCCGGCGCGGCCATTCGCACGCTGTTGGAAAAGGATATCAAACCGCGCGACATTATGACGCGCGAAGCCTTTGAAAATGCGATGGTCATCATCATGGCCTTGGGAGGGTCAACCAATGCGGTGTTGCATTTGATCGCCATGGCCCGGTCGGTCGAGGTGGACCTGACGATCGATGATTTCCAGAGTGTCAGCGATTCGGTTCCTCTACTGGCCGACTTCAAACCAAGCGGCAAGTATGTGATGGAGGACCTGCAGGGAATCGGTGGCACACCGGCGGTCATCAAGTTCCTGCTGGCCGAAGGCTACATGAATGGTAATTGCCTGACAGTCACTGGAAAAACACTGGCCGAAAACGTGGCTGACTTGCCCGGGCTGGCAGAAGGCCAGGAAATCGTCTTCTCGCCCGCCAACCCAATCAAACCCTCTGGTCACTTGCAGATTTTGCGTGGAAATCTTGCACCAGATGGCGCGGTTGCGAAAATCACCGGGAAGGAGGGGCTCAAATTTACCGGCCCGGCTCGCTGCTTCGACGCTGAAGAAGACATGCTCAAAGCGCTCGAAGAGGGGAAAATCCAAAAGGGTGATGTTATTATCATCCGTTACGAAGGTCCCAAAGGTGGCCCCGGCATGCCGGAAATGCTCACTCCGACATCTGCCATTATGGGGGCGGGGCTTGGTGCCGATGTCGCGTTAATGACCGATGGCCGGTTTTCCGGCGGATCGCACGGCTTCATCGTGGGCCACATCACACCCGAGGCACAGGAAGGTGGACCGATTGCCATTGTTGAAGATGGCGATATGGTAACAATCGATGCCGAGTCAAACCGGATTGATGTCGATCTTTCCGACGAAGTACTGGCTGACCGAGCCGCACGATGGAAACGCCCACCCTACAAGGCCCGCCGAGGAACGCTGTACAGGTACATCAAGAATGTGAAGAGTGCTTCCGAAGGTTGCGTGACTGACGAATAGAGATTCTTCATCACTTCCGTCATTCCTGTGAAAACGAAAATCCATTTGACGAAATGCTGGGTTTCCGCCTGCGCGGAAATGGCTTGGAACATATTACGCTCTTCCGTGTCGCGAATGACGTTTTTCAGCCTGAAATACCAAGCCCCCACGAGCCAGAGATGTTACACAAAAAGGTAAATTGAGCTAGACTACATCTAGTTATCGTAGCGGCTGGCGGACCATTTGGAACTGAAATATCCGTTCGGATGACGCTACGGTTATCTCGGATGCGCTCTAATCCCATGATGCTGGTGTTCGGTATTCATCCGACCGGCTGGTACTGGTTTTCCAACCGGGTGATAGCGTCTTGCGGGTTCATGTTGAATAGCGCGCGGCCTCCTGTTCCCCAGGCACCATTCTGAAAATGGAACACGGCAGCGGCATCGCGGATCAGTCCAACCGCTTCGACATCTTCCATGTCACCCCCTTCGATCGCTTCAAATCGAATGTTGACCGCAGCAAAGGCAGTTAACATGCCTGACTGTTTATCGCGGGCATAGGTGACTTCCGGCTGCCAGTCGCATTCGATCCAACGTAACCCGCGCGGTTTACCAAGCGAGCTGGCCATGTCAAAAAAGCGTGCCTCCAGATATTCGCGCTGGATGCGAAATTGTTCGATCGCTTCGCCGCTCTGCTTCTTCTGCAGCTGGTTCTGCAGCGGCTTGCGCGCAACGAAGAGTGCAATGGCAACGACGAAAAGAATGCCAAGTATGATGAAAACAGGTATACTGAACATGATGGCCTGCCAACAGAACTCTGAAATGGATCATTTCATTTCAGGCACGTCTGTCGAGAACGCAAAACGATTCATCAGAGGCGTGGATTTCTGCCTGCGCGGGTATGACTTGAATCTGTTTACTTATTACCCATTTCGATGATGTCACGCCTTATGCCACTGGTTCTCCCAATGGGAAAGTCCAACAGGAAAGGCGTGCCCTCGTCGGAACAGGGATACGCCTGACAAATTTAACAGGTGGATTTTTGTCTATCCCGCGGCGGCAGTTTTTGTCGGGCTGGATTGCGGGGTCAGGTTACCCGAATTTGCCGTGTCGCGGTTCATCAACCACAACAACGTCGGGCTGGCAATGTAAATGGAACTGTATGTCCCGACAATCACCCCCAGAACCAGACAGAAAGCAAATCCATGAATCCCTTCGCCACCAAAGGCATACAAAATGCCGACGACGATGAACGTCGTCAACGACGTCAACAACGTCCGGGCGAGAGTCTGATTCAGGCTGAGGTTGACCATGTCGAACGTCAACGACGGGTTCTTTCCACGCACTTCGCGAATGCGGTCGAAGACAACGATCGTGTCGTTGAGTGAATAACCGACGATCGTCAGAAACGCTGCGATCATTGCGAGATTGATTTTGAAATCGTACAGGTCGAGTGCCTGGCCGAGTGCCGTGGCACTCAGCAACGAAGCAACCGCCACCATCCCGACGACGATCAGCACATCGTGAACCAACGCGACCACAGCGGCCAGTCCGAAGGTGATCCGCTGGAAACGGAACCAGATGTAGCCGATGATCGCCAGCAGCGAGAAGAGCATGGCCATCAGAGCCGATTGCTGCATTTCGCCGGCAACCGCCTTGTCAAACGAGTTGACTTCATCGAACAACGGCTCGTTGTTGAGTCGCGTCTGCATTTCATTCAAAGCGGCGGTCAGATCGTCCAAAGAGACGGCAGGTGTGGCGGCGATCTGCATTTCGGTCATGCGAAACTTGTCGCCACTCACCTCTTCGAGTCCCCAACTGGTGATGTATTCAGCCGTCAGCAACGTCAGTGGATCGGGATATTTCGGATTCCCATTTTCGTCAGTGATTTTGCCCAAAGCACCGGCGATGTAATCCTTCGCAGTGGCGAGTTTCACTACCGCTTTGCCGTCCTTCTTTGCGGGCGTGTCACCATCGGCAGTGTCATCTGTCGTCTTTTCGGTTTCGACTTCCGCCGTCGCCGAAGCGTCCGCTTTGAGAGAATCAACGAACTTGACGTTCACCGCGTGACCACCGATATATTCCGCTTCGACTGTTTCGGCGCTGCCAGGTTCCGGTTGTTCGATCTTGTCGACCTCGCCTTGCGACATCGTCACGCGCCGCAGGTTGAAGCTGGAACCTTCAAACGATTCGGCGACAAGTTTGGCCACGGTCTGGTCGCCTTCCAGGTCGGCATCGCTCAACTTGGTTCGCATGCGGAACTGAGTACTGTCCGCTGATGCATCTGTGCCTGGCCGAACCAGTTTCACGAGATCAACACCATCGATAAATTTCGCTTCCAGCTTTTCTTCCACGATTGGCGTGGGGTGAGGTTCGGTAAACTCGAATGTCACCATCGTCCCGCCGGTAAAGTCAATATCGAGATTGTCTTCACCACGACTGACGAGCGTTGCCAGTCCGGTTGCAATCAAAGCGACGGAAATGATCGCGGCAATTTTCTGCTTGCCGAGGAAATTCCATTTCGTCTGCCCGACGATGGAGAACATCTTCAGGCTGGTAATCCAGCGTTTGCGTTCAAAGATGTCAAACAGAAGCCGCCCGAAGAAAAGAGCGGAGAACATACTCATCACAATCCCGATGAACAGAGTCACCGCGAAACCACGAACCTGATCTGTGCCGATCATGTACAGCACGATCGCTGTAATCAACGTGGTGACGTTGGCATCGACGATGGTGGTAAAGGCCCGGCCAAACCCGTTCTGAATCGCCATCCGCAGGCTGGAACCACGATTCAGCTCCTCCCGAATGCGCTCAAAGATCAGCACATTGGCGTCAACCGCCATACCGATTGTCAGCACAATCCCCGCCAGCCCCGGCAGCGTGAAGGTGGCGTTGATCAACGCCATCGTTCCCATCACAAGGACGAGGTTCAGCAGCAGACACAGGTCTGCCACCACACCAGAAAAGAGGTAATACCCAATCATAAAGACGAGGACGACACCCATCGCCAGGGCAATTGCGAACATCCCCTTTTGTTGAACGTCTTCTGCCAAAGTCGGGCCGACGGTGAACTCGTTAATTGGTTCGCGATCAATTGGCACTTCCAATGCACCGGCATTCAATACGGCGATCAATTCGTTAATCTCCGCCATCGAGAAGTCACCGGAGATCTGCCCGCGGGAACCGATCACGTCGTTAATCTGCGGTGCGGAGTGAATTTCGCCATCCAGCAGAACAGCCAGGCGATGCTTAAAACCATCTCGTTCTGGCTTGTATTTGTTGGTCAGGTCGGTGAAGAGGTTGCCTCCCTTCTGGGTAAAGGTGAAGTCAACCGTCAACTTGCCGGCCTGATCCTGTCCGGGCCGAGCGGAGGCCAGGTACTTCCCGGTTACGCGCCGTCCTTCTGGTTCGAACACAACCAGAAACTGCTTGACTGATTCACCATCAATTTGCCGTTCCCGCCACTCAACTTGCCCGTATGTCTCGACATCCTTGCGATAGGTTTCTGTTTTTCCATCGACAACCTTCTGCCCCGCGCCGACAGGACGCCAGCTTGCAGCGACCCGTTTGCTGCCATCGGGCATATCTTCAATCACGTTGGTTTCAACATTTTGCGCCCGGGTGATGAGGCCACGATGCTCTGCCTTGCGTTGATTCGCCAGCACAGCGAACTCAAGCGAACCGAGCTTGGAAATCAGCGCCTTCTTCTCATCTACAGTTTGCTGGTCAGCACCGGGAATAATCACCTCGATACGATCATCACCCACGCGCCGAACGGTGATCTGTTCCTGGTTGGCCGGGTCGAGACGACGCATGACTGAAGCGACCATTTTGTCCATCACCGCACCTTTGTCGGTGATATCCTTCTCTGTCTGGTCAAAGCGAACCTGGAAGACCATGTTCGTACCGCCAGCCAGATCAATCCCCCGTTTGATAGCTTCGTCCCAACTCCTGCCCTGGTATTGCTGCCAGGCGAACGGGGTCAACCCCAGTAATAACGCCATCAGCACAACGCCAATTCGGGTTGACGTGTCTTTCAATTTGAGCGCCCGAGCGATGCCGACACCCAACACAAAAGGCAAAATGAAAACGATGCCAATGACGCAAAGCGCCTCTTGCCAGCTCATTTGTTTTCGTCCTGTGATTCAGAAGGTTTTTCTTTTGATTCCACTGTCTGTATGCTGTTTCGCAACATGCGAATTCGTGTGTTGTCATCAACCTTGATCGTGACCTCCTCACCATCTTCGGAGATGCTCGCGACCGTTCCTTTGATGCCGCCGATGGTCACAATTTTGTCGTTCTTCTTCAGTTGATTGAGCAAATCCTGCCGGCGGGACCGCTCTTTCTGTTGTGGTCTCAGCAACATGAAATACCACAACACGCCGATGACAATCATCGGCATCAACAGTGTCATGAGCGGGTTGCCCGGTTGCTGTTGTTTCTGCTGTTCCTGCGCCAGCAACACAAAGGGAAGAAGAAGATCGAGCATGTGAATTCCGGGTACCTGGCCGAGGCAATGACGCCTCAACTAAATAAAATAACTGCACTTACGTCAATACCGATTTTGCGGCGTCGAAAATCAGGTCGCCCCGAATGGCGGCATTCTGATCATCCTGATACTCAAGGCATGCCGTAACTGTTTTTGCAGAAATGCCTTACGGTGCCCAAGGAGGCCGGAGCCGTGTTCTCGATTCAGGATCATACGCTTTCAGCGATGGAAAGGCTGCCCGGATATTCGCCACAAATCCCGTAGTCTTCGAGACCCTTCCGAAAAAGCGTAGCCGCGTATCTTAGAGCGATCCTCCCAATCCTGCAATGTATCCGACATGTGGGAATTGATGCTCACATGCGAAGAAAGGTTCTTCGTAGCCCTGCATAAAGCGAAAAAGGATTCAGGCGGACTTCGACCAGCGGGCAAGGCGGTCAGATCGAAACATGGTCACTTCTCCGGCCGCAATTGCTGTTCGTAAGTCCCGCAGCAATCGTTGATAAAATGCAATGTTGTGCAGGGAAACCAGAATCGGCCCCAGCATTTCCCCCGCGATGAACAAATGCCGCAAATAGGCCCGGCTGTAACGCCGGCAAACCAGGCACTCGCATTCGGGATCGAGCGGTCTTTCATCCCTCTGATGGGCCTTGTTCCGCAAACGGACTCTCCCGGCACTGGTAAATGCGGATGCGTTCCGGCCGTTTCGCGTCGGCATCACGCAGTCAAACATGTCGACTCCGCGACAAACAGCTTCGACCAAATCTTCTGGTCGGCCGACGCCCATCAGATAGCGAGGTTTGTCAGACGGCAACATCGGAACAGTGAAGTCGAGCGTCCGATACATATCGACTGGCGATTCTCCCACGCTCAAACCACCGATCGCATAGCCCGGGAATTCAAGCGGCAATAATCCGGAGGCAGATCGCTCGCGCATCCCGGCATCAACGCCCCCCTGTACAATTCCGAATAACGCCTGATCACCACGTGCATGCGCATCGCGGCACCTCGCAGCCCAGCGCGTTGTCCGATCAACCGCATCGATCATCTTTTCCCGTTCGCAGGGGAGAGCAGGACATTCATCCAGACACATGATGATATCAGCCCCGAGTTGTTCCTGAATCCGCATCGCCGATTCTGGCGTCAATTCCAGCGTGCTGCCGTCAATGTGCGACTTGAACACCACTCCGGCATCATCAAGTTTCATCAATTGTGCGAGACTGAAGACCTGAAAGCCGCCACTGTCGGTGAGAATCGGTCCCGACCAATCCATGAAACCATGCAATCCGCCCAATTCTTCGACCACGCCTGCCCCGGGACGCAATGCCAGATGATAGGTGTTGGAAAGGACCATCTGCACACCGACGTCGCGCAACTGATCCGGCAAAATGCCCTTCACCGCACCAAGTGTGCCGACCGGCATAAAGGCAGGCGTATCGACCGTACTGTGTGGCGTGGTGATGCGGCCAAGTCGCGCCCCCGTCGCATCGTCCGTCGTGATGAGTTCAAAATCAAAGAAGGTGGAATTCAATCGTGCAGCTTTCGAGGAATGGATAACGACAAGACGGTACTGGAATCACTCAGGCTGTAAGACGACAATGGAATCAGAATGTGCCATCCAACGCATCTTGAATCATGCCGATGTACCAGAACGCCACGCGGAATACAAAGTACAGAATGATGACCGCCACGCCGACCCACACCAGCCAGCCCAGAACCGCAGTGAGTGCCTGCAAACTGCGGCGGGCCTTGTCCTGGAAAATGGCGCTGTTGCGCTGGAACATTTCGGGAACGGTTCCGGAGGTCTCGGCAACATCCACCATTTCGAGAAAGTCCTGTGGGAACAGTCCGGTGACGGCCATTGCCTGATGCAACGTCGCACCATTGCCAATTTTGTCATTCATGGTTGGGGTGGCAGTCATGAACGCGCCATTGTTCGTTGCCTTGAGCGATGCTTCGATGCTGCGATTCATCGGCATGCCGGTTTGTTGAGTCAGCGCAAAGGTCCAGGCATAGCGCGCGATCGCGAAGTCCTGCAGGCATTTTCCGATGACGGGAAGTTTCAGGAGGAAGGGATCGAGAAACTTCTGCCCGCCGAGTAGACGGGTCACCGCTTGATATCCAAAGAAGAATAGAGCGAACGTTCCGAATACGATACTCAGAAAAATGATCGCTCCGCGCGTGCCAACCAGACCCGGACCAAAGATCTCCAGCGGTTCTCCCCCGCCCTGCAGGTCGGCGATCCAACCCAACAGGACGATCACCCCGGTGATAACCAGAATCGCCGCGAAAAGTTGGAACATGGGCCAGGCGATGGAGACCAGAAAGGCTGTGCGGAGTTTGCTCTGGTTTTCATAATGATCGGCCAGTTCCACCAGAATCTCAGGGACCGCACCGCCAGACTCCGCTGCCTCCACCATGTGAATGACGAGCGGAGGGAAAGCCTCTCCCTGTTTCTGCAGAGCTGAGGTGACGTCGCTGCCGGCTTTGATCGCCGTCGAGACATCAAGCATGGCTGCCTGCGTACGACCGCGCGTTTGACGCGCGGCGATCTCAAAAGCCTTTGCAATATCGACGCCCGATTGCAACATTGTGCTGAGTTTGCGGCATAACACGGCGAGGTCATGCCAGCCGATACGACGAGAAAACAATGGAGAGTACCTTAAAACGACAAGCGAAGATGCGATATAACACCCTCCATTGTGGCGACCAGGGCGGGCGACGCAACGATCCCGGCCTGCAAAATCGGTATTGTGACGGCTGAATTACCTCGGGCATCGTTTCGTTGTCGACATGTCGACAGTAGAATCACGACGACAATCGCCGCTTTTGTTTACCGTTTCCTGTAAATAGAGTGTCAGATGGATTTCCTGCAACTGAAGGACAAAACCGTTCTCGTTTTCGGTGTCGCCAATCGCAAAAGTATTGCCTGGCATACCGCGCGTCTGCTGGAAGAACTGGGAGTAAGGGTGTTGTACTCCGTCCGGTCATCCGAGCGGAAAGAACAACTGACCAAACTGCTGGGAGACGCCACCATTTTCGTGTGTGACTTTGAGAAGCAGGAGGACATCGACCAACTCAAGAGTGATGTCAGTCAGGAATGCGATCAATTGCACGGCATTCTGCATTCGGTTGCATTTGCAGATTACTCCGCTGGCTGGCTCTCTTTCCATGAAACACCTCGTCCTGCCTTTTTGCAGGCGGTCGATATTTCCTGCTTCTCGCTGATTGCCATCAGTAATGCGTTTCGCGATCTGCTCGATTCAGAAAATGGCAGTGTCGTCACGATTTCCATTTCCACCACACGGATGGCGGCCGAAAACTACGGTTACATGGCTCCGGTGAAAGCGGCGCTCGATTCGACCGTCTGCTTTCTCGCCAAGTCGTTCTCGGAGTTCTCGCGAGTCCGCTTTAATGCGGTCTGCCCCGGATTGTTGAAGACATCCGCTTCGGCAGGGATTCCCGGCTACGTCGACAGCTATCTTTATGCAGAGCAGGCAACGCTCCGCAAGAAGGCCGTACAGACATCCGAAGTTGCCAATGCTGCGGCATTCCTGCTCAGCCCGCGGTCCTCCGGCATCAACGCTCAAGGTATCGTTCTCGACGCGGGCATGTCGATCAACTATTTCGACAGCAAACTGGTTGAAGGATACATGCAATCTCCACCTGCCCCGTAACTGTTAAGGCAAAGCAGGATTGACCCCCATGTCATCAACGGACGTCTCGAAATCAGCGGAAGAACAGCCAGACAGTGTGAACGATGTGGCCGTGGCAGATGTTCTTATCGTAACCGGTGGCTCTTGTCGCGCACAGTGGGTTGTCGGCGTGATGATGTTCCTCACTGCATTGATGTTCTTCGTATCGTCGTTGTCGATAGAGGAACACAACCGACCGCCACATGTGGCAGGTGATGCATGGAACTACGAGAGTACTGGCTTCTGGTTGTCGAAAGGGTACGGATTCGCAGCCGGCGGATACGGCGATAGCGAGTGGCGAAAACCGTACGTTGAAAACAACCGATATGGCGAGTTCGACGGGATTCTGCTTCGTGATGACCCGAAATCACCAAATGTGTACCGTCAGCCTGCTGTGCCTGTTCAAGTTGCGATCACATATACTTTGGTTGGCCGTCGTTTCTTCGCCCTTTACGTTGGGAACGCCATTGTCTGCTCAATCGCGATTGGTGTGATGTCGGCTCTCGCCGTCCGTGTCGCTGGTGTCGTTGCTGGCATTGTCGCTGGTTCTTACTGCCTCTGGTCCGGTCTGCTTTCTCCCTATATCTTCGACATTATGACCGAGCCGCTGGCGTTCCTCGCCGTGACGCTGACCTTCTTCACGTTTGTACTGATGTGCGAGAGGCAAAATGCACGGCGAGTCGTCATGTGTGGTGTTGCCACAGCCGCGATGGTCTACACGCGAAATTTTTTCGCGCCCTGGCTACCGTTGCTGGCAGGATTTGTGTTCTGGCGATTCCGACAACCGGTTATTGGGGCCGGCCCTGGTAATAGACGTCCGTGGTTGAACACATTGCTTTTTCTTGGTGTGACCATTGCCTTGCTGGCACCGTGGTGGATCAGGAATTGCTATCACTTGAATGCGTTCATGCCTCTCGGAACACAGGGGTACATCAACTTCTCTGCCAGCTACAGTGACGATGCCTGCGCGAACCGGGGCGTTTGGCGACCAACCCCCACGTTGGCCGTTCGGCGAGAATTGGAGCAGCAGGAATGGTATCAGGCGATTGGCGATCCGTTGGAAAAGCACAAGGCGGTTGCCATCGCATGCCGCGACCGCGCCAGGGAATGGGCCATGGCCAATTCTGGCAAGATCCTTCAACTTGCATGGATGAAACTCCGATCCCATCTGAAGCCGCTGTATAGACCAACCTGGGGAAGAGTACTGGTCATTCTGTCGCTGGTCGGCCTGGCAGTCGTTTCGAAAACGGCTGTTCCGGCGATTGCTCTCACATTGCTGGCAGCCGACTTTTTCACCATCATGCTGACTCATTCGGTCGGCGGACGGTTTCTGGTGGTCGTATATCCTGTTCTATTCACAGCTTCCGGGATTGGTTTGGCTGGCATCGTGGTAATTGTGTCAAGATGGTTACGCCATCAACTGCGAACACGTTCCACGTAGGCACCGGTCAAAGCATCGATCTTGATCTTGTCGCCTTGCTCGACAAATGCGGGAACATTGACCGTTTCGCCGGTCTCGACGGTCGCAGGTTTGGTGACATTGGTTGCGGTATCACCCCGCGCGGCCGGCTCGGTAAACGTGACTTCCATCGTCACATGCTGGGGTGGCGTCATTTCAATCAATTGGCCGTTCCAGAAGAGTAAGCCACAGGTGGCGTTTTCCAGCAGAAACTTTGTGCGGTCGCCGCAGGTCTCTTCGCTCAGGGAATACTGCTCGTAAGATTCATTGTCCATAAAAATGTAGCCGGTGGCATCGCGGTAGAGATACTGGCCTTCGCTGCGATGGACATCGGCTGCTTCGAGGCTCTCACCACTGCGATACGTCCGATCGAGAATTTTGCCATTCAGCAAATTGCGCAATCGCGTGCGATACAATGCCTGCCCTTTCCCCGGCTTCACGAAATTGCATTCGAGCATTTCGTAGGGTTCGTTATCCAGAATGACTTTGATTCCCTTCTTGAAATCTCCAGCATTGAAATTGGGCATCGGTTGGTCTCTTTGAGGGCTGTGGTTATCTTGGTAGCGAAACGCAAAACAATCTTCATGCGATCGGATCCGACCGGCTATGACGACAGGCGTTAAAGCGTATTATGCCTTCTCGTGTCCGTGAAAAACGACTTTTGACGTGCAAATGCAGACTCCCACGAGACAGCAACGTTACACGAAAAAGTAAACTGCTCTCATGGAAGTCATTCTATTGACATGGACACACTTGCCGCAGAATAGCAAATCGATCTTGAAGGGGGAATGCTGATGGATCGCACCACGCAGGAGACAGATTCCGGCTTCCAAACCATTTCCAGAACGGAAAAGCAAATCCGCATTGATGGCCCACATGAGCAATTACCCACTGCCCAGGCTGGTTGGCAACGTTCGCTGTCGGCGGCCATTCGCAGTTCTGATGAATTGATCGATCGACTGCAACTTTCCGATGACTTGCGTATCCCGGCGCGTGCTGCAACGGAACGGTTTCCGCTCGTTGTTCCGCTGGACTACCTCAACCGCATGCGCACTGGTGACTCGGATGATCCGCTATTGAAACAGGTCCTCCCCTTGAGAGACGAACTGGAAGTCGTCCCCGGATTCTCTGGCGATCCGGTCGGCGATGGCGATGCATCGACCGCTCCCGGTTTGATTCAGAAATACTCTGGGCGGGCTTTACTGATTGCAACCGGTGTCTGCGCCGTGCATTGCCGATACTGCTTCCGGCGCGAGTTTCCCTATTACACCTCTCCACGACGCATGGCGGACTGGCAGCCGGCGTTTGAAGCGATTGACGCCGATGACACATTGCACGAGGTGATTCTCTCCGGCGGCGATCCACTAATGCTGACGGACGCCCGCTTGCGGGAGATCATTATGGAACTTGAGAAAATCTCACACGTTCGCCGATTGCGAATACACACGCGGCTTCCCATCGTGCTGCCCAACCGGATCACGGAAGACCTGCTCGCCTTGATCACCGGCACACGGCTGACACCAATTGTTGTGGTGCACGCCAATCATGCCAATGAAATTGCTGGAGAATGCGAGATGTCATTGCGGCGTCTGGTGCAAAGCGGCATCACCACGTTGAACCAGGCCGTGTTACTCAGAAGGGTGAACGATTCCATCAATGCCCAGTTTGAGTTATGTGAACGGCTGATCGATGTCGGCGTGCTGCCGTATTACCTGCATCAACTCGACCGCGTTCAGGGGGCAGCTCACTTTGAAGTGAACGCAGCGAAAGGCCGGGACATCGTTTCGCAACTGCGCGAGCGGCTGCCAGGATACGCCGTGCCAAAGTTTGTGCGCGAAGTTCCCGGAGCGTTGTCAAAGCGTTCCGTTGAGAGAAACTCTGACGGACGCACAACTTGAAGGCCTTTCTGCCGGTTGGGAAAACCTTCCGATCAGGCCGGTTATACCGGCTATGACGGCACGCTTCGAGAATTGCTGATCAGTTCTTTCGCCTGCCATTTTTGTTGCGTCACCTCGCTTGCCGATAACCAGAACGGCCGGGGTTGATAGAGAGGTTCCGGCTCCTGCTCGGGGAAGTGGCAGGTTTGACCAGGTTTCAACGCGGTTGTTGTGAAAAATCGCAGTTCAATTGAAGGGTGAATTCCCAGCAGCATGGCATGCGGAACTGGTGAGTGAGTCGCTCGGCAAGGATGTGTTTCTTCGCCCTGAAGTTTCCAGGGCAAATCAAATCAACACGACACGTAAAGATGAATCAAGTTCGCCGGTAAAGCACGTCCAGTCCGTCGTGTGGACTGTGAACGCAGAGGACGGCGGAGAACTCTCCTAACGATTGAGACAAAAGAGATGCAAACCATGAAACTCGGCAGGAATTTTCGCACGCTTGGAGTGGTCATCATGGGCCTGATGATCAGCGGAGCCGTGAACATCGCTCAGGCACAAGGCGTTGTACCCGGCACTGGTCAGAAGCTGACGCAAGTCGGTGACGACTTTGAAGATACCAAATGGGCCTATTACCCCAACTTCCCAAAATCGAGCAGTAATATCGACAAACGTGTTCGCGCTCCGGAGGGGAGATCGTCGAATGGCCGCACTTACGGTAGTGATTACCGTGGCACACCTGATATTGTTCGCCGTGTTCCCACACCTGCTGGTGGACTGGAAGGCAGTAAAGGGGCTTTGTTGTTGCAGTCGATGGAAACGGGTATCCCCGGTCGCCCCAGCTATAAGATGCAGCAAGACGATTTCATGTTTCCCATCGGCTCCCGACTCGGTTATCAGTTGCATCCCTCCTGGAACCCCAGTGCCGTTGTTCGTGTGTACCTTCCCGAATGGGACAAGTGGGACCAGAAGACTGGTTCTTCGTTCGGTTTCCGAATTAGTTGCCGAACAACCATCCCCGACAAAGATGCGAAGAAGCGTCGTTTCAGCCTGTTTCGCAAACGCCGCAATCCAATGAAGGTCGAGCCTTACTGGCCTGGTTTCTTCATTCAGTTCAACAGCAAAACCGATCCGAAATTCGACCGCGACTTTGCCGCGCTGATCATTCGCTGCGACAACAACGGGCAGGATGTGGTCGCCAAGCAGATTCTCAATCCGGGTTGGTGGACCCTCGGCATGTCGGTCTCTGGCGATGGCAAAGTGCATTACTACGCCAAAGAGGGCATCGAAGATCTGACAGCGGCTGATCACATCATGTCTTCGTGGCCTTACGGTTTCAAAGCGGAGAAAATGAGTTCATTCTTCTTCAATATCGTCAGCCGGGACGACAACAAGCACTGGTCGACGCCCTGGATTATTGATGACGCAGCGGCATTCATCAAACGCTGACGCAAGGGAATGGCCTTCGGGCCGCATAAGAAATTGAACGCGATGACGCGTTTGGGCAAACGCATTGCCCTTGCCGATGAGGAAGCGGAACGTTCCTAAGTTCTGTTGAACCTCATCGGCAATTTTTATGACCTGCCGATTTTGGGAAGTTTGCCCTGTTTGCGAAGTCGAAGAAGCTCACGAAGCAGTCGTTCACTTTCAACAGGAGATTCTGTTCTCTCTCGGAATGACTCGGATAGATCGCGTACTCTCGCGGGGCTGCGAAGAAGTTGGTCCGTTGGGATCCCCAACTCTTCATAAATGTTGATCAACGATTCCTTCGCTGCATCTGACATTGGCTCTTTGGCTTTCGCAATCTCGTTCACAATACGCTCGGCTTCCCCAAGCCCGACGACATGAAATTGCCGCAAGTAAGAGGGAATGTCATCATTCGCAAGCCCGTCATATAGAACATAAATGGGCTTGTTCCACGCCATCGCAGCACCAACTTCGAATGCGATGTAGGGTGAACCGACAGTTGATCGAGTCAATATCAGAATCACTGCACTCGATTCAGCAAGCGCGCTTCTGACCGCCAAATCTAAATCGATACCTGCGTCGATATGATCCATGGCAAACACGCCAAGATCCGAAGCTTCGAGTCTCTTCCGAACAATCTCTGCGATGCCGGTGTCATGAACGCCGTGCGAAAGAAAGACGTCATAGAGAGTTTCTTGAACTGTACTCATTCAGTGCCTTTCACTCGTTGCTCAAGTCCAGTCAGATAGTCGTCGAATTCGTCCAGTCGATATCCCCTGTTATCACTGATGATACCAATGATCTGATCAGCATCAATGTGGTACAAAATCGGAACAATCCGTCGCTCAACCATGCTCGCCATGCCGATTTCCAACGTAACCCATATCCTCTTGATTGAAACAGGTGTCAGGAGAATCAACATTTCGTCACAACTGCGAATTGCAGCTTTTATTGCATCCGGAATATTGTCGCCGCCTTGAATATCTCGATCGTCGCGAAAAGTTTGAACTCCAAGTTCTTCAATCTTCTCGCAAATGACTTTGGCGATCCATTTGTCGTGGGTGGCGTGGCTGATGAAGACACAGTACTCACTCGCTTTATTGGTCGAGCTTCGCGTCGTTCGTTTCTTCTTCGCCATGTCCAGCTCAAATTCTAAGGATGAGCCCTCATCCGACAATATCGTAATTCAAGCGAGGAGCATATTGACCAATGAAATGCGTGCGAAGACCCCATTTTTCGCTTTCCACATTGATGCCATCCACAATGCGTAAAGCTGACAACTTTGCACGCGAATCCCACGCCTTTCGGAATTCACTATCGAATTGCGTCGAAGCCCACCGCCGAAAATCAGCAGTCACTCCAGTATACACATCTCCACCTTCTTCGTCTACAACGCGGTAAACACCAGAACTGTGGGGGATTCTCTCAAAATTGAGATTTTCATCCAGTAAGAACAGGCGACCCTCGCGTTTCCGCATTGAAGAACTGAGCCTATCCGCATACTCCTCGAAAGTCTTCCTTTTCTTACGGAAATTGAGGGCTGCCCAACGGTAGTATAATGATGAATATCCAGGAGCGAATTCCCCCGCAACCCTGTCGAGTTCAATCGCTTTTTCCGGAGCGCACAGAACATCGTCCAGACTTCCACCATATTTCAGGCACACCTGTTTCGCAGCGATTTCGCTGGCAAAGGAAAAATCCAATTGTATTTCGGGATGAATCGAGAACCGCTTGGATGCGATTGGAAGTAGCTTTCCTGCTTTGCGAATATGAAATAGGAGCCGATTAATTTCACTGGCAGAAAGTTCTGACCCTAGTGCATGACATATTTCGACAAATTGAGAGTTCAGTTCCGAGTTCGCAACAATGTAATCTGTTGACCAACCATCATGAATTCGAGAGAAAGCCTCTACGATGACCTCAGTATCAAATGCTGCTACATCCTTTTTCTTCTGCACCGTTCTGAGTTTTTCCGTAGATCGTTTCGGTTTTTCTCCCAGTTTCCGGCCCTTGTCCGTTGTCGGGGCGCTGGTTAGTGGATCGGCCGTTCCCTCCAGCGCGT
This sequence comes from Planctomycetaceae bacterium, assembly GCA_028284145.1. Classification (GTDB taxonomy): domain Bacteria; phylum Planctomycetota; class Planctomycetia; order Planctomycetales; family Planctomycetaceae; genus JANQSH01. Next base: position 38,670 of record JANQSH010000093.1, on the reverse strand, counting down.
CGCCCGGCGTGATGTCCGCCAGTCTCGCCTTTGCATTGGCCGCATACTCCTCGCTCAATTCAAAGCCGAGGTAATCCCGCTGCAACTTCTTCGCGACCGCCAGAGTCGTGCCACTGCCGGTAAACGGGTCGAACACCAGATCACCATCGTTGGAACAGGCGCGAATGATGCGGCCCAACAGTTGCTCCGGCATCTGGCAACCGTGCCAGCCTTTCCTTTCCTTGAATGTTCCATTCACGCGCGGGAAGTACCATGTGTCTTCGGAAGCGGAAAACGATTCCGGGACGTCTTGTGGTCGGAGAATCCACGTGTCATCCGGCAGGCGGCCTTTCGGGTTGGCTCGCTTGTCGCCATACACCAGTTGGCGGGCAGAGGGAATGCGAATGCCGGGGTCATCGGCATTGAAAGTGAACTGTTCCGGATCTTTCACAAAATGGAACAGATGGGCGTGTGAACGACTGAATTTGTTTTTACAATTCACGCCAAAAGTATAGTACCAGATCACCCAGCTGCGGCAGGTGAGCCCGAGCTCCCGAGTGAACATCACCTTGAGTTCGGCTGCATATTCATCGCCAATCGCCAGCCAGAATGTGCCATCCGGTTTGAGAATGCGAATGACTTCACTCGCCCATTCCCGGCTCCATTCGAGGTAGGCATCACACGAAAGATTGTCCTTGTACGTATCGTATTCGTAGCCGATATTAAACGGCGGGTCGGCAAATGCCAGGTCGATACAACTGGCGGGCAAATTTTGCATTCCTATGATGCAATCCTGTTGCAGAACCTGAGTTCGCTTTTTCTTCGCCAGTTTCGTCGCCATCGCACCAACCTCCTGTCGGGAAGATCTCCTTCAGCCGTGAGCCACGTCTGTCGCTTTTTTCCATTCTGCCGGGCAACGTTCAAGTTGTCCAACCCATCGCTTCAATTTGCGGAACGGGTCAGCGCCTGGAATCTCTGCAGCAGGTCGCGGGTGACTGGCCCTGGTCTGCCATTGCCGATGGTTCTGCCATCGAGACTGACAACGGGAATGACCTCCGCGGCTGTACCGGTCAGGAAGCATTCATCAGCAATGAAAATATCATGCCGCGTCATTGTCATTTCTTCAACGACAACCCCAGCTTCAACCGCAAGTTTCATCACGGCATTGCGCGTGATACCCTCGAGAATGCCTGCGTCGGGCGGGGGTGTCCGCAGCACTCCACGTTTAACGATGAAGATGTTATCCCCCGTGCACTCGGCCACCTCACCCTTGTGGTTCAACATCAATGCTTCAATCGCGCCAGTATCGGTTCCTTCAATTTTGGCGAGAATGTTGTTCAGGTAATTCAGCGACTTCACGCGCGGGCTAAGTGCCTGCGGATGATTCCGCACCGTGCTGGCGGTGATCAGCTCCAAACCGTTTTCATAGAACTCAGCCGGGTAAAGCATGATCGTGTCAGCAATCACAATCAATTGCGGATCACCTGTGCGGTGGATGTCCAGCCCAAGTGAGCCGGACCCGCGTGTGACGACTAATCGCACATAGCCATCGGAGATACCATTGGCCTGAACGGTTTCCCGCACCGCTTCGCTGACCTGTTCCCGGTTCAGAGGGATCGTCAGCCGAATGGCATTGGCACTTTCAAAAAGCCGCTCAACATGCTCATTCAGAAGAAACACGTTGCCGCCATATACGCGAATGCCTTCAAAAACGCCATCACCGTAAAGCAAACCGTGATCGAACACGCTGATTTTTGCATTCTCCTCCGGGAGGAGTTCTCCATTGATGTAGACAGATTTGGACATGCCGGGGTTCTCGGTGTCAAAGCAGGTCGGTTCACGAAGGCGGAAAGCAGGTTTACCGTCCTCAAGTTACCTGATTCCGCCACGTCACGCACGCGAGACAACGGAAATTCTGCCCCGCTCCCCCGGACTCGATTTGTCGATCTCAATTCAACAACAGATCACGAGATGTCACTTCGGCAATTTTGACAGCCCGATGTAACATTTGGCGAGCTCGATCCGCGGCATTCACTTCTTCGATTTCTTCAAATGCGGCAACAGCGCGACGATAGCAGCGAAATGCGAGTCGGCGATGCCCCGTCTCCCACGCGACTTCCGCCAGGTTCAACAGATCGCAACCCTCACCGTGAAAGTCCCTGAGTTCCCGGTGCAGTTTCAGGGCATTCCAGAAACAGGCGACCGCATGACGAAGCTCGCCTCTCAAGGCAGCGATCGCTCCCAGATTGCCCCAATCATCCGCCAATTCGGTTTGTGATCCGTCAGGTGTGGAATTCGCTGCAATCGATCGTCTCAATAATTCCTCGGCGAGATTCAATTCTCCTCGCTGCAGGGCATCGGTTGCCATATCGGAAAAGAAACAGGGGGCTTCCATTGGTTCGGTCGGATTGCGAGAGATCGCTTTTTGCCCGGCGGAAATCGCCAATTGTTCGTAACGGGCTGCCATGTCGAATTCCGACCGCATGCGATGAGCCGACGCCAGAGACGAGTAGGCCAGTTTTTGCAGCGCCAGATCCTGGCCAACACGGGCATGGTTCAAGAGCAATCCTGCTTGATGGCAGGCCTCCGCATTCCGCTCCTGCTGCAGCAGAAATCTGAGAAACGCAACACGAGCGGATGTTCCATCATCAATGGAAATTGCTTGAAAAAAAACCTGGGTTGCTTCGGCGAGATCTCCCGTCGACCGGTATCTTTCAGCAAGATTCAGTAGCCTCTCGACGCTGGGAACAAGCGTGCGAGCCTCGCAGGATTGGAGCATAATCTGGTTGTCCTCACCTTCACAGCAATGTTGAAGATGAGAGCCGAGACCGAAGCGAGAATTTCAAGAGAGAGTTGGACCGCGATGTCATAGCCATCTCGCTGCCAACTTTGTTCCGATTTCTCCATCTTTACCTGTTCTCCTGAATCTGTCAATTGTTCAGGGCTGATTTTCGTGATGGATTGCGATGGAATTCACTGCCAATTTGACAGCCACGAGTTTCACCGATCATCCGTTTTCGCACTGAAGTGGCAGAGATTGTGGAATAGCAAAAGCGGTAAGCTTATGTAATACCAGACTTTGCAAAATGGAATCCAAATGGCACGCGGTTCGCTTTCAGACTGTTCAACCTGTCTCTTCCAGACATGGATTGGCAGGATTCCGCATTGATAATGTTGGAACTTGTTGGAAACTGGCGATTCTTCAATCACAAGCGGAATGATTGAAATAACTGATTCGTCATGGAACGGAAAACCAGATTGGCGTGTCGCAATTCTTTCTTATTGCGACCGTTGGAACAGATAGCATTCCCCTCAGAGAGGCACTTGAAGGAGACATCGATGGCAAAGAAATCCGGACCGAAAATTGTTCCCATTGGCGATCGCGTCGTACTGAAGCGAGCCGATGCCGAGTCGACCACCGCTGGTGGCATCGTCCTGCCTGATTCGGCCCAGGACAAGCCCCAACGCGGCAGTATCGTTGCAGTGGGAGATGGTCATCGGCGCGACGATGGCACGAAAGTCCCGCTGACGGTGAAAGAAGGGGACAAAGTCATCTTCAGTTCTTACGCGGGTGATGAGTTTCCCCTCGGCGATGAGACTTACCTGCTGCTGCGGGAAAGTGACATCCTCGCGGTCATCTAGGCGAATGACATGGTTGGCCTCGAATAGATTCACCTGCCACTACAACAGACAATCAGCACTAACAGACAACCAGACAAACCAACCTCAGTTACAGGAGACGTCCCGTCATGGCAAAAATGATTGCCTTTGATCAAGAAGCCCAGGAAGCCATGCGTCGTGGTGTGAGCAAACTGGCGAAGACCGTACGTGTGACCCTCGGCCCCCGCGGGCGAAACGTCATTCTCGAAAAAAGTTTCGGCTCACCGACCGTTACGAAAGATGGTGTCACCGTCGCGAAAGAAATCGAGCTTTCTGACAAGTTCGAGGACATGGGCGCCCGAATGGTGAAGGAAGTTGCCAGCAAAACCTCCGACAATGCAGGTGACGGAACGACCACCGCAACAATCATGGCTGAGGCGATTTACAACGAAGGCCTTAAAGCTGTGGTCGCTGGTGTCAATCCCATCGAAATGAAACGTGGGATGGACAGAGCGGTTGCCGACGTCGTCGAAAAACTGCACGAAGCGGCGACTCCCTGCCGCACGAAGAAAGCCATTGCCCAGGTTGGTACGGTGGCATCCAACGGCGATGGCGAAATCGGCGAAATCCTCGCTGACGCGATGGAGCAGGTCGGCAAGGATGGTGTCATCACTGTCGAAGAAGGCAAGAGCCTGAACACCGACTTTGAAGTTGTGGAAGGAATGCAGTTCGATCGCGGCTACCTGTCACCCTATATGGTGACCGATTCGCAAACGATGGAATGCGTTCTCGAAGACTGCTATGTCCTGATTCACGAAAAAAAACTGACCAACATCAAGGATCTCGTTCCGGTTCTGGAAAAAGTCGTCAACTCGGGCAAGCCGCTGTTGATCATCGCGGAAGATGTCGAAGGCGAAGCTCTCGCAACGCTGGTCATCAACAAGCTGCGTGGCACGTTCAAAATTTGTGCCGTTAAAGCACCGGGTTATGGTGATCGCCGCAAAGCGATGCTGCAGGACATTGCCATCATGGTCGGGGGTATGGCGATCTTCGAAGATCTTGGCATTCAACTCGAAAACGTCCAGTTGGAAGACCTTGGTCGTGCCAAGAAAATTGTGGTCGACAAAGACAACACGACGATTATCGAAGGTTCGGGCAAGTCGTCCGATATCAAAGATCGCATCAGCCAGATTCGCCGTGAACGGGACAACTCGACCAGCGATTACGACAAAGAAAAGCTGGACGAGCGGATTGCGAAACTCTCCGGTGGTGTGGCTCAGGTGAATGTCGGAGCCGCGACCGAATCGGAAATGAAAGAGAAAAAAGCTCGCGTGGAAGACGCACTGCACGCGACCCGTGCTGCCGTCGAAGAAGGCATTCTTCCTGGTGGTGGTGTCGCTTTGCTGCGGGCTTCGAGTTCTCTCAAACCGAAGAAACTCTCGCACGACGAAGAAGTTGGTTACCACATCATTCTGCGTGCCTGCCGTGCACCGTTGACGCAAATCGCCAACAATGCGGGTCAGGATGGCAGTGTGATCTGCGAGAAGGTTTCCGAACTCGAAGGCAACAAAGGTTACAATGCCGCAACTGACAAGTTCGAAGACCTTGTGAAGTCTGGCATCATCGATCCGACAAAAGTCACTCGAACAGCATTACAGAATTCCGCTTCGGTTTCGACATTGCTGCTCACCAGTGATGCGTTGATCGCCGAAGCACCAGGTGAAGACAAGAAGCAGGGGGCAGGGGAAGCGGATATGTATTGATTGACTTTTCAAAACCTCTGTGTGCTGCATCTGGCAAAATTGTGTTGCCAGCCTGTTGCCGCCAATCGGTTTTGAAAGGGGATATGCCTTCGCTTACTGTCGATACGCCTCTGCATGGCGAGGATGTTGATCGATCGCGACGATCATCGAGTTACGCCGACTTTGGAGCAGAGACCACGACTTCCACACAACCCGATTTCCATAAACCGCCCGGGACGGGAAACTGTCTCGGGCGTTTTTATGCGCCGGGGAATTGAACCGCAAAGGCACCGGGAACACTGAGATCTTGAAACTCACAGAGGAATGGAATCTGGACAGGACGGCAGTGTTCAGAGTGTATTACGCTCTAAGAAAAACAGGGCAATGTGCTATTTTTCTGATCAAACGTGTTGCGTGGCAACGCAGCTATGGGAAGTGTCCTCCTGATGCCTTCGGCATCCCAGGTTGGCGAGTAAACCGGGCTACCCTGCGGCAGGGTGGGTGAAGCAGAGCACAGCTCACCAACTCAAAGGTGGTACTGACGTGTAGTGGATTTCACTCCACCCACTCTACTGAAATGACGACAGCAGTTCGAGGATCTTTTCGATGTCGTTCTCGACCACGTATGGCTGGTTGGCGAATTCCTGGGAGCCTTCGTCATTGTTTGTGTGATAGCCGACCGTCGCGTTCGGATCTTTCAATTGATGCCCCGTCAAAATGCAGACGACACGATCACTGGGGGCAATCATTCCCTCTTCGCGGAGCCGTTTTGCCCCGGCAACGCTGGCACCACTGGCTGGCTCACAACCAAAACCACCAGCGCCGACCTGCGCCTTGCCATGCAGAATTTCCTCATCACTCACTTCCCGCACAATGCCGTCACAAATCGACAAGGCTCGCAGGCATTTTGTGAGATTGACTGGTCGATTGATTTCAATCGCACTGGCGATCGTTTCGGCACGCCGATTCTCCGCATCCATCTGTGTCATGTATTCTTCAATATGCGAATGCTGCGGACGACCATCGTTCCAATGAATACCTTCAGAGTTGACGATTTCGTAAAGCGTGTTCGCACCGGCCGCGTTGATCACCGCCAATCGTGGAATGCGATCAATTAAACCGAGTTGCTTCAGTTCGAGAAAAGCCTTGCCGAACGCACTGGAGTTGCCGAGGTTTCCACCGGGAACGACAATCCAGTCGGGAGGCTCCCAACTCAACGATTCCAGCACGCGGTACATGATCGTCTTCTGGCCCTCCAGCCGAAAGGGGTTCACACTGTTGCAGAGATAAATGTTCTCTCGATTACAGATTTCCCGAACGGCGATCAGCGCGTCGTCAAAGTCACCTTGAATCTGCACAGTCTTTGCACCGTAATCGAGCGCCTGTGAAAGCTTGCCGTAAGCAATCTTGCCACTGCCGACGAACACGACCGCTTGAAACAGTCCGGTTATACCGCCATAGATGGCGAGCGATGCACTGGTGTTACCAGTCGATGCACAGGCGGTCATCTTCGCACCGACGATCCGCGCATGTGTGGAAGCCGCTGTCATGCCGTTGTCTTTGAAACTGCCGGAAGGGTTGAATCCTTCATACTGCAGAAACAGATTTCCGGTGTCCATGCCAACGTACTTCGCGACAGATTCCGCCTGCTGCAGGATGGTCTGCCCTTCACCGATCGTCACGATCTGTTCATCATGTGCGAATGGCAGCAATTCGCGAAATCGCCAGACGCCACTGAAATCGATCGGGCGAGAACGTTGGCCACACCGCGACTCAAATTCCGACAGCGAGAACGGGACGGCCACGCGATCCCATTCATACCCGGCATCCAGCAGGCTGCCACAGTTCGGACAACCGGTGAGAATCTCATCGATACCAAATGTCGCGCCGCAATCGGGCGAGAGGCAAACTTGAAAAGCGATTTCTTCCGTCACGGCTGGCATGCTCTCTTTTTTGGCCCGGATTGGCAATAAATCGCCAATCGTCTGTTGCAACCTGTTACACAAGTCCGTTGGCATTTGACGCCACCATTCTACATTTCGCCTTCGGGCGGAAGCAAAGGCACAGTTCGCAAGTCGCTCAGATTTGCTCCGTTACGCCGAATCATCACCGGAAAAACCACAACCACACACATTTCACACCAGGGTGAGTGGTCCATTTTCCACGCCCCGCAAGTTTGACCGATGGATACTGACTGCACGGTGAACAACCGCCTGTCTCGAATCGGCATGAGAATAATCCATATTGACTTTCCGCCGTTTCTGCCGGATAACTCCTATACGCCCGCACTGGCGTTCCAGGTTTCTCGCCTGATCATTTTAGGTCATCATCCGCCATCTCATTCCTGCGGTCGACTTCTCCAAACCTTTTACTCTCAAACTGGTTCCGAACAATGCCGCAGCCAAGATACGTCCTGCTGGATCGCGATGGCACGATCAATATCGACTGCCATTACCTGTCGAACCCGGACGATTTGCGGTTTTGCCCCGGTGCTGTGATGGGAATGCGAAAGCTCCGCTTGATGGGACTGGGGTTGATTGTCATCACCAATCAGTCGGGCATCTCCCGAGGTTACTTTGACCGCGCCACCCTGGATCGGGTTCATGCCCGGATGATTGCACAGTTGGCCACCGAAGGCGTAGAGGTGGATGGTATCTATGTCTGTCCGCATGGACCGGATGATAATTGCTGCTGTCGCAAACCACGCACCGGTCTGGTTGAACAGGCGATTCGCGATTTTCAATTTGCTCCGCACGACACTTTTGTAGTGGGTGACAAACCAACGGACATCGCTGTGGGACAGGCTTTCGGCGCGACAACATTTCTGGTGGAGAACAAAGCCAATCGTAATGGTAAAGGTGGCTCCAACGGCCAGGGGAGCGAGGAGGAACTGGCGGCTTCGCTGCTGTGCCAACCCGATTATAAGGTCGAAGATCTGATTGAAGTGGCCGAAATTATTCAACGCCGTATCTGTGGACATTACGCCGGACTTCATATAACTCACACATCGATGTGCGAAACTCCCACAACGGAGGTCGTGGAGGATTCCGCGATCGAAACAGGGCAACAACCGAACCTGAGGCGGAGCGAGAAGACGGTTCATGAACATGCTGAATGAAACAGCGACCGACAGCTTGACCGAATATGTGGCCGACTACCTGCGAGGGTCAGCGGAGATCAAACAACGTGTCGCAGTTGAGTGTCGCAATGAGATTCTCGCGGCAGCCGACATGATTGCCAACGCGTTTCGTGCGCAACATCAACTTTTGCTCTGTGGCAATGGCGGTAGTGCAGCCGATTGCCAGCACATGGCGGCGGAGTTCACCGCGCGGCTTTCTGCCGATTTTCCACGACCGGCGCTGCCGGCGATTGCTTTGACGACCGACACATCGTTTCTGACCGCCTACCCGAATGACTTCGGATTTGACGGACTCTTCGCACGCCAGGTGGAAGCGCTGGGCCGAGACGGAGACGTGCTACTGGGCATCAGCACCAGCGGCAATTCGCAGAACGTCGTTCTCGCTGTCGAAGCCGCGAGAAACCGTGGAATGAAAACGATCATCCTGTGCGGTTCCGGCGGCAAACTGAAGACGATGGTCGACGTTGCGATTTCTGTACCAAGTGATTTCACGCAGTACATTCAGGAAAGCCATTTGGCGATCGAACACATGATCTGTCACATTGTGGAGCGCGCGGTCTTTCCGGCAGAGTGAACCGGCGAATGTGACATGTGTAAGGCGCCGGGGGGAAGTTTCTTTCGCAGTTTCAAAGCAGTTTCAAAGTCGAGGAGGTGCAGCACAACCAGTATGGAACGTTCGAGCAGGCGACACCAGCGTGATCGATTACATTGATCGCTTTTACAGCCGGGTCTGTCTGCCTTCGTCGTCGTGTTGCCTCAGCCTGAACGAGCTCGAGAGTCGGGCGCTGTTCCGGACCGCAGCGTTGTGTTGAGTTCTGCCTTCGTCGGAGCAGTTTATTGGTCGCTCGCCAGTCTCTGGCGATAGACAGACCGGTGATAAATAAAGAAGCAAAGAACTCAGTCGCGGCACTGGTTGGTGATTTCTGAATTGCTGGTGATTTCCGAGGACAAGCACTTGCGGAAACCTCATTCCCTTTTTTGAATCGATTCACTGTTCACTTTTTCCGGGGAAGATCATAAAGATCGGGAGAAGGCAAATTCGGTCGGACATTCATCCCCGTATTCCCGTTACATCTTTCGCCAGGCACGTCTGCGTTCGTGGTGGTGTATCGAGGAACAGGATATATTCGCCGGAATCGAGACGCACGAAAAACTGCAACACGGCGTTATCGCTGAAAAGCCGGAAACGTTTTCAATCCGAGTATGCCTTTACACCGGAATCGAATGCACGATGACCAGACCACTTTCACACCCTCGCGACGAAATCATGCAGACGATGGAACGCATCTATCGCTATCGCATGACAACCACTTCCGGAGGAAATCTTTCGATTCGTGACGAAAACGAGGACATCTGGATTTCTCCGGCACGAGTAGATAAGGGGAGTTTGACGAGGAAAGACATCGTCTGCGTGAAGGCAGACTCATCGGTGGAAGGTCTTCATCCCCCCTCTTCCGAATTTCCATTCCATCAGGCTATCTATGACACCAGGCCCGATATCAAAGCGATCGTGCATGCACATCCTGTTGCATTGGTGGCATTCAGCATTTGCGGCCAGACACCAGACACGCGTTTATTTCACCAGGCGAATTCGGTTTGTGGTCGAACTGGTTTTGCTCCGTACGCGCTGCCGGGCAGCGATCAGCTGGGGCAGAATATCGCGGACGTTTTTCAAACCTGTGACAGCGTCATTCTGGAAAACCATGGCGTGGTTGTCGGTGGGAAGTCACTCGCGCATGCGTTTCAGCGGTTTGAAGCTTTCGAGTTTGCCGCCAAGACGATCATCAAGGGCAACCAGTTGGGTGACGTGCAATACTTGACGCAGCTTCAACTCGACCAGGCTCACAATCGCAGTGTGGCACTGGATGGCGTCGAACCATCACCGGCAACGAGCGATGAGAAAGAACTCCGGCGGCAGCTTCGGGAGTTTGTTCGTCGCGGATGCCGGCAACGATTACTGATCAGCACCGAGGGGAGTTTTTCCGCCCGTGTGGGGGACAACGCCTTCCTCATTACTCCGACACAGCAGGATCGGGAGGCGTTGGAAATCGACGATTTCGTGCTGGTTAATGGTGACCAGCGAGAAGCTGGGAAAAAAGCGAGCCGAGCCGTCTTCGCGCATCAGGCGATTTACCGCAATCATCCGCATGTGCAGGCAATTGTCTTTGCTCATCCTGTTAACGCGACGGCCTTCAGTGTGACGGAATCCGAATTTGATGTCCGCACGATTCCCGAGAGTTATGTCTTCCTGCGCGATGTGCATCGTGTACCGTATGGAGTGCAATATGAGAACGACGGCAGCATCTCGGAATACGTTTCAGCCGAAACTCCCGCGGCCATTCTGGAAAATGATGGCGTCCTCGTGACCGGTTCGAGTGTGCTCGATGCGTTCGACCGGCTGGAAGTGCTGGAATCAACAGCCGAGGCAGTCATCAACGCCCAATCGATTGGCGACGTCTCGGTGATGACCGAATCGGACATCACCGATCTGCGCGATGCCTTCGGCTTGAATGCAAAAACTTAAACCGGGATTGCCTGTTTCAGTTCGATGACGAGTGGCTTATTTTCGTCGGCCTTCAATTTGGGCTCAGCCATCTTGTGAAATCACGTAGCGACGGAGCGTTGCCACACAACGCAGTTCTGAATTGACATCCTGTCATCCCTTTTTCCCTCACAGACAAACGGCAGGCAGGAGCACTGACCTGAGAAACATCGGGTTGAACACGAACCCCTGGAGCGTGCCATGCTTCAACTGGATGCTTTATACCGTCCCATGCAGCGATGAACCATGCGAAACGTTTGAATCTTCATCACACGCAACTGGTCGATATGGCTTTCATGCAGAAAGACGAACGAGAAGAGCATTAAACCGCAGGCAAAACCAAGCAGGATCATGCGGACTTTCTTTTTCGTCGCAAGGATCTTCAGAATCGGATAATACCAGGGGCGGCTTTCCTCTTCCGGGACGTCAAACGCCGCCATCGATCGGGCGTCGAGTGTCAGCTCCGGGGCAACGGGAAGATGTTCATACCCCGGACGGGATCTGTCGAAGTCGTTTCGGGCCAGTTCCTGGGCGAACTCGGGATCGGTCTCCAGGGCGGTGACCACTCGATTAAGATAAAGGACCTGCTGTTCGCGTGTGACGAGTTTCGATTGATTTTCGTACCACTGTTGTTTCAAGTCAAAGTACGAAATCATTTTTGGCGAGAGTGCAACACTGGCGTAAATCAGCACGGCGAAAACGAGATTGCCCCAGAAGGCAATGGCAACCATCCATGCCCGTCGGCTTTGTCGTTTTTCTCGTTTGGTTTTCTTCATGGCAAGTGACATTTTGGTTCCAAACCACTCGTTGCCCTGCGAAGTACTCACACCTTCTTTAGTGGAGATGTCGGGGATGAGGAAGTCATATATCGACTCGACGATAGTCAGCCTTGGGGGGGCGAAAAGTTGATCAACATTCCAGTCGTCAGTCTCGAGGCTTTTAAGTATGACCTCAATTGAGCGTAATGTGCACGACTGAGATCGTCGACCGTTTTCAATTCCAACACGACAGCCTCTTCAACAACGATGTCGAGTCGATGTGTTCTCACAACACATTTGTTCCGAAAGAAAATTCTGACTTCTTTTTCGGTTTCCGAACGAATCCCTTGTGCAGAGAATTCCAGGATCAAGGCATTGTGGTAAACACGTCCGATAAAGCCCGGCCCCAAAACCTGATGAACGGAAATCACGCATTCAATGATTCACGCCGTCAATTCATCCCATCTTCCAATCGGTTCCGTTTTCATCTCAATCATTCCTCAATCTCCCTGATCCCCATATCCCCTTCCAGTATGTTGGATTGGATAAAACAGGTAGTGACGCTCAAAAACGAAAGCCCATGGAGTTTCCCCCATGGGCTTTTGTAAGGCAGCGTGCCATGTTGTGCGAACAAGGCGTATACAAACCTGTGGTCCCTGGCACACCCATGCCGACCGGTGAGAGTGCAGCAGATTCTCACCATCGTCAGGTTCGTATGGTGTTAGATCGTCCCGCCATAGCTTGCGGCTGAACCCAGGAACTCCTCAATCCGCAGCAACTGATTGTATTTGCAGATACGATCGGTACGACTGGCAGAACCGGTCTTAATTTGACCTGTATTCAACGCGACTGCCAAATCTGCAATAGTGGTATCTTCGGTTTCACCCGAACGATGGCTCATTACAGCTGTATATCCATGCTGATTTGCCAATTGAACTGCATTAATGGTTTCGGTCAGCGAACCAATCTGATTCACCTTCACCAGAATGCTGTTCCCCACGCCCTGATCGATCCCGTCCTGCAGCCGTTTGACATTGGTCACGAACAGGTCGTCGCCTACCAGCTGGCATTTGTCACCGATCGCAGAAGTCAGCTTTTTCCAGCCATCCCAGTCGTCTTCGGAGCAGCCATCTTCAATCGAGCAAATGGGAAACTTCTCGACCCATTCTGCCAGCAGACCCACCATGCCATCCGGATCGAGTTCCTTGCCATCCAGGGAGTAGAGATTCCTGTCGGTATCAAAGAATTCGGTACTGGCACAATCGAGGGCGATTTTCACCTGATCACCCGGTGTGTAGCCCGCCTTCTCGATCGCCGTGAGAATCACTTCGACTGCTTCCTGATTGCTCTTGAGGTCTGGTGCAAAACCACCTTCATCACCCACTGCCGTACTCAGTCCTTTGTCGGAGAGTACCTTTTTGAGTGCATGGAAAACTTCCACGCCACATCGCAATGCGTCGCTGAAGACATCGAAGCCCAAAGGCATCACCATGAATTCCTGAATGTCGATCGCGTTGTTCGCATGTTCGCCGCCGTTGATGATGTTCATCATCGGGGCCGGCAAAGTCGTCGCACCGACACCTCCGAGATAGCGGAACAAAGGCAACCCGCTCGATTCCGCAGCCGCGTGAGCCGTCGCCAGTGAGCAGGCGAGAATCGCGTTCGCGCCGAGATTCGATTTGTTCTCAGTGCCGTCCAGTTCGAGCATCACCTGGTCAACGGTTGACTGATCTGCCGCTTCCAGGTCGAACAGTGCGTTGGCGATTGGTCCGTTGACGTTATCAACGGCTGTTCGGACACCCTTGCCGAGATACCGGTCTTTGATGTCGCTGTCGCGGAGTTCACACGCTTCGTGTGTACCGGTGCTGGCACCACTGGGAACCTGAGCCCGGCCGAACGATCCATCCTCCAGTTCAACATCAACTTCGACCGTCGGGTTGCCTCGGCTGTCGAGAATCTCGCGACCGTGAACGTTCACAATGGCTGTACTCATGGTTTTTCCTCATTGATTTTTGTTGTGAATGCGGGTCGGAACAACCTCGCGATTTTGACTGTCAATCTTCAGGCGGACGAGGCCATGGGAATTTCTGGCAGGTGTGGAAACAGAGGGGGTAAAATCGGTTATTGGGATGATTTTGCACGCGGTCATCGGCGTGAAGGGGAATTATGCTGCAACTTTTCAGCAATTTCAAATAGTACCAGATCGCCCTGGAGCGATTCCATCAGCAACGGGAGATCCGACCTGATTTTCACTATATTAAAACACCTTGATGTAATTGGTTTGATGTAATCTGACAGTAATGTGCTGCGTTCTTTTGATATTTCGCCTGCTCCCGATTACGCTGTGAAGACACAATTTCAGGCGTCTGGCAATTCCTGAAAGAGTACCAATCTCCGATGCACCTTGACGATCCTGTGATCATTCACACTGCTACGACCAATGCGCGAAGCGCACGCAATTGTCACGGCTCTCATTGCAGCGGATATCCCGGCACATGCAGTAGAAGATCGGACTGGCGAGAACCTCAGCCTGGAGCGAACGGCCAGCGAATTCAACAAGCCAGATGTTGATGTCAATCGATCCGATTTCGAAAAGGCCCGGGCATTCATCGCCGAACATGAAAGGAAGCAGACCGTGAGCGAAGATGCGACAAATGATCAAGCGACAAGCAATAAAGCAACTGATGGCACCGGCCCGGATGATGGCAAAATGCTGACTGTGGTCTGCGAAGATTGCGGCGAATCGACGGAGTTCCCGAGTTCGATGGACGGCACGACACAGGACTGCCCGCACTGCCATGGTTATGTCGACGTCGGCAACCTGCCCTGGGAGGAGGATTTCGGCGAACCGGAGGATTGAGCAGCCATGTCTCCACATCCCCTTTTTCACAACGTTCAGTATTCGATTTGTGTGGACTGCGTTGCGTGACAACGCGGCTGGCAGAACATCATTCAGGGGGCCACTGCTGGCTTGTTCCAGCAGTGCAGGTGCAGGGTTCGTTACCGTGGCTTCCTGATGACTTCATCATCTCAGACCGCTCGTCAAACTGAACTATCCGACAACGACTTTACGTCGTTGTTTCAGGTTACAACTCCGCGAATTGCCGCAGCAATTTCAAGCCACATCGCTGGCTCTTTTCCGGGTGGAATTGTGACGCGAACAGATTGTCTTTCGCGATCATCGAAACGAAGTTTCCGCCGTGGTCGGTCTGTGTGGCAACGTAGCTGTCATTCGTTGGAATCACATGATAGCTGTGCACAAAGTAGAAGTGGGCATCGCCCGGCATCCCTTCCAGTAGTGCATTGGGCGTGGCGATGTGCAAACGATTCCAGCCCATGTGCGGAATTTTCAGCCCTGGTTGATCTTCAAACCGCACGACTTTGCCCGGCACAATTCCCAGGCCCTCCCATTCGCCATCTTCGTAACTGACGTCAAACAGCAACTGCAGCCCCAGACAGATCCCCAAAAAAGGCTTGTCGGCAGCGATGTGATCTTTGATCGGACCGACCAGATCGCGCTGCTTCAGTTCGGCTATCGCGTCACGAAATGCTCCGACACCGGGCAGAATCATCTTCTCGGCCGAGGCAAGTTGACTCGCATTGTTGGTGATGTTGGCTTTGACCTCCAATCGGGAAAACGCTTTCTGCACGCTGCGGAGATTACCCATACCGTAATCGACGATTTCAATCATCTGTTTTATCGGTCGGACATCTGTCCGCCGTCCTGACAAATAGAGGAAAGGATTGGAGACCCCTGGCCTGCAATTGATCTGGAACGTGCCTGTCCTGCTGCAAGCGTGGCATGCAACACCGTTAACCGTCGAACTGTTATTGTCAGAAGTTTCCTGACAACTTTCTCAACCTCGCATTGCTCAGGAATGCGATTCTCTGGCTGCTTCGCGTCAGTTCGTACCACGCTGACGTAGAACGACCGAGATGGTACGGAAGACAATTCTCAAGTCCATGCTCAAAGAATTTTCTGTCGCGTATTCCTGGTCGAGTCGGACGATATCGTCCTGGTCAATCGAACTTCTCCCCGAGACCTGCGCCA
Source organism: Planctomycetaceae bacterium (assembly GCA_028284145.1). GTDB lineage: Bacteria > Planctomycetota > Planctomycetia > Planctomycetales > Planctomycetaceae > JANQSH01. The sequence goes on along the minus strand of JANQSH010000093.1, from coordinate 22,859 downwards.
GGCCTGAGATCCCGGGTTTGACACTTGCTCGTATCCGACGTTCGGTTTTGTTCATCGATTCCAGCTCAAATCCGACGTAAGGTCGAGGTCCGATCAGACTCATTGAACCTCCCAGAACGTTGAACAACTGAGGCAACTCGTCGAGACTCGTATTGCGAAGAACGCGACCGACTCTCGTAATTCTGGGATCATGTTGCGATGTAAACTGGGGACCTTGCTGTTCCGCATCAACATGCATTGTTCGAAACTTCATGATTTCGAATGGTCGCTCGTGCAATCCGAGACGTTGCTGGCGAAAGATGATTGGGCCACGTGAGGAAATTCGTATGGCGAATGCAATCGCGATCAGGACAGGCGACAAAACACAGATGCCCGCCAACGAGAGAGCAATGTCCACAACTCGCTTCAGCGCGTAACTCCTGGTCAAAAGATCCACCTCCGACGGTGCCACGATACCGCCTGTCGAGAAGTGAGGTCCGTCAACGCCTGTCCGATTGCTCTTTCGGGTTGTCTTTGCAATGTGTCATCCTGTCGGCAATCGTCGAGTGAATAGTCCGTCAGAGCCTGTCATGCTGCATTGCGATCTTTGGATAAATCGGATGGAGTGGTCACAGGCGACTTCAAACCAAGCTCCTCATAATTCGGTGCGTGGTCAAATTGCGCATCGACAAACACGCGATGCCACAGTTCCAGCGCAATCATTGCACGAATCTGTCGGGTATAGTTGTGTGAACCTGCGGCATGGTTTGCCACCATTTCACGTACTCCCGTCGAGTCGAAAATTCCTCGATCGTCGAAACGCTTTGAGAATAAGAGGTCTTCGACCCAAGGTTTTAGTTCCCGTTTGAACCACTCACCAATCGGAACGGTAAACATCTGTTTTTTTCGGTAAATGATGTCGTGAGGAAGGTGACGTTCCAGTGCCTTTTTCAAAATTCTTTTCGTCACGCCATTGCTGAGTTTCATGGTGCCAGGGATGCGAAATGCCAATTCGACCATTCGGTAGTCGAGAAACGGCGCTCGAGGCTCCAGTGAAACCGCCATCGCCATCTTATCCGGCTTGACGAGATTATTGCCGGGCAACAGCAATTTGACATCCAGTCCAAGCGCCTGGTTGATTTTGTCGTGCTGACGCAGCGGACAGAAGAGTGGCTCAGCAAACTGCATCGGGTCACTTTCGGCCAGTTCTCGTCTCAATGTACTTGAATAGATCGATTGCTTTTCGTTGTGCGAAAAGAGGCTGATTGCCTTGACAAAGGAACGTTCAAATTCAGATTGCGATTGTGTTGGGTCGAAATCGGAGAAAAATTTCCGATGTACGTCATATCCAGCGAACAGTTCGTCTCCACCATCGCCTGTCAACACAACTTTCACATGTTCCCGTGCCAATCGGCTGACCTGGTAAGTAGGAACAAACGACATATCGCCGTGTGGCTGGTCATTGTGGTACGTGGCCAGTGGCCAGTTATCAAGCATACCGGGGTGCATCACTCGACAGGTATGATCCGAGTTGCACAAGTCGGCTACGCTCTGTGCAAATTTCGATTCATCAAACCGCGGATCGTCAAAGCCGATGCAAAATGTCTGCACGCGCCGCTCCAGTTGTTCGGACATCAGCTTGACGACAGCGGAACTGTCAATTCCTCCGGAGAGAAAGGCGCCCAAAGGGACATCCGCCCTTAACCTCACGCGGATGGCATCCTTGAGAGTTTCGATGATTTCATCCTGCCAATCCGACTCGTGACGATCTGCCTCGCTGTTCTGTGGCAGTTCCCACCATTTTTCTTCGCGAATACCTTGCTCTTCGATCGTCAATCGATGGCCAGGCATGAGATGCCGGATGCCTCGGAATAGCGTGGCGGGAGGAGGTACGAAATTGTATGTCAGGTAGGCATCGAGTGCCTCTTGATCCACCTCTGCTGGAACACCGGCGCCGAGCAAAGATTTGATCTCCGACGCGAACATCATTCGGTTTCCATCATCATGGATATAAAGTGGCTTCTGACCTGTTCGATCGCGATATAGAAGCAGCTTGCGATGTCTGCGGTCAAAGATTGCGATCGCAAACATCCCATTCAACTGGTGGATGAAATTTTCACCATCCCTCTCGTAGAGCCTTAAAATGACTTCTGTATCGCATTTCGTCCGGCAGTTTAAGCCTCTGGCCAACTCCAGAAAGTTGTAGATCTCGCCGTTCTGTACAACGCTGATCTGGCCATCGTCAGAGAACATTGGCTGATGCCCGCCGCCGAGATCCAGAATCGACAACCGCCGATTACAAATCAGGACGCCATCAGATTCGGCAATGCCTTCATCATCCGGGCCTCGATGCCGCATGCGCTCACAGGCGACTCTGGCCAAATCGTTGCCAAACTGATCTCCACGGCGGTCAAACCCGCCAAAGATTCCGCACATTGGTTGACACCTTTCAGGCACAGCGGGCAACAACACTGGCGACACGTTCGCGAAAATTGAGCCGGTCGCTTTCTACGTTTGATTCCGATCGGTTGAGATGTTCAAGGAATGTCTTCCTTAACTTTTTGACCTCGGCAGGAAAATCGATCTTGCCCTGAAGTTCTTCCCGATTTTCCGCACTCTGATGAAATGTCCGAGACAGGATAGCAGCCGTGGATCCCACGCGAGCATGTTCCCCCAAAACGGTTTCTCCGGGAACTTCACCTGAACCAATCAGGGAGACACCGCCTATGCCAAACGGGACACCGGCCGCCCGGCATCGACTCGCGATCATGTCTACGGTTCCGTCGGCCAGAGGCTCAAACAGAAAAGTCCTGCCCATATCGAGATGCAGGTCATTCAATCCGATATGAATACGTTCGACACCATTTTGTCCAACGATTCTGTCGAGATCTCGAACTGCCCCCGCAGTTTCGACCAGAGGTATCACTCCCGCACGCCCGTCGACGATCTCACAAAACTCTTTCACTGTATTTGCATTTTGGAACATGGGCAGCATGAGCAGGTCGGCTCCCGCAGCCAGACATTCGGTGATTTCCTCTGCCGTTCCTGAATGAAGAGGATTGACCCGAACAACCAGTTCCGCATTTCGTAAAACGGATTTGATGCGATTTACGTCTTCAACAGAGTGATCGGAAATCAAAGTGTTCCGGCCCGATTGTCTTTCGCGTTTTCCAAGGATCTCCAGATCGACCATGACATATCGGATGCCGAATTGATCAACAAATTCCGCCAGGTCGGATTTGTTGGTGATGAAGAAAAAGTCGAGGTTCGTCTCGCTGGACTGACAATCCATGGGAGTAGCCCTTACGATTGGTGAATCACCGCTGATTTAATCGTCCTTCAGGTTGATTCGGAATCCTTCGATCGAACCTGATGAGAAACGGCGGCGGATTATAGGTGTCGCCATAAAATGTCACAACCCTGACTTTTCAGCCGAAACGACTCATTCCGATCGCGAAACCACCTTGACCGAAGATTGTGAAACCGCCTAGATTGTCGAACCTTTTCGCCGGGCGTTGCTGATGACACTATTGTGTTAAACGATAACACGGTAATTGTCGCGATACGTTTCTGTGTTGATTTTTGGCCTGGCATCATTACTGATTGGTTGGAACAATCCATGGCGACAGGATCTGTCGGTACATCTCCAGACACCAATCTGCATGATCTCGCACCGGCGCAACCGGCGGATGGCACCAAACGCATCGGACTGGGAAAGAAGATCATTCGGGGGGCCACGATTTCCCTCTTCACGCGCATCTGTGGTGTTGCTCTGATGTTCACAGCTCAGGCGTTGTTGGCCCGGTCGATGTCCCAGACCGAGTACGGGTACTTCATCTACGCCATTTCGCTGATTCCCGTTCTTGCCTTTTTCGGCAAGATCGGTTTCGAAGCGACACCTCTGCGTTATCTCTACGAATACGAAGATAAGCCGGAACTCCGAAATGGTTTCATACTGACGTCATTACGAGTCGTTGCGATTGCTTCGGCAATTGTCAGCATCATGTTGACACTTGCAGGTTACATTCTGATGGATTTTTTGCCGAAGACGGTACAGCACACCCTGCTCTACTCATCCTGGATCATATTCTTTTTCTCGCTGACCTACGTCGCACAGGGGTTCCTCAATGCGGTCAAGATGATCTTTTTTTCCCAGTTCTTCGCACAAATACTCCTTCCTCTTGTGCTGCTGGTGGTCGTATTTGCCACAGGCATGAAGATGAATGCCGTGGGGGGATACATTGCCTATGGAGGGGCGATGGCTGTGGGGGCCGTTTGGGCCTGGATGCTCATTTTCCGAAGGGTTTTTCGAGCTCAACCAGCCTACGAGACGGATACTCGTAACTGGGTTCTGGTGTCGATGCCTCTTTTCGTATCACTATTGGTGACGGCATTACTGCCACGTCTGGGCAATATTGTGGTCGGTTTTTTTGAAAGCGCGGAAAACGTCGCAGCCTTCTCGGTTGTCAGCCGGATTGCCGTTCTATTTACGTTTATTTCGACGGCTTTGGCGGCCATTGCCGATCCGACCATATCCGAGTATTTCCAGAAAGGAGACACTCGAAAAATTCAACGCCTGACACGATTCGTCTTTCTGGCCAACATCGCCATTGGACTGTGTGGCTTCCTGTTCACACTCGCCGTGGGTGAATACGTGCTGCTGGCATTTGGGGAAAATTATGTCGCCTGTAAAGGCGCCCTGTTGATATTCATCCTGGGGCAATCGTTTAACATTTTGAATGGACCGTCAACATCTCTTTTTACGGTAACAGGCAACCAGGGCGTCTTCATGAAAATCATGTTGTCGAGTTGTCTCTCTCTCTTTATCTTCCTCGCAATTGGTCTCAAGTTTGGCGGTTTAATGGGCGCAGCCATTGCCACATCGCTGAACATGCTGTTTACGAGCATTGTCGTCGTTGTTATATTCCGCAAGAGGACAGGCATCCAAATCGTCTGATCTGTATGGTGCTTCCGGAAACATGATATGTGACGGCGTCGATGGCCAGGATTTGGCTGGAATGCAGAATCGATTCAGGGAAGGATCCAACTGTTGACTCTAGAATCAAACTCACACGTATTGATTACCGGTGCAGACGGATTTATTGGTTCGCACCTCACAGAATTGCTTGCCACGACAGGCCACAATGTCCGTGCGCTGACTCAATACAACTCATTCAACTATTGGGGCTGGCTGGAAGATCTTGACCTGAGCGACATCGAAGTCGTTTGTGGTGATGTACGTGACCCGCATTTTTGCCGTGAGATTACGAAAGATATTGACGTCGTATTCCACCTCGCGGCTCTGATCGCCATTCCCTATTCCTATTCGGCACCGAACAGCTACGTCGCCACAAATGTCACAGGCACTTTGAACATCTGTCAGGCCGCCAAAGATAACGGTTGCAAACGTGTAATCCATACGTCAACCAGCGAAGTTTATGGCACTGCTCAATATGTGCCGATCGACGAAAAGCATCCTCTCCAGCCACAGTCGCCCTACAGTGCCAGCAAGATTGGGGCAGATTCGATGGCCATGAGTTTTTTCAATGCTTTTGATCTTCCTGTTACAATCGCTCGACCATTCAACACGTATGGTCCTCGTCAATCAGGCCGTGCCGTGATTCCGACGATTATCACTCAAATCGCGGCAGGCCAAAAGGAAATCAAACTGGGTGATGTCTCGCCAACCCGCGATTTCAACTACGTGCTTGACACCTGCCGAGGGTTCGTGATGCTGGCGGAATCGGAAAACACTGTCGGTGAAACGGTAAACATCGGAGCCAACTACGAAATTTCTGTGGGTGATACACTCAACAAGATCAAAGAATTGATGGAAAGCGACGTCACCTTTGTCACTGAAGGACAGCGCATTCGCCCCGGAAAATCGGAAGTCTTTCGTCTGTGGTGCGACAACACCAAAATCCACTCATTGACCGGGTTTGAACCGGAATTCTCCATCGATGACGGGTTGAAGAAAACGATTGAGTGGTTTGTCGACGAAAAGAATCTGGCCAAATACAAAGCCGATTTGTACAATGTTTGACGCAGTGATCGATTTTATTCGTTCGCATTTCCGGACGACTGATTTCATCCCGCTTCACGAGCCTCGTTTCTGGGGACGAGAACTCGAATACGTCAAACAATGCATTGATTCAACATTTGTCTCAAGCGTTGGTGAATTCGTCAACCGGTTTGAAGAAGATATCGCTGCTTACACGGGAGCCCGTTACGCAGTGGCCACTGTGAACGGAACATGTGGCCTTCACGTTGCACTTCAAGTTGCCGGTGTGAAGCCGGGTGACGAAGTCATTACTCAGTCGTTGTCATTCGTTGCGACAGCAAATGCAATATCTTATGCAGGCGCAACCCCCTGCTTTGTCGACGTTGACCGAGATACTCTTGGCCTTTCCCCGGATGCCCTCACCCAATTCCTGGATTCAGAAACAAAGCGAGATTCGCACACCGGAAGTCTGATCAACATTGCAACCAATCGAACGATCTCAGCTTGTGTCCCGATGCACACATTCGGACATCCATGTCGCATCGACCAGATCGTCGAGATCTGCGATCGGTATGGAATTCCGGTTGTCGAAGATGCAGCGGAGTCGCTCGGAAGCCGGTTTCATTCCGTGCACACCGGACGATATGGAGTGCTTGGTGTTTTCAGTTTGAATGGCAACAAAACCATTACTTCCGGAGGCGGTGGGGCGATCATCACCGATGATGAAGGATTGGCACAGCGTGCAAAGCATTTGACAACGACAGCCAAAGTGCCACATCGCTGGGAGTTCAACCACGACGAGATCGGGTATAACTACCGCATGCCCAACATTAATGCTGCCCTGGCGTGTGCCCAACTTGAGCAATTGCACCATTTTCTGGAGTGCAAGCGAAATCTGGCGGATGCCTACCGTTCGTTTTTCGACAACACCGATATGACATTCATCACTGAACCGAACCATGCTCATTCCAATTACTGGCTGAATGCCCTTGTCATGGATGATCAGGCAAAGCGAGACCGTTTTCTCGAAGCAACGAACGATGCCGGAGTAATGACCCGGCCAGTTTGGGGGCTTCTCAGCGAGTTGAAGATGTATCGCAAATGTCACGCCGGCTCGCTTGAAAATGCGAAATGGCTTGCCGATCGCGTCGTCAACGTCCCCAGCAGTTCGGTCGATCTCCGATGAGCAAGCCCGAAATCATCCTGTTGGGCGCTGGTGGTCACTGTCGGGCCTGCATCGACGTAATCGAAATTGAAAACCGTTATCGCATTGCCGGTCTGGTCGATCGGGACGAATGCAAATCTCTTGCAGGTTATGATCAAATCGGAACCGATGACCAGCTTGGCGATCTGCGACAAAATTACACCTGGGCATTGATCACAGTAGGCCAGATCAAGACGGCAGAAATACGACAGAGATTGTTTGCCATGTTGAAAAGGCTCGATTTTTCCATTCCCGTGATCAAGTCTCCCCGTGCCTACGTGTCGCGGACCGCCACCATTGGTGAAGGCACGATTGTGATGCACGACACCATTATCAATGCGGGAGCAAACATCGGGCAGAATTGCATTATCAACACCAAGGCTCTTGTCGAACATGATGCACTTGTGGGAGACCATTGTCACATTTCAACAGGCGCGATCGTCAACGGACATGCAGAAATCGGTTCCGGAACATTCGTGGGCAGTAATGCAACTTGTGTGAACGGCGCGACGATCCCACCCAATTCTTTCGTCAAGGCAGGACGGCTGGAGCGAGGTGAATGAACAAATCCGTTTTCATTATTGCCGAAGCAGGCGTCAACCATAATGGCTGCATCGAGCAGGCATTTCGGTTGGTTGAAGTCGCGGCAGATGCGGGTGCCGATGCGGTCAAATTTCAGACGTTCAAGGCTGAGAATCTGGTGACTCGGAACTCTCAGAAAGCCGACTACCAAAAGAAGACGACCGATGCAGACGAGTCGCAACTGGAGATGATTCGCAAACTGGAATTGAATGAAGACGAGCACCACGAATTGCAGAAATACTGTCAGAAGCACAACATCCTTTTCATGTCGACTCCGTTTGATCATCCCTCGATTGACCTGCTTTACAGCATGGGAATGCCGATCTGGAAAATCCCATCCGGTGAAATCACCAATTTGCCCTATCTGTGCAGAATCGGCTCGCTCGGAAAGGAGATTGTCTTATCAACCGGGATGGCAGAGATGGATGAAATTCGCGCCGCTTTGGACGTCCTTCTTCAATCCGGTACAGAAAGAAGAAACGTCTGCATCCTTCACGCCAACACGGAATACCCGACGCCTTTTGCCGACGTCAATCTACGCGCGATGCAGACGATCGGAGCAGAATTGGACGTTCGGTGTGGATATTCCGATCATACGCTCGGCATCGAAGTTCCCATCGCTGCCGTTGCAATGGGGGCAAGTGTGATCGAAAAGCATTTTACACTCGACAGAGAAATGGACGGCCCGGACCACCGTGCATCGCTTGAACCGGACGAATTGCAATCCATGGTCACGGGCATTCGAAATATCGAGATTGCATTGGGAGATGCAGTGAAACGACCATCTCCTTCCGAGTCCAGGAACAAGGCGACTGCTCGCAAAAGCATCGTCGCTGCACAACGAATCGTATCGGGAGAGTTGTTCACAGAAGAAAATCTGACCGCAAAACGACCAGGAACAGGCATTTCTCCGATGCTATGGAACGAAATTGTGGGACAGACCGCCAGCAGGACATTCGAAAAGGATGAACTGATCGATGCGTAAGATATGTATCTTCACATCAACACGCGCCGACTGGGGGCTGCTCAGGGGAGTCGCACGCCGAATTCACGAGAACCAGGACCTTGAATTGCAGATCCTTGCTTCTGGAAGTCATCTCTCCGAGCAATTCGGCATGACGATTGACGAAATCAATTTGGACCAGTTGAGAGTCAATGAACGAGTGCCAATCCTTGAGTTCGACGACTCCTCACATGGAGTCTGCCAATCGATGGGTCTGGCGATGTCCAGATACAGCGATTCGCTGTCACGTCTGAAACCTGACATCCTTCTGGTGCTTGGTGATCGGTACGAAACGTTCTGCATCGCAGCAGTGGCTCAGGTACACCGGATTGCTGTTGCGCACATACACGGCGGCGAAACGACAGAGGGAGCCGTTGATGAGGCATTTCGACATTCGATTACGAAAATGTCCGTGCTGCATTTTCCGGTCTGTGAAGAATACCGAAATCGGATCGTTCAACTTGGCGAATCTCCCGCCGTTGTCCATGACGTTGGCGCATTGGGAGTTGAGACAATCCGAAAAGCACAGTTGATGGACAGACCTGTATTGGAAGAGTCACTCCGTTTCCATCTCGATGCACCTTTCTTCCTGGTCACATTTCACCCTGTGACTTTAGAGTCGGCCACGGCCGGAGAACAATTCGGAAATCTCCTGGCTGCGTTGGATACATATCCGGATTTCAAGATCTTGCTGACATACGCAAACGCCGATACGGACGGGTCACACATCAATCAGCAAATCGAGTCTTATGGTGCCAAACAACCGGAACGCTGTCTGGCTGTCTCGTCGCTCGGATTGCAACGGTATCTCTCAGCGATGAACCTGTGCGCAGTCGTCATTGGAAACAGTTCCAGCGGAATTCTGGAAGCTCCCGCATTTCGGAAACCGACTGTAAATATCGGTGATCGGCAAAAAGGTCGTGTGCGTGCCGAGAGTGTTATTGATTGTGCGTCGGACACGGAGAGCATTGTCAATGCGATAGAAGTCGCGATTGACGCGGAGTTCAACCGTCGAATTCAGGAAATGTCTTTACCTTTCGAAAAGCCGGATACTGCCGAACACATCGTGACCCATCTGCTGGAAGCAGATCTGGGAAATTCGATCAAAAAGTCTTTCTACAATATGCCAGTTCCCCAATTGAGCGAAGTCTGAGATCATGAAATGCCTTGTGGTTGGATTTGGTTCAATCGGACGCCGCCATTTCGATGTTCTTCGCGATATGGGGTTGGAAACGGCGATTGTCAGTCAACACGCGGAAGATGGCGCGGTTTCCATTTACCGTACCCTTTCCGATGCCATGCAGGATTTCACACCCGAATATGTCGTCATCGCCAATCCCACTTCGGAACATTGGGAAACAATGCAGGAATTGCAGGCTTGCGGTTTTTCCGGCCAGTGTCTTGTCGAGAAGCCATTAGCCAGCGAGGTCGTTTCCGCCAATGTTGAATTTGGGTTTTCCGTCAAAGTTGGTTATGTGTTGCGCTTTCATCCGCTGATTCAACAGGCTCGTTCGATTCTGAGCGGCCAAAGGCTCGTTTCAATTCAATCGTATGTCGGACAATATCTTCCTGATTGGAGGCCAGGATCAGACTATCGAGCGAGCTATTCCGCGCGAAAAGAACGTGGGGGGGGAGCCTTGAGAGACCTGAGCCATGAATTCGACTATCTGATGTGGTTTGCCGGCTGTTGGAAACGTGTTGCCGCCCTGGGGGGCCGATTCAGCAGCCTCGAGATCAATTCGGACGACACATACTGTCTCTTGTTGGAAACGGAACGCTGCCCGGCTGTCGCCTGCCAGGTGAACTACCTTGATCGCAATACACGGCGGAATTGTGAAATCCAGTACGATGGAGGGTCTATTGAACTGGACTTGATAGCAGGCCGAATTGTAAAAAACGGCGAAATGGACGAGGTAAAGCTGGAGCGTAATGATATTTTTCGAAAAATGCACGAGGTGGGGCTCGGGACGGAAGACGATGAGAGTTGTACATATCGCGAGGCCATCCATACACTCACGCTGATCAATGCAGCCGAAAAAGCATCGGATGAAGGAGAGTGGATTTGGAACAAGGACCTGTAGTCTATGGGTGGATATTCGCCAGAGGAGGTTCCAAAGGGCTTCCGGGAAAGAATATCCGAATGCTGGGAGATTATCCGCTCATTGCCCATGCGATCCGCACAGCGCAGGAGTCGAAATGGATCCGTCGGATTTTTTTGTCGACCGATGACGATGAAATTGCCGAAGTGGCTCGCGACTACGGGGCCGAAGTCCCATTCTTGAGACCACCGGAACTTGCCTCCGATGATGCACCGGAACGGTTGGCATGGAGACACGCCGTGAATTGGGTCTCCGAGTCGAACTTGCCAAAGATGGATATCATGGTCAGTCTGTCGCCAACGTCCCCCTTGCGAACAGCCGATGAAGTTGACCAGGGCATCCGACAATTCTTGAAGGGTGGGGCAGATACGGTTGTCGCTGTGAGCCGTTCCAACCGGCACCCATCGTTCAATGTCGTTCATTTCGAACACGATGGAATGGTCCGCCTTGTTAATCCGCCTCCCCGACCTGGAGCCAGACGACAGGATTTTCCCCCGGTATTTGATATATCCACTGCGTTCTACATCACAACCCCATCCTTTGTGCTTGATTCAGATTCCTACTGGGCCGGCAGAGTGGGAGCCATTGAGATTCCGGTTGAACACGCGATTGATATCGATGAGCAGATCGACTTTGATTTCGCCGAATTTCTCATCCAGAAACGTGCAGCAGAATGAAAACCGTAAAAGAGTTAATGGACCTGAAAGATCGATGTGTCGCCATCACGGGAGGTGCGGGGAACATCGGTGAGGCGCTGGCGGAAGCGGTTGCCGAATTGGGAGCTTCAGTGGCAATCATTGATCTGGAAGAAGCGCGCTGTCAATCTGTCGCGACCCGGTTGGCGAGTCAGTTTCAAAATCCGGTTGCCGGTTTATCTGCTGATCTCGCTGACGACGATGTGGTCCGCGCGCTTCCTGAAAAAATTGTCGAGGAATTGGGAGGTTTGGATGTCCTTGTGAATTGCGCCGCCTTCGTCGGTGCCAGTGGACTTCCGGGATGGGTCGTCCCGTTTGAAGAACAGTCTCTCGAAACATGGCGCCGTGCGTGTGATGTCAACCTGACCGCTGTCTTCAGCCTGACGCAATCTGCAGTCCCCTTTCTTTGTAAATCGGGACGTGGGAGCATTATCAATGTATCCAGCATTTATGGCGTTTACGGGCCAGATCTTCGGCTTTACGATGGCACCGGGATGGGCAGCCCCGCCGCCTACGCTGCCAGTAAGGGTGGCGTTATCCAATTTACCCGTTGGTGTGCCACCGTTCTCGCTCCCGACATTCGAGTGAACGCAATCTCGCCAGGTGGCGTTTTTCGCAATCAGGACCAGAAGTTCGTGGAAAGATACGAACAGCGAACACCACTTGGGCGAATGGCGACCGAAGAGGATTTCAAAGGAGCTGTTTGCTATCTGGCGAGCGACCTTTCCGCGTATGTCACCGGCCAGAATCTGTGTATCGACGGTGGATGGGGAGTCTGGTAGGAAACCTGCCAGAAGGGAATCGACTGAATAGAGCAGCTTACTTTCTGGTGTGACGTCTCTGACTCGTGGGGGGCCTTTGTTTGCAGGCCAAACGACGCTCATCGCGGCATGGAGGAAGAGCGTAATACGCTCCAGTCCAGCAGGTCATTGGAATCAGGCTGACCATCGATCACGTTGCGGAATGGGCGAAACGTCTGAAAGATCTGCCCCATTGGAAAGATCGACCCCATTGGAATCGACCCGTTGATCTCCAATCGGCAGTGATTCACATGCGGGATGATCGTTAAGTGATGAGACCTCAGTCTCCATGAGAGATGTGGAGGATGACTTTTTCTCTGTGCCGAGTTGACTGAAGCAGGCACTCAGGAAAAAGACAAACAGAAACCCCTCTTTGGATTCGATAAGCGAGCTGTTGAACAGACCTGCAACCAGATGAGTCACGGTGACCGCCTCGGCGAGATCACACAGGGGCTTGGGAAGATGTCGACAGCCATACAGACAGTAGAGATAGTAAAAAATCAAAATCGACAGCCCAACAATGCCATATTCGACAAGGAACAGGAGGTACTGATTGTGAGGGTGTGACCTGTAGTAAGTGTTATTGACCCGGGAGTAGTCCGAATAGTGAAGTGGAAATGCGCCGGCACCGATACCGAACCAGGGATGCCGTGCTCCCAACTCTACGCTGCTGTGAAACAGATCGAGCCGTTTTCCCATATGTCCCGATGCGTTTCGAGAACCTTCTTTGAAGTACTGCCGCACATTGGCGAAACCGCCGTCAACGCGAGTTTGTATTCCAGCGTGTCCACTATACATCCCGATAGCCAGTATCGAAGCAGATACCAGCCCGATGGCGACTCCCGCGATTTTGAAACGTTGGTAACACGACAACGTTAACAGAACGAGTGCTACCACCCACCCCGTTTTTCCTGCCGCGAGGAAGAAGAGGTTGTGATACGCTGCCATCGCAAGGATTGCCGAAATAATTCTTTTGCGGTGATCTGATGAAAACAAAGCGTTTCGTACCATCAGGTAGGCAAAAAATGCCATGAGGATGCTGTGGGTGATCTCATTATTGAAATACGAGCAGCCTTCGTCGCCATGATGAGATGTCAGCAAGCCAGAGTACATTAAGGCAGAAGCGATCAGGTTGACGACCATTCCTGCCTGGAAGGACTGGATTGCCATTCGGATTGGCAGTTTTCCCGCAGAGAACAGAATGCACAAAATGGGGGTATATAGCAGGTCACGGTATTTTCCAAGATCGCGCAGCGAATTTGTAAACGGAACTTCCGCGTAGATTATTGATGACAGTATCACTCCATAGATGCACAACGAAAACCACACAAAGTAGTTCGACCGAATCGCCCGCCAGGATTCCTTTGCGTTGGCTGTGAACACCCAGCGTGTCATGATCAGTACAATGGCAACCTGCATCAATGAAGTTGAAGTTGCAACTGAAAACCCGGCCAGCGCGGCAATCCATGCATCCCATTCGGGATGTCGTGTCGATTCTGAATGCGGTTGGGTTACTGCGACAGTCAAACCAAACTCCCAGGGCGACATTGTCACCATCGACGCCATTCGACCGAAATCAGGAACAGCCCGTGAAAATTGAAGGAATTGCGTCGACAAACATGAAGTCGTTTTGGACTTTTCGTCGCCCTGTCAGTAAAGCGGCAATTGTCGAGGTGATCACGTTGATGGACGCGGGACTATCTATTGAAGATTCGATCAGAAGTCAAGATGGACATGGCGGTAACTGCGGATGGGCCGCAGGTGGGGCAACTCAAGTGGTCTTGACCCGACTCGTGTTTTTGGAATACGGTTTTCGCGACAATTTTCCGACAAGTGTTGATTTCCTTTAATTTTCTCAAAGGCAATGGTTTGCAGTGCTTCTGCGTACCTTTGCCAATCGTGCCAAAAAATGAGTCACTGAGTTCATGGTCACAAATTCAGAACTTCCCTGTCTCTTCCCATCAGACTCTCTACAGGATGCTGTCACTTTGATCGACAGATCCGAAGGTCGCATTGCAATCATCGTTGATCAGGAACGGCATGTTGTTGGAACGGTCACCGACGGTGACGTGCGGCGAGCCATGCTGGCAGGTATTTCCTTTGAAATGACTCTGGAGAAATTTCAGTATCAACGTGTTGATGCGCCACAGACGCCGGTCGTGGCGTCGATCTCATCATCACGGCAGGAACTCGTCGAGTTGATGCACCGCCATCAGATTCAACAGCTTCCGTTGTTGAACAACAGCAATGAGCTGGTTGGACTGCATATCCTGGACGATCCGGAACATCCGTCGAATGTACGACCTCAGGCATTGATAATGGCAGGGGGATTTGGGAAACGTTTGCGTCCACTAACCGACGAAACCCCGAAACCAATGCTGCCTGTCGGTGGACGCCCGCTGATGGAACATGTGGTTGACCAACTGCGGAGTGTTGGGATCCAACAGATCAATATCAGCACCTACTATAAGCCGGAGAAGATCGTCGATCACTTCCGGGATGGCCAGGATTTCGGCGTGGAGATACAGTACGTTCAAGAGAAGGAGCCATTGGGGACGGCTGGCGCACTGCAGTTGCTCATGCGTCAGGATCATCCCGTCATTGTCCTGAACGGGGACATTCTCACATCGATCGATTACCAGTCGTTGACCGACTTTCATCGTGAGAACAACGCATCATTAACGGTAGCTGTCCGCGCCTATGAAGTCAAAGTTCCCTATGGGGTCGTTGAGTCGAACGGTTCTCGAGTACAACGGCTCGTCGAAAAACCGTCCATGGAGTTTTTCGTCAATGCCGGGATCTACTTCCTCGAACCGGAATGTTTTCAGTACATTCCAAATGGCCGACGGTTTGATATGACTGATCTCATCGAACAGTTGATAAACCAGGGTCGCCCGGTGGTCGGTTTTCCGATCCACGAATACTGGCTCGATATAGGAAGCCCCGCCGATTACGAACAGGCTCAACAGGATATCATCAGCGGGAATAAACATGCTGCGTGAGACAGCGATGGAGATGGTCGGTTTTTCTGCGAATCCGGACAACGACCGCGATCAAATATCACAGATGGACTATGTCAACACCACCACGACTCCACATTGTTCATTGTATCGACACGGAGGGTCCTCTGACCGAGGATCTGAGAGATACTTTTTCGCGCCTTCGATCGATATTCGGAATCGATGTCGAGCCGACACCATTGAATCTTGAGAAGCTACAGAAAAAGCAGATCAACTTAAACGGGAGCGAAGAGGACGTTGCCCGAGTTGTCGCTCCGGAATGTCTGGCATACAACGAGTCCTGGTCGGATATCCGGGACATGCTGACCGACGCACTATGTGACAATTTTCGAAATCGCATGGTGGATTCACGCGGAAATGGCTGGGTTTACAGTTGGCATTGTATGGATCATGCAGGCTATTCGGACAATCCCCGTCGGAAGGACA
The DNA here is from genome assembly GCA_028284145.1 of Planctomycetaceae bacterium. Lineage (GTDB taxonomy): Bacteria > Planctomycetota > Planctomycetia > Planctomycetales > Planctomycetaceae > JANQSH01. Next base: position 7,050 of record JANQSH010000093.1, on the reverse strand, counting down.
CTGGCTATGGGAATGTCTTCCGGTTCTATCGGGATATCCTGGAGGAATTCCATTGTGAATTCGATGAGATCAACTGGCACTTTCATCCACTTTCCTTCTCCCGCAATCCATTGCAATGCGCCACGTCGTATGTCAATTCGTATGACGTTCTGAATCAGATTCTCTGTCGTCGTATGATCGACGAAAACTGGTTTCCGGTTACGAATCGGCCTGGTTTTCACACCGAAAGGCCGGACATTCACGCCTTTCTCGAACAGTGGATCCCCTTCGACTACGCCAATCAGTATTACGAGGGGAGTGATGATGGCCAACCCGATCTTGTGGGTGGCCGTTTTGGTGATTGGCGGCGGGCACCTGCAACATGGCGCGGATACCAGCCTTCACACGATGACTATCAGACGCCGGGGATGTGTCGACGATGGGTATTCCGCTGCCTCAATGTCGGAACCCGATTCAATACAGCAACTCATGAACATCTTGCCCAGGCGTTTCGCGAGGCCGACGACCAGGGAAGTGCAATTTTCGCGGTGGCTAATCATGACTATCGTGATATCCGACCCGATGTTGAATATGTGAGAAAAATGATCGCCGAAGTGCATCCCGGATTTCCCGGTGTCGATATCTGTTTTTCTGGTGCCACCGCAGCAGCACGCAGTGTCACCAACGGTCGAACAAATCGTCTGGAGCAGGATCTGGAACTGCAGACAACCTATGAGTCACCCAGATTTGTTGTCAAGGTCACTCAGGGCGCCATCTTTGGTCCCCAACCCTACCTGGCGATCAAAACTCGAGACGGAATCTACTATCACGATAACTTTGACGTTCACAAGCCGGGCGAAATCTGGACATACACATTTGACGATCATACACTTCCGGCCAACGCCCTGGATGTCGTGGTGGCAGGGGCCGCATCCCCTTCCGGAAGTACACGTGTTTCAAGGGTCAAGTTCTGAAGATGATTGGACGCAAATGGAACCGGAGCATTTTGTTCTGAAGGTCATTCCATTGAAGAACTGAAAACGATAGCGCGTTCGTAACAACGAGAGACCGAAGATGATCAAGGAGGACATTCTCGGATGAACCAGTGTCAGATCGAGAGAGACAGGGGCGAATTACCTCAGTCAATGCTGTTTCTGATTGTTGCCGTTTTAGCCCTGGCAATCGCATTTCCGCTGTTTCCACTATGGGGATTCGGTATCAGACTCGTAGCACTGTTGGTGATTTGGCACTACCGACAGAGATTATTGAATGTATTCCAGGTCACTGGTCGTATTCTCCTGACGGTACTGATATCGATAGCCGTCTTCCAGGCGTTTCGCATTGCGGCTTTGCTCTCGACCGGAACGGATTGGCTGCTGGATCGGGTGTGGGACATTCATGGACTCCAACTACCGATGCTTGATTCGATGCTCATTGCGTTACTGGATACCACGGCTGTCGTATGTCTTTCGGTAATATGCTGGAACACGAATCGTGGCACAGAATGGCAGAATAAGTTGAGTCGTGCCGCGATTATTATTGCATCTCTGTTCGGCATCTGGAGTTTTTTCAGTTGTTTTGCAACGCTCATTATGCCTTCGTTTTCGCCGCGAAATCTGCACTTTGACGTCAACTGGTTGAGGGTATGGATGTGTTGGGTCATCTGTTTCCTGGTTTCTCTGAAAATTGAATCCCGAAGGCAGATTCAATTGGTTTTAAGGACGGTCGTGGCATCGGGAGGTGTTGCTGCTGCCATTGTCATCACTCAGCATCTCTGCGGGGACTATTCGTATATCCTTTCTTCGCCTCAGTCTTTTGAGTCTTATTTCCTTCGAGTACGAGGGAATTACTATTATCATGGTGCGGTCAATCACTTTCTTTTGATACCGTTGTTCGCGGCGTTGGCAATTCAATCGCCAGCCAGGGCAATTCGCTGGAGTTCCTTCGGTATTGCCCTTTTGATCGCGGCGGCATTGTATTTGAACAGTACGCGTGCAACGGCTCTCTCCGTCACCGTCGGAATGGGTGTCTACCTGGCTCTGGCGTGGCCGCACTGGCGTCGAAAATTCCATTACCTCACCTTTGCCGTTTGTGCGATCGTAGTGTTCTCCTCCAGCATCAACTATGTCAAACCAAGCGTTAACCAGGGCGAAGGTACCAATGACAATTCATTCGTCAAGTCAAATGCGAGTCGCCTGGAGTTGCTGAAGCTGGGTGTCCGACAATGGAGCGAGTTTCCGATTCTCGGATACGGTCCCGGAGGTGTCCAGTTTTCCGGGAGTCAAAATGTCAGTGAGGACACTGTGATATCGAGCCATAGTTTGTTCCTGGACATCTTCCTTGGAGGTGGAGTTGTCATTGGAGTGGCATGGCTGGCGTGGCTGGCGATCCCGCTTCTTTCACTCATCCGGGCCAAGCCGAAAAAACAAGCGTATGATCTGGAAAAATCGGCCTGCATCGCGATGCTCTGCGGCTTTGGCAGCTCCTGCATGTTTTTCAGCATCGAGCGTGCCGACACGATCGCCGTATTTGTCTTAATGGCGGGAATCTCATTAACACTGTCCAAAAGCGATGTGAAACCAAAAAGAGCGGAGTCGAATGATTTCTCATCGCCCAGTTGGTTTCCCATTTTCATTCCGCTCATCGCACTTGGTGTAGCCGCTTCGGTTTCCTACAAGTATTCCACAACAGTTTCGAACGTGGCAGGAGTATCAATGGCAGTATTGATCCTGTTGATGCTTCGGTATTTCGACGTGTTTTTTCGTCCCAGGATGATCAGGTACTCAGCCATTGGTCTGGCATTGGTTGTCTTCATTGGCAGTCTTTCCTGTGCTGCGGTAACCAGCAGTTGTTATATGTTTCCTGCTCTGGAGTTTGCCTGGCAAGCGAGAGGCACTGATCTGTCGACGGATGAAGTTCAACGTGTCGTGTATACGAATTCCACAGCGCTTTCACGGGCGACTCGCCTGGCTTTGGATCTGATGTGCGTTTCCGACTATCGGGTGAACACCCTGAAGGACGACCCACAGAACCTGCCGCATTTCGGGCAGATTATCTGGAATCCTGGAAATGACCACGAATACCCTCAGTTGATAAAACACTTTGGCTATTCAAAGGAACCACCCATCGGGCGTGTACCCGGTCTGGATATGCCAGCAAACTGGGACCTGACCTACTCATTACAGATGTCGGTGTTTTTCTTCCATATCAACAATGTTGAGACCGTCAGCAATCACGATGGTGGGGGATCTGTCGAAATTAAAAGGCCGGTTAGCGCCATCGTTCATAACAAACAGGTCACAATCCGATGAAATCCGGGTTGTGGGGTTTGAATCAATCGGACTATACTCCCGCCGCGTTTGCCCCACAAGATTCGATTCACAAACCACTTACATCCTGTTCTCTGAGGCGACTTGCGTTTTAGCCAGTCGAATTGAACGATCGGACCAATCATTGCAAACTTTGCCGCCTGAAACAGATATCGATCCGATCACATTCTACGACATACTGCCATCCGACGTGGATGTGTCGAGCGCGCCATCGATTCGGCAGCAGTGGAATCGTCTGCTTAACGTTCTGATTTCATCAACCTTCGACACAACCGATCAGGAGTCGCTCGATGTTTTGACGGAAATTCTGTTGAACGGTCGGTGGGATGATTTGTCGCAGCAACAGATTCGCGATCTGGCAGACCATTTCAGCACACTTTACGTGCATGCTCTCAGTGGGAAATCTCCGAACGTGCGAAAGAAGATGTCGATTCAACGACTGAACTTCTTTCTGAGAAATCTTCTGGTTCCTTTGGATTTCGTCGAGACCGATAGTTCAGAACACTCATTACCCTATCCTTGTCCCTGGGATTGGGCGCAGTCAGACGATCAGGAGATTTTCGTTGTCTCTCGCACACCTAATGTGATCATCTGTAAGAGCGGGAATGAAACATGCCTCGACCTGGGTTTGCCGACGCAGGTGGACTTTCTACATGACGGAATCTTCAGCATCGGGTCGTATTACTCGGACGGTCTTTACACTGTCCGCGACAAGGCTGCGGAGTTTGTTCCCCACAACGCACCGGCACTGTTGTTGTTTTCAATTGAGGGCAATCCCTGCTTCATCGATTGTCACGGCCAGGTCATCGACCTTGATAGTCGGAAACTGATATCGATGGCACCAACTCGCAATGTGTCACGCGTACGCAGGTTTGGCAATCAGTTGTTCGTTATGGATTGGACGGTTGCATCGCGCATCCATGTGATGGATCTTGAAGACCAGACATGGCGTTCCTGTCAAACTCCAGGAGTGTTCCTTTCCAACGACCTGTTGAAATTGAGGGATGACATCTTTGTGATTGATAAACAGCAAGGGCATATTTTCAAGTTCGACAGTTCGTTTCAATTCATCGAAAAACGGTGTCACCTGGGACGAGGTCCCGGAATGCTGTTCGACCCGATCGCCATTCACGCTTCTGCCGATCAAAGTCGGCTCGAAGTGATGAATTGGGTTCCCGGCAACATCGTATCTGTGCCAGCGTTCTGAAGAGCATCCGCAATACCATTCGCAGAGAATGTGCAGCAGTCATATGGAGAGGAATCCTGCGTTGCCGAAGAGAATTCTCATCACAACCTACGGTGGCGCCCACGTCGCATTGACACTTCCCCTGCGGGCCGAACTTGAGGCTCGAGGGCACGAGGTCATCATTCTGGCCCTGACGACCGCCGGGCCGGTGTGCGACCGTGAAGGAATTCCCCATCGCCGCCCAATCGAATTCGTCAATCTCGAAGACCCAAATGTCCAACAATTCGGACGAATGCTGGCGAAGAACCATCACAACGAAGGTTCCGGATTGACACTCAATGAGTCGATTGCCTATCTGGGCGAATCATATCGCGAACTTGTCGAAGATGTCGGAGAAAGCGACGCTGAATCGCAGTATGCGGAACAGGGATTGAACGCACTTCATCCAGTCCGGTTCATGGAGCGAATTATCTCGGAAATCTCACCTGATGTCGTGGTGTCTACCGATTCCCCACGAATGGAACGTGCTGCGATGACGGCGGCTCGTAATCTGGGAAAATCTTCGGTCTGCGTAATCTGCATATTCCCACATATTGGTATGCAATTCCTCAAGGAGCCAACACACGGCGAACTCCTTTGCGTCTGCAGTGAAAATGTACGACAACAGATGATTGCTGTCGGGAGAAACCCGTCCAGCGTGGTTGTCACTGGAAACCCGGCCTGGGACACCTTGGCTCGGGAGGAATCTGATGGTTCTCGCATCCAGTTGCGGAACCGTCGAGGTCTGGGAGACGATGATTTCGTGTTTCTCTGGGCGGAACAGCCGGAACCGGGAAATGATGATCTGCCACGCCGGATTCGTTACCGACTCGCCGAAATCTGTGAACAGCATAAGAACTGGCATTTACTGGTTCGGCTGCACCCCAGCAGTACCGATCCTGCCAGTGAAATCATGCCTCGCAACGCGATGGTCAGTGATCGAACGGAGCCTCTTGAAGATGCACTTGATGCATCGGACGTCGTCATCACGATGACTTCGACCGTAGGTTATGAAGCTCTTCTCCTGGATAAACCCGTCCTCATTCTTGAAATGTCAAAATACAGTCACACGGTCGATTACTCATTCGAAGATGGGGCAATGGTCATTGATTCAATGGAGGAGATTCATGAATCGATGCAAAAATTACTGACTCCGGACAGTTTCAGCCGGCATCTCTCCGAAAAACGGCAGGCACTGCCTCGTCCCGGTGGTGCGGCCCGACGAGTCGCCGACCAGATTCTTTCAATGGAACAACACAGGAAATCGGCCTGAGTCAAACGGATATTTTTTCAAAACGATGCTGAATCAAAAAATCACTGAATAGCTGAAAGGGAAGAACCATGTTGAATCATCCAATTCGACCGCGTGAACGCCTTGTCAAGTATGATCAACTCCGTCAGGATGACTTGAAGATCTTTCATGAACGTTTTCAACTTGAGGAAAACCAGTGTCACCGGCCTTGCCCGGCGTGCGGTGAGGATGTCGGTGAGAAAAGTTTTGAGAAAGACGCCTTCACCTTTTGTCGATGCGAAAACTGCAACTGCCTCTATGTCAACCCGGTTCCCACGGAAGAATTGCTGGGAACCTACTACGATGGCTCAGAAAGCATGGAGTATTTCCACCGCGAGGTGCTTCTGCCATCGCTCGATACACGACGAGATATCATGCGAGAACGTGTTCTGCGCATGAAACCATTTGTCAATGAATCGGACAAAATTCTTGAAATTGGAAGTTCAATTGGCATCTTTGTCGAAGCGGCGCAGGAACAAGGCTGGCATCCGGCAGCGGTTGAAATCAACACCGAATTGGTCAATCACCTGAAACAGGAATTCGATATTCCAGTGTATCAGGGATTCTTCGAGCAACACCAGGGCCTTCCCCAGGAACAAAATGTGGTCGTGATGTGGGAGGTGATCGAACACCTGCTCGATCCCGAACGGGCATTGGCAAAGGCCCATTCCGTTCTCGCGGAAAATGGCCGTCTTATCTTCACCTGTCCCAATGTCGCAGGCATCGAATTCCTGGCCATCGGACCTGAGCACGAGTTGATTGAAGCGCCCGGACATCTGAATTACTTTTCGATCGACAATGTCGAGCACCTGCTCAATCGGGCAGGCTTCGAGGTTGAGCACTACGAAACGCCAGGTATCCTCGACTTCGTGGACGTCATGGGAGCGATTCCGGAAGATTCAGAGAGTATTGGTGATCGATTCCTGACGACGCTTGCCAAATCGACTTCCGAAGCAGATTGGGCTGCCATCGATAATGCCATTACGACAGCCATACAGAACTCACGATTGTCCGGTAATATGTTTGTTGTCGCCAGACGAATGAAGCATGCTTCGATCAGGAAGTGTGCCTAGAGCAATTGGCTTTTTCGTGTGACGTCTCCGGCTCGTGGGGGGGCGTCTGCTATTGCAGGCCGAAAGACATTCCTTGCGGCCACAAGAAAGCGTAATACGCTATAGCCTTTCACTTTCTTTAATCCGACGGACTTTTATCTGTGGCGGCTTACG
>JANQSH010000075.1 GCA_028284145.1 Planctomycetaceae bacterium | reverse complement strand
AGTAATCGCGAAATAATAAGTTGATCATTTTTTCTTTGGTTTGATTGTATAGTTCCACTCACCGTGGAAGCTTGCTTGTTTGATTATTATTTTCGCCATTTCATCATCGCTAATCTTGATTCCGGTTTGGTACGTGTTTTCGTCGAGGGCCGCGCGAACGATGAGTCCGTCTTTTGTTGTTGTGTTGCTGATAAGCTCAACGACCGTTTGGTGACAGAGGAGTGGCCGTCCACGCCAATTCTTCGAGATGAAACTGAACATGCGATGTTCGATCTTGTTCCACTTGCTTGTGCCAGGCGGGAAGTGACAGACGTGAATCGGCAATTGCATGTCATTTGCCATTTCCTGAAGAGATTTCTTCCAGAGCCGATTTCGGCTACTGTTACTACCTCCGCCGTCCGCGGTGATCATCAGTTTTCGAGCACGCGGAAATCGCGTGGAGCCCATTTCGTCCCACCAGCGTCGAATGCTGGCAACCGCGAATTGTGCAGTATCTTTCGTGATTCCAACGCTGACCCAACCTTCGTTGCTGGCAAGATCATAAATCCCGTAGGGAATCGCTTTCCCCAATTTCTTGTCCATGAAGTCATGCACACGGACTTTCTCTGGCTCGCCTTTGGGCTGCCATTCTCTTCCTGAATTACGGAAATCACCGACCAATTCCTTCTTTTTCGTATCGACCGAGATCACCGGTTGCCGTTGTTTCAGGAATGTCTTGACCTGAGTGTTGAGGTGCTCAAATTGGGCATTTCGGTCAGGGTGTTGATGGCCCTCTCGGGTCTTTCGGTTCGCTTGCAAACTGTATCCAGCTTCCTTTAACAAGGCAGCCACTGTGCGATCCGTCACGGGATGGTTTTGCCGCGTCAATTCATCCGCCAGTTTCGCCGTACTCTTGCACGTCCAACGCAACGGCGATTCGGGATCGCCTCTTGTCGCCGGATCAACCAGCGACTCCAATGCCAGAAGCAACTGTGGATCGGTTTCCGACAAACGCTTACGTCCACCGCCGAGCCGACGAATCCGATCTTCGACCGGTTCCTCGGGATTCGCCTTGCGATGTTCGATCTCTCGCAATCCCGCCTTAATCGTATTGCGTGCGAGCCCTGTTGCTTGAGCCACCATGGAAATCCCACCCCAGCCCATCACCGACGCTTCGATCGCGGCCCATTGCCGCCGCGCACGCTCATCCATCACGGGCGAAAGTGCCTCGTATTTCTCTCGGATGGCATCAACCTGTTCAACATTCGGCATGCAGAAAGATCATACACATCCGAAAAACACGCAATATCAATTTGATCAAGTTGTTTTTTCGCGGTTACT
>JANQSH010000054.1 GCA_028284145.1 Planctomycetaceae bacterium | reverse complement strand
CCCACACCACCTGGCATGCGGGTCCGCACCAGGCGGTTCAACCAGTCTTCTCTTGGGAATGGGGGAGCAAGCTCGGCCCACAAAGTCTTCATGCTGACCGTCGAGACTGCTGATCGCACATACCATTTTGGTCTAAACGGCTGGGGAACGTTTTGGAAGAACGATCTCCCGTTTACTGTCACTCGCGAATCGAGCAAACTGCAATTCACCTGGTTCAGCATAGCAGTGCCAGTTGTGCTTGTCGGGTACATCACGTATCTGATTTGGCAGTGGATCGCTGGCCCATGAATTGACACCGCTACCCGGAATGGCGGATAATTTGACCGTTATCGGGTCAAGATTAAACCTGTAAGGATACACAACATGAGCGTGCAATCGGGAACTCTTGGATGGGACGAATGGTTTCGCGGAGTCAACTGGAGAACCCCTTTTGATCTCGCCCGATTCGTCGAAGGTGATGCCTCTACTTCGTTCACGGCGCTGCTTCATGAGGCAATGAGGCGCATTGAGCGAGAAATCCCGAGCGGGCGAATTCACCATCAGGCAAACCTGATCACAAACAACATTGGGGCAGTTGGGTTTGATGGTGCAGATATGCGGCGTTTGCTGGCTGACGGACACTTTAGATTCGATGAGGAGTATCCGTTGTGGATTCATGGGCCAACACGACAAGATGTTGAAGATCGCAACTTTGCATCAGCACCATACTGTAGATATAACTGGAGAGGCCAGTTTGGATGCTATACATCGCCCGGTTACCGTCACGGTGGGCCGATTCACTTGAATTATGATGTACTATTCGCACATGGACGACGCAACTTTCGAGGAGACCGAGGCCGAATGATTGCGTTCATCGGCGGCACTGTATTGCACGAAGTGATGCATTTAGATGGATTTCAGCACGTAGATGATACAAATGACCCTAGATACGACGCGTCGCTTCCCGAGGTTGCTGGGCAGGCGTTCGTAAACCTGTACTATCCTGGGATGACATTCCTTACAGGAGGTGGCCGCTTGCGGACAAAGTGTGGTGTTGAATCGCGGAGTGACGAACGATTTATGCGTGAAGACGATGTCGCTCGTGACCGAACCGACAGCATCATTAAACAGGGCGACCTTTCGGCTGACCCGACCGACGTGATTGAACTCTTAGACAATACTGAGCCGCTGCCTGACACGGATGACAATTGTTAAAGCGTAGCGGAAAACAACTCACGCCCGATAACAAAGGCATGAACGCGGAGCCGCCGATCACATGTTTTCAAATAGAGCATCAACCGTGGCAGCCCGGTTAACTCAGACGTTCTCTGGCTAATGGAGACTCAACCTGAAACACGACTGGCTCTACGAACGTTCTGGGTATTGGACGCGTGTCGATTTCACAGAAAGCACAGTTGCGTTTTCGCTTGGTCGAAACCACTACGCCGGTGCAATCTTCGGTGGAGCGATGTTCGCTGCGGTTTTGGCAGGAATCTTGATGGTCCCCGCTGGTGATCGGATCTGGTTCGTTCCAATATTTCTTATCTTGCTTCCTTTTACTCTCCATTCAGGATTCAAAACGGTTCGACAACGGTATTCATATCTCCCGATTGTCTTCTTCGGTCAACCAACCGATGATGGAGGCGAAAACAAGATTCCATTTTCCAATATCAGGCGGTTACTAGTTCGTGAAAGCACCGGGCGCGAATCTGACGATATAGCATTGGCGCAGCTTTATGCCGTTCTGAAAGACACTGACGCACACTTGCTCCTGCATCAACACTATTTGGTTCGGAAGAGAATCGTGCTCGAAATGGGCGCAAAGGTAGCATCAAAATTGAATGTCCCGCTTGACGACGAACTGTAATCGCCAGATAACACGTATATGGCTTGGTGAGTCAAGGGCGCGCAGGTTGATCTTCTGAAAAAGAACGTCCGCTCTTTTTCACGCTCTGTGGAGTCTCTTTGGGCCGATCACAGCACTCTCTGCGGAAATGGTTTCTCAGTTCGGGT
>JANQSH010000044.1 GCA_028284145.1 Planctomycetaceae bacterium | reverse complement strand
ACTCCGCTGCGGTCAGCGCAGCTCGTTTCTCTGCTATCAATGCCAATAACGCTTTCTGTGGGTCAGCGAATTTCTTCAATCCCTCTTCCATCAGCACGTAGGCGAACGTCGAAAGCAACAGCCGAAACTGGTTCGCCTGAAAGTCGTGACAACTCGTGCGGTCGGCAAACAGCATCAACTGCTGCTCCTTGATGCGGTTCTCCATCTCGCCGCGCAGCACGTAGTTGTCATCGTAAATCGACTCCGGTGCGTCCGACAGATTCGTCACCACAAACCGCGTGTTCGGCCCCTGCAGTAATCGTTCCGCCTTGATAATCACGCGACGTTCACAATCCCACGTACCAGCCGCATACGAGGTCTCGCCGAAGAGCCGCACTTTCTCGCTCATCTCTTCATACTCATCCTCGGCCTGTTCCATCAGCGAGGCTGCGTGACGTTCGAGACGATTGTTGCGAATCAGTCCCAGACAGTAGAAAACGTCGTTTTCCTCGCACCATTTCATCAACTTCCAGCGACCGAAACCGCCGTCACCCCGAATCGTGATTTTCACCTCCGGCCAGTGACGACGCAGGTATTGCGTCAACAACTTCGTGATGGCCCGGGCATGTCTGGCACCGTCGATATTGCTCGGTCGGAGGTAAGCCACCAAAGGTTGATCGCCACAGAACACGTACAACGGCAGGAAGCAATAGTGCCGATAGTAACCGTGAAAGAAGCGGCCTTCCTGTTCGCCATGCACCGGGTCGTCAATGGCGTCAAAGGCGAGCGTGATTTCTTCCGGCGGAGTGTCGTAAGAGGCGATGAACTGATCGACGAGAACTTGGGAAAGTTGCACGAGTGATTTGTGCGTGATGCGGTTTTCCAGTCGGCAGAGTGTCGGGGGGGAAGCCAGCGGACTCTCTTCCTCCGGCTCAATCCCAGCGGCTGTTTGCAATGCAGGGTCGCTCCGCATGGTTTGCTGATCGTTGAGATCTTCGTAGCCCAGCGCGATCGAGAAGATGCGTTGTGCGAGCATGGTTTGCTGATCGTGCACGATGCCGGAGGGATCACGCGGGTCGGGGATGGTGTTGTTGATCGCGTCGATCAGGCCGAGTTGGCGATCGACCTCCCTCAGCAGGAGCACGCCTGCATCGGACGTCAATCGACCGCCGAGGAAATCAGCGACCACTTTACGACGAGCAAGGGGTGTGAAATCGAGAACGTCCGCGTTACACTTCGTCACAAATTGTGATGAAATATCCGGGTTAGTGCAAGTGCAGCAAAGCTCCGCTTGGCGTGCCTCGCAGATCAATGCTCCGTCGGGCGGGGGAAAGAAGGGCCAACCGAGTCGTTATCCTTGTAAGCGAAGCTGTTTCCTACAGATTGATGGACGTGCCGTACTCTTGTGGACTCAAGGGAATGTCCCTATGTCTGGTGACCGTGACTTCTACAAAGAAGGTAAGGGCATTCCGGCTCCCGTGTTGATTCAACGATGGGCCGGGCAGGGCGGCTTCGACCGAGTCTGCTCTGAGATTCTCGGTCTCACGAAGATGAATTGGAACAACGATGGCCTCTACGACCGTCTTCCTGTCACGACGAGCTACGCCAGCATCTTGGCGCGGACGATCTGCAAAATGCCGACACTCGACAGCCGTCCCTACCAATTCCGCTTCTTCATGTGACGAACACATTTTTGAGGCGATCGGAAATCATCCGGCACGATCTTAATACCTGTTTCCTATCACGAAACAGGTTGGGTTTTTCGGGCTATGCTATGGAACTCAATGTAAGTTCAATTCCATTGAAATTGTGTCCGCGATATTTTGAGCCAAAAAAGAAGGACTCAGGGTGTGTTTCCCCAAGTCCTTTGATTTCAGTGCCCAAGAGAGGACTCGAACCTCCACGGGGATAATTCCCCACTAGGTCCTGAACCTAGCGCGTCTGCCAATTCCGCCACTTGGGCCGGGCTGTCGGAACCATCAGTCTAGCGATTCGCCTCGGCTTGCTCAACGCTCGATCAATTGAAAATTCGGTAACCGGCATTTCAGAAAACCAGTATTCCCAGGCGAAATAAAGGACGGGAGCCAAAGATGGATACTCACAAAGCAAAAGCGTCGCTGCCGATTGAGCAGCGACGCCTTCGTGTCTTGTGGGCGAGCCTGTTCCGGGAGGGGAATCCGCTTTCAGGAAAGCTCACCTGTTGGACAAATCTATCGGAAATTATCCGAGGAGGGCAAGAACCTGAGATGGGTTCTGGTTCGCGATGGCCAAAACCGAAATACCCGATTGACTCAGAATCTGGGACCGCGTCAAAGCGGCCGTTTCCTCGGCGAAGTCTGTATCGACAATCTGGCTACGAGCATCGGTGATGTTTTCCAGTGCCACACCCAGCGTTGTCACGTTCGTTTCAATCACGTTCTTCTGAATCGCACCAAGTCGACCACGCAGTGTGGAAACCCTGTCGATCGATTCTTCCAGAATGTTGACCAGTGTCGAACCTTGCACTGAAGGACCGACATCCAGCAGGCTCTTGCCGCCGCCGGAACCAAGTTCGTGCAGTTTTCCGGAGATGCCGCCCAGTCGAGCAGTGTTGATGGCATCGATACCGATACCAACCTGACCGGCGACCGACACTTCCTGACCAATCTGGAACAACGCCCCCCCGCCGGTAATGGTGACCGTCGCTGTGGAGGAGACGGAGTTGGCGGAGGAATCGAAGTTCAGTGTTGCATCGAGCGAAGCGGTCTTGATCGAGGCATCCAAGCCGTTGGTCTGGGCCGTTTGTCCGTTGATCACTACGCCGATATCCGAACCGGTATCCCTCCGTACAGCGGCATTTGAGGTGTCGAACGTGGCCAGCGTCCCGGAGAGGACATTGACATCGACGAACTCGTTGGAACCGAAGTTCGTACTGGCGAGGGTGATTTCGCCGTTGGTTCCATCAGCCAGTGTGGTCGAGGAAATGGCCTGTACCACACCGGTTCCGTCACCTTCTCCAGCAGCCGAAACCAGAGCGTTGGTACTTGCGTTCCCGTTGATCAGCGTTGCAATGGAGGCCGCCGTCGATGTGATAGCCGTTCCGTTATTCGCAAGGTTGACCGTAATGGTCGAGTCGCCGTTGGCGTCGGTTGCGACGGCCAATGAAGCCGAAGCGGAGGCACCGGGATCGACAAACACGATGTCGACCGAATTGCCGAAGACACCTGTCCCTTGAGTGGTTCGGGCATCGGTGAAGACAACGTCGGAGTTGGTGTTCGTCGAGTTGAATGTGGACGTACCAGCCACGGCGTTAGTCGTAATTGACGATGAGACACCCGTGACGTCGGCAACGTTCTGGATAGCAGTGTTGATGTCGTCGGTCGTCGTTGCCGATCCGAAGAAGAGAACCTGCGAACCACCAGAGCCGGAAACTTCCACGGTCGTTGCGCTGCTGAGCGTTCCACCGTTGTAGGTCAGTTCGCCTTTGGTGGCGGCAGCAGTCACGGTTGCGGCAATTTCGATTGTTGAGCTGGAGCCGAAAATTGCTTCGTTGATGCTGAAGTCAGACAGTTTGCTGACATCGGCTGTGGCAATCGTTGTGGTGAACGACTTACTGCCATCAATCAGTTTATCCCCGGCAAAGGTGGTGTTGGCCGAGATACGGTTGATGGCGGAAAGTGCTGCATCGATCTGCAACTGGTTCGCTTCTTTTTCCGATGAGGACAGAGCACCGTCGTTAAGACCTTCCTGGACCAGACCTCGAATCTGGTTCAACAGCGAGTTGATCTCGCCCAGAGCAGAGTCCGCCGTGGCGATCACATTGTTCGCACGGTTACTGTTCTTGATGGACTGCTCGATCGCACTGATCTGCGAACGAAGGGTTTCGCCGGCGATCAGGCCTGAAGGATTGTCCTTACCGGAGTTGATCTTCAAACCGGTCGACAACCGGGTGAGTGATTGGTCGAGCAAATTGGAGGCCCGGTTCAAACTCCGGAGACCTCGCAAAGATGCGACGTTTGAATTGATTCTCGTCATGGCTGATTGCCTTTCGTTTCAGCACACCGTCCCGCCAGAGGGGCTTCGGCTTGTTCCTGAATCTTGAAGTTGTTCCTGATTTCTCCTCTTGCTTGCCCGTGTGCCTGCAATGGGAAAAATGTCCCCCAGAGGTGTTCAAAAAAGTTGGCAAGGCACATGACGCCGGCCCATTGCGAAAAATTCATCGACAAAACGATCATGTCGATCCGCAACGAACCTCGCTCCATGCCGCATTTATGTGGGGAAACTCCCCGCATAAGGCGTCTCTACTCAAACGATCGGCAGAGATGTTTAGGTGCATTAGTGAAAATGGATAAAATGGAAAAAAATTAGTGCGTTGTCTTGTGACGGATGCGGTTCCGCCATTTTGTGGATCGGATAATCCGAGCGATGGGCAAAACCGTTTCATGCGGCCTTGTTGCCTGGGGCTGGCATGGGCATGATCTCAACGGTGCAGTTTTCCTCACCATTTGCCTGTGCTTTTTCCTGTTGAATGGCTTCATAAACCTCCAACCGGTGGACGGCGACATCGTGAGGGGCTTCGATTCCAACTCGAAGTTTGTCGCCCCGAATATCGACAATGGTCACAATGATATTATCACCAATGACAATGCTCTCATCTCGTTGACGTGAAAGGACCAGCATCGCAAGAACTCCTTTTCTGTATTTGCGACCCAACCCGATCCCGGGTTTCGGCGCTCAATTTATTTTGGAACGCGTCCGGCCTTGTTTGATGTCCTGCCGAACGCATGATCAATATGCCTTCTGCTTCACAATTCGATGACCCGCTGGCCTCCGTGTGTTCCAACACCTGGCAAATGGTCAATACAGGTCGGGTGATACGCAGACGGAGCCTGCGTTTTTCGATTTGGAATCGGCATGCCGTAGTCATCGTCCGATCGAATCGATTGTGAAGAGTTGAGATGTTGGAAATCCTGGGAAGCCTGGCAAGCACATGCCGACATTGACGGTTGGATTGATTATGATGGCCGTTTGGACATTCCACTTATCGCGCGGCAGAAATTTCCTGGCTACGTTAAAGCCGATATCAAGTTCAAGAACGTTCGATTGTTTTTGCCACCGTCTATTTTCTGGACCGAACCTCATGCTGACTTTGCTGATTGCTGTTGGGGCATTCGTGGGCTATCTGGTCGCCTATCACACTTATGGTCGCTGGCTTTCAAGAAAGATTTTCAATCTCGACACCGATGCGGAAGTCCCCAGTCGACAACTTCAGGACAATGTCGACTACGTCCCGACGAAGAAAGAGGTGATTTTCGGTCATCACTTCACGAGCATCGCCGGTACAGGGCCCATTGTCGGACCGGCAATTGCTGTTTTCTGGGGCTGGTTACCGGCACTTATCTGGGTCTTGTTCGGCTCGATCTTCATTGGGGCTGTTCATGACTTTGGTGCATTGGTTGTATCTCTTCGTAATCGCGGGCAGACAGTGGGAGATGTAGCGGGACGATTGATTTCACCCCGCGCTCGTTTGCTGTTTCTGTTGATTCTCTTTTTCGCGCTGACCATCGTGCTGGCGATTTTCGGATTGGTCATCGCGTCCATCTTCGCCATGTATCCAGAATCGGTTCTGTCGGTCTGGATCGAGGTCCCATTGGCAATTGCGATTGGCTATTGGGTTCACAAGAAAGGTGGCGGCCTGTTGATCCCCTCGATCATTGCCTTGGCCTTGATGTACATCGCGATTTGGGTGGGGGCGTATCATCTTCCGATCGGTTTTCCCGAGGGTTGGAATTCGATCGTCATCTGGACCATCATTCTGCTCACCTACTGTGCAATCGCGTCGGTATTACCCGTTTGGACGTTGTTACAACCGCGTGATTACATTAACAGCCATCAACTGGTGCTGGCGCTGGGGCTCTTGTTCATCGGGCTGATCGTCGCCGGGTTGACAGGTCAGGCTGACTTGATGGCCAGTGCCCCCGCTATTGCCGACGCAAAAGAAATTCCCGCTGGAGCACCACCGATCTGGCCGTTTTTGTTCATCACCATTGCGTGTGGAGCAGTCAGTGGATTTCACTGCCTTGTCAGCAGCGGGACCAGCAGCAAACAGGTCGAAAACGAGGCCGATGCGCAGTACGTGGGCTACGGTGCGATGTTACTGGAAGGCGGGTTGGCCGTTGTTGTCATTCTGGCTTGTTGTGCAGGGGTGGGGATGGGGGTGGAAACCGCCGATGGTACGACATTGGTCGGGGTCGAGGCATGGCGCACCAAATACGCCTCATCCATCGCCTGGAACGACTTCAAACTGTCAATGAAAGTGGGAGCCTTCGTCGATGGTGGTGCCAACTTTCTGGCGGCGATTGGCATTCCGATCAAACTCGCCACCGGCATTATTGCTGTTCTGGTAGCCAGTTTTGCGGCAACGACCCTCGACTCCGCCACACGCCTCCAGCGATACGTGATTCAGGAATTGGCGCGAACGATTAACGTGAAGCCATTGGAAAAGAAATATGTCGCCACGGGGGTTGCCGTTGTTTCAGGCGGTTCCATGGCGATGCTGCCCGGTGCAGGTGGGAAGTTGGGAACGGGAGGATTGATCCTCTGGCCACTGTTTGGCGCGACAAATCAGTTGCTGGCTGGCCTGGCGTTTATGGTGACGGTTTTCTACTTGTGGCGGCGAAACAAGCCGGTGATGTTCGCGTTTGTTCCGATGATGATCATGCTGGTCATGCCCGCCTGGGCTTTGGGCTGGCAACTCTTCAACGAACAGACTGGCTGGTTCTGGCCGTTGTGGAATATGATTCAGCAGAATCGTCCGTGGGGATGGGTCAACGACCATTTGCTTTTAGGCATCGGTCTGGCGACGGTGGTGTTACAGGTCTGGATGATTCTTGAGGGAGTCCTGCTGCTGCCGAATGCGAAGGGTGTGTTGGAGGAATCGCTGCCACCATTACCTGTCAATGCGACGATAGCAACTGCAAACGCAGCAGAAACCACCGGCCCGAACTGTTGAATGTGACTGTGTGATATATAACGTTTGTTTCTGAATGATCAGGAGAGCCATTAAGAGAGACATGGATTTAGAGCGTATTACGCCCTTCTGTGCCGCGAAAATCGTCTTTTGGCCTTCAAACACAGGCTCCCACGAGCGAAAACCGTCACACGAAAAGGTAAACTGCTCTAGTAAAGTCGTTTTGCGAGAACGATCACTTGCAAACTTGAAACGAGAATGACTGTTGTGTGAACTGAATGCTCATGCCATCGCGATGAGTCTGCCATATCCATTATAGTGCGGCAAGGATCGCAGCGAGCACTTCGTCATCACTGGGCAACTTGCATTCCGAGAATTGCCGCAGCGGGATGGGAACTTCATCCATGCGATAAGCCGTGCCGGGGCGATGCACGCCGTAGATGGCGGTGGTGAATTGCACGTTCGGCGAAATCGGACAGATCTGCAGTGGATAGTCGAGCGCGATCATCGGAATGGTTTGCAGAAAGGCCTGTGCCTGCGGTGAGAATTTTTCGATTCCCTCACTGCCGACGGTCAGGAATGCGTCGACCTCGCCGCGTTCGAGGAGATCGTTGGCTGTGAACTCGCCCGGGTTGTAACGTGGAAAGCCACGGTGGAAATTGACACTGAAGGGAAACCCTGTCTGCCAGCAGAGTACGCTGTCGGCTCCTGCGACATCACCCGGAATTCGCATTCTTCGCACGACACAGCGCGTGTGCCGTTGTACGTCAGTTGCCAGTCGCAACAACGCTTCGACATTATTGTGCGGTAGCGCATTGCGTGTCAGGCCGAGGCCGAAAAAGAGGGCGCCATACGAAGTGGCCTGCAATCGTTCGGCCAGGTCAACAACATCTGCCCGCAAAATACCGCCAAACGATTCTCCTTCTGGGTTTTCACCCGCCAGCAATGCCCGCAACGTCCAGATCAATTCCAGATCCTGACCGCGATTGACCTGAAGAAAGGTGTCGGCCAGGTCTGCCGTTTCAGTCCGTTCGACGTCAATAACAACGACATGACGGCCAGCTCGTCCTTCGGGAACAAACAGACCCGGTGCATCGACAAACCGTTCGATATGGCGTGGGTGACTGACCGCCGGATTGCTGCCCCAATAGATGATGAGGTCCGATCGATTTCGGACTTCGCCGAGCGTGGAACAGCTTTCCCCTGAACTCTGTAACGCCATGATTGACGGAGCGTGACAGGTCGAAGCTGTGGTGTCGATATTCGCGCCGAGTCGATCCGCCAGTTCCACCGCTGCCTGTTGGCCGGGTGTGCTACTGCGAGAGAGTCCGTAAATCAGCGGCGAGACAGCATTGCGAAGGAACCCCGCAGCCTTTTCGATAGACTTCTCAACCGACTGTGGCTTGCCGTCGATCAAAGCGGCATCACCATGAAAGGGGGACAACTCCGCAAACCAGGGCTCTGCCATTGAACAGGCACCCGATTGTGGGATCGCTCGTCCATTCTGAACGGCAATCGTGAGGTCGTCACAAACACAGCCACAAACGGTGCAGGCTACATCCGAATGGATTTTGCCATCATCTGTTTTCATCGCGTCAGATTGATTGTTCTTCTGTTTGCCCATTGGAACATCCAGTGTAACGACCTTTGTTCAGATTAACGACCTGCACGACAGGCTCCCGATCCGTGCGTCATTTTTCCAATTCGTGTGCCATTCTTCATTGTCAATGATCGCAGGATCGGCTTACCCATTGCGCTGGTTGATCACCCTGACTCATTAAGATATAAATGCTGGTTGACCTGACCGATCGCTATTCCCTCCTGGAATTCATTCCACGATTGAAGGTTGAAGCTTTCATGATGCAAGCCCGGTTTGTTGGTACTTTCCGATTTTTGTTTCCCGCACTGATTCTGTTCGCCGCCATTAATGGTGGATACGGACAAACGACCAGGCAGCCTCCCGTTGCACAGGAAGTACACGTGCTGCAGCCGGGCCAAGAGCCTGTCCACTCTGCAAAACACTTCAACGTTCTGCCTGGTTTTGAAATTGACCTGCTTTACCGTGTGGATCGAAAGACGCAGGGATCGTGGGTTAGTTGCACTTTTGATCATAAAGGACGATTAATCTGCAGCGATCAGGGGAAGGCAGGACTGTATCGGCTCACACCGCCAGCGTCAGAGACCGATCAGCAGACGCAAGTCGAAAAACTCACATTTGCGATGCCGGGTCAAAAAGCCACAATCGAATTATCTGGTGCACAAGGGTTGCTGTACGCGTTTGACAGCCTGTACGTCGTTACCAATGGTGGTCCCGGTTCGGGATTGTACCGCGCGAAAGATATCAATGGCGACGACCAGTTCGATCAGGTTGAGAAGTTGAAATCCTTCAGTGGTGGAGGCGAACATGGACCACACGCAATCCGATTGTCGCCTGATGGCAAATCGCTGTTTGTCATCGCCGGTAATCACACCAGTTTGCCGACAGGTTACACAAGTGCCATTCCCAAAAACTGGAGCGAAGACCTGCTGTTGCCGCGGCAATGGGATGCCCGTGGTCACGCGCGCGGCAAACTTGCACCCGGCGGGTGGATCTGCAAGACCGATCCGGATGGAAAAGCGTGGGAGGTGTTCAGCATTGGTTATCGCAATGCGTACGACTTCGACTTCAACGCCGATGGCGAAATTTTCGCCTACGATTCCGACATGGAATGGGATATGGGAATGCCCTGGTACCGGCCGACGCGAGTTGTGCATGCTACCAGTGGCAGCGAGTTTGGCTGGCGCAGCGGAACGGGAAAGTGGCCGGAATACTATCCGGACAGTCTCCCGTCATTGGAGAACATCGGTCCCGGTTCACCCGTGGGGGTCGAATTTGGTTACGGTGCAAAGTTTCCCGCGAAGTTTCAGAAGTCGCTGTTTATCGCCGACTGGACATTCGGCACGATTTACGCGATCCACACCAAACCGGAAG
Organism: Planctomycetaceae bacterium; assembly: GCA_028284145.1. Lineage (GTDB taxonomy): Bacteria > Planctomycetota > Planctomycetia > Planctomycetales > Planctomycetaceae > JANQSH01. The sequence continues at coordinate 15,953 of JANQSH010000044.1, read as the reverse complement.
GCTCCAGCTACACAGCCACCAAAGAAGAATTCGTCTCTCGTACACCACTCCCGCTGACCGATCTCGCTGTCGGGCCGGATGGCCATCTTTATTTCATGACGGGTGGCCGCGGGGTAGAGTCGTTTGTGTACCGTGTGCGATACACGGGTGACGAGTCGACCGCAACGGTCGATCCGCGCGATGAGACACATCAATTGGAACGGAAGCAGCGTCGTCAACTCGAAACACTGCATCAACCGAATTCCGCTGGTGGCACAATTCCCGATGCTGTATGGAAAGCTCTGGGAAGCGACGACCGCTTTGCGCGGTATGCCGCACGGGTCGCACTCGAGTTCCAACCAACGGACATCTGGGGCGACGAAGCGTTGAAGTTGAAAGACGCGACCGCCTGCATCAATGCGATGGTCGGGTTGGCGCGGCAAGGTGCCTCTTCGGCTCAGCCGTCATTGCTCAATGCGTTGGATGAACTTCCGCTTGATCAATTGAATACGATACAAAAGCGGGAATTGCTGCGGGCTTATTCGCTGGCATTCATCCGGATGGGGGAACCCTCTCGGAAAACGAAAATCGGTGTGGCCAATCGGTTCGATCCGTTATTCCCGGCTGAGGATGAAGGCCTCAATCGCGAATTGGCCCGGCTGCTGGTTTATGTCGAATCGCCCAGAGTGATCGACAAGGCTCTCAAGCTGATGGCCGAAGGAAGCAAAACCAGGACGCCGGCGGAACTGGAACAGTTGATTAAGCGGAACGCACGATACGGCGGGCCGATCGCCAGGATGCTGGCCAACCAGCCCGAATTGCAGAATCTGCACTATGCGTTTGTGTTACGGAATTTGCGTTACGGCTGGACACTCGAGCAACGGCGTGAATATCTGCAATGGCTGAAAGAGGCGGCAAAGCGCAGCGGCGGAAACAGCTATGGAGGTTTCATCAGGAATATGCGAGATGAAGCGTTGGCAAAGGTTCCTGCGGCAATGAAAAAACTGCTGGGATCCGAAGCGGCCCCGGTGACTATCGAACAGGCGGAGTTGCCGAAACCGGTCGGCCCGGGAAAAGACTGGACTGCTGCCGAGGTCATTCAAATGGCAGATTCCGATTTGCATGGTCGCAATTTCGAGAATGGCAAGCGGGCCTTTGCCGCCGCGAAGTGCATCGTTTGCCACCGTTTCGATGGTGAAGGGGGAGCGACCGGGCCGGATCTCTCCAATGTCGCTGGCCGGTTCAGCACGAAAGATCTGGCCGAAGCACTGGTTGAGCCGAGCAAGGTCATTTCTGATCGGTTCCGTGCCTCGATCGTCGCAACGTTCGATGGGAAGGTGATCACCGGGCAGGTTGTGGCTGAGTCGGACGAGGAAATCACTGTCATGACTGACGCATTTGACGGCTCCAGGATGGCTGTCATCAAGCGGGATGACATCGACGAAATCCAACCGTCGAAAGTTTCTTTGATGCCCGGGGATCTGCTGAAGCCATTAAACCGGGACGAGGTTCTCGACCTCATTGCGTATATGCTTTCGCGAGGCAATCCGGACGACATCGCTTTTGCAAAAGAGATGAACTGACGGAGCGTCTGTTGTATCGATCACTGGCGTTAGTCCGACGGACTTTTATCTGTGGCGGCTTACGCCCCATCTGGAACGATAATAGAGCAGTTTACTTTTTCGTGTGACGCTTTTTGATCGCGGGGTTCTGTATTTGCAGGCCGAAAAACGTCCTTCGCGCCACGAGGGAGCGTAATACGCTCTAGCCGATCGAAAGATGCCACACTTATTCGTTTGCCGCTATAAATTTGCTCTGTGTAAGCAGGCAGCGTGTGCGATCCACTTGCAATCTCGCTGCAAACTACCTTGCTTCACATTCCCGCGTAGCTGCCGCAAGTGGCACAGCACGTTTTTCGCCGGCATAATTCGTTCCGGCGGCACATTCGGCATTTTCCGACCTGCAGGTGGTTTCCCCACGCCACCGATAATCAGACAGAAGAACCTTTCATGCAGGGATGCGGAAGCGTTTGACACCTTCTCACATTGGTGTGATGAGCGTCACCTGGCCTGCAAATGCCGATGATCAAATAGACCAGTTTACTTTTTGTTGTGACGTCTCTGGCTCGTGGGGGCCAATACTTGCAGGCCTGACGGTGTCCCTTGCGGCACAGAAGAGCATAATGCGCTCTAGCCCGACGCGCTACAAAATTCGGAAAAATGCGCAGGAGAATGACATGGATGCTGAAGCCAGCGCTGACCTTCAAGCAAAAATCAACCAACTCGAACAGCAAAACGCGGAACTGACCGAGCAGTTGATGCAGGCTCAGAAGATGAGTTCGGTCGGAGCACTCGCTTCGTCGATTACGCACGAATTCAACAACATTCTGACCACAGTTATCAACTACGCGAAGATGGGGTTAAGGCACAAAGACCTCAAAATTCGGGATAAGTCGTTCGATAAAATTCTCAGTGCCGGTCAACGGGCGTCAAAAATTACCACCGGCATGCTCTCCTATGCGCGCAATCAGGGGGATCGTCGCGAGGCGATCTGCCTGACGGATCTGGTGAAGAATGTTCTCGTGTTGATTGAAAAAGATTTGCAGATGCACCGCGTCAGCCTGGTGACAAAACTTGAGGATCAGCCTCATGCCGCGGTCAACGCTGGGCAGATTCAACAGGTGCTGCTCAATTTGATCGTGAACGCTCGGCAGGCAATGGAAGGAGGTGGACAACTGACGATTTCGGTCATCACCAATGCCGAAACCGAGACGGGCGAGATCAGTGTGGCGGATACCGGAGCAGGTATTCCCGCCGAAAAACTGCACAAGATCTTCGAACCGTTCTTCTCGACCAAAACCGCCGACAAGCAGGGGCAGGGTGGTACCGGGCTGGGTTTGTCACTCTGCCGACAAATCATCGAAGCTCACCAAGGTCGCATTCGGGTGGAAAGCGCCGTCGGGAAGGGAACGAAATTCACCTTGAAATTCCCACTGGTCGATGCCCCCGCCATCGCGCTCACGCGTGCGGGGTAAACCTGCGAACAAATTTAGCATATTGACTGTCCCATTTGTTACTCGTAAGATATCAGGTGCCAGTTGGGAGAGCTGTCGTAGACGGTTCGTGTCTTGGGGAAACTCAAGCCCTAGCTGGCCTTTTGTTTTCGGGATAGCGGGGTTTGAATGTACTTGCTCTATGTGGATGAGTCGGGTGATCCTGGCCAAAACGGTTCCGACTACTTGCTGCTTGGTGCGGCAGCACTTTTTGAGGGAAAATGGCCTCACGTAAACAATGACATTCAAGCCTTGATAAGGAAGTACTTTCCCAATGCACCACACCCGGATGAAATCCATTTGGCAGATTTGAAGCAAGGAAGAAACGTATTTGCATCCCTTAGTTCAGCAGATCGAACGAACATGATAGCAGACTTCTGTTCTACAGTTTCAAATTTGCTGACGAACGAGATTTCGCTTTTCACCGTAATCGCAGATAAAAGATGGTGGTTCGCGCGAAATGCAGGCAAGACGGGAGACGATCTTTATGCGGAGCTTTTTGAGTCACTCACAAGCCGATTCGACTTGCTCCTTCGTCGCCGGTTTGCAGAAGGCTCCCCGAATCGTGGTGTTATCGTCGCCGATCCTCACAAGCAAACCTTGTCACAAGCCATAAAGCAGAACCATCGCGTATTTCAGCAGCATGGACACCGCTGGGGATCGGTTCGCAATATTATCGAAACAGTGTTTTTTCTTTCGTCCGACGAATCTCCGGGTTTGCAAATCGCCGACCTCTGTTCGTATGCCACCTGGAGATTGGTCAACTCGGATGACGATTCGATAGTTTCACAAATCAGCTATGCTTTTGACAGAGAACCTTTAACGAGTCGGATGAAGCCCGGCAACTGGCACGGTGTGACATATTTGGGTGATGATTCCGTTCTGAGAACTCGAATCAACTCCGTTTGGCCAGGCGCTGTTTAGAGCAGTTTACCCTTTGGTGTGACACTTCTGGATCGTGGGAGTGGCGATCGTTTCATTCTCCCTGTCGCGTGTTGCATATCGTGTGAAGTTATGTTCTGACGGTTACCTGCTGTAGTGCCTTGTCAAGGCTTTGTTGGGGGGAATGGATGACATAACTCGCTCCGTTGTTGCTCCTTACAACCTCATCAACTCTTCTTTTCAGTCTTGAGGTTCAGTAGTCGTAAAACCCTTTGCCTGTTTTGCGCCCAAGGTGTCCCGCTGCGACCCGTTCCTGCAGGCCTTTCGCCGGGCGAAATTTGTCGTCTTGCAGATCGCGATGCAGCACTTCCAGTACTGAAAGTACAATATCCAGCCCAACGAAGTCGGAGAGTTCCAATGGACCCATCGGATGATTACAACCTGCTTTCATCAATGCGTCGATTGTTTCCGGATCATCCGCCACGCCTTCATCCAGTGCGATCACCGCCTCATTCATCAGCGGTAATAGAATACGGTTGACCACAAACCCGGGTCGATCAGCGACCACGTAAGGGGCCTTGCCAATCTGCCTGCTCAATTCACTGGCGGTTTCAATTGCCTCGGGGGAAGATTTTTCACCCCGCACGACTTCAATCGGCTGCATCATTGGCACGGGATTAAAAAAGTGCATCCCCACGACACGCTCCGGCTGGCTGGTGGCTTCGGCAATGCGGCTGATCGAAATGCTGGATGTGTTCGTTGCGAGTACGACATCCTCCGGGCAGGCAGCATCGAGCTGCCGCATGATCGTACACTTCAGCTCTTCGTTCTCTGGCACTGCTTCGATGACGACATGGGCATTCGCGGCTTCACTCAATTCTTCGACCCATTGAATTCGTCCCAACAATTCTTCCTGCGATGGTCCGGGATGTGTAACGTCAGGATTATCGCGCGTCCATTTGCGAACCTGACGGTCGAGCGAAACGGAAATCGCCTCTACCGCCTTTTCCTGCTGGGAGGCTTGCGGCTCGATAGCAATCACCTTCAAACCGGCTGCAGCGATCACTTGAATGATGCCCCGACCCATTGTTCCGGCTCCCACAACAGCAACGATCTGAACAGACATGGTCAATTGCTCCTTCAATTTACGGTTATCTGGTTAGAGCGTATCACACTCTTCTGTGCCGTGGTGAGCGTCGATTGGCCTGCAAACACAGGCTCCCCCACGAGCCAGAGACGTCACACAAAAAAGTAAACTGCTTCAGACGTTTCAATACCTTTTTTGTATCATGCAGGGCGGCTCAATGGTTTGTTTTGCCAAGTTTGACGAGGAAATGTGGAAGATTCCAGGCATTTTCGCATAAAGCTGTGGCGAAGTTGTCAACATTTTCCGGCTCGCAACCAGTTTGTGGTGATGTTTCGCACCACTCCCCAGCACCTGAGTCTTCGCAGGGCAGTCTGCCTGCTGTTCTTTCTGAAAAAACCATTGCGCGCGAAGGGGGGGGTTTGCTGCGTCCGTTCGGAACAAACGCCACAACCGATATAACCCGATGTCATGCGAGCAGGCGTCAAAAAATCTGGTCACCTTTTTCGGTTTCTGAGATCTATCTCACAATCCCCTGCGTATTAAACTGTCGAAGAGAGAAATGTGCGATTGGATGAAGCACGTCAAACTTCCAGATCCATCGCGCCACAACATTCGTCATCACGGAGGGGGATGAAATGAAACGAACTGCTTTTGCGATTTTCAGTCTTGCAGCGTTGCTCACAGCCACCGGTTGCCAGTCCACTGGAACGTCACACTCGTCGGCACCTGTGCATTCTGAGCCGGTGTTCGCACCGACCGAACAGAACTTCAGTTCCAGTTATGCGTCAGGCTACAATCACGCGGCTTCGGCTCAGACGGCTTATGGCGGCGGCCAGATGCTCGCGGGAGATTACCGCAATTCGTCCCCACATGTCCCACAAAGTGCGGCATTGGCCGAGTGGAACGCAACGTCACCAGGCATCGGAACGCCAGCCAAGCAGCATTCCGGTTACTATCAGCAGCGTGGCATAACCCGGCAGGTGCAATGGCAGACGAACATGCCTGGCACATCGATCAACGGTTACACACCGGCACCACGGCAGGCCATTCAACCGGCAGGTGGTTCGGGTAACTGCTGACGCCTGCGATAATCGCTGCGTAGTTCACGCGGCCTTACTTTGAACTTTGACATTATTCTGGCGATCGCCAACACAGAAGCGATTCCCCGGGACCGCTTCTGTGTTTTGTTTGCCGGGCATGTTTTGTTTGCAGAGGTGAACAGCCGAGAGAATCTGAGCCGTGCGTATCGAAAAACGTCAATTCTTCAACTCGTATTCTTTGATCTTGCGGTACAACGTCCGCTCGCCAATCCCCAGCATCGAAGCTGCTTCTTCCCGTTTGCCATCGGTGATTTCCAGCGCCCGCTGAATGTAGTATTTTTCGACCTCCGACAGCGATTTCCCAATCAGACTGTCGGCCCCGGAAGCAATCTCGCTGTGGCTTTCCTCGGGCATATCCTCAACGAGTGCTGCGATATCTTCCGGCAGTCCGTCGACATCCAGCACCCCATCGAGATCCAGCACCATCATTCGCTCGACCGTGTTGCGAAGTTCACGGATGTTTCCGGGCCAGTCGTACGCCAGCATTGCCTGACGGGCCGCCCGGGAAAACCCCTCTACCTGATGTCCATCCCGTTGGGCAAAATCCTTGAGGAAATGATCCATTAGCAGAGGGATGTCGCCCCGGCGTTCTCGGAGCAGAGGCAGGTAAATCGACACGACATGCAGCCGATGGTAAAGATCGGTGCGGAACCGGCCTTCTTCCACCGCCTTTTTCAAGTCAGCATTGGTCGCGGCGACAAGACGCACGTTAATGGGCTGTTCTTCGTTCGATCCCAGTCGGGTGATCTTCCGCTCTTCGAGTACACGGAGCAGTTTGATCTGAGTGTCCATCGGCATCTCACCGACTTCATCCAGAAAGAGTGTTCCCCCATTGGCATATTCAAACTTACCAACTCGCTCCCTTTCTGCCCCCGTGTAGGCACCTTTCTCATGCCCGAACAACTCGGCTTCGAGAATGCTTTCCGGAATGGCAGAAATGTTAATCGGTACAAATGGTTTGTTCTTTCGCGGGCTATTCTGATGCAATGCCCGGGCAACCAGTTCTTTGCCGGTACCGTTTTCCCCTTGAATCAACACGGTACTGTCGGTGGGCGAAACCAGTTTGAGCGTGTCGATAATTTTCTTCATCTGCGGCGAGTTGCCGATGACGCCTTCAAAGCCGAAACGCTCGTCGAGTCGACGGTTCAACTCGGCGTTGCGGCGAATCAGTCGGACGCGCGTGGCGGCCTTGTCGACCGCCTGCCGCAATTCTCCGATATCCAGTGGCTTGGTGAGGTACGTGTGTGCTCCGTAGCGACCTGCAGCCAAAGCAGATTGGATTGACGCATGGCCGGTGAGCAGAATCACCTCGGCTTCCGGTAGTTCTTCTTTGGTCTTGCGAAGGATATCGAGTCCGTCTACATCTCCCATCATCAAGTCGGTCACGACAATGTCGAAATTGTCCGATTCGATTCGCGACGAACCTTCCTCACCGGATGTCGCTGTCGTGCAGACGGCACCGATCCGTTCCAGGCTTTCAGCGACGGCCTGCGCATGTGCTTCATCGTCGTCCACAATCAGCACGCGGACTTCAATTTGCGAGAGATCTTCGGATTTGTCGTCACTTTTAGTCATGTTCGCGGGAAGAGAAAAGGTTATGACTCATTCAGGATGCCGGCAGTGAAATCGTAAACCGCGTTCCCCGACCCGGTTCACTCTCACATTGTATGCTGCCGTTGTGGGTCTCGACAATTTTCCGAACGGTTGGCAGGCCCAGACCGCTACCGCCCGGTTTGGTGGAGAAAAAGACCTGAAACAATTTCGCTCGGACTTTCTCATCCATCCCTGGACCATTGTCAATCACATTCAACTGTACGCGACCATCCTTCTCGTACGTCTGAAACTCCAATAATCCGCCTTCGGGCATCGCCTGTTGCGCATTCAAAACCAGATTCATCAGCACCTGACGCATGAGCGAAGAATCGACAGCGACTGCCGGTAGATTCGATGCCAGGTGGGGACTGATCTCCATGCCGTGGTCGTTGGCCTGCGGCTGATAGAACTCGATGAAGTCTCGGACGATATCGTTGAGGTCGGCGGGAGAGGTTTCCAACTCACCGACGCGAGCAAATTGCAGGAACGCGTTGAGGATTTCCTCCAGGTGTCGGCATTCCCGTCGGACGGTGTGGATTTTGTTTTGCGCACGCCGCGACTGAGGCGATTCGTCGTCACGCAGGTCTTCTTCGAGAAGTTCCAGGTTCAGACTGATCGTCGACAGCGGATTTTTGATTTCGTGCGCCAGACCACCGGCCAGCGTCGCAATTTCCGAATATTGCGCCTGCAGGCGTTGTCGTTCTTCATCTTCGAGAAAAGAAGCCACAGCCGTTCGCCTCACATCACTGCAAATCGTTTCCTGTCGCCTCCCTGTCCCGTTCTTCACAAACCGTCCGTGGCAATGCCAAAAGGACCCAACCGGTTGGAAACGGTTTTCCATTCGACTGGAAGCGTTTGATTCCTGATCGTACCACTTCATCTCCAGTGCTGGTTCCCGGGATCCTGCGTGAATCAGAAGACCGGTAAAGCTGTGTCATTCGCGTTGTGAACAACTGGAGCGTATTACACTCTTCTGTGCCGCGATGGACGTCGTTGGCCCTGCAGACACAGCCCCCCCCACGAGCCAGAAACGTCACACCAGAAAATAAACTGCTCTAATCGCCGTTTGCGTCGCCTTCCGAACTGTTCCCGCCATCGGAGTCGCCACCTTCGGCTTCGGCAGCATCAGCCAGGACAGCGCGACGGGACAGTTTCACGCGGTTTTGTTCATCCACCGCAATCACTTTCACTTCCAGACGATCGCCCACTTTGCAGATGTCTCCCACCGACTTCACGAAGCCATCGGAGAGTTCGCTGATGTGGCACAGGCCATCTTTTCCGGGGGCGATTTCAATGAAGGCCCCGAAATCCTTGACCGAACTGACGGTCCCGTTGTAGACGCGACCGACCTTAATGTCTTCGGTCATCGCTTCGATGCGAGCCATCGCCGCTTCTGCTGATGCACCATTCGACGAGGAAACGGTGATCACACCGGAATCGTCGATGTCAATCAACGCTCCGGTTTCATCCTGGATGGCGCGAATGGTTTTGCCACCCGGACCGATCACCAGACCAATCTTTTCCGGATCGATCTTCGTGTGCAGCAAGCGCGGTGCGAAAGGCGAAATGTCCTTGCGCGGGCGACGGATGGAAGAAAGCATTTCCCGCAGCAGATCCATGCGGGCTTTTTTCGCCTGTTCCAGCGTGTCGCGAATGATCCGCTCGCTGATGCCATCGATCTTCAAGTCGAGTTGAATACCGGTGATGCCATGTTGTGTCCCGGCCACTTTGAAGTCCATGTCGCCGAAATGATCCTCGTCGCCCATGATGTCGGTCAGGATCTTGTACTCCTCTTCCGATTCTTTCACGATGCCGATGGAAATTCCGGCGACTGGTTGCGAGATTGGCACGCCAGCGTCCATCAAAGCCAGGGTCGCGCTGCAGACCGACGCCATCGAAGAACTTCCGTTGGATTCCGTAATGTCGGAGATGCAGCGGATGGTGTAGGGGAATTTTTCTTCCTCAGGAATGACCGTCGCGACGGACCGTTCCGCCAGACAGCCATGCCCGATCTCCCGTCGTCCAGGGCCTCGTATCGGCCGGACTTCGCCCACTGAATAGGAAGGGAAGTAATAATGCAGCATAAAGCGGCTGGACTCTTCGCCGAACAGACCATCGGAACGCTGTTGGTCGCGCGAGGTTCCCAAAGTCACGGTCGCCAGTGATTGTGTCTCACCACGAGTGAAGACCGCCGAGCCATGCACCCGCGGCAGCACATCGACTTCACAGGTCACAGCCCGCATGTCGGCGTAGGAACGACCATCGAGCCGTTTGCCTTCCAGAATCAGATCCCGCACGACTCGGGCTTCCAGCTTGTAGAATGCTTCTTTTAGTTGTCCTCGTGTGCGACCTTCGGAATCTTCTTCCGCATCTTCGGGAAAATGTTTTTCGATCCAGGAGGCTTTCAGTTCGTCTGTTTTTTCATGGCGTTCCTGTTTCTTGTCCGAGAGCTTGGCTTCCCGCAAAGCGGCGTAGGCTTCTTCCCGTAAAATTGGTTCAAAGGGATTGGCCTCGGGCTGCTCAAAGACGGTCTTTTCGATGCCCGCCTTCTGCACAAACTCTTCCTGCATTTCGCACAGGATCTGAATGTTCCTGTGCGCGAACATAATCGCTTCGACCATGTCCTCTTCGTTGTACTGGTTGGCGAACCCTTCAATCATCAGCACCGAATCTTTACTGCCAGCGACGATGAGATCGAGATCGCTTTCTTCCATCTGCGATTGCGTGGGAAAGACAACCAGTTCGCCATCGACCTTGCCAACCCGCACGCCACCGACTGGTCCGTCAAAAGGTACCGGAGCAAGACTCAACGCGGCACTGGAGCCAAGAATGGTCAAAGCCGAAGGATCGTTTTCATCATCGCAGGCCATCACGTTGGCCTGAATCTGGACTTCGTCGTAAAACCCTTTGGGAAACAGTGGACGCAGTGGCCGGTCGGTCAGACGACAGGTCAGAATTTCGCGAGTCGTCGGTCGGCCTTCCCGTTTGAGAAACCCACCGGCAAATTTACCGGCTGCGGCGAAGCGTTCGCGGTAATCAACCTGCAATGGGAAAAAGTCGATGCCAGGTCGTGGGGGACCCGTTTGCGAGGCGACGAATACGACCGTATCGCCATATTGAACAAAGACCGCGCCACTGGCTTGCCTGGCGATGTCGCCGGTCGTCAATTTGAGTGTTTGTCCCCCGAGTTCACGTTCAACGATAGTCTTCACGTTCATTTCCTTCATTTCGCAGCCGCTGCTCTCCGCGACCGCTGCCGTCAATAAAATGTTTTCCAACTTCCAACAACAGGCCTCTTGTCACGACGCGCCAATCAAATGATATGCGTCCCGGAGATGTACGACTCAGCGTTGTCTCCGCTCAGAAAAGGGTGACATGGAGTTTGACCTCCAACCTTTTGGCATTCAATCCACAAGACAACGGCCCGGACCACAAACGTTTGTAACTGGCAAAATTCGCTGACAGGCCGCGCATCACCGAACCGGTACAGATTGACACAAACGGTTCGCTGTCAAGGTACAAGCCAACTGCGTCGGCCCGATGCCGATGCAATCGCGCACGCGAGGCGTCTGTGTTCCGATGCTACTTTCGCAGTCCCAACCGACCAATGATTTCCCGGTAACGTTCCGGATCGGTCTGATTCAGATAATCCAGCAAACGACGCCGACGGCTGACAAGCATCAACAGCCCACGTCGGGATGCGTGGTCTTTGCCGTGAGTCTTGAGATGGGCGGTCAGGTTCTCGATACGATGCGAGAGAACCGCAATCTGAACTTCGGGTGATCCAGTGTCGTCGTCTGAGCGCTGATACTCACTAATGAGCTGGGTCTTTTTTTCTTTCGTGATCGACATGCCGACTTTTCTCAATGTGTTATATGGTAATGAGTTGCGTCCGGGCGAACCGCCAAGTCGGTGCAGTCGGCCCGGGATTGTTCTGCCACAGCGGCAATTTCTCAAGCTGTTACTGTAGCAGCCATTTCCAAAAATTCAATGATGGGCCGCCGAAGCGGGGTTTTGACCGAATGATATCTGTCAATCACTCTGTTTCCAGTTCCTCGATCAAACCCTGGCAAGCTGCTACCAATTCCTGTAACCGCTCATCGTCTTTCGCGGCTGCGGCGACCATCTCGCGATGATACCATAACAACTGCTCGCGCGAGGTCGAGAACCGGCTCCACAGTTCCTCCCCCTGCAACTGGTCGTATCGCATCGAAGTCAGGTTGTGCAGTTTGTCCGCCAGCACAATCGCCCGCACCTGCCAGCCCGAATTTGCGATCACAGCCATGTGATCCCGCTTGCGATCGAGCCAGGGTCGTTTGTGACCAGTTGCGTCTTCTTTTTCCTCCGACAAGGCTGTTACATATTGGGTGACAGCCTCCGGGAACGCCTCCGCGATTTCTTCCAGTGTACATTCCGTATCTTCGACGACATCATGCAGTAAAGCGGCGGCAAGCATTGCGTCGTCATCAAAGCCGTAGCGTTGCAAAATGGTCGCCACGGCTGCCGGATGCGTGATATAGGGAACATCCGACGCTTTGCGATTCTGGTTTCTGTGAAATTGCGCGGCCCAGCGGATCGCCCGTTCCAGCATCAGCGAGTAGCGCGGGGCGGGTTCGTTCGTCACGACTCATTCCGGAAGTCATTGAATCGAAGATATTCCCAATGCCGGTACAATGCCGAAGTTTTCACCAGTTCCTGATACGATCCGGTTTCGGCGACGCGTCCGTTTCTCAGAATGACGATCCGATTGGCTTTTCGCACGGTGGAGAGTCGCGATGGCAGGAACAGCACCGTCCGTTTGGGAATCAGTCTCGTGTAGGCATCATCGATCAACGATTTGGTATCGTCATCAAGCGTGACGCTCGGCTCTTCGATTATCAGCAACGCTGGTTTGCGAAGAATCGCGCGAGTGAGCCCCAGGCGAAAAACCTGCCCGGCATCAAGCGTTTCACCATGTTCACCCAACATCGTTTCGTACCCTTGCGGCAATTTGAGAATGAAATGATGGGCATGGGCAAGTTTGGCCGCATCCATCACGGCCTGCGTTTTATATTTGGTGCCGCAGCAGATGTTCTCGGTGACGGTACCGGTGAAGCAGAGATCCTGGCCGCCGACATAAATGGCTTCGGCGCGCAGCGATTCCAGCGTGACCCAGGCGATATCCTGCCCGTCGATAAGGACCTTGCCTTCATTCGGTTCGATGAATCGGGGCAGCATGTAGGTCAGCGCGCGGACTTCCGCGTCATTGAGCCCGATGAATGCGGTGACTTCCCCCGACTTGATTTTGAGGCTCAGCGCATTCAACAGGGAATGATTGGCACCAACGCCGTAATGTACGTTATCGAATTGAATCGACTGCGAGAGTGGTTCGAGAAACTTCGCACCAATGGCCTGGCTGACTTCCGGGACGCGATCGAGATATTGATAGACCTGATCGAGAACCTGTGAACCATGTTTGCGATAATCCCACGCCTGTCGCAGGAACACCAATGGGAAATACATGGTGGTGAAAATGACGATCATTACGAACGCAGCCGCTTCGGAGAGATCGTGCGGTTCGAGAAGGACTTTGACGGATATGAAGTACACTACAATGGCCAGCACGACGAAAACGATGAGCCTTGCCAGCCAGATGGAGAGTCGTTCGTTCTGTTTGATCCTGGAGATGTTTTCGCCATGCCGATCAAGGTTCCGCTGGAACCCATCATGTTCGAACGACTCCATCCCAAACCCGCGCACCAGCCGCGTCTTGTGAAAGCTTTCCACGAGCAGGTTCAGTTCCTTGGCAGATCGTTCCGCAGCGATTCGTTTGGTTTCCACCGCCCGGAGTCGTTCGCGATGCAGCAGAAACCAGCAGGCTCCCAACGGCAGAAGCCATTCGATCGTTCCCAGCACATGGAACGACATCGCGTACAAAACGACGAATATCAAATGTGCGGGATAACGGGCCACGGATTCGACCCAGGACGAAATCTCTTCTCGCAATGTTTCCAAAGGCTGGCCGAAAATTCCGACAATGTACGTTGTCTCGTTGTTGGCAAGGTCGCTCGGACCCAGACGGAGTGCCTGTCGATGCAGGTTGCGGCGCAAACGGGAGACGATTTCAATTCCGGTCTGTTGTCCGGCGGCCCGCACTCGACTGAAAACCAGCGCACGCAAAATGGCGAGAATCAAAAGGTTGAAGACAATCACCATCAGGGCGGCACTGTTGGTTCGCATCGGACTCCACTGCGCGATGGCTTTCAGCGGACCAGCCCAGAATGAGGGTCGCTTCAACGCCCAGTACACGGTCGGCAGGAGGCCACCGTTTTCCAACGGCTGCGCGTTGGCCAGACCCGCAACTGGTGTCTCTTCTCCGAGCATGTCGCTCAATTCGAGAGCTTCGTGCGCGGGAAGTTGCCCCCGGTGATGCAGCAGATCCATCAACAGATAAAGATGAAACAGCAGTCCGCAGGTGAGAACCGCCCCACACAGACCAAGCAAAATGGCCCGCAGTGGGTGACCATGAAACAGGTCATTTTTGGGCAGAACACGCGTGAATGTGTTGGTCGGTTGGTTGCTCACGAATCAGGCCAGATCGCGATCCTCAAACAGGATAAATGCCAGCAGGATGACAGCCGTCGAATAGACGCCACAGTACAACCCCGCCTTGAACAAATAGTCGGGCGGAATGAATTCTCCTGTCGCGACCGCCGCCTGCATGTTGAACGATTCCAGCGCTGGTAACACGGTCGAAATGAACTTCGCGGTCGCGGCGACAAACTCAACCTTCAGAACCCCCGCTTTTACCAGGATCGAAGTCAGATGACCAACGACGAAGATTGTGAAGCAGGTGACCATGTTCGGGATCATTGGCAGTCGCGTTGAAACCGTCACACTGATGGCCGACAGAATGGCAATTTCAAAAAAGATCAACACGATGCCCGGCCAGACCTGCATTACGTCCCGCAGAATGAGATGCATAGGGAGATCCTTCCGTGTCTCCCTGGCATCGAATTCGATTCGGAAGTAGATCAACAGCAGCAGGGCGATTCCCAACGGGATCAACAACGCGAGTACCGCGTGCAGAATACCCAGATATTTTCCGACGACAAATTGACGGCGCGTCACCGGCTTGGAAAGCAGTGTCATCGCCGTCTTGCCTTCGATCTCATCAGCAATGCTGGTACTCGATGTCCAGATCGCCAGTATCAGCCCGGCGATTAATAACGTCGCCAGGCCACAATCCTTCACCATCTTCACGTCTTCCCCGAATGAGAAAAACGGCAACACCGAATAGAGCAGAAAGATGGCCAGCGAGAGCAGCAACAGCAACAGGAACAACGGCTGGCGAACCGCTTCCTTTGTTGTCCCTCGGGCAATCACGCCAGTCTGCGTGGTGTAGACGTAAATCAGCAGCAGAATTTCAGCGAAGATGCAGCCGCCAATAATCCACATCAATTGGCCGAATTCCTGCGATTCGTACCAACTTGGAAGTTGTGAATAGATGTCGTTCTGCGCCAAAAGAGTGTGGTTGAATAACTGGTTCATCATCTCGGTAATATACTGTGAATTAAGGACAGCGAAACTCAACTGGTAGAAATGTATTATGGATGATCCTCGCAGAAAAACGAGGTGACATCCACTTTAGCGGGTTGTAGGGGCGAAGAAAAGTCGGAGAATGCCAGTTGAGTGGAGGGAATTCGGCAGATCCCCTTCAAACCTGTGCAGATTTCCCACGACCTTTGTACCTGGCCTCAATGGATGGTCCGAAATCTGGAAAACTCGCCCGTCGCGATGGCCGGAGATTCCTCACGTCCGGATACATAATCTTCAAAGGCAGCTTCGACGTCATCCAGAAACCGTGCAATTTCTTCTGCTTCGCCCTCCACGACAATTTCAACTGTTCCGTTGGGCAAATTGCGGACTGTTCCTGTGACCCGGTGACGTTTCGCAATTCGCGTGGTGGTGTAACGAAACCCGACCCCCTGCACCCGCCCCTGGAAGATGACGTGCCTGCGAGTTGGTGTGTTGTCGTCGGCTTCCATCGATTCGGAATTCATGGTGAAATTGTATTGTAATGATAGTGATGTGGTATTGCTTTCACATCCTGAAATTTGAATAGAGATAACCACGAAACGAAAGCGAAATGAGAGAAAGAAAAACTGGGTGCCACGTTTGACAAGCGTGGTTACAGGAACGAAACACATCATACCATGTAGGGCACGCCATCCGCCGTCGCAAGTTCTTTCCGAAAAAAGACGGACAGGATTACAGGATG
>JANQSH010000041.1 GCA_028284145.1 Planctomycetaceae bacterium | reverse complement strand
TTTGCGGTCTTTGTACTCTTCGTTTTTGGCACCAGCGCGTTTGAGATCATCTCTGAATTTGCAGCCGGTGAGACCCTTTCGGAAATGGCCGATGACTTGGCTCGATTTGTGTTGAGCAGTTTTGTGCTTTTGGTCTTTGCCTACGAGTATCGGATCCAGCAGAAGGCGCTGCGCCAGTTGCGTCAACAGCTGAAGGCAAACCCGCGCAGACTGTCCAGACTTGAGCCACAGGCTTTGAAAATCGCCAACGAATACAGATCCGTGATGCAGCGGCAGTTTGATGCCTGGCAATTGACGGAAAGCGAACAGGAAGTGGTGATGTTGATGTTGAAGGGTCTTTCGTTTCGCGAAATTGCTCAGTTGCGCGAAACGCGCGAAAAGACTGTTCGGCAACAGGCTTCCACGGTGTATCGCAAAGCCGATGTCGCCGGCCGCAATGAGTTGGCTGCATGGTTTTTCGAAGACCTTCTGGAGCCGAACTACATTCGACAATGACAGTATTTGGCCGTTTGTCCACTCCGGGCTCGAAGCTGACGATCGCTACAGCGCAATATCTGAAACGCTTACGTCCAGCGTCCCTTTTCCAATCGATGGAAGACAAAGCCAGCGAGGATTCCTCCGATTATCAGCATGAAGTAGAGACCAAACGGTTCAACGTAGCTGGTGAAAACCGTGAACTGTAAGAATGTAAAACCCGAAATTGTGCTTATGAAAGCACCACAGAAAATGCAATGCCGAAGCTCAATTGAGCGATCCGAGGAAAGCAGAATGTATGTTGGGATTCCAATTAAGAGTCCTGGGATCGACATGATGACAGTTGCAACCACAGTCAGTCCCAGCAGAGTTGCTATGCCATAAACAGGTATGAAGCTGAACTCGGCCGACCTAAGGGTGTCCTCGCGCAAATACGCTTCTACGAATCCAAAAAATCCCAGAGTAATAAATGCGCTGATGCACACGGACAAAACTAGGAAAAACCATGTCTTGAATGGAGGCACCACAAACCTGGTTTCGGTCATAATTTCTACAATCGCTTCCGTCCGCCAAACGAAGTGTCAAATTATCACGCATGCACTTAATATATTATTGCGAGCAAATTTCAGCTAAGCGCCTTAAAGTTGAGCGACCTTCAATCTGAGGCGCAAAACAGTCTGGTCCACTCCGGGCTCGAAGCTGTCGATCGCTGCACGGCAAATCACCTAATCGGACGAAATTGATTGGTGAAGGTCTGCACCGCGGACAAATCGTCTAATGCACTCGATGGTTTGGAGGTCTGTTTTGTATAGCCGGCTATCCCAGAACCCATTCGCTTACCTGCGCCTGAACACGGTTGCCAGAATTCTCGCTGTTGGATGAAACAGCCAGCGCCACCAGATTGCGCATTTCGACACCGAACACCCGCCGGAAGTCGCCTGCCAGATCAACGCTTTCCCGGAATTCGCCCGTTGCGGGAAGCCGCTGCACAATATTGCGCAAACGGTCTGAGGCTTGCGGGCTGGGAATGACAGTGCCCTGCGGATCGTCGCCGCCCCATGTATACATCAGCACTTGCACATCACGATTGCGCATCAGGCGGGAAATTCTCGTGCCTGGACGGATGCGTGCGGCGACGTCATCGGAGGCATTGACAAAGAACACACCCAAATTGCGGTCATCATTGTCTGTGTCGTTCAAGTCGGACGGTGGAACGGAGCTGTCCACCCGCCATGTCCATTCGGCACGGCGGCTGCCAAACAGGTCAGAAGGCAAGATGCGATAGAGGATCGAGGATGTCCCTTCGGCAACAACGGTCACCGCGTTGCCTGCGGTGTTGAACGTGTTGGGCTCAAGGCTGCGAAATTTCAGATGCTCCCAGCCACTGCCAAAGGAGATCACATTGGCCCGTGCTGCGTATGGGATAGCGGCAGCGGTCAGTGCTCCGAGGCCAAGAGAAAGAGCCGCGCGGCGGGTCAGATCACAAGACATAAAAACTCCGTTTAGCCAATTTGACTAACCCGCTATACGTAAGAAACGTGCCGTCAGTTTCGTCGTTCCGCTCACTCTTCCGTGAATGCGTGCAAGCAAATGCCCGAACGTCTCGAAAGGGCTCGACGCAGACCTTTACCGCATTGCAAGACGTTCAGCGTGAGAAAAGCTTGAAGTCGATGAACGCTACAACGACCCGCGCGTTTGAGGTAAAAAGTCGCGACGGCCCGACAGAGGGCATTTCCGAAGAAATGGATATCGCAAATGCCGTACGAGCTTAATCGCACCGAGATCCAATCCCTCCTCGACGAAATCGCCGGTCGCATGGCCGGTGAAGTGGACCGGGGAGAGGTGGCAAATTACATTCCGGAATTGGCCAACATCTCACTGAACCACTTTG
>JANQSH010000039.1 GCA_028284145.1 Planctomycetaceae bacterium | reverse complement strand
TGGTCAAACTGGCGAAGAATGCACCAGTGGCACGCGAAACAATCCCACTTCAAACGCCGGGGACTCGATCCTCCGACTGAGTGAAATCCAACTGTAGTACTAGAGCGTATTACGCTCCTTCGTGGCGCGATGGACGTTTTTCGTCCTGCTAATACAGATTCCCGCGAGCGAGAAGCGCCACACAAAAAAGTAAACTGCTCTAATACGCTCTAACCGTGCGTAATGGAGCCAGTTTGCTCATAGAATCGATAACCGATACCACGCACGGTTTCGATCAGCCGGCTGCACTCACCCAGTTTTCGACGCAGCGACTTGATGTGCGCATCGACAGTGCGAACGCCTGCAAGCGTATTCGGTGCGAGGCAGTTCTCGGCAAGTTCATGCCGGGAAAACGCATAGCCTGGAGCATTGGCCAACTCCCACAGCAGGCGAAACTCGGTGGGTGTCAATTGTACCAACTCGCCATTCACAATGACCCGATGCCGGCCTCGATCGATTTCCAGATTTTCCGCCACCACAACATCGACCGCCTTGCCCAAAGGCTGGTTCAGGCAGGTCGTCACGCGCTGTAACAGCGATTCCAGGCATTGGGTGTTGGCGGCCTCTTCACAACAACCCGTTTCCATTTTCGTTGCGTCGATATCGGACGGCTGACAACAGGAGACCACGAAGATCGGAGCGCGGGATCGGTCACTTTTGGCTCGAATCTGCCAGGAGAGGTCAAAAGGGTCGAACTCTCCGTCCGAAGCATCGACAATCACGACATCTGGATGCAGCGATTGTGCTTTTTGCAGTGCCTCATCACTGACAGCAACTGATTCCACCTGACAAGCACAGTCATCCAATGAGTTTGCCAACTGCCTGCTGTTCTCCGCATCAGGAGATACAATCAGGATGAGATGATCGTTGGCGACGGTATTTGACATGTCATTCACACAAATCGATTGCTCGTCAAGCCCTTGTGATCGGCTCGCTTTTGGCAGGAAAACAACGGATTCCAGCAACGGCCCTTCCCCAAAACGAAATGCAGAAGGCTCCTAACCAAAACGACCTGTTACATAATCTTCCGTTTCTTTCAATTTCGGCTTTGTGAAGATGTCGAGTGTCGGTCCGTACTCCACCAGCCGACCGAGGTACATCAACGCCGTATAATCGCTGATGCGAGACGCCTGTTGCATGTTGTGCGTGACGATCAGAATTGTATATTCGCCCCGTAGTTCGCCTATCAGATCCTCAATTTTCCCCGTGGCAATGGGGTCCAAAGCGGAACAGGGTTCATCGAGCAGAAGGACTTCCGGCTCGCTGGCGATGGCCCGGGCGATGCAGAGACGTTGTTGCTGACCGCCGGAAAGACTCAACGCGCTTTCCTGCAGCCGGTCTTTGACTTCCTCCCAGATCGCGGCCCCGCGCAGGCTTTTTTCGCAGATCTCTTCCAGCACGGCCTTGTTCCGTTCGCCATCAATCCGCAGAGGATATACGACGTTTTCAAAAATGCTCATCGGGAAGGGATTCGGCTTCTGGAATACCATTCCCATCCGCTTGCGCAGCTCGATGACATCAACACCGACTTTGTAAATCGAGTCGCCATTGAGTTCCATATTGCCTTCAATGCGAACCGTCCCGATCAGGTCGTTCATGCGGTTCACGCAACGCAACAGTGTACTTTTGCCGCAACCAGAGGGGCCAATCAGCGACGTGACCTGTCCGTAGGGAACATCGAGTTCGATGTCGAACAGTGCCTGCTTGACACCATACCAAAGGTTGAAATCACTGATTTCGAGTGTGTGCTCCTCTCTGGCGACCGCCTCGTGGATCACCGATGGCACCTTTTCGCCACTGGCGATCGCAGCCAACCGATTGGAATAGGGCGTTTTGGTTTCAGACACAGATACGCCTTGCTGTTCTTCTGTTGTATTGATTGTCGACATAAGTGCGATTCACCTTTTCTCAAATGGTTGTCGGCTCGCAGGAATCCAGGTTCACCGGGCCTGGGACATTTATCGCGTTCATAAAAAAAGGGGTTAGAATTGGCCCGATTGGAACCGTTTTCGTAGTTTGTTACGCAGCCAGATGGCGCCAATGTTCAACGCGGCAATGATCAAAATCAATAGCAATGTTGTGGTAAAGACCATCGGTCGAGCGGCTTCACTATCTTGACTCTGGAAACCGAGGTCGTAAATGTGGAATCCGAGATGCATGAAACTGCGGTCTGCGTGCAACGGGCCGGTGGGAATGGGACCGACCGATCCGGAGAAATCGGCCAGAGCGATCGGCAATTCCGGAGCGAGCTTCACCGCGCCAACGAGCATCAGCGGGGCGACTTCCCCGGCACCACGCGCCATCGCCAGAATCATCCCGGTCATTATTCCCGGAAGAGCGTGGGGCAACACGATATTGCGAATCGTTTGCCACTTACTGGCTCCGCAGCCATAAGACCCTTCACGCATCGAATTCGGCACGGCCGCCAACGCCTCTTCCGTTGCGACAATAACGACAGGCAGAGTCAGCAATGCAAGCGTCAGCGAAGCCCACAATACGCCTCCCTTACCGAAGGTTGGATTGGGCAGATCGGCCTGATAAAAACCGCGGAAAAACGGGGCCATCACGATCAAAGCCGCGAAAATACAGACCGCGGCAATCCAGACAAATGTTGAAACATTTTGCAACAGACGTTTTGTCGCAGTGGCATGCGCCCCCGGTCTGACCCGCCCCGACAGACTGAGTGTAAAGGCGATACACGAAACAACGGCCAACACAGCCAGGATGACGAACCACCTGCCTTCAGACAGGACAGGCCAGGACGCGTTTTCTGGTCCACCATCGATATAACTCCCGACGCCGGTACAGAAGAAACCGAGACCGAATACGCCGAACACAATGCTGGGAACACCAGCCAGATTACTGATCGAGATACGGATGACACTGACGATCACGCCTGCCTTGGCATACTCCCGCAGGTAGAGCGCTGCCAGAACACCGAAGGGAGCGACCGCAATCGACATAATCAGGGTCATGATGACCGTTCCCCAGATCGCCGGCAAAACCCCCCCTTCACTGTTCGCTTCACGAGGATCGTCCGAGATAAACTCCCACCAGCGCGAACCATAAACACCGACTGCCTCAGCCTTGTCAATTTGATTGGCCGGGTAAGCCCGTACGATATTGTCCAGACTGAGTGTCACAGGGGCGGGGCTGGTGGTGGTGTCGCAGATCAACAAGTACCGACTGTTTTCTTTGGTAATCCGCGCGATATTTTCGTTGATTTCCCGATCTTCCAGATCGGCTTCACGCTGAACCTCAAAAAACCGCTCAACGGTGGGGGCGACATAGTCCGGTGCTTTTTCGAGGTCGGCACGCAACTCAGCTACCTTGTCTGCAGGCGGCTTTCGTTCGATCTGCTTTTCCTCATTGAGCTTCTTCACGATCTCCAAAGCAGCTCCAGCAGCCACAGAATCTTCGCCGAATCGTTTGGCTGCCATCTTGCCCAGTTGGTCGTTCTCCCTGATCAGTCCATCAATGATCTCGATCTGATCGTCATATTGCTTGATGTCGTGCGCTAAACCGCGGAGATTGACCGATTGTCTGGCAATCGCCTGAGCTTCAACCGTTAGCTCATCAAAACGTTTGGAGAGTTTTTGATACGCGTCAGAATCTGACGAAACTCCAACCTTTTCCAACGCAATCATCTCGTCTTCGAGGATTTGCTTCTCGCGGTAGATTGGCGCGAGTTTGGCATCGATTTTCAACTCCTCTCGTCGCAATTCCTTCAGTGCATCATTGCGGCGTTTGCTGACCATCCCCAATTCGTGTTCCTTCAGGGAATATCGCTCTGCCAACCGCTCACGAACTTCGTCGTGGTACTGTTCAAATTTGGCCCAGGCGATTTCCGGTGTCGACCAGACTTCGCGCAGTTCAACGTAATTCTTCGCCTCGTCTCGATTGGCCAGGGGAACAACCGTACCGCCTTCATCGACAATCTCGATGGATTTATTATCGGTAACCGAAAACCCATTAAAAAATTCGTCGATCGTTTTCTTACGCAGACTCTTCAATTCTTCACGTAGCGGTTCAAGTGAATTGAGAACCTCTCCATTCTTTTCGTCATCAAGACCGGCACGCCACAAATTCATGTCAAACAGTTCGATAATGGATGCCAGATCTTCCTCTTCGGTGTCGATCGTTCGCTTATGACGCAGAACGAATTGTCTGGGGACTCCGTAAAAGCGCCCGTATTCCATTCGCTCGGCAACGATTGTCCACTCGGGACGCTCTTCGGAACCGGGTACCATTTGATAGTCCGCCACCCATTCAAACGTTGGCCGGTTGACTTCCTTGCTTTTGTTCCCGGTGCGGAACATTCGCCGACGTGCCTTCACGGTCTTTTCCCCGTTCATGCCTGCCTGTTCTCTTAGCAACGCATTTATGGCTGCGACTTTTGCGGGACGGGGCGCGTCGAAGATTGGCTGCAATTTCGATGGTGGCTGATCTGGCGTTTCCGCTTCTTCCTCGTCCTCCGAAGATCCTTCTCCAGGCTGCCCTGTTCTGGTCGTCGCAGCATTCTCCGAGTTCGATGTAAGACCGTTGAAATAGGCGATGGCATCTTCGTTCCCCTTCAACTGGGCGCGTAACGCTTTCCGCTTTCCGCGAAATGTTTGAAACGACGCACGATAATCTTCCAACTCTTCACCATCGGAACTCGCCCTGATTTTTGCCATACGGGCTTCAATCGCCCGACCACCAGCCGTTGCCGAGGCGATTCGTTCTTCCAGTTCACGCTCAAGAGTTGTAATCCATTCGTTGTAATACTCAAGTTTTTCTTCGGCTTCCACGAGGTCTCTGCGGACGAATTCAGAGTCGTTCTCGATCAGTGTGGGGAGGTTGGCGACGATATTCTCATCGCCGATCGCCTTTACCGTGTCTTCGATAACGCGATTCACGACCGCGTATTCTTCACTCAACAGCGATTCGGCGGAGAGGTCGAACACCTCTTCTTTCGTAATCTCTCCGGTCACCAGGCGTTTTTGATCATCATTGGGATCGGCATCGATCAATTCGACCTGCACAATCGGCAGCGGGACAAAAGTCGACATGCCGAAATAGAGAACCGCTCCCAGTAAACCGACGATCATCAGCAAGCAGGCCGCCAGTGCACCACCTGTCAACCAGACCATCGGCTCGCCATGTGCCAGCATCGACATGCCGGACGACGATCTGTGCTTCATTCGCGGCCTGGCTGGTTTGGCCAGGCCGGAACGGGTCTGTTCCCCCGCAACTTGATCGACTTCAGAACTCATTGTGTCTTCTCACATCTGTACGGCGCGTTTGCGGAATTGAAGGCGGACAAGTTCCGCCACCGTGTTGACGACAAACGTCATCCCAAACAGTAGCAACGCTGCCAAAAACAAAACTCGGTAGTGCGTGCTGTATTGCACAGCCTCGGGCAATTCCACTGCAATGTTCGCGGCCAACGTGCGGAATCCATTAAACATGTTCCACTCCATTACGGGCGTGTTGCCTGCTGCCATCAACACGATCATCGTTTCCCCCACAGCCCGACCCAAACCGATCATCAGGGCGGAAAAAAGTCCGCTCATTGCGGTAGGGACCACAATCCGGATCGTTGTCTGCCACGGTGTCGCCCCGGCACCCAGAGATGCCGAACGCAAATGCATCGGCACAGTGGAGAGAGCGTCTTCCGCGATCGTGTAAATGATCGGAATGACCGCAAAGCCCATCGCAAAACCGACAACCAACGCATTTCGTTGAACATAGGTATCGATGTACGACCCGCGAGGATCAAACCCCATGCTTGTCAATGCCGAAGAAATGAGCCAGGAAAGTCCGAATACGGCAAGCGTTCCCAAGCCAAACTTCACCAGATTGATCAGGGCGAACTGTCCCCGACTCCACCCCGAAGAGTTGCGCCGCATCCAGGAATTGACCATTGTCATCCAGACAAACGCGACAATTGTCAGCGAGATTGGCAGGAGGAGAATCATCCAGGCACCGGTTCCTGTTCCGATTTGCCCATCGAGCCAGAGCGTCGTGTTACCTGCGAAGGAAACCTCTTCCAGAATTGGCCCGGCAAGGTATGACAGAAAGATCCCGATGGGGATCAAAACGAGGCAATAGACAAACCGATAACGCTGCAAGATCAGTGCCTGCACAGACGGAAGCAGATGCCACAGGAATGACGTCAACACGAACACGAATCCCATCATCAGAAAGCCCGCCAACACATGCGGCAACCAGGTTTCGACGAAGGGAGCAAATACCAGAGCCGCCATAAAACCGAGTACCACACTCGGCAGGCTGGCCATCATTTCAACGACTGGTTTAATGGTTGCTTTTGCGCGGGGGTGTGAAAACTCACTTGTATAAATTGCCGCGAGCAATGCCAAAGGAGCACCAATCAACATGCAGTAGACGGTCGCTTTGAGTGTGCCGAAAACGAGAGGCCACAGCCCCAGTTTCATCTCCGGTCCCACACCGGCGAATGAGGATTGCCACATCGCTTCGGGTTCTTCGTATCCTTCGTACCAGACTTCATCAAACAGAGACTGCCAGGTTGTTTCCGGATGCCCGCGTTCAAACTCGGCAACCCACATCTTATTGCCACTCACGGCGATAATGCCGTCATCTTTCGGCGCGATCACGATGAAGTCAATCGGTTTGCCTTCAAACGCCTTCCGACCAATGATCAATTGATCGGTCGTGACATGAAACACCTCGAATGTTCCGTTCGCATAACCAACAGTTACCAGTCGTGTCCGCTCAGAGATGCCAAAAGACTGTATCGACTCACTGTTTCCACCCAACTCATGAACTGGTGTCAGCAGTTTTCCATCCTGGGAAACAATCGCACCTTTCAGCCTGACTTCCAATGCGGCAAGGTCTTTCTCAATCTTCCGGCTTTGGGCTTTCAGTTCGTCAATGTTTTCGGGGAGAGGCTTTGCTTCAACCGCACTGGTCAATTCCGCCAATTCCGCTTTCAGTTGATCCGCCTTCACCTGATTCTGAAGGCCACGGACTTCCGCCTTGGACGCATTCCGTTTAACCGGGAACCAGGCACGGATGTTCCCTTGGGAATCCCCCACCAACAGAGTTTCGCGATTCAATACGAAATCACAGGCGGTGACCTCACCATCCCCTTTGTTCAAAAGCGTCATCTCTTCAGCCAGAGATGCCGTCCCAACCAGATTCAAATCGAAACGGGCACAATGCCCATCTTTCCAGACGCAATAAATCATGTCACCGCGAGTTGGAACGAGCATAAACTGCGGTTCGCCTCGTTTCTCGAAGTCGTACTCGATTTGCGCAACATCCTTTTTGGAACTGACGATTTTATATGTGACCGATTGGTCAATCGCGTTTTTTCGACGCCGCAGATTCGCGAAAGCCAGCTTGCCATCAGCAGAGTAGGCCGCCAGACCGAAACCCTGCCCCCGTTGACCAAAGGCAATTTTT
The DNA here is from genome assembly GCA_028284145.1 of Planctomycetaceae bacterium. Taxonomy (GTDB): domain Bacteria; phylum Planctomycetota; class Planctomycetia; order Planctomycetales; family Planctomycetaceae; genus JANQSH01. The sequence goes on along the minus strand of JANQSH010000039.1, from coordinate 94,401 downwards.
GTAATGGCGTCCTGTTTGCCGAGCTTGCTCGACGACAGAATCGGGTTGTTAAAATCCACTTCAACAAGTTGCAAACGGTGTTGCCGCTGGCTCGTGACCTTCACCACGCCGGTCGGTACGACGCCGTCAGCATCAATGTTCAGTCGCGTGAGAATCTCATCGACCCCTTCGCTCATCACCGCCTTTTCGCCAATCCCCAACTGCCTCAGGTCCGCGGGAACTTCTGAAGGTCGCGCAAAAGCGGTTCGAAAGCCGATGGTGCCAATCTCGGCACTGCCATCATCGAATCCGACTGCAACAGTGATGCGCGTCAGGTTTTTTTGACGGACATCTTCGTCATCAACCTCAGGAATAAAGTCAAAAGCAGTTGGCGTTTTGTCTTCAAACAGTTGGAGTTCGTCGATGACGTTTCCACTGGCCAGATCCATGATCTGCAATCGGCCATCTTCATACATGGCCCAGGCCATAGTCTGGTATTCGTCAACCTTGAATTTGACGGGCATTTTGCCATCCTGAAACTCCACATCGCCAGAACGAATTCGACCGAATTCCGCCTCACCGAAAAGTGGAAGCGCTACGCCAATGAGTAGTACACCGACAAGCGAAACGGCAAAAATTGTGCCGATCCCGCCGATCGTGATCAACCGAGTGGAGAAGAAGTCACCGAATTTGACGGCAAAGCTCGTCTTCTTCTTTCTTCGGCGACCAGTGAAGGCGGAAACGTTAGAGGATGTTTTTTCAGGCGAAGAATCACTGTTTTCCTGGGGTATCGTCACGGCAGGAATCTCATCAAAAGATGAATGGAACGTCTACGGAAGACGACCGTGTGGCCGTCTTCCGTGACGTTGAAATCGTCGTTACATCGCGAAAACATGTCTCGCGAAAAAACGCCTGGAGCGTATTACGCTCTTCTGTGTCGCAAAAATCGTCTCCTGGCCTGCAAACGCAGATACCCACGAGCGAGAATCGTCACACGAAAAGGTAAACTGCTCTATTTAATGCCAACTTCCTTGAGCATCTTTTTGGCATAGCCAGCACTGACCGGGAAGTAACCATCTTTCACAACAACTTCCTGACCAGACTTGCTGAAGATGTACCTGATGAACTCGCGACGCAGTGGATCAAGCTGGCTGCCGGGCTTGTGGTTGACACTCAACCACAGATTGCGGGCCAAAGCGTAGTCGCCCGTGTACGCGTTTTCTGCAGTCGCTTCGACAGGATCCGATTCCGCATCTTCTGCCAGTGGAACAATCTTGACGTCGGCGGTCTTGTAGCCGATGCCACTGTAGCCAATGGCAAACTTTTCGCGAGCAATCCCCTGAACAACAGCGGAGCTGCCTGGCTGCTCTTTGACGGAAGATTTGTAGTCGCCTTTGCCCAATGCCACTTTCTTGAAGTAAGCATAGGTGCCGGAGGCGGAGTTACGACCATAAATGCTGATCGGAGCGGACGCCCATTCGCCGGTCAGACCGACCTGGCCCCAGGTACGAATGTCCTCTTCGTAACCGAACTTGCGGGTCGAGGAGAAAATCGCGTCGACCTGTGGAAGGGTGAGACTTTCAATTGGATTGTCTTTGTTCACATAGACGGCAAGCATGTCGATGCTCGTTCCGAGTTGCGTCGGTTTGTAGCCATACTTCTGCTCGAATGAATCGACTTCTTCCGGCTTCATCTGCCGGCTCATCGGGCCGAAGGTCGACGTTCCGGCGATCAGAGCCGGAGGAGCGGTCGAGGAACCCTTACCAACAATTTCGACGCGAACGTTGGGATAGATAGCCTTGAAACCTTCAGACCAGAGTGCCATCAGATTATTCATGGTGTCAGAACCTTCGCTCTTGATGGTTCCGGTGACACCGGAGACTGGCTTGTAATCCGGAAGCCTGGGATCGACCAGATCGCTCTGTGCGAACACGGGTGAGGCGACGAGCATCAGTGCGACGACGGCGCCGAGAAGAGTTGCCTTCTTCATCTTTTTCCTCTCAACAAAAAAACCAGGGAAAGTGTGTCTGTCAAACACGAACGTTTACAGCGTCACATGTCCATAAGATTCAGCATCAAAATTCAGCAGGAACAACTTTCCGGGCGACATCCCTCCTGACGATTTTGTTTCGTGAAAGGGACTCTGACCGAGCTCCAGCTCAATCCTTTGCGGAGTAGTAAACCGGCCAATTGTGAAGCAATTGTGAAGAGAGTTGTAAGAGTTGGTGAAATCAGCCGAGGCCGACGCCATACGGCTTTTTTCCCCGAATCTGAGGGCTTAGGATGGGCCGCTCATGCATATCCACCAACGCGAAAAAATCGAAGAAATAACCTCTTAGGGACGTAAGGCCAACATGAGCAAGCACCTCGCTCGCGATCTCGTCAATGTCGAACGCCAACTGCTGCGGATGTCGGCTCTTGTGGAAGACATGATTCGCAAGGCATGTCGGGCACTCAAAGAGAAGAACGGGGAACTGGCCCGGGAGGTGATTACTTCGGATGACGAAGTGGACGAACGCGAAGTTCAAATTGAGGAAGAGTGCCTGAAAATTCTGGCACTGCATCAGCCGGTCGCCGGCGATTTGCGCAGCACCGCGACAATGCTCAAGGTGAACAACGATCTGGAACGGATTGCGGATCTCGCCGCCAACATTGCCGAACGCGCATTACGTCTGGAACGGTTTTTCGATTTCGAGATTTCGCGAACGCTCGATGCAATGTCTGAGCGGGCGTTGAAAATGGTCGGTCAGGCATTAGATGCCCTGGTGGAACTGGACCCGGACCGCGCCAGCAAAGTGTTACTCGAAGACAACGAGATCGACGACGAAAACGTGCAGGTCATCAACGAACTTTATCACACTATGCGAAAGCACCCGGAACAAATTGAACCGGCGCTACATTGTTTCTCCGCCGCACGTCATATTGAGCGAATTGCTGATCACGCGACCAACATTGCGGAAGATGTTATCTACCTCGTTCGAGGCGACATCGCCCGGCACCGCCATAATACCGACCTCTCCACTCCTGAGATTTTGTGACGAGTTTCACGTCTTTCACATCGTCAGGCGGCATGCGTTTCTGCTGCGGCTTCGACTTCCGAAACCTCTCCGTCGGCAATATGCAACACCCGTTCGGCGGCGGCGGAGACCGTCGGGTCGTGCGTGACCAGAATAATTGTCCGGCCCTCCGCCTGAAGTTCTTTCAGCGTACTCATCACCAGGTCACGCGATTGCGTGTCGAGATTGCCGGTCGGTTCATCTGCCAGAATGAAGGGGGGATTCATTGCCAGTGTGCGGGCTAATGCGACTCGCTGCTGTTGCCCGACACTCAATTCCGAAGGCCGGTGATCCATTCGATCCTGCAGGCCGAACCGTTCCAATAACTCCAGCGCACGACTTCGTTGACAGGCATCATCCGCACCGTACAGGCTCAACGGCAGTTGCACGTTCTCCAACGCGCTTAGCCAGGGAACCAGATTGAAACTCTGGAAGACAAACCCCATCTGTTCATTCCGCAAACGAGACCGTCGCTTCGTACTCAAGCTGTAGAGCGAATGCTGATTGATCAGCACATCACCCCTCGAGGGAGCGAGCATTCCACCAAGAATGGAAAGCAGTGTCGTCTTGCCGCTCCCACTGGGGCCAATGATTGCCACGAACTCCCCTGCGGCCACTTCAAAACTGGTCGGTCGCAACGCATGAATGACATTACTGCGGCGATGGTATTCTTTACTAACGGAATCCAACTTGATCATCGTTCACCTCTTCGCAAAGTGAGGTTGAGTATCGGCAGGAGTTCACTTTTCCAAATGCGGAGTTCGATTCGGCATTCCTGAGTTCAGCGTTCCTGAAAACAGAGGCAGGGATCGAGATGGGCAGCTTTTCTTGCGGGAAAATAGCTGGAAAGCAATGCGACCAATACAGCCGCGACAAGGCCGACTACGACGGCTTCCAACGAAATCAGGATTCTCAGCCCCAACCATTGCGGCCCTGCCACCAACGCCGCGGCAAGTCCCAGGAGAAACCCGACACCACTACCTGCCAGGCCGATGGTCAACGCTTTGAACAGAATCAAACGGGCCACCATCGCGGGGGTCGCTCCCAACGCCATCAGTGTTCCCAACTCACGGCGACGCTCGGTCACATTGGCAAACATCACGCTGGCAATACTGGCACCACCCATCAGCATCAAAATGCCGAAGATGGCATAACTCAACTTCGCCATCAACCGGTTCACCGTCACCTGCGTTTCGACAATTTGTGAAATCGTCACCACGCGTGCTTCGGGCAGCATTGTTTCGAGATCGCTGACGAGATTGTCAGCCACTTCTTCACAGCAACCGAGAACTTCGACGACATTCACAACAGGGCCAGAGTCGGTCAACTCCTGAACGCGGTGCAGGTGCGCGAAGACCCGGCCATCGTCAGTCGTTCCCGTGGCAGGTAGAACCCCAGTGATTTGAAAAGTCTCACCCAGCAGGTCCATTTTCTGCCCGGTTTGCAAACCATGAGTTGCCGCGAAATCAGCTCCGACCAGCACGGCATTCTGATTCAGTTCATGCACGACGCGTGTGGAGGCGTAAGAACTCAAGTCGGTCTTGTCGCCAGTCGCCAAATGTGAGGAATGCCCCTTGCATCCCTCGTGCGTGGAACCGACCGCATTGCCGTCCGCCAGCGATTCATCCAACCCCATCGTCAGCAGGTCGACGCTCTGCCATGCCGACTTTTTGTAGAACTCGGTTCGTGGAAGAATTCCGGTCAGCACAATCTGCTGAGACTTCCATTCGGTTTGCACTGCCAACTTGGGCGCCAGCTCCTCTACACCAACTTTCTGCGCCAGGGCAATTCGCGAGACATATTCCTCAGGAATCGTTTTGCCATGTTCATCCGCGGCATAGTAATCCTGCAGCGAGACACCATCAGGCAAGACCAGAATGTTCGCACCAAGTTGCTGCATCTGAGCCGCAAGTTTCTGCTCCGATGAAGAGACAACGCTTTCCACGGCAACCAGCGCACCAACCCCGAGCGCGACAGTCAGTAATGTGGTGATGTTCTGGCCCGGTCGGCGCAACATCTCCTTCCATATCAGGCTATGAAATCTCATGTCAGCATTCCTGTCTGAATTCGGTGGGTACGCCTATTTATGCAAACACTTTTTGCAGTTGCACTTGCCGGAGCTGTGGACTTTTTCGGCAAGCGTTTCTCCCAAAACATTCGCATCGAATTTACCAAGCACCAGCCCAGGAGGGACAAACAGCATGATGACGGGCGATTGGATATCAGTGGCGACTTTCGTCCGACGGAAGTAGTCCTCTTCCGAAACATCATCGGCGGAAACAAGAATACGTTCTGTCTTGCCTTTGAAATCAGCAGACTGTTGGAACTGCGTCACACCTGAAGGAATTGCCTGGCTTCCCTTTGGCAGTAGACAGACAACAGCGATTTTCTGATCCTGCAGTGCCTTAATGGTGGCGGCATATTGCGGAGTCAGCATCGCCTTGGCCAATTGGTCCCGTGTGACGGCTAACCGAAAAACACCGGTTACCGCACCGTTAGGGGCAACACCAAACGTGGTCGGCATTGGCAGGCGGGTGGCATCGAATTTCTGAATCAATTCTGATTGCGACTTGTCATTGATATTCACAGCGATAAAAGCGGCACGGCTGGAATTGGCGGTGGCGTGCGACTTGACTGTATGCGCCATGTTCCGCGAGGCCTGATCGTTTGAGCGAAACATCATAATGTAGGTGGTTTTGCCAGCCGCCATAGCCGACTCGACCTGCTCGGTGATTGTCGCCGCGATTCCACCCGTGGGAAAAATGGCGACCAGTAACACACAACCTATCAGTTTACGCATCGTGCGTCTCCTTGCGCATCTTTGGTGAGGTCGGGATCTCTCCCGAATAATGATTGCAATCCGTAAAACTGGTATCGAGCAGGCGAGATCACCCGATGGAGCAAAGCGGGGGAAGCCGTCACAACCGGCCAAGTCGGAGAAAAAATCGGAAATCACATCGAACCCGCTCAAGGTGGCGATGATTGTTCGCGCGCCATGCTTTGGCTGATCTCTTCCTTTTACGCTGGCGTAATTCGGCCAGAAGGCAATTTCAGTGTGCGAAAAGGCACAGAGTGTTTCCGCAAGCCCGCCGGCTGGTTGCAACAGACTGCGGCGATCCCGCACAATGAAAGAGCGTTGGTCATTCCCAACCTGTACGCGAGTCGCTATCTTTGCATTTCAGCACGTACCAGACTCGTTTCCCCAACCCGAAACCGGGTTCTCGAAAGGAGAAGACCGATGACAGCCCGTTCTGCAGACGGGAACGATTCCCGCACCGCTTCAGATTTGATGACCAGAGATGTAGTCACTGTTACTCCCGATGCGACTGTTCGCGAGGCGTTGGATCTGATGTCCGAAAATCATGTCCATGGTTTGCCAGTCTTGAGCGCCAACGACAAATGCATCGGCGTGATTACGGCGTCCGACATTCTCGCGGTGGAGCAGGAACATGCAGCCCGGAGTGAGGAATCGATCGGCTCGTTTTACGACCAGGATGTGCAGCGCTGGGAAACCATGCGTCTCTCCCCGGATGACGAGCGGCTGGATGATATCGAAGTCAAAGACGTGATGACGCGCGAACTTGTTTCGGTCTCACCCGACACACCCTTCGTGGACGTTGCCGAAAATATGCTGAAGAATGACGTCCATCGGGTCTTTGTTCTGGATGACGACAAGTTTCTTTGCGGAATCATCGCGGCTTTCGATTTCGTGCGTCTGGCGGCGGGAGAACTCAGATAGCTCGCATTCGCGAGGCGACGACATCGCCGCCGCTTTTCCGAACCTGTTATTGCCAGGGTGATGAACGATTCGAACTCACTGCCGATTGAGACCGTCCGCACCAGTTTCACCCGCTGCTGTGCAAAGGATGATTTCATCGATACGTTTTATCATCAGCTGGCGTTTGCGGCTCCACAAACCGGTCCCATGTTCGCCAATACCGATATGGAAAAACAGGACGCATTGGTCCGGTCCGGTATCGAACATCTGATCGAGTTCGCAGCTGGACAGGATGGTGTCATCGGGCGGATACGCGAACTTGGTGTGATCCACGATCGACAGAACCTTGACATCCCACCGGAACTCTACCCGTTCTGGATCGATGCGATGGTGTTGGCTGTGCGGGAATGTGACGACCAGTTTGACGAAGACCTGGGGAAGGCGTGGCGTGCGGTCCTGCAACCGGGCATCGATCTGATGACCTTAATCTACTGAATGTCCAATCATCGAGAAGCGATATCGCTCACTCCACATCGTCTTTCGTGGCGTAATGACGGTTGATCAGGTCGTTCTGCGTCCACAGCAGGCGGTTAAATGCCCGTGCCGTTTTGAACGCGATTTCCGCGTCCAGCGGCGAAGAAAAAATAAATTCCAGCAACATGTCTGAGATCAAACCCAATAACGCATTCATCTGCACCAGTGGAACATCGATCTGTTTGTTCCCCGCGCGGGGAGTGTGAATTTTGCCAACCATGTCGAGGTACTGAACCATCTTCGCATCGTAGCTGCGACCGATGAGCTGCAAGAAGTAGCGATTCAGGTGATCCTTACGGAATTGAATCTGCGGATGGTCGGCCTGAATTTCCGCCAAATTCTGTGGAAGGCTTCCTTCATACCCATGCTGACGAGGCACAAAATGCCGAGCCGTCGCATCATAACTCAATAATCGTGCGTAAGTTTTTTCCACCAGTTCCGGGATCTTTGGCCCCAGGTGCGGTGCGAACGTCTGAATCAGTTTGGCATCGTCATCACTGAAGCCAATAAATTCGGTCAGGAATTCGTAACGGTAGACGATGTCGGTTTCCAATCGGGTTTCGTCGATGGTCTGCATTGGTAGTTGGTCAGTCATCGTTTGTGTTCATGTCCTGGATACTCATGATTATCGGCGACAATTAGAGCGTATTACGCTCTTCTGTGCCATGATGGGTGTCGTTTGGCCTGCAAACACAGCCCCCCCACGAGCCAGAGGCGTCACACAAAAAAGCAAGCTGCTCCAGCCGCCGCGTTACGTCGTGGCGGTTTTCATTCGAGGCAATGTCGATTTCACGACTTTCCGTCAGACTCCCAATTGAACAAGTTCTGCTGGCGGCGTTGATTCGATCACTTTCAGGTCGAAGGTGTCCTGCAGAATCTGGAAGACGTTTGGCGAGACAAAGGCTGGCGGGACAGGACCAACACGAATCCCTTTCACGTCCAATGCCAGCAGACTCAACAGCACAGCGACCGCTTTCTGCTCAAACCAGGATAACACAATTTCCAACGGCAGTTCGTTCACGCCACAATCAAACGCCCTGGACAACGCCAACGCCACTTGTACGGCGCCATAGGCATCGTTGCATTGTCCCATATCGAGCAACCGAGGCAACCCGGCGACGGTGCCGTAATCGTGATTGCGGATGCGATACTTGCCACAGCCGAGAGTGAGAATCACCGACTCCTGGGGCGATTGTTCCGCCAATTGGGTGTAGTAATTTCGCCCGGCTTCCGCGCCGTCGCAGCCACCAATCAGATAGAACCGTTTGATGTCACCCGCTTTGACTGCTTCGACGACTTTGTCGGCGATGCCCAGCACCACACTGTGATGGAACCCGATGGTCGACTCTCCGGACTGATTCTCGGCGAGCGGTTCACAGGCGAGCGCTTTTTCGATCACCGGGGAGAAATCACTGTCCTTCAGTCGCGTCCCACCAGGAACAGCCGTGACTCGAGTGGTGAAGAGACGATCGGCATAAGTGTCTGGCGGAATCAAAACGCAGTTGGTGGTGCCGAGAATCGACCCGGAGAACATCGGGAATTCCCACAACTGATTTTGCCACGGGCCACCATAATGCCCGGCCAGATGTGAGTGTTTCTTCAACTCGGGATAACTGTGAGCAGGCAACATCTCACCATGCGTGTAAACGTTGATCCCCTTGCCGGCTGTTTGCTCCAGCAAATCGGAGAGGTCCACCAGATCGTGACCGGTAACAAGAATGCCCGGTCCCTCTCTGGTTCCTTCGTATACAGTTGTCGGTTCTGGTTTGCCAAATCGTTCGACGTGTCCTTCGTCGAGCATCTCCATCACACGGATGTTCTGCCGACCACACTCCAGGACCAGTTCCAACAGACTGCCAAGTTCAAAATTGACGTTGGTCACTGTCGCGAATAACGCTTCTTCGATGAACGCGCTGACCCCTTCGTCAGTTTTCCCAAGTCGACGAGCATGATGGGCATACGCCGCCATCCCCTTGACACCATAAAGTAGGATTTCCTGCAACGACTGCATGTCCTCGTCTTTGCCACAAACACCGATATCGACGCAACCGGTACCGTTCTGAGTCTGTTCACATTGATTACAGAACATGGAACACATCCTTTTTTCTTGTGTTAATTTTCGGCAGATCGAAAGAGACTGAAAACCAGTAACATGTTATTTAGTAAGTTATTTACAAAAATAAACGGAAAACTGGACAAGAATATCTTAATTTCCCTGTCAACAGGTTACCCATTGCAAATCCGGATGTCAAGGTCCTAAAATAAAGCTGTTGGATTTTCCACACCTGCCGATCTCCGGAGCAAACAATGATCTCCCAGACAGTCGAATACGCCTTACGAGCCATTCTCACAATTGCCCAGCAAAACGGGAAATCGTGTACGGCGAAAATGACTTCAGAGATTGCCCGCATTCCGACCGCCTACCTTTCCAAGCTGATGCAGGGGCTCGTGCGGGCTGGGTTGGTGAATTCGCAACGTGGTCCCAATGGTGGTTTCGTACTTAATCACAAACCACACGAAATAACGATTCTGCAAATCGTCGATGCCGTCGATCCACTGCAACGCATTCACGAATGCCCTTTGGGGATCAAATCTCACGGCACGACTCTCTGCCCACTACACCGTCGAATTGATACAGCGTTGGCGACAATCGAAGAGATGTTCCGCTCAACAACTGTCGCGGAACTGTTGTCCGAGCCGGACAGTGTAACACCGTTGTGTGAGGAGAAAACTTCTGGTGACACTACGGATGTCGTATCTCTTGACCTGTCCCTTAGATCGCGTCCGAAATGAGCAAAGTAAATTCAACGAGGCAAACATCGCCCCGCGTGGAATGGGTAACTGAATTGACCGAATACGCACGACACAGCGCGCTTAATCGCACCTTGGGTGTTGCAGAAATTCTGCCCCGCGTCAGCTTCCCAAAACGATTCTCACAAAATCCCCCAACGTGCAATTGGCGCGCCGATTCCAGAGCGTATTACGCTCTTCTGTGGCGCGAAAATCGTCTCCTGACCTGCAAACGCAGATTCCCACGAGCGAGAACCGTCATACGAAAAAGTAAACTGCTCTGAATACAGGTGAACGACACCCTCAGTTAAACAACCACACCAATGGATCAATACGGTTTTTGGGGACAAGTCGAACGACCAGATCCAGACGTCAATCACGCGATTTTGGTGGTCAGAAACATTCGCTGCCAGGAAAAGTCTCCTTCAATTTCCTTCCGACAGTCGAATTGTCCGAGCCAAACTCCTAAAATGAAGGTCCCTCCAATCTGATTTTCTGTATCTGTCAGGGCTGAATCTCAATCAGCGGCCCCGGCATTTTGACTCAAATGAAGAGAACAATGTCTGAACGAAAGAATCTGTTTAACAAAGTCTGGGATTTGCACACCGTCCGTGAAATGCCTTCAGGCCAGACGCAGTTGATGATCGGCCTGCATCTCATTCACGAAGTCACTTCACCCCAGGCATTTCAGATGCTGCGGGAGAGGGAACTCAGGGTGAAATACCCCGACCGTACCATCGCAACGGTTGATCATATCGTCCCGACTGACAACCAGGCCCGGCCGTTTCAGGATCTGCTCGCCGAAGAGATGATGTCGGCCATCGAAAAGAACTGCGATGAGTTTGGCGTCCGATTGTTGAATCTGGATGATAACCGGCAAGGCATCGTGCATGTCGTTGGCCCGGAACAGGGGTTGACTCAACCCGGCATGACGATCGTTTGCGGCGACAGTCACACCAGCACACATGGAGCATTCGGCAGCATTGCACTTGGCATTGGCACGTCGCAGGTCGCGCATGTGCTGGCCACGCAGACGTTGGCCCTCAGTCGTCCCAGGGTTCGTAAGGTGGAGGTCAACGGTGAACTCGGTTCTGGCGTCTACGCCAAAGATGTCACGCTGCATATTATTCGTGTGCTGGGAACACAAGGGGGGGTCGGCTTTGCATACGAATACGCGGGCGATGTCTTCGAGCGAATGACGATGGAAGAACGGATGACCGTCTGCAACATGAGCATCGAAGGAGGAGCCCGTTGTGGCTACATCAACCCCGATCAAACAACCATCGACTATTTACGTGGTCGGCCCTTTTCGCCAGAAGGTGAGGCTTTCGAGAAAGCGGCCCAGTGGTGGCTCAACATGGCATCGGATGTCGATTCCGAATTCGACGATGTGTACCAGATCGATGCGGCAGATATCGAACCGACCGTCACCTGGGGAATCAACCCGGCCCAATCAGTTGGGGTCAGCGAAAGTTTACCCGCTGGCGAATCAGATCAGGAAGCGCTCGATTTCATGGACCTGCAGGGAGGTCAGCCGATCAAAGGACAGAAGATCGATGTTGCCTTCATCGGCTCCTGTACGAATTCCCGCATCTCCGATTTGCGCGAAGCAGCCGAACTGGTGAAAGGACACCGCGTCGCTGAAGGTGTGCGGGCGATGGTTGTCCCCGGCTCGCAACAGGTGCTTCAACAGGCTGAAGAAGAAGGATTGCATACGGTCTTTTCGGACGCCGGTTTTGAATGGCGAGCGGCTGGTTGTTCGATGTGCCTGGCGATGAACCCGGACAAACTGCAGGGGCGGGAAATGTGTGCCTCTTCCAGCAATCGCAACTTCAAAGGTCGGCAGGGAAGCCCCACTGGACGAACCTTGCTGATGAGTCCGGCGATGGTCGCAGCCGCAGCAATTCATGGAGAAGTGGCCGACGTGCGGGAAATGCTTGAACCGGCGCATACCTGAGCACAACTTTGGATATCCTCCCTTCGACGAAAACAATAACTGACGGAAACACTCCAATGAGTTCTGAAATCAGGAAAGTCACAGGCACCGGTGTGCCACTCGTTCTGGATGACATCGACACCGACCGCATCATCCCCGCGCGTTATCTGCGTTGTGTGACGTTTGACGGGTTGGGAGACCACGCATTTGAAGATGACCGCCAGCAGGACGAGAGCCATCCGTTTGACGACGCGCGATTTGCATCCGGCAGTGTGCTGGTTTCGGGTCGCAATTTCGGTTGCGGTTCGTCGCGGGAACATGCGCCGCAATCACTGTTGCGGTGGGGCATTCAGGCGGTCGTGGCGGAATCGTTCGCAGAGATTTTTTTCGGCAACTGCACATCGCTCGGTATCCCGGCTGTTTGTGCCAGTCGAGCCGACCTGGAGAAACTGGCCGCCGCGATTGAAACCGACCCATCGACGGAGTTGACGGTCGATCTGGAAAACTGCACGGTCAGTTGTGGCGACTTGACAGCGGAGGTGACCATTCCGGAATCGGCCCGGACCGCGCTGTTGACCGGGCAGTACGATTTCCTCACCCAACTTTTGGAAGCCAGCGAACAAATTGCCACAACTGGTAAAGCGATTCCCTATTTCACGAGTTTTGCGTGAGCGTCATGTCGGACGACGCCAGACCTGCAGCATCCGGGCGCAGCCGCCGTGATTTTCTGACCGGACGAGCCATCCGCGCAGAATTGGAAGAGACAGGCGAAAAAATCGCTGATGCCCTGGTTAAACAGGATAGTGTCGGGCCGCGCTCGGCTGAAACGATTCGCCTCTCGACCACCGCAATGGCAACAGAGTTCTCGATCATCCAGAATCCTGGTCCAGGCCAGCGGATGACCATCACTTCCGACGCGCTCGACCTGGTGCATGAGCTGGAAGATCAGATGACCGTCTATCGCGAACAGAGCACGTTGATGGACATTAACCGGCAGGCGTACGGTCAGCCGGTCGAAGTCGAAACCCAATTGTTCGGGCTGTTTCAACTCTGCCAAAAGTTGCATGAGGAAACAGCGGGGGCATTCGACCCGACGTCTGGCCCGTTGATTGCACTCTGGAAACAATGTCGGGATAAGGGCCACATTCCCACTGAGGATGAACTCTGCACCGCACTGCAACAGACGGGAATGGAACATGTCCTGCTCGATGAGCTTCAAAAAACGGTACATTTTGAACGTTCGGGGCTGTCACTGAATTTGGGAGGCATTGGCAAGGGGTTTGCGTTGGATCGCATCGGTGCCTTTCTGCAGAAAAACGAGATGAATGATTATCTTGTGCATGGCGGACGCAGCAGCATTTTCGCGCGGGGTGATCACAATCAACAGGGAGGATGGCCGGTGGGGATTATGAATCCCGCCTTTCGCAATCAGCGATATGGCACAATCCTGTTGCGAAATTGCGGCATGTCGACCAGTGGATCGTCGGTACAATTTTTCCGACATGAAGGACAGCGTTATGGGCATATTCTCGACCCGAGGTCCGGTTGGCCGGCAGCCGAGGCACTTTCCGTAACGGTGTTGGCCCCGACCGCTGCCAAAGCCGATGCACTTTCTACCGCGTTTTTCGTCATGGGCCTCGAAAAAACACGCGAGTATTGCGATAATCACCCCCAGGTGGGTGCTTTGATCATCCCCCCTCCTCAAGGTGGCCGATCACTCCAGCCCATTTCGTTGGGTATTCCCGATGAGATTTTGTTTCTCATCTGACAGATGCCTCTGACGATGGCGCCCCAGGATTCTCTCACAATTCGGAAAGCTGCTCACTCCCCCCTTTTGATTTTCAGGTGCTCAACCTTTTGGCTCACATCTTATCTTCCGGTGCGAAATAACTCGAAATGAACGACATACAAAGCCTTCGCAGAGTGGCAACTGTTGCCATTGTCCTTCTGGTCCTCCTTCGGATTTCCATCGGCTGGCAGTTCCTGTACGAAGGTCTGTGGAAGATCAATACGCAAAACGACCCTCAACCCTGGACATCCAAGGGGTACCTGGTCAATGCACAGGGACCCTTTCGCAATATGTTCGTTGATCTGGCTGGTGGAGATCCGCATGACCTGAACTGGATCGATTACGAAAAGGTCGCCGCAGAGTGGGATGCCTGGCATCAACGCTTTCTCAATCATTACCCCAACCTGACAGACAACCAGAAGAAGCGTCTGGATGAAGCCCTCAATGGCAAAGAGCATTACCACGGAGAATTGAAAACGAAAGATGGCAAAAAGGTGAAATGGCCGGAGTCGGTCCCCAGGTTGACCGGTACTCTGGCAAAACTCGTCAAATATGATGACAAGCGCATGATGGTCTTCATCGATGGCAAAGAGCATCTCATTCCCCGCGAACGGGAAATCCTCTTGAGGAAAATTCCATCGTATGACCCGAAGAAACAGACCATCGTCAATGGTACACCCGAAGAGTACGCTCTGTTCAAGGCGGTAAAAGATGCCTACACCCGCAACACACGTTTGAGCTACAAAGAAAAAGCAATGGCCTTGCTGGAGGGTGATCCCGATTTGGCAGGTGCCCGGTTTGGCGAAATTCGGGACGAAAATCAGGAAGACTTGAGTTCCAAACTCGGCCCGTATGAACGCTTTGGCGACATTCAGAAATACAAACGGATGGTCGCGAAGTACGAACAAGACCTGGACAAAGCCGAAACAAAATCGGACTTCGACCATCTGGAGTACACACTTGGCAAAATCCGCTCGTTGAAAAGTCAACTTGTTGGACCGGTGAGAGCTTTGGATACGGAATTGAAGACCACCGCCCGGGAACTTTTGACACCGGAACAACTGGCTGCTGGTCGTGTCCCACCCGAACCCACGACGCTCACGCGTTCGGACAATCTAACAATCTGGATGTTGACCGTTTTGGGTATTCTGCTGATGATCGGACTGGGAACCCGGGTTGCGGCCATCATCGGAGCTGGCATGCTGATGTCGTTCTATCTGGTTTGGCCACCCTGGCCGGGTGTTCCGGAAGCGCCGGGACCGGAGCATAGTTTCATCGTGAACAAAAATCTGATTGAAGCGATCGCACTGCTGGCGATTGCCGCATTGCCAACAGGGAGTTGGTTTGGCATCGATGGCCTTTTTCGGCGTTGTTTCGCGGCTTGCTGCGGAAAGAAAGATAAACAACCGTCCGGTAAGAAGGCGAAAAACGGTACCAGTCAGGAGTCCGGGCCAACCAGCGAAAAACCATTGGAGAAACCGGCTTCCGCAACCAGATAATCTTTCAGAACATCGAGAAAATTTCAGCGTATCTGCGACGACCAACGTAAAAACAATCGGCGGTGAATTTGTCTGCCGGTATAATGCAATAATCGGCAAAACCAACCGACAGACGAAAATTTGTAAACCGGTTGGAAACTTTTAGCGAATCACACGGAGTGACGTCATGCAACTCACGCCCCAACAGGAACAGATTGGCAAAGACAATTTCAACGAAGCGGTTGCATCTACGGTTCAGGAAAACCCGACCCGCCGCGATGTTCTCAAGGGGGGAATCGCCGCTGCCACCGGACTTGGTTCCGCCTATTTCGGCTATCAGGCGCTCGAAGGAGACCGCGTCAAAGTTGGTTTCATCGGGACCGGCGACGAGGGCAATATCCTCATTACCCAACACCCCAAAGATTACATGGAAATCGTGGCGATTGCCGACCTGCGGCCCAGCAACTTGAAACGGGCAATGAAAGGAGACGGTAACCAGCACCGAGTCGGTCTGGTCAATCGGTTGGGCGAAGAAACAGCCGGGAAGATCCAGCAGTTTCCCGATCATAAAGCGATGCTCGACAAGGCGGAAGAACTGGGCCTGGAAGCGGTCGTGATTGCCGTCCCACTCAACGCCCATGCACCGGTCGCCATGGATTGCCTCGACGCGGGATTGCATGTGTTAAGTGAAAAGCTGATGGCACACAATGTGACCGAATGCAAGCAGTTGATCCGCAAGGCTCGCGAAAAGAATCTGCTTTATGCTGTTGGGCATCAACGGCATTACAGTGTGCTTTATGAAAACGCCAACAACCTCGTGCAGCAGGGGCTGCTGGGGGAAATCAAATACATCCGTGCCCAATGGCATCGCAACAACAGTTTCCCTGGTCGGGACAGTTGGGTCAAAAAAGCTTCCAGGGAAGACCTCTCCAGGTTGAACGAGTTGGAAAAGGCAGGGAAGCTCAAAGAGTTTGGATATGAGAACGTCGACAAACTTGTCAACTGGAGGCTGTACAACGATACCGGCGGCGGATTGATGGCTGAACTTGGCAGTCACCAACTTGACGCTGCAAGCATCTTTCTCGGCAAAGTGCATCCGGTTGCCGTGCAAGGTTATGGCGGCAAGAATTTCTACGGTGTCGACGGTGTCGGCTCGAAGGACAAACAGACCGACAAGCGAGAGATTTTCGATCACATTTATGTCACGTTTGAGTTTCCCGGTCCGAATTACGAAAAGGACAAAGACGATATTTGTATCGTCACCTATTCGTCCATCAGCACGAACCGGTTTGAGCCATACGGTGAACTCGTCTATGGCAGCCGAGGCACGCTCATTATGAAAACCGAAAAGGAAGCGATGCTGTATAAAGAAGAGGGTGGCGGCAGCAAAGGTGGCATCGAACAACGTTTGCATGTCATCAATGCCGACGATGGCAGTGCTCCGGTTCTCGACGCTTACGAAACCACAGCCGCATCTTCCGCTGCAGTGGAAGTTGGAGCGGCGACGGCGGAAGTCAGCCGTGGCTATACCGAGGAAATGGAACACTTCTGCCATTGTGTACGCACGGAAAACTTCGCCGGTCCCAAAGAAGGTGGCTTGCGTTGTGATGGTGTTGTCGCGATGGCTGATGCAATTATGGCTTTGACGGCGAACAAGGCTATGGCAACCCGGCAACGGATCGAATTCAAACCGGAATGGTTTGATCCCGACAGTGACGAAGTTCCCGATGCCGTTACGAAAGAAGTGGAAACCGTCTGACTTCGGTAAGGGAACTCGCCATCCGATATCGCCACGCATCCTTTTGTAACAGAGGATGTGAGGTCTTTTTTGTCCTGGACATCGCATCATGGGGCGCTGGCCCGATAATCACCGGTCGACATTAGTTACAGCTTTGCTGATTTTTCTCCTCTTCCCGGCTCTGTGTGCGCTGGCAATCTGGTTCGTGCGAGGCTGAAACCGGGCCACCAGGAACGCAGCATCTTATTTCATGCCAGAAACTTAAGTCGATCTTTCCGCGGTTTTGCGGTTCTGATACGATTCGGCTCCTCCCGTCCACCGGACCAAAACACGTCTTGTGTTCGATTTTTGTTTCAGCGCCCCTTTTCCGCACTGTCATTGCCTTCATGTTATTGCGTCTGTTTTTCGCAATCATGTTCACGGTCAGTTTGCAGACCGGCTGTACCTGGGTCTGCGGCCTGGATCGTCCTTCAACGCGCGATCGTGAATCTCTGCAGTTGGCGGAACGGGCACGCAAAGCGGAAGCGGACGGCGACCTCTCGGAGGCAACACATCTTCTGTCGCAGGCGGCTCGTAACTCCCCCTCCAATGCCGATGTTCACGACCAGCTTGCCGAAGTGCTGCTCGCCCGCGGTCAACGCGATCAGGCGATTGTCCACCTGAACGAAGCTGTCCGGTTAACGCCCGACAACGGCGACACCTGGTACCGGTTGGCGAAGGCGTACTTCGACCGTCGCGACTTTGACAAAGTCGACCATCCTTTAGCACAGGCATTGAGCTATCAACCGGATCATATCAACGCCCTGCTGATCAAGGCCTGGCTTGAAGAACATCGTGATGCAACGCAATCGGCATTAGCGACCTATCATCGAATTCTGGAGATCGACATGGAAAATGTCGATGCCCGGCTTCGTATCGCCGCGTTGCATTTGCATCTCAAGCAGCCCCGTCGGGCCGCTCCGCTGTTGCGGGCGATCAGCGTCTGTATTCATGCTACGCCTGCACAACAAGCCGATGCATTTTGGGTTCTCGGAATTGCGTATGGTCAACTCAGGCGGTGGGAGGACGCATCACAGACACTTTCGCAGGCGATTGAAAAGAAACCACAGATGACTGGTGACGACTGGTATCGGCTGGCCTTCGCCAGTTATAAGGCAGAGCGTATGGAGACCTCTCGCTACGCCCTGCGGTCCGCTTTGCGCATCGATCCCAGACATGCTCCCAGTCAGCAACTCGCCCAGATGCTCAACGCGATCTGGAACACCAACTTGCATCGTGTTGCCGACGCATCAGACGAAACTCAACCTGCCCCGGCACCACCAGGGTGGTAGAGGGTCAACAACATCACGATTCCTGCCGGATCGGATTGGCCAGCACACCCAGACCTTCAATCTCGACTTCGGTCCTGTCTCCGTCTTTCAGGAAGACCGGCGGTTTGCGCGCCATTCCGACGCCGGGCGGTGTACCGGTAAAAATCAGATCGCCCGGTTCCAGAGTGACCAGTTGCGAGAGATAAACAATCAATTCATCGATGCCGAAGATCAGTTCCCGGGTTGAACCATCCTGCATTGTTTCACCGTTGAGACGCAACCGGACTGACAATGTTTCGGGCTCTGGAATCTCTTCCGCCGTCACAAGGAAGGGGCCAGTCGGAGCAAACGTGTCGGGCGTTTTTCCCAGCAGCCATTGACCACCCGGACGCCCCTTCTGCCAGTCGCGCGCGGAAACATCATTACCATTCATGTAGCCTGCGATGCACATTCGGGCATTCTCCCGCGTTGCATTTTTCATCCGTTTGCCAATAACAACGACCAATTCCGCTTCGTAGTCAACCTGCTGCGAAACCTTCGGCAGGACGATCGCTTCGCCCGGGCCAATTACGGCAGAGGGAAACTTGCTGAAACAGACCGGCTCGGTCGGGATCTCTGCTCCGGTTTCCTCAGCATGATCGCGGTAATTCAAACCGATACAAATAACTTTTCCCGGGTTGGGAATGGGAGCGAGCAACTCGCCATCGACAAATTGCGATTTCTCCATCGCTGTCTCATATGCCGATTGCGCCGACTTCAATCCTTCCTCGGACGCCAGCAGCGTTTTAAGACAGCCAGGCAGGTTCGAATCGATGGCGGTAAGGTCTGCATATCTCATCTGTGGTGTTGTGTCGTCAACGCCGACAACACACCTGGCGTTCGCCATCTTCAACGTGGCCAGTTTCATCTTTCCACTCTCCTCCCGCGACAATCAACATCGTTCATAACCCATTCAAAGGCAATACGTTATAACAGATCATCGCAAAGACATTCTATAGCAGTTTACCTTTTCGTGTGACAGTTCCCGCTCGTGGGGATCTGCATTTGCAGGCCAAAAGACGATTTTCGTGGCACAGAAGAGCGTAATACGCTCTAACGATCAAACGACGCAGGGAAAAGTATTCGGGAACCTGACCAGTGCCCTGTCAAGGCTTTGTTTTGAGGGCGGATTGACATAACCTGCTCCGTTGTCGCTCCTTGCAGCTTCATCACCCCCAACTTTTCGTCTTGATAGTCCACCAGGAGTTCTGGTCGTGTGAGAGACTTCGGAGACCGTTGGCAAAGGCTGTTGCTTTTCGCTGGAGTGACGATCATGACGAAAGCAACATCAGGTCGTTTTTTGGATCGACATCATTTCCCAGTCACGGAAAAAAGAGTGTTGTGTTTGCTTACTATTCTGGTGAGCATGATGTCATGCTCACGATCTGCACCGACACCTTGCCGCAAACCGGATTGGCCTATCTCGCCTTTCGCCTCGCGTTTCATGACACGCTGGAACGCATTGCGCTGGCGAAACAAATTGGCGAAACCGGAACCGGTCACTTTGGCTACCTGACGGAAGTCCCCTTCCTTCGATCCGTCGCGCCACATGTACAACTTGACCTGCTGGCCGAAACGTGGAAGAAGCATTTTTCGCACGACTTGTTTCATGCCCATCTGGTGGATGAAAGCGTGGTCTATGCTGTCTGTGAAACGGCCGCGCGGATTGTGGATGAAGAGACCGCCGTCATTCCGCGGTATCTCAAAGGAGGGCCGCGAGATGTCCGCCTTTCGATCGACTCCTTTCTATCCTCTGAGTTGCGAGCGTTGCATATCAACCTCTCCAATGAGGGAGATTTTTTGCTCATCAGCCAGTTTGAAGATATGCTCCCGGATGAAGGTTTCAAACTGAAACGGAAGTTCGGTATCGACGAACATGGTGCCGAGATCATGTTTGAGGTGCTTGGACGCTGGCATCTCAGTCCTCGGTTTCTGGAGAATTTGAGCGGACTGCTGAATCCTTCCGAGCTGGAAAGTGTGAAGCACATCCTCAATCTTCCGTAAATCTGTCCCCTGGCATCGTCAACTGGCTGATCATCACTCCCGCCGCGACCGAGACATTCAGTGACGTCACATCTCCTTGTGGTGTCAGTCGGCAGGTCATGTCGCATTTCGACTGTGTCAGTTTTCGCATCCCTTTCTCTTCATTTCCTAACACCAGCAGCCAGGGACGATCTCGATCAACCTTTCCCAGATCCAACTCCGCATGTTCCGACGTCCCGAGAACCCAAAGCCCGGCTTTTTTGGCTGCATCCAGTGTTCGACTGAGGTTGGTTTCAATTGCGAACGGGACCGATTCGACACCACCCGCTGCCACGTCGTAAACCGTTGCTGACATCGGTGCAGACTTGTCGCGTGTCATGACGATGCCGCACACACCGAAGAAGGCAGCCGTCCGAAAGATGGCTCCCACGTTGTGTGGATCCTGCAGACAGTCGAGTGCGATCCATAATCCCGGTGCTGGCTGCTCCGATTGACTGTTGGGAAAAATTTTCGTGAGGGAGGCTCCCGAATGTTCTTCTATCGATGCCAGGGCATGATCCTGTCGACCCGACTTCCGTTCCCCGCCACCTCTTTGTTGCCGCCGTCCGGACTTGGGCAATTCCCCGCGCACCACGGGAATTCTGGCCACTTCCGCAGCAGCAACGACCTGGTCCCACGCCGTTCCCGTTTTGCCCTGCACTCGAATTCGGATCTCCTTGACGGCCTGGGGGCGGTTTTCAATCGCGGCCAACACACTGTGCGGGTTATGAATTTGAATCATGGCCATACGGTCGATTCCGGAACAGGTTGTTTGCACTACCGGACGGGAGGCTGGAACTTCTGGACGAGTCGCTGGCGATTGATTTCGTAACAGACAATTCCTGCCGCCACAGCAGCGTTGAGTGGTCCGACATCCTGCACCTGCGGAATTCCTACAAAGGCATCGCAAACGGCCAGCAAGTCATTACGAATGCCGGCCCCTTCGCTACCGATGACCACGGCTGTGTCCTGTGTCATGTCGTAATCATGCAGTGCGATATTCGCATCTTCGACCGCTGCGAGCACATGCGTCCCCTCCCCTTGCAGGTTTTCGGTCAACGCGACCAGGTCAGCGATTCGCGCGATCGGCACAAAGTTGATCATCCCGGCAGAACTGCGAACAACCTGGCTTGTTACTTCCGTCTGCTGCTTTTCCGCGATCACAACCCCATCAACACCCAACGCCACGGCCGAGCGAACAATGGCACCGAAATTGAATGGGTCCTGAATGCGATCCAGCAGGATCAGCGAGGTCGGCTTCTCAGCGGAGGAGAGAATCTCATCCATCTCTGCATAAGGAAATGCAGACATCCTGGCGAGATATCCCTGATGTTCGTTCGTATGGCATAAAGATTTCAGCCGCTCGGGGGATTCGATGGAAACAGGTGTCTCGGTCTCATCAGCCAACTGACGAGCGAAGTCCAGATCCTGCTCGTCCAATCGATCTGATAGCTGCAATTCGATGACCGGCCAGTTCGCAGCTTCAAGTGTCGACAGGACAACGTTTCGGCCCCACACCCAGCATCTCTGGTGATTGCCCAGGAGGTTCTTTTTCTTTCGTCTTCTTCGCGACTTCTCGGCCATCGCCCCAGGTTTCTGCTTCATTGATGTGATGCGCTCAATGGAAGCAGGTCATTGTAACGAATTGGTATCAGGATGCGACCGCCGATGATTCCACAGGAATCTGCCAGGGACGGAATACAGTAGAAGCGATTGCGTGTTCCTGATTGGTTGCGTATCGTTACAACCGCACCGAAAGACCAAAGCCGGTGAAGAAATCATCAGCCGCGTCATTCAAACCGACTCCCAAACGCCAATCGAGTTGAACATCCGGCGAAAGCAGCAATGTCAGCCCACCGTTGAAATAATGCTCTGGAGTGACATTCGCGGCGACGGCACTGCTGGGATAAAACCCGTAATACTCAAAATAGCTGCCGAGGCAATCTGTCAGACCAACACCTAATGCGACCGACTGCGCGAACTCGCTGTAGGCATTCCCGGTATCATCAACCGCACGATTGACTTGTGTACTACCTGCAAGTGAAACGTCATCAGAGAGATCCCAGCCGTAGATCCAGTTCACACCCGGAAGGAATTCATCCGCCGTTCTGGTATCTGAACCGGTTGGCACTGTTGCCTGGATGATCAGCGCCATATCGGGGCGATACTCACATTGCTCAGTCAAATCAAGTTTGACGCCGAGATACAGATCTTCTGACCCGGACGCGTAGTTGCGGTTTGTGCCCGCGATCTCCCGCTCGTTGATGTAGTTATAGCCAATGCGCAATTCAAACCATTCGCGAAACATACCGATGCGGAACAGCGGTTCTCCAAAAGAGTGTTCGTCAAAATCGCGTCCGTCATCATCCCGTGTAAAGGTATATCCCATTTCGATCTGCACAACGCCCAAACCGACAGTCGAGCCTGATTCCGTGAAGTCGGGGCGATCGGTAACCAGCGGTTCCAGTTCATCATCACCATCACTGATGGCAGGACAACAACTCCACTGGAAAATCGTCTTCGCCGAGCAGCAGCGGTAGCCACAACCAGCGTCGCAACCCGAGTCACAGACGAGGTCGCAGTTGGAGCCACACTTTCCGATGATGTTGGACTGGCATCCGCAGGGACAATCCAGGCCGCATGGTCCTTCACAAGTGCAGCCTTCTGGATTTCTGTTGAGAGAAACGCGGGAAACGAATTGGCCAATCGCTGTAGCGTCACTGCCCGTTCCGATTGATTCAATATCAATGCTCGTTGGAACATCTCGCGATGAGCTACCATCTGATTGCGGAAGCCGTGGTCGTTGTGCCATCGACAGACTTGAGATGATGATCAGGGCAAAACACCCGATGAATGCAGATCGTAATGTATTATCGAAGGTCCTCACGAGATTGGATTTCCTCCAGAAAAAATGCTGTTTACGAGTTCGTCAAATGTAACGTGTGGAATCAAGACAATAAAACGTGCTCCGATCATCCCGTTTTCGCTACACGAAATGATTGGAACGGTCGTGTAGATATTGATTCGTCAACCCGCTACAATTTCATTAGTGTGAAATCCATTTTTTGATTGACCAAAAACCTTTTGGCCATATCATGGCGTCACATTACCCCTTTTTTCCTGCTGATTCCCCGACGGAATCTGCAACCCAGCTTGCATCCCGACGGGGGGCGAAGCACAATGACGTCCTTACCTTGAAACAATTGGCTGAACCAGGTGCCGAAAAGGAAGTATCTGCCTGGTTCTCATTGCATTCCCGCCCAAACAAACAAAGAAAGCCATAGCGGATTCCAATTCCGATATTCGTGAAAAACGCCTGGAACACGCTTTCCCCACACCGCCATGCCACTCCTCCGCCGAACACCACGCTACACGGAACAGGATCGCGAAGGACTCCGAATCGCCGGTCGATTCAACGCTCAGTTGATGGACTTCATCCGGCCACACGTTCAACCGGAGATTTCAACCGGCAAGATTGACCGGTTGGTGCACGAATACACGTTGGACCACGGCCATACGCCTGCCTGCCTGGGATACAAAGGTTATCCCAAAAGCACCTGCACGAGCGTCAATGAAGTTGTCTGTCATGGCATTCCCGCTGATGATGTCATCCTGAAAGAGGGCGATATCGTGAATGTCGACCTGACGACAATTGTCGATGGCTGGTACGGCGATCAATCCGAAACCTTCTTTATTGGGGAAGTTTCGGAGACGGCGCGCAAATTGACTCAGGCGACTTTGGATGCACTCTACGTTGGCATTCACGCCATTAAACCTTACAGTCGAGTAATCGACATCGGCAACGCGATCTACCAATTTGCGACTTCGCAAAACTGGGAAGTTGTACGGGAATACCAGGGCCATGGAATCGGCCGTCAGTTTCATCAACAGCCCTCAGTGCCGCACTTTCCTCATCCATCAAGTTACAACGACGTGGTGGAGCCGGGAACCTGTTTCACCATCGAACCGATGTTAAACGAAGGGACTGCCAAAACACGGTTGGATCCTCACGATGGTTGGACGGTTCGCACACTGGATGGCAAGCTCTCGGCCCAGTTTGAGCATACCATCTTCATGAATGAAGATGGACCTGAGATTCTGACATTAACACAGGATGGCCCACAGGAAGGGCATCAGTTCTGAATACGTTGCCAGAAGCATGCGAAAGCGCGGTTGGCAACTGGCGAGAGATTGTGTAGTTTGAGCGAGCGAAGGAATTTGCAACCGAAAGAACGACCCAGGTTCTTCTGATATTCCCCTGGAGGATGCCCCCCGATGACGGCCAAAAAAGCGACCAAAAAAATTCCGGTCGGCACAGATGTTGTCGTCAAAGAGGGAATGACATTCCCGGAATTACCTGATTTCTCGATCGCTGGTTGGACAGGTGTGATCCGTGAGCACTCCGGAAAAAAGGCAGACCCCAAGTACATTATTGAATGGGATCAACCTACACTCGATGCCATGCCCGCTGAATTTGCTGCAAAGTGTGAAGAACAGAACCTGTACCATCTGATGGTCTGCCTCGAGCGAGATGCCATCGAACCGGCGGCGGGTGATGGTTAATCCCATCGCGACTGGTTAGAGCGTATTACGCTCTTCTGTGCCACGACAGGTGGCGTTTGGCCTGCAAACACAGGCTCCCACGAGCCAGAGACGTCACACCAGAAGGTAAACTGCTCGAATCCCATTGCGATTGGGAAGACAACCCGAAACCACATGCAGGCAGAAAATATGTTGGGCAACGTCCAGCACAACTTTACCAGGAGCGAACAGCCCCTTCATCGATGATGTCGTTGCTGTGAAAAACGACCTCCGCCAGCGTCGTCACACCATTACCGGATTGCGGATTGAATCCCTTGCGAAAGTGAAATCGCCAGACCAACGGGCCTGTCAGCTTTTCCAGCCCCACTTCCGTTGTCGGGAGGAATGTTTCAAACGACTCACCTGGTTGCAGACTTCGCTCCGCTTCGAGCCCCTGAATCGTCCATTCCGTTTCCTTCCAGTTTTGTGTCATCGGACGGAACATCATCACACGATGTCCTCTGTTCGTTCTGTCTTCCACCCGGTTTACAAAGTTGTTGGCTCGCATGCGGCTGGGGTTCTGATCATTCTGTGTGCGACGCATCCGCAATTCGCGGTCGAGGGGAGGAATCACCTGGTCAGTTGAAACATTGTCGAATCGCAACCACAATTTCAGAACCGGGCCGATAGAGGCGCGCACTCCTCGTGGGTTATCTGTCGGAGCATCAAAGTGCAACATGCCACGGGTCACCTGCAACGGCGTGACGCGCACGTAACCAAATGTTTGTGACTCCCGCAAATTGAGCGTATGACCGGGTGGCAGTTCAGCCTCTTCCGGAACCAGTTTCAACGTTCCCTCATCCAGGCGTTTGAAGTCGGGAAGGCTTTCCAGGTGGTGTGGTTCGGGATCACGCAGCTCCTGATTCTGCTGATACGCACGGACGAATAGAATTGTCATCACACTGCCGTATGTCAATGCCAGCACGAACCAGGTGCGGTGAATATACGGCCCACGCAGTCGAGGCGAGTCATCGTATCCACGGTGACGTCGCGGCCTGACTCTTTTTTGTTGCGGAGAAGCGGTCTGAGGGTATGCTGGCGGACAGGCCATCGGCTGTGGTTGTGATGGTGGAATGAGCGGTCCAGTTGGAACCGTCACCAATGGGGAAGGTGTGTCGCTGTCGGGCTTCAACGATGGGGGGACTGGTCGGCTTTGAGAGACCTGCCAGTCTGCTTCGACAAGCATGTCATCGGGAACATCTCCGGTCTCATGACCGCTTTCATCGTCGTCCTTCGGTTCGGCCGTTGATGGCCGAATCGGATCGACATCCGGCGGTATATCTGACTCCAGACTGGGATCTTCAGCGTCCGAAATTTCCCGGTCATCGAGTTGTTTGTTCGGGTCTGTCATAGAGCCGGTTGACATCTCACACGCGTTTTACTGTTTTGGGTGACTTCCCCTAACCAAAGCCAACCAGTTTATTGTGCGGCCCGATCTGTAAAACTGCAACGGGCCTGTCTGTCCATAACTCACGATACTCAGAACTGAACCATCGGTCCGGTTTGCGATTTCCTCCGGATTTGTCCGCGCATCGAGTCCGGTTTGATCGGGTGTCGATTGGTTCAATATGATGCCCCGCACGCCCAAACCCAATTGTTCCGCCACCTGAATCGTCATCAGCGTATGGTTGATCGTTCCCAAACCGAGTCGCGCAACAATCAGGATCGGCCAGCCGACTTGCTTCGCGAAATCGGCAACCGTGAGCGTCGCTGTCAGCGGACAGAGCAAACCTCCCACCCCCTCCACCAGCGTCGCATCGGCATCGGATGAAACCGCTTCCAACCCGGAAAACAATAGCTCTTCGTTGACGACGCGATTCTCCATCCGTGCTGCGACCGGCGGTGCCAACGGCTGAACAAAACGTTGCGGACAAATAAGATTGATATCGCTGCAGGCCGCCGCATCCGCCAATTGGATGAGATCGTCCCACACATATTCACCCAGTTCGTTCTCCCGCGCTCCGGAACAGACCGGTTTGTAAATCCCGGTCGAGACATTCTGTGCACGTAATTCCTGAGCAATCATGCAAGTGACGTATGTCTTGCCGACATCGGTGTCTGTTCCTGTGATGATCAGTCCTGACGTCATCGACTTCCTTTTCGATCTCACCATTCTTTTCGATCTCACCATTGTACGATGAATGCGGGATGATGGCTTGTCACACCGGCTGCTTCTGCCGCATTGCCACAATTGATGGCCAGTTCGAGTCGCCCGCAACTTCCAACCAGACAGAGTATCTCACCGCGCGCTGCATCGGCGTAACAGGTGTGAACACCGTTGGCAATCACGTCACCGCAAATCACCTGCACATTGGGAAGCACTTCTTGTGGTATGGTGTCGGGATGAATGCTGGAGACAAGATTCCCAAAGCGATCGATCCGAACCACCCGCCCTTCGATCCTCTTTTCATTTTCCATGAGCCGTCGGTCGAAATCGACGATTTCGTGCAGTCCTGATTCCGGACCAAACTCGGCTAACGCGACTCCCTGAAGCCAGTGAGCGGCTACTGGTGCCATGATATCGCGTCCGTGAAATGTTGCAGTCACGGCATCCCTCCAGAATTTCGGCTGCTTGACCTTCACCGCCCGAAAGTCCTGTTCCCATTCGGCGAGAAATCCGAACAACCCGTTGTTTGGTCCGACAAAGCGTTGACCTCCAGATTCAATTGCGACAATATCACGCGCGGTGCCGACACCAGGATCCACGACGACAACATGAATGGCATCATCGGGGAATGCTTCGATCGAATCGTGCAGCAGCCAGGCTGCCCATTCCATGTCTTGTGGCGGAACGGAGTGCGTCAGATCAATCACTTTCGCATGAGGAGCAATTTCGTGAATGACTCCCTTCATCTGGGCGACATAACCATCATCCAGGCCGAAGTCCGTAGTCAATGTGATCATCCTGTTTCCAACTTTTTGCGTTCAGCCAATCTGGAAAACCTTTCCGAAGTTGTGAAATCGTTAAACATTGTCACTCCAACATCATACAGCAATCTCGATGGTTCCCCAATTGACCGGCGACCAGATCGGCCATAAACTAAAATGATCTCTTCTGTACATACGATGACAGGCCGATATCGTGCGTTGGCCATTCCCCTTTTCAGAACACGAACATCCAGGATTGATTTATGATTGACTGTACGCTTTCGTACACGTGCCATTCCCGCCTGATCGCCATCGCAGCGGGATTGATTATGGCATTGGCTTTTGAAGGCACGTTGCTGGCCCAGTTGGGCGGGCCAGTCCGTCCAGTCGTTCCGGGCCGTCCTGTCATTCCTGGTCGACAACCACTGAATCCCCCGGCCACAAATCCTCCATTCAAGAATCCGGCGGACAACGTCAACCAACCCGTGGTTCCTGGCCGACCTGTTCAACCAGTCCAACCAGGCACAGAGGATGAGGAAAAGAAAAAGGTTGTCACCGAAAAACAACTCTTTGCAGCCGGCGACCGCTGGCCAATCGCGATCACCTATTTTGAATCGACTGAGGGTAAGGAATCGCCCGTCGTTGTGATGCTGCATGGCAAAGATGGAAACCAGTTGGTTTGGAAAAATGGATTTGCCAGGCGATTACAGAACGCGGGATATGCCGTCATTACGGTCGATTTGCGCAAGCATGGACAAAGCCGACCTGTTGGAGGTGGCGGTGTTGCCGCTGCAACGGAAGTACGCCCCAACGACTATTTACCCATGGTGGTATACGACCTCGAAGCTGTGAAACATTTCATTTACCAGGAGCACCAGGCGGAAAAGTTGAACATGCGAAAACTGGCGATCATCGCCGCGGATATGAGTGCACCAATTGCCATCAGCTTCGCCGCGAACGACTGGGTAAAAAAGCCTTACAACGATGCACCAACACCTGCTGCCAGTACTCCACGCGGGCAGGATGTTCGCGCGTTAGTGTTGCTCTCGCCCACGGCTTCGTTGCCACGTGTGATCGCGACAAAGCCGCTCAATTTTTTAAGGTCTCCCGCATTGGGTGTGTCGTTTTTGATCGTCTCCGGTACGCGCGATGCGCAGGATCGCGGAGACGCAAAGAGAATGTATGATCAACTGACAGCCATCCAACTCAACAAACCTCGCATGTATCACGAAAAGTACGATACCAAATTTCGAGGAACCGACCTGCTGGGAAAAAAACTCCCCGTCGAAGATGCGATGTTCACCTTCCTGAACAAGCATGTGAAGCAATTGCCTGACCCGTGGCGAACCCGCAAAAGCCGCCTGTTCAACTGACTCGACTCCAACACTCTACTACGGCGTTGTTAAGCCGGATGTTGGCGGATTGGTTGTCGGTTGACCGAATGGCGGTGTTGTCGTTGGCGGATTATTGGGATCGAACGGTTGTGGCTGACCTGCCATCGGAATCACCAATTCACTTTGCGCATCGTTGGTCACTTCGTGCGCTTCCATCTCCACGTTGGTCGCGGAGTATATCGAGAAATTGTCCCGCGTTTCGCTGTTGCCCTTCTTCTCACGCGATTGCCGAATGGTCCACTTCGCAATCCCAAAAGGGACGTCGTCAGAAAGCCACAATTGTGACTCGCTGGTCGAGCGGCTGCTGCGGCTTTCCATCACCTTCTGTCCCCGCAGTTGTTTCGCGGTGACCGGTCCGAGCCGAATCCCGGGGTCTTCTCCCAGCGCGTTTGCCTGTTCCAATGTGCGATAATGCGGAAGCATGGTCAGCAGTGGATAGACCTGCAGCAGATTTCCCTGTATCTCCATCGTTGGGGCTTCGCCGATTTTCTTGTAGCCTTTGACGATCGGCAGGAAGGAAACCGGAATGTTCTTGTCGTCATGGGTCACCCCGATCACACTCTCTTCAGGAATCAGAACTTTGTAAATCCGCTCACCGACTGGCCCTGGGACCAAACCGCCGGCACTCGTTCCGGTCGTTGCCTTAATCTCAATCCAGCGGCAGGAAACTTCCCGCCCATCGTACTCTGCGGATTCTCGGCCAACGGACTTGATCGTCAGATGCCGAATCCACTCCAGTTCCAAATCGCCATTGAGGTTTTGTGGTCGATAGATGACCTGTCGGACCGTTCCCTCAAACCGTACTTGAGTGCCATCCGCTGGAAGACTCCAGATCAAACCCTGTGCCTGACCTTGTGAGATCATTCCTGCACCGAAACCGGCAAACAGGCAACCAACGAACAGGAACGCAAACAATCGCGGCAACCGCATGGGAAACTCCCTGGTGTTGGGACGTGCCGTCCCAGCAAGTGAGTGATTCGGATTTCAACGGAATCGCATTATCTGGTGAAAAGGTGCAAAGTGGCAAGAGAAATCCGGGAACAGGCGGCTATGAATCGGAGCAGGTTCGGTTTCTCAAAAATATCAGAATCACAAAAGCCACGGCGTATGAGCGTATTACGCTCTTCTATGCCGCAATGGGCGTCGTTCGGCCTGCAAACACGGACTCCCACGAGCCAGAGACGTCACACCAGAAGGTAAACTGCTCATGACGATTGCGTTGCGTCTGAGCCAGTTCCAGGATGATGCCTGTTTGAGGTTGGTATTTCCCACCTCGGAATCACGGATTTGGCAAACTGTGCCGATAAAAGGGATATCAACAATCGTGCCGATTGTGCGTCCAGAGACTCCGTGATGAAATCCCGGAAACCATGAACATCTCGCAACTCAATATCCTTTCATCACTTACACGACACGATCGCATCCCCTTCTCAAAGGGTATGTGCAGATTTGGCCGCATGGCACCGGCCCTGGGGCGACTTGTCCCTGTCGTGGTGATGCTTGGCCTATTGTTGAGTCCGGGGTGTTCCGCTCTGCGACCGTTGGAAGGTGTCCCAGCGGAAAAAATGCCGGAATTTTTCCGCATGCCCGCGCGTTCGGAACGAACGACGATTGACCTTTCCCTGCTTCGGCAAACTCCGCCGGTCGAGCATCATGTTGACGGGGGAGATGTATTGGGCATTTTTATCGAGGGAATTCTCGGGAATGACAATGAAGTTCCGCCGGTTTACGCCCCCATCGATAACGACATGCCACCTTCGCTTGGCTATCCCGTTTCCGTTCATGCCGATGGCACGATTTCGCTCCCGTACCTGCCCCCCTTGAATGTGCGGGGTCTGACGCTGCGTCAGGTTGAACAGGCCATTCGCCAGGCCTATACGACAGGGTCACGGCCCCTTCTGAAACCAGACCGTCAGCGGATTTTCGTCTCATTGCAGAAAGCGCGCAGTTATCGCGTGCTGGTCATTCGGCAGGAATCGGGAAATGATCAGGGAAACATCGGCGCAGGATCCACGGTCAACTTCGAGATTGACAAACGAGGCACCGGGCGGATTATCAATCTGTCTGTCTACCGCAATGATGTGTTGCATGCGTTGGCGGAAACCGGAGGCCTTCCCGGTCTCGACGCGCACAATGCCATCTATGTGATTCGTGGTGCGCGATACCGCGAAATGATGGCTCGCAGAAACGACAATACAATCCATCACACACCGACTGCGACACTGGTTTTGCCACAACATCAGGGAATGCCACCGGTACAAACGGTCATGCCTGTCATGCCACCCTCAACACCGGCTATTCAGCCAACCCCTCAACCATCACCCGGTCAACAGCCACAAATCCCGACGCGGTTTCTTCCCATTTCCTCTCCGCAGACTTTCAATCCAGTCAACTTTGGACCGCCGGTCTTTGGACCGCGCGGAATGATGATGCCGGGGCAACCTGCCACAAGTTTCGTCGCTCGTGGGCAATCGCCGGATGCTACCCTCTATCAGAATTACCGTGGGGGTCGGAACGCCTCCGATATTCCAACCTCGTACAATTTTCAAGGTATGCCATACGGTTTGCATCCCTCAGGTAAAACGCCGAAGCAGGATTCCAAATCACTGAATGCACAACGAAAGTTGAATGCGCAGCGAAAGTGGTTCCGCAAACCACTACTCCCCAGATTAACGGGAGACAAGAAGCAACCGAATGACGCAATGAACCGGAAAATGATTCATGGCACGACAACAGTACGACACCAGATCGTCCCAACCTCGGGACACAACACCCTGCAACAAATGGCTGCGAACTCGATAGTCAACGCATCGCATCAACATTCCGCCAGCAAGCCCCGTCATCTGCTGATTCGACAGATGAACTGCACGACTGGCTGCGATGCCGGAGCCAATCACATTGCACCCGTTCACGGTTTGCCACCACATTTTGCGGCTGAGCACCCCGCGATCGCCTCGACACTCGACAATCCTCACACGATCCGTATTCCACTTCGCCTCAACGATGGAGAACAACTTTATCTTTCGGAAGAGGACATCACACTCTATGAGGGAGACATCGTTTTCATCGAATCGCGTGAGACCGAATTCTTTTACACTGGCGGCCTGCTGGGGGTCGGTCAGTACATTATGCCGCGCGATTACGACATCGATGTGGTTGGCGCGATCGCGTTGGCCGAGGCGACTGGCAATC
This sequence comes from Planctomycetaceae bacterium, assembly GCA_028284145.1. GTDB lineage: Bacteria > Planctomycetota > Planctomycetia > Planctomycetales > Planctomycetaceae > JANQSH01. The sequence goes on along the minus strand of JANQSH010000039.1, from coordinate 61,977 downwards.
GTCAGATGCCATCCAAAAACGTCGGGGGCATTTCGGCCCTGAATCAGGATGTCACCGTCGGCGCGAGCAAGGCCATCATCCAGCGTAAACTGGCGAATGGCCGCTGGGTGCCGATTGAAGTCGACCTGTACGAGGCGATGAAACGACCCGACCGACGGATTCTCATTCGTCCGGAAGACCGCATCTACCTGCGGTACACGAAGCTGGAAGCGGTGTTCGCCTTCTTTGAACGGCACCTGCTGGATGGCTCCGTGGTCGAAGCCGCGAGCTTTGATGCCTTCGGCAGCAGCAATTGATATCCCCACAATTGGCATCATCTCTGATGCCATTGTCTCTGGTTCAACGGGATCATTCCACGCGTTCCTACTGCAGCGTTCAGGCTGAAAATCAGGGCTTGATGAAGTGACAAGGAGCCGTTTCCCTTTTCGTGTGACGGTTCTCGCTTGTGGGAGTCTGCATTTGCAGGTCAGAAGGCGATTTTGCGGTACAGAAGAACATAATACGCTCAAGGAGCAACAACAGAGCGCGTTAGTCAGTTCGTACCCCAAAACAAAGCTTTGACAAGGCACTACGACCGGATGAAACGCTTTAATCGTCCGGAATGCCTCGGCTTAAAAGCGGTATCTCGCCCGCATTTCTTTCGTCGTGACCTATCTTTTTAAGGGACACTGCCGGCCTGAATTTCCAGCGGTTTGCCTCAAATTAACATAACTGCAGACGTGGTCTGCCTTTCGATATACGACAGGTGCTGTGATGTCCCGGCCCGAATTCCGTTCTCAGAATCCGCCACAATCGGCTCAAACCATTTTCGACGCGCTGGCGATCATCCGGCGGCAGATCGTGCTATTGTTGCTGGTGTTTGTGCTGGTGATGGTCGTGACGATTGTCGCGCTGAAGTACTGGCCAAAGACGTATGAATCCGAAGCAAAACTGTTCGTCCGCGTGGGACGTGAAAGTGTCGCATTGGATCCGACTGCAACCACCGGCCAGAACGTGTCGATGCACGACGCGCCGGAAAACGAGATCAAGACGGTCCTCGACATCATCGAAAGCCGGGCTGTGCTGGATAACGTGGTCGATGAACTCGGCCCCGAGTTGATTCTCGGGAAGACAGCCAGAGCGAACACGACTACGGAACCCGATAACGTCAAATCAAGTGAAGCGTCATCGGCAAAACCGAATCAACCAAATGAAACACTCGGCCTTCCGCTGGCGATCTCGAATCGAGAGAAAGCGATTCGCGAACTCGGTTCCGCCATCGATGTCTCTGCCGCACACGATTCGCGCGTGATCAAGGTCACGTCTCAATTCAGAAACCCACACAGCGCACAGACGATTCTCGGATCATTTCTGGATGCATTCCGCGTGCTTCATCTACGTGCCCATCGCACGACCGGTTCTTACAATTTCTTTGAGAAGCAGACAAACCTGCTGCGGAATCAGTTGGCTGACGCTCAGGCCGAATTTCGCGATGCCAAAAACGAACTCGAATTGGTCACCATTGAAGGTGGTCGCCAACGGGCTCAAGCGGAGTTGGCGGCTTTGGATACCGCCATTCGCCAGACTGAGGCCGACTTTACCTCTGCCCAGGCCCGGGCCGAGACGATGGAGCAGACACTCAACAGTATTCCCGAACGATTGCTGACCGAAGAAGTCAGCGGATTTCCCGGCGGACCATATGGCATGACCCGGCGACAGCTTTTTGAACTGCGGATTCGTGAACAGGAACTGCTCAACAAATACACGCCCCATCATCACCTGGTGACCAGTGTGCAGCAGCAGATCCAGGAGGCCGAAGCGATACTGGCGAAGCAATCGACGCCCGGCACGCAGGCGATCCATTCGACCAATCCGGCCCATCAGCAGATGTACCTCAAAATGCTGGATGAAAAAATTCTCGCCGCCTCAGCCAGGGCAAAGTTGGCATCACTGGAAAAACAACGGCAGGCTGAACGGGAACGGCTGTGGAATTTGAACGAGCAGGAAGGTCACATTGAAGAACTGCAGCAGAAGGTCACGCTGCTCAAAACGAACTACGGCGAGTATTCGCAGAAACTGGAACAGGCACGAATCGATCGTGATTTGGAGAATGAGCGCATCTCAAATGTGAACGTTGTGCAGGCACCAACGTTCAATCGCAAACCTGTCAGTCCCAGGAAGTCGCTCGTCCTGATTGCCGGATTCCTTGTGGCGGTCGCTGTTGCTTTCGCCATCGCATTCATCAAGGAATTTTTCGACCGCACACGCTCCACCGAATCCAACGACGAAATTAAACAGACTCAACGACCGACAACTCAGACCTCGGAGACAACCAGAGATGTTCTTGCAGAGAATACGCCAAACGTGGGCCAGGCTCCGTGAAGAAGAACAGCGCGACCGTGCTGGCATTCATTCACAAAGCACATTCCGCTCCATTCTGGAAGTGGAACGCATGCGTACCGATCGCAGTAGCCGACCATTTTGCCTTGCCGTGTTCACACTTTCGGATGAAATCGATGCGCCGATGGTAACCGAGTTTGCGCTCAATCTGCGGAAGAATATCCGGGCAACGGATCACATTGGCTTTTTGCAAAACGAACAGTTGGGCATCGTGCTGTGGGATACGCGACCCGAGGGAGCGTGGAAATTCCTGGAAAAAATTGAGGGACTTCGCAATGACATTGGGGCGGTGACATGTGAGGTCTTTCAACACCCCAACGAAATCGTGCCGGACCAATCCGAGGACAATCAGGCCTCCTCGAATGATGACGGGTCGGCACTAAATGATACGGCATCTGGTATCGATCTGCCGGATGATCTGCTGATTGGCGTCAGGCGTTCGTCATTCGATCAATCAACCGGACTGGCAAGTGAGAGTGATGCCCTGTTGGTCTCGACCGACGTTCAGATTGAGTTGAAAACCAAAACCGAGACCGAAATCGAAATCGATGGTAATCTGCAGAGGGCGGAACGACTGGTCGATGAACTCGTGGATTTGCATCGTGGCATCGATCCACAGCAATCAGCCCAGCCATTGGAAGCCATTTTCGTGCGGCCCATGCCGGTTTGGAAACGAATGATCGACATGACTGGTGCGGCGATCGGATTACTGATGCTCTCACCAGTTTTGCTGGCGACTGCGATCGTCATCAAGCTGACCTCGAACGGCCCAGTGCTGTTCAGCCAACTGCGTACCGGTCGAGGGGGTAAACCTTTTCGCATTTACAAGTTTCGTTCGATGGTGATCGATGCCGAGGCGAAACAGGCGGCTCTAATGGAACAGAACGAACAGGACGGTCCAGCATTCAAAATCAAAAACGATCCAAGAATCACCGGTATCGGCAAGTTCATTCGCAAAACCAGCATCGATGAGTTACCTCAATTGTGGAACGTTCTCACAGGAGACATGTCTCTGGTGGGGCCACGACCTCTCCCGTGTCACGAGTCGGATGCCTGCCTGAGTTGGCAACGCCGTCGGCTGGATGTGACACCGGGTCTGACCTGCACATGGCAGATTCAGGACGAACGGAACAGCATCTCATTTGGCGACTGGACGCGGATGGACTTGTCTTATATTGGCTCGAGGACCATCACGACTGATGTCGAACTGATCTTCAGAACTTTTGGTACCGTCTTTGGACGCAAAGGTTCCTGAGACAAACCAAATCCCGCCCCGACCGGCTGGAATGAAACACAATGACAGCACCTGAAGGATCACCCTGGCTTTCCCCTGATCATATGCAAAGGTTGACGTGTAAACTCTCTGAACCTTTCGCGCAGTCGCTCCCATTCCGCGCTATCGGAAACCTGGGCGCGTGTTTGAATGCTGTTCTTGGAAGTCGTGTCTCAAATCAAATCGGAATTCTGACATACCATCGCGTTGAGGAAACGCTTCCGGGCCTGCCTCCACCGCATCACAACGTGCCGCCGGAGCAATTCGAGCGACAATTGAAAGGGCTTTTGAAACGGGGGCACAAGTTCATCGCGCTGTGCGATCTCCTTAATGCTCGTCGAAACAATCGCCATCTACCTCCGAAAACGACCATCGTAACGTTCGATGACATTTTTCAGTCGGTCTATCGGCATGCCTGGCCCGTGCTCCAAAAACACAACATCCCGGCGACATTGTTCATCAGCACTGGCTATCTCGATCACGATATTCCGTTTCACTTCGACGAATGGGGGGTGCATTTCGCATCACACGTTCCGCCCGAAATGATCCGGGGGCTTACCACAGCAGAATTACTGGAGATGCAAGCCGATCCGCTGATCACCATTGGAGCCCACACACATACGCACAATGATTTTCGAGGTCAGCCAGAGGTTTTTCGTACCGATCTGCAACGGTCAATCGATATTCTGGAGGAGTTGACGCAGACCAACTCGCTCCCTTTCGCCTTTCCATACGGCTGCCCATACAAAGGGTTCGCCGGTGACGATCTCATCACCATCGCTAAAGAAACAACACTCTTTTGCGCTCTCACTACCGAAGCGGTAACCGTCGATCATCTGCAGGACGACCCTTTTCGCTGGGGACGGATGAATGCTTTTCCGTGGGATACCGCGGCGACGTTATCGGCCAAATTGTGCGGCTGGTACAGTTGGGCTCCCAAACTGCGTCGCGCGATCAAGAATACGATGCGTGGCAGACAGACGACCTTCGACAAAATGAATGTCGAATTTGTTCCGGCGGATGACGAACAAGTGCTGACGGGAGATGTTCGATGACGCAATCTGTCACCCAAACCGACATCTCACAAGACGTCTCCCTGCAATCAAAGCCGAATACCGATTCACTTCCCTTGACCGATCAGGGTTCTCGAGTCGGCAGAGTTGTGAGTCGAGTCAAATCTCTGGTTGGTCCCGGCACGCGCGATACCTTTCTGGCATTGGCCGATCAAGCCGTCGTCAGTGGAACAAGCCTGATCACCACCGTGCTAATCGGGCGAATATGTGGACTCCATGAACTGGGACTCTATTCGCTTGGCATGAGCCTGCTGATTGTCGTCATGGTCTTGCAGGATTCGTTGATCGTTCTCCCCTACACTATTTACAGCCCACGACTCAAAGGGAATGCGTTGCAGCAGTACTCCGGCAGTGTGTTGTTGCATCAGGCTGTGTTGACTGTCACTGCAATGGTTGTCTTCGCGGTGATGGCAATCGGCTGTGCACTCGGATTGGGGCCAGACGGTTTGGGACATGTGATGTGGATGATCGCTGCCATTGTACCGTTCTGGTCACTGCGGGAATACGTCCGGAGATATGTATTCGCTCGTCTGAGCGTCTGGATTGTCCTTTCCTTCGACGTGGCAGTCACGACATTGCAAATTGGCGGGCTGATCTGGCTGGCATCACTGAATCAACTGTCCGCAGTCACCGGCTATGTTTCCATCGGCGTTGCCTGTTGCGTGTTGACCACGGGCTGGCTCGTGCACACTGCAAAACAGTTTCGGTACAACTGGCGGCACTCGCGCGCGGACTTCAAAAAGCACTGGAACTTTGGTCGCTGGATGTGTGCCGGGCAGGTCATCGGTGCGTTACAGGTTTACGCGATTTACTGGTTACTGACTGGTCTGTTGGACGAGACGGCGACAGGAATGTATGCCGCCTGCATGTCGGTTGCGATGCTGTTTAATCCGGTGATATTGGGCATCGGCAATGTTCTCGCTCCGAAGGCGTCCCGCGCACAGGCTGAGGATGGCCCGGCGGAAGTTCGTCGCGTCATCTGGAAAACAACATTGTTACTGGGTCTGGCACAGACGTTCTTTACGATTATCGTCATGCTGGGCGGCAGTTTCGCACTCCATTTACTTTACGATGAACCTGTCGTGCCGGGCGAGCAATGGCTCATTACCGTTCTTGCCCTGGCTCTGTTGAGTGGAGGTATCAGCTTTGCCGCCGAAAATGGCCTGTGGGTCATTGAACGTCCCGACATGATCTTCAAATCGAGATTGCTGGGGTTGATACTGACGGTTGGTGCAACGCTGGCATTGGTTCCAATTTGGGGCGTCATCGGTGCGGCTGTGGGACTGCTGGTTGGTAACCTGACCGTTTCCATTATCTGTGGAGTCGCCTTTACACGACTCATTCGTCATCTTTCCGCGGAAGGAGCAGCGGCATGACGCACGAAATGACCTCTTCACTTCATCCCTCTATAAGTCTGCCGGCAAACGCGCAGCAGATGGTGCCGTTGCATCGGCAGAGCCTCGGCTATTTGTTCACCTTGAGTATCCCGCTGGCGACGGCGTTGCCTTTGTTTCTGGATGGCGAAGTGGCCGGTTTCAATTTGTCCGGCTGGGTGTGGGTCTTATTCCTTCTGGCGGGAGGTCTTGTCATTCTGCTCGAACTGGGATTCGCCGAGCAGTTTCATGTCGCCTTTCCCTGGAAAGTCTGGATGCCCTGGCTGGCGATTCTCTCACTCTCCCTGTTGTGGTGCGGCGGGATTACGTCACGACATGTACAGGACTTGTGTCAACTGACGATGCCGTTGTTGATGGGTGCCGCCGCGTCGATGTTCGTCCGGACCGAAGACCAGCTACGCACATTTCAAAAGATGTTTTTCGTCGCGTTGGCGATGATTGTCTTGCATGTGTTGATGGAGAAAGTTTCCGGTGATGGCGAAATCGGTGGCGCGCGGGTTCTCGCGATGACGGTTGGACTGATCGCCTGTGTATACTTCGCCGGTTTGCCGGCCCGAATTCTTATTCCACTGGTTGGATGGATATTTTGCATGGCAGTGAATGCCGCGACCGGCAGCCGAACCGCAACCGCCGTGCTGCTGTTGATCCCACTGGCTCATCCGGGAATTCGAGGTGTCCTCTGGCGGGCGGTCATGTCGTTTTTCGTCGCTGGCCTGGGTGTTCTGTTGTTTCACACCGACACGTTCCAACATCGCTTTTTCCATTCCGGTTCGGGAACGCTGGAAGATCTGTTCGCGGGGCGGTTTCTCGGATTCGGTCGTTTTGCCGCCTGGCCATTGATTCTGGAAAAAGCGTGGGAACACCCCTGGTTTGGGCATGGTGTCGGGGCATCGTACTTCTTCGTGCCAACCGTCTGGCCGCGGATGACCCTCTGTCACAATGATTATCTGCGGGTTGGTTTCGAGTGCGGACTCATCGGGCTGACGATTTTTCTTCTCACCGTAATCTGGCAGATGTGGGACTTGCATACGGGAGTGAGACGATCGTCAGACATTCTCAAGCAGACTTTCGCCGCCGCGTTTCTCGGCTACTTCGTCGCACTGCTGATTTCCACGACCGACAACATTCTCATTTACAACGTCTATTACATGAACCCGCTGTTCGCACTGATGGGAGCCGCCTATGGTGTGGCGTTTGCCCGAAACCAGTTGGCATACCATGAATCAGGCATCGAAGACCGGCACGAGGAGGTTGAGCGATCATGGTAATCAGCTACCGGTGCATTCCCACCGCCGAATTAAGCTCAGGTCACTATGGCGCATGGCGAAACATCATTGCCCAGCATCGGGAATTCGACAATCCGATATTTGCGCCGGAATTTGTGCAACTGGTGGCAAACGTTCGTCCGAACGTCGAAGTCGCTGTGATCGAATCAGGTTCTGAGCCTGTGGGTTTTTTCCCATTCTTTCGCACACGCCAAAATGTCGCGTTGCCCGTTGCCAATACCTTTACCGATTTTCAAGGTGTTGTGATCTCCCCCGGAATCGACTGGGCACCTCGTGAACTGCTTAAAGCCACCGGGTTGACGGCATTCCGGTTCGACCATGTACCGGCTGCTCAGAATCAATTTCGAGAATACGCCTGGGAGAGAGCCGATTCCCCCTTCATCGACCTGAGCGAGGGATTTGACGGTTACGTGAACGAACGCCGTCAAGCGGGTTCCAGGGTTATCACACACATCAAACGCAAACTCAGAAAAATTGAGCGGGAAATCGGCCGCATCACGATAAAACCACATTGTCCAGATCGAGCCCACTTTGAACAATTGCTGGAATGGAAGATGGATCAGTTTCGGCTCAAATCGGCTCGGAACGTACTTGCCAAGCCATGGGTGCAGGAGATGCTCTGGCAGGTTGCGAACTCAGATGATAACAACTTCCGTGGGCAACTCAGCGTGTTGACCGTCGATGATCGCCCCGTCGCAATCCATTTGGGACCGGTGGCCAATGGCGTGCTGCATTGGTGGGTGACTGCTTTTGACAATTCACTGCAACGATATTCTCCCGGTTTGATTCACCTGCTGAAATTGCTGGAAGAACTTCCCGGGCAGGAGATCCACCGGGTTGACCTCGGACGGGGTGAGGAACGTTATAAGCAACGTTTCAAAAATGGTGATACCCTCCTGTTGGAGGGGGCTGTCGATTCGCGACCGGTGCCTGGGCAAATTTACCGGCAATGGAAACGCACACGAGCCGCCTTGTTGAAATCGCCTGTTGCACAACCAGCCCGCTATGCCCTGCGAACATTCGAATCCATCGCAGGTCAAACTTTAGAGGCGTTTACCTTTTCGTGTGACGATTGCAGACCGAAAGACACTTTTCACGGTCACAGGAAAGCGTAATACGCTTCAGTCTGAATTCGGAGGACCTCTCCCATGACAATCCACATCCAAACCGTTCCTGCGAGAACACTGACACCTAAGCAGTTGGCCGAATGGTCTGCGATTGCCACACAAAACTCGCGCTTCGACAACCCCTTTTTCCGACCGGAGTTCACCAAACTGGTAGCTGCGATTCGGGAAGATATCGAAGTGATTTTCCTGAAGCGGAAAACAAAAATCGTCGGTCTGCTCCCCTACTATCGATGTAATGGCAACATTGCCTTGCCGGTGGCCGATACACTGACAGATCTGCAGGGGGTGATCGTCCGCGATGACGTCGAATGGACTCCGCAACGATTGCTCAAAGGGAGTCACCTGACGACGCTTCGATTTGATCGTGTTCCGGAATCGCAAACCGAATTCAGCCAGGCTGCCTGGATGACGATTCCAACACGCTCGATCAACCTGCATGCTGCCAATGAACCATCACCAAACCTGCAATCGTTGTGGTGCGAGATGGAACAGGAAGCTGGCGGAATCCGGCTGGAAACGCACCACTTCAACTCGGCAACATACGAGACGCTACTGCAGTGGAAGTTGGAAGAATACAGCCCGACACAGGGACAAAGCATTCTGGAAACCCGTTGGGCAAGGGAACTGTTACAGCGAGTGGCTCAATTTGAAAGCCCCCGTTTCTCAGGTCGCCTGAGCGTGCTGAGTCTTTCCGGACATCCAGTCTCGATACAACTCGCAATGGTGGCTAACGGTGTCTGGCATGTCTGGTTGTCCGCCAGCGATCCGAACCTGTCGTCATTTTCCGTTGCTGCACTGCACATTTGGAGATTGATCACCGCACTCAAAGGTCTCGGATTTCACCGCATGGATCTCGGTCGTGATGCCTCGACAGAACTGGATGCTTTTGTAACGGACAGTCCAACGCTGGTAGCCGGCACTGTCGATTTGCGGCCTGTCGCCGGGCGAATTAACAAGCACCTGTCACGTGCCAAAGGCTTTCTGGCTACATCCGGTGAACGGATCAAATCATGAAAATTCTACAGTGTCACAACCATTATCAGCAGGCAGGTGGCGAAGATCGCGTCTTCGACGACGAACACCGTCTACTCACAAAACGTGGTCATGAAGTGCTGCGCTACACGCGTCACAATGACGACATCGCTGAGATGGGCAGGTTAACGCTTGCCCGGAAGACGCTCTGGAACTCACAAACGTACGACGAAATGCGATCATTACTCCGTCGCGAGCAACCCGACGTGCTGCACTGCACGAACATCTTTCCGATCATCTCGCCCTCAGTCTATTACGCGGCTCGTGATGAAAGTGTGCCGGTCGTGCAGTCGCTACACAACTACCGTCTGCTCTGTCCCAACGCCCTGTTCTTGCGGGACGGCGCGCCGTGTGAAAGTTGTTTGGGGAAACTCGTCGCATTGCCGGCGATCCGACACAACTGTTATCGCGATAACAAATCCGCCACCGCGATGGTTGCCGCCATGCAGACGTATCATCGACTGAAAGGAACGTGGCATCACATGGTCGATGCCTACGTTGCACTCTCCGAATTCTCCCGTCAGAAGTTTATCGAAGGCGGACTGCCGGCCCAGCGCATTCACGTCAAACCAAACTGCGTCGATCCCGATCCTGGCTTTCAGAAGAGTGCGGGTGAATACGCCATTTTTGTTGGTCGGCTTTCACAGGAAAAGGGGCTCGACACATTGCTTACAGCCTGGTCCGAAAACCCGATTGATCTTCCATTGAAGATTGTCGGTGACGGACCGCTGTGTGACCTGGTGCAATCTGCAGCCGAACAATCGTCGCGAATTGAGTGGTTGAGCAATCGTCCGCATGCGGAAGTGATCGAGCTCATCTCAAACGCGGCTTGTCTGGTCCTGCCATCCATCTGTTACGAGAACTGCCCCAAGACATTGCTCGAAGCGTATGCCTGTGGCACACCGGTTGTGGCATCGCGCATTGGTGCACTGGAAGAGATGGTCGAAGGCGGAGCAACAGGTGCGTCATTCACACCGGGCGATGCCTTCGACCTGTTTTCACAGGTCGTGAGGTTGACAGCATCGCCACTTGGTTTGCAGAACGCCCGCCATGCCGCGCGTGAACTGTTTGAGCGGCAATACTCATCTGAACGAAATTATGAACTGCTGATGAGCATTTACGAAGCCGCAACGAAATCGCGGCAGAATGAATTAGCCTCAGAAATGACACGGAACCTGCACACGCAATCAACGAACTGACAACAAGACAACATCAGAACCACTACCGCTGGAGGAGATATTCCAATGTTGACCACCGAACAGACAACACAAGCCGAATTTGCCGAAGTGGATTTGCCAGTTGAATGGCCGCGCAAAGTGGATATCTTCGGCGTGGAAGTGACGCCGACAACTTACGAACAAGCGACCGAAACCATCATCTACGCGGCACAGCAACGCACTCCGGGAGTCATCTCGTGTCATGCCGTGCATGCGATCATCACGGCGAGTTGCGATCCGCAACTTCGCGATCAGGTCAATCAATTCGACATGATCACACCGGACGGACAACCGGTGCGCTGGGCGCTCAACCTGCTGCATGGAACACATTTGAGAGAAAGGGTTTATGGCCCGGAACTGACGCTGCGGCTGTGCCAGCGTGCAGCCCAGACGGGTGTCTCGATTTATCTCTATGGGGGCAGCCCGGAAGTCGTGGAAACGTTGCAATCCAACCTGAAAGAGATGTTCCCCAGGTTGGAAGTTGCCGGTTACGAATCGCCTCCATTCCGCGCCCTGACGCCGGAAGAAGATGAAGAAGTCGTCCAGAGAATAAATGACAGTGGTGCCGGGTTGGTGTTTATCGGACTGGGTTGTCCCAAGCAGGATGTCTTCGCGTTCGAACATCGCGATCAGATTCAGGGTGTGCAGATTTGTGTAGGTGCCGCCTTCGATTTTCATGCGGGCAGAAAATCGACTGCCCCTCGGTGGATGCAGGATCGCGGGTTGGAGTGGTTGTATCGATTGCTGCAGGAACCTCGACGACTTTGGAAGAGATACTTTGTGACAAATAGTATCTACCTTGGAAAACTTGGCCTAAGTTTGTTGTACCTGCCGAAAGTCATTCGACAGCATCAAGAGACGAAACACTTACGCAGTCAGAAGAGACTCCGATAACAGACAACAGTCCTGTCTGGCGGATGACATACCCGAATTGAAATCAGATGAGGCAGGACAACACACAAGACACTATATGCTCTGGGAAGGTTAGAGATGAACGATCTGATCGTCGTGGCGGGAGCCGGTGGATTCATTGGCGGACATCTGGTCGAGTATTTCCTCGATAAGGGATACACGAACATTCGCGCGGTCGATATCAAACCGCTGGAAGAGTGGTACCAGGTTTCTGAGGTTGCCGAAAATATTGTGGCTGATCTTAAAGACCGCAATAACTGTATGATGGCATGTCGTGGTGCGACGGAGGTCTACAACCTGGCCGCCGACATGGGAGGCATGGGCTTCATCGAGAACAACAAGGCGTTGTGCATGTTATCGGTCTTGATCAACACGCACATGTTACAGTCCTGCCACGAAACTGGTGTGGATCGCTATTTTTACGCCAGTTCCGCCTGCGTCTACAATGCAGACAAACAGAAGTCCGAAGATGTCATTCCGCTGCGGGAAGAAGACGCTTACCCGGCGATGCCTGAAGATGGTTACGGCTGGGAAAAACTGTTCTCCGAGAGAATGTGCCGACACTTCCGCGAAGATTTCGGTCTGACGACTCGCGTGGCCCGATTCCACAATGTTTATGGTCCGCACGGCACCTGGGAAGGTGGCCGTGAAAAAGCACCGGCAGCCATCTGTCGGAAGATCGTTGCCGCTAAACAAACCGGCGATCACGAAATTGAAGTCTGGGGTGATGGCAAGCAGACCCGCAGTTTCATGTACATCGATGACTGTCTGCTCGGTATCGATCGCATTATGCATTCAGACATCGAAGAACCAATCAATCTTGGTTCTGACGAGTTGACCACGATCAACAATCTGACCGATCTGGTTGCGGAGATCGCGGACATCGAAATTACACGTCGTCATGACCTGACTGCTCCCAAAGGGGTTAATGGTCGAAACAGCGACAATACGAAAATTCAGGAATACCTCGGCTGGGCACCGGGCATCACACTCAAGGAAGGAATGGCGAAAACCTTCGAGTGGATTCAGCAGGAGTATCTGGCCAGGTATGAGCAGGCAACCAAAACGGAAGAGGTGTACGGCTCGCATGCCTAGAATCTGATTCAAAATCAATTGGAGGCGAGAATTCACAAGGTCTGTTTCGAGTGAATTCACTGGACACAGAGGTTTTGGAAACTCCTGAATAGAGCCGTTTACTTTCTGGTGTTGGTGTCTCTGGCTCGTGGGGGGCCTTTATTTGCAGGCCAAACGACGCCCATCGCGGCACAAAAGAACGTAATACGCTCTGGATTCAGATAAGTCCTTTGGGTGGAGACGCGGGCAGGCATGCTTTACGGGATGCCTGTCCGTGTTCGTATCAGCATGGAATCCTTATAACCGAGCGTCGTCATGACGAGAAAACAACCACGCGTCAGCCTGGGAATGCCGCTGTACAATGCGGAAAAGTACCTCAAACAGGCGTTCGACAGTTTGCTGGGACAAACCTTCGACGACTTTGAAATCGTCATCTCCGACAACGCGTCAACTGATGGTACCGAGGCAATCTGTCGCGCGTACATGAAACATGAACCACGGATTCGCTATCAACGTGCTGACAAAAACCAGGGGTCGATCTGGAATTTCAATCAGGTTTTTGAACTGTCGCGCGGGGAGTTGTTCAAATGGGCTGCATACGATGACCTGCTGCATCCAACGTTTCTCGAAGAATGTGTCTCGGCTCTGGATGCGGATGAAAGCGTGATGTGGGTCCATCCGCTAACGGTTCATATCGACGAGCGGGGTGAAATCATCCCACCAGAATCTGACCCGACAATTCCAGACGGTCACGATTGCCACACACTCATCACGCGGGCAGAGGGAACGGAACGACGCGATTCGGTTCATCCGCATGAACGATTCGCGAATGTGTTGCTGGGAACAACATGGTGCTCCGACGCTTACGGACTTTATCGATCTCATGCTTTGAGAAAGACGCGCATGCATCTGGCCGTTTACGGTTCGGAAAAAGTCTTGAGTGGTGAATTGTCTTTACAGGGACAATTCGCGGAAATTCCCAAAGTCCTCTTCTTTGAACGGGTGCACGGTGACGCTGCGACATCGCTGGCAACCGCAGCCGAGCAACGCGCCCTGATCAATCCGAATGGCAAAAACTGGTTTCCTTTCACGCGACTGCATTTATTGTGGGGACACTTCACGGCGGTATTGCGGGCAAACCTGAAATTGGCCGAACGCCTCAAGTGTTTCGGCGTCATCGCTCGCTATTTGTTGCAGGTCAGCAAGTGGCGCCGCATCGCCAGACAATCGGCGACTGGAGCGGGAATGGAAGCCGACAGTGCACTCAACAATCAGGGGGCAAGCATGCTCCTCGACGACACCAAACCTGAATCTTCGGAACCTGTTCTGACCAACTCCGCGTTGTAACGCCTTGCCAAGGCTTTGTTGGGGGGGGGCGGATGACATAACCCGATCCGTTGTCGCTCCTTGCAGCTTCATCAAACCCAATATTCAATCCTGACAGTCCAGTAGTCATTTTTTGCAGGCTGATCAGGTATTCCTGCGGCGAAGTCACTCAATTCAAATTGAGCTGTTCCCATGACAAATCTGAAATCTGACGAACAAACAGAACGCGACTCCTCCTGTTCCGAATGCAATACCCGGTCCCATTCGGCACTTGGAACCCTGAATCAGATGGAAGACCTTCTGTCGGTCAATCATCAGTCAGTCGAAGTTACAGAGTCGGACTACGAGTCAGACGTCACCATCCCTATCCAACCTGCGAAAGTGGCAAAGTATTTGCTCGGAGTGACGCTGATAATGGCGACCGCCGGCACGATTGCCAACATCGTCATTTACCATGTCGCACCACATCCGGAACACAGAATTGCCAGGTTAGCTTATCGCTTTGATCTCGGGATGGAACCGAGTATTCCAGCCTGGTATTCCTCCTCCGCACTGTTGGCCAGTTCGCTGCTGTTGCTGACGATTGCCTCCGTCAAAGGGCAGCGTGCAGAGAAATACGTGAAACACTGGTACGGGCTTTCTGCCGTTTTTCTGTGCCTCGCGATTGATGAAGCTGTCATGTTCCATGAAATCTTCGTCAATGTGTTGCGAGCTGCGCTGAACACCCACGGCATCTTCTATTTCGCCTGGGTCATTCCCGGAAGCATATTCGTGCTGACCTTTGCGGCCTGTTATTTCAAATTTCTGTTGCATCAATCAGCTCGTACTCGTTGGCTGTTCATCACGGCCGGAGCGGTTTTTGTGGGTGGTGCCATCGGCATGGAGATGATCGCCGGCATTGTTGTTGAAGGACATGGTGTCGAACATATCGGGCACACAATTGTGCAGACGATCGAAGAATCGTGTGAGATGATTGGCGTTGTCATCTTCCTTTACGCGTTACTCGACGTGATGCAACGCGAATTCGGACAAGTGCGGTTTTCTCTTAGTAGTCCGCCTGAAGCACCGCCAACCTGACGACGATCAACCTGGTTTCGATTCTGATCCAAACGTCAGGATAAAGCGGATGGTGTCGATTCCTCCGCGCCTCACCGACGCGATTCATGCTGGTTGTTCGAACTTCCTGTTCGGCAAAGAGGAATCCCCGTTTCTTCATACTCCCGATTTGACTCAGGCTCACCCTGACCTAAATTTGTCGGGGAAATAGAGCAGTTTACTTTTTGGTGTGACATCTCCGGCTCGCGGAGGCCTATGGTTTGCAGGCCGAACGACACCTGTCTCGGCACAGAAGAGCGTAATATGCTCCAGCGCCCACGAACCATACAGACAGCAAGACTCTGCAGAGTCTTTGAGGGAATTATGGCATGAAAGTCGTACTCTTCTGCGGCGGATTCGGCATGCGTCTGCGCGAATACTCCGAATCGATTCCAAAACCGATGGTCAATATCGGATACCGGCCAATCCTCTGGCATGTCATGAAATACTACGCACATTACGGACACAAGGACTTCATCCTGTGTCTTGGCTGGCGGGCCGATGCGATCAAGAAGTACTTTCTCAATTACGAAGAGTGCATCTCGAACGACTTTGTCATGTCCGGCAGTGGTGACAAAGTCGAACTGATCTCCAGCGACATCCATGACTGGAAGATCACCTTCGTTGATACCGGCACTTCTGCCAACATTGGCGAACGACTTTACGCTGTCAAAGATCATCTGAAGGACGAGGAAATGTTTCTCGCCAATTACAGTGACGGCCTGACCGATGCACCGCTGCCTCGCATTGTCGACTTCCACCAACAGCAAAACGCCACAGCGACATTCCTGAGCGTCAAGCCACTGCAGAGTTTTCACACCGTCCGCATTGATGACGCCGGTTTCGTTGATTCCATTGAGGCTATTGCCGATTCCGACGAATGGATTAATGCCGGCTTCTTCGTGATGAATAGCGACATTTTCAACTATCTCAATGAAGGTGAAGAACTGGTTGAGGAGCCGTTTCATCGACTCATCGCGAAACGCCAGCTTGCAACCATGTCGCACAACGGTTTTTTCGGCTGCATGGACACGTTCAAGGAGAAGCAACTCTTTGACGATATGTATGCCCGCGGGAATTCTCCCTGGGAAGTCTGGAAGAATGATCCCCCTGATGTAGAACATGATGACTTGCCGGATGACGATACTCAGCTTGTGGAACACATCCAGGAACTCTCCAGTGATATCCGTCGTATGAAGGAAATAAACCAGAATGTCGCTGCCATTCCTTCAGCCCATTCGGTACGGTAGCCAGGAGCAAACATGATTGGCGCAAATTTTCCCCAACTGCGTAACGTGCTTTGTCTCGGTGCTCATTCGGACGATATTGAAATCGGTTGTGGTGGCACACTGCTGCAGATGCTGGACGACAATCCGCAATTGAATGTCTGTTGGGTTGTCTTCGGAGCCGGCGGCGAACGAGCCGACGAAGCACGCCAAAGTGCCGAAGCGTTTCTCGCCGACACCAGTAATAAGCGGATTGTCATCAAGGATTTTCGTGACAGCTACTTCCCCGCCCAATGGACCGACATCAAGGTTTTCTTTCACCAACTGAGCCAGCAGTTTCAACCCGATCTGATCTTCACGCATCGCCACGATGACCGACATCAGGATCATCGCGTCCTCAATGAACTGACCTGGTGCGCGTTCCGCAATCATGTGATTCTGGAATATGAGATCCCGAAATACGAAGGAGACCTGGGGCAGCCGAACCTCTATTCGCCCGTGACCGAAGAACAGACGGCACGCAAAATCGAACTGCTCGATGAAATGTTCGCCACGCAACGGAACAAGCAGTGGTTTTCCGACGACACCTTCTGGTCGCTGATGCGGATTCGCGGCCTGGAATGTCACTCACCCAGCAGGTTCGCCGAAGCATTCCACACGCGAAAACTGCTGCTGCAGACCAGCAGTCGCCTGGCAGATTCCAATGCGGAATCGGCTATTCCGACGACTCGGGCAACCTGTGACGAAACGCAACTGCGGTCGCCGTTGCATACGCCCGGCAGTGCGAAATCGTAATCAGTACTTCATCGATGCCCATGTTCCCGGCAATATCGTGGGCCGCTCCGGTTAATTGAATATTTGGTTTGCCGCTCTTCTCGACCGCCACTTCGATATCGCGCCACGACATCCCCTTGGCCCAGCCGGTGCCGAGTGTTTTCATCACCGCTTCTTTAGCGGCCCAACGCCCCGCAAAGTGTTGAAAACACTCCTTGCGACGCTGGCAATAGCGAATCTCCTCTTCGGTGAAGACGCGCATCAGAAACAGTTCGCCATGCTTCTCGATCATCTGACCGATGCGGACGATTTCGACGATATCTGTTCCCAGGCCAACGATCACAAAGTAACCTGCGTTGTGCGCGAGTTGAAAGTTGAGTGACCAGCCGCATAACCGGTCCGCTTATTCATTCCAACAAGATTAACGGTTTTGCCGTCACTCGCCAACTGTTGTTTCGGGCTTCTCTTGCCGGTCAACTGTTCGCGAGAATAGCCAGGTTCCGGCAACTCCGCCGATCAGGATTTCCAGCAACCAGATTGAAACAGACGAGACGGTTCCGAGCTGGAGAGTTTGCGTCCGCCGTTTGAGGAATTCTGAGAACCTCGTATCGTCGCGATCGATTCTTTCCCACGTCGCACGTTCCTGTTCCAGAAGTTGCGAACCGGCCAGGCTCATTGTCGCAACTCTTCGGCGGTCCTCTTCTCGACTTCGCAACAAGTCCCGCTTCCACAGCCGATGCGATTCCAGCCCGATACCGGCAATCGCAGCGACAATCAACGCACCTGCCAACAGAGTCTTTCCTCTCCAATGGTCGGTCAAATGCAAATCAGAAAAACACTTCTGAGCGAGGAATGACAACCATGAACCCAACATCAGACCGAAACCGATAGAGAACAGACCGAGCAGTTTGATTCGAGCGGGAGCGTGAACCGCAGAGATGATCAAAATCAGCCCGCTGATCAGTCCCAATCCCAACCACACGAACAGGCAAATCGAATCTGACATTGTTGATGAAGACTCACCAGGTTGCGGGTTGTCGGTCGCCACTTTTTCGCCTCGCGATTACGGAATCGCCGGCAAACCAGCCACGTCACGGACACGATTCAAAACCGAACGTGCCTTGGTTCGTGCCTTCGCCGCACCATTCTGCAGAATCGCTTCAACACGTTCCGGGTCGGCTTCGAGTTCTTCACGTCGTTGTCGCGCTGGACCGAAATAGGACATTGCCGCTTCAAAGAGCGCCTGTTTCGCGTCACCATACCCCATGCCTCCTGCACGATATCGCGCCGCCAGTTCTTCCTGTTGTCCTGGTGTTGTGAACAGTTTGAACAGGTCAAAGACGAGGCAGTTATCGGGATTTTTCGGTTCTTCCACTGGTGTGGAATCGGTTTTGATCGACATGATCTTCTTCCGAACTTTTTTCTCAGGCCAGAAAATCTCGATCGTGTTCCCGTAGCTTTTCGACATTTTTTCGCCATCGAGTCCCGGCACTCTCGCTGTCGACTCGACAAGTTTTTCTTTCGGAAGCGTCAGTACATCCCCGAAAATTTTGTTGAACCGCTGTGCCAGGTCGCGCGTAACCTCGATGTGTTGCACCTGATCAACGCCGACTGGAACCAGGTCGCTGTCATAAATGAGAATGTCCGCCGCCATCAAAACGGGGTAAGTGAACAGCCCGGCATCGGCTGCCAGTCCTTTATCCTTTTTATCTTTGTACGCGTGGCACTTTTCGAGCAGGTGCATCTGGGTCACGGTCATCAGCAGCCAGGTCAGTTCCGTCACTTCGGGTACGTCGGACTGGCGAAACAGTGTGGCCTGTTCGGGTTTCAGCCCAAGTGCCAGCAGATCGAGCGCGGCGTCATTTGTTAACTGCCTGAGCGCGGCCGCGTCAAAAATCTCGCCCTGCCGTTTCGCCCCGGGGCGATCGATGGTCGTTAACGCGTGGTAGTTGGCGATGAAATAGAACGCCTGCTCATTGTCCTGCAAGTCGATATATTGCCGGATTGCACCGAAATAGTTGCCCCAGTGAAATCGACCGGTTGGCTGGATGCCCGAAAGCACGCGCATGGAATTTGACTTTCAAACAGGTTTGGTAGTGGCCAATCTTACGGTGATCACTTTTAACGATGAATGCTGCCCACGATCTTGCTGTAATGCTCGTAACCCTGTTCGACGACAATCGCATCGATCTGGTCGACGAGCTGCTTTGCCAAACCCGGATTGTAGAAGTTTGCCGTGCCAATTTGAACGGCAGACGCACCGGCGACGAGAAACTCCATCACATCGTCGATATTCGCGATGCCGCCAACACCAATAATCGGAATGTTGACCGCTTTGGCAACCTGATACACAATCCGCAGTGCCACTGGTTTGATGGCCGGGCCGCTTAACCCTCCCAGCACGTTGCCCAGAATCGGTTTTCGTTTTCGCCAGTCGATCGCCATTCCCTGCAATGTGTTAATGAGTGAGACGGCATCTGCCCCGGCTTCGGCGGCAGCCTGCGCGATTTCCACCGGATTGGTCACGTTGGGAGTCAGCTTGGCGACGACCGGAAGATCACACGCGCTGCGAACCGCACGAACAACAGCCGCCGTCATTTCGGGATTCGTTCCAAAATCGACACCCCCGCTGACGTTGGGACAAGAGATATTCAATTCCAACCCGGCGAGATCGGGAAACGCATTCAGCCGGCTCGCCATCATCGTGAACTCAGCGACGTTCTTTCCGGCGATATTCGCAATGATGGCTGTGTTCAATCCGAGCAGATAATCGACATGCTTTTCGGTGAATTTTTCGAGTCCATCGTTGTCAAGCCCGATGGAATTCAACAGACCGGCGGCTGTCTCGATGGTGCGCGGCGGGGGATTGCCGATTCTCGGTTGCAGCGTAATCGTCTTGGGGATGATTCCACCCAGCCTGGCGAAGTCAATGTAGGCGGTCATCTCCCGCGCATAGCCGAAAGTTCCCGAAGCAACCAGAATCGGGTTTTTCAGCCGCAATCGATTGAGCGTTGCGGAGAGACGGCCGGTCTGCAGTGCGTTGCAAATAATAGCGTTCCTACAAAGCTGGTTGGATACAGTCGATCATGAGTCTCTCGGATCATCTTCAAAGGTGGGGCGGCGGTCAACCGTCAGAATCTTCCGTATCAGTCTGCACGATTTGAGATTGACGGTTGTTCCGGTCTCAACGGGAAATCAGCCCGACGATGTGCTCGTGTCGCAGCCCGAAAGCGAGGTTTTTCCGCACATCGCCAATTGCAATCGGCACAGGTAACGATTTTCGGATATACTGAAGCGGTTTACCTTCTGGTGTGACGTCTCTGGCTTGTGGGGCCTGTGTTTGCAGGCCAATTGACGTCCATCGCGCCACGAAGGAGCGTAATATGCTTTAGTGGATCGTCAAGGCGAAAAGTTGGGGGGTGATCAAGCTGCAAGGCGTGGCAACGGATCGGGCTATGTCAATCCGTACCCCAAAACGAAGCCTTGACAAGGCACCTGATCGACGGAATTTTATCTGTGGCAGCTTGAGCCTTATTTGGAACTGTAGTAGCAGTGTGAAGGCCGCTGCAGTTCAAATGTGGCTTGCAATCAAGCAGGTTAATCGACGTTCCGAAATCAACAGAAGTCAGGATGGAATATATGTTGTATCGACGAAACCGGAAGATACTGGCGGCGTCCCTGCTCGGTCTGATATTGATCTTCCCGGATTTCACCGCTGACGCTGCTGACAAGTTCTATCACGATGGACTCAGTATCACTCGCAAGGATTATCTGGTTGGCGAAATCACCTATCGCAATCGAAATATCGTCCGGATCAACCTCGGCTACCTGCTCGGTTTGCGGGAAGGGGATATCCTTCCAATTTACCGCCGTGTGGGTGTTGAATACAAACCGATTTCCAAATTGATCGTCTCGACTGTCTTCCAGGATTATGCCATGGGACTGGCAGATCGCGATGTGCGGATTGACGACATCGGAATCATTCGGGCCAGCAAACTCGATTTGTGGGACAGCGACAGTGTCGGTCGTCAGGGCATCCGCCGAGAAGTCGAACGCAAGCTGAATAACGGCTATGACACCAGACTGGAATCACTGGGGGATGCGTACGCGTATGACCAGGGGCAATTGCAGAAATCCCGGTTGAGTGAGTGGGCCAGGTTTCTGGAAGACAAAAGACCGCACAGCCCGATCTACTTCAGCCCGGCCAGACTACAGAAACTCAAGGCCGAATGGGAGCAGGCTCGAATCCAGACCTTTCGAGGCTCGTTGGATTATCGGGAAGCACAGGCGTTTCATCGTGACTATTTACGGCTGACACTTGGCGGACCGAAACGCTGGCCGGAAATCGACGCATTGCTCACCGGTGAATCGATCAAAAAGGCTACGAAAAATTAGGAAAAGACGAGGAGATGTGAGAGCTATTGCCGGCTAAATACTTTGTTCAGGCGGTTGGCGATGTCCTGTTCAAGGACGTAATCACGGCCCTGGAGAATCCAGCCGGAGGGTTTGGATTGGCCGACGACCAGATCGAGGTCGCGTCGGAGAGAGGCATCTTCCTGAAAAGTCGCACCGCCAGCGGAGTTTGCCGCGATGCCATCGAGGTCTTCGAGTTCCTTGTAAACTTCCACACCGACCATGTATCCACCATCGGTCTGAGTGATGGTGAAGAAGGCGCGGCGACGGATTGATTGAAGCGTTGCTTCCAGCCGATTTTCCCAGCCAACGGAATCGGGATGCCACGGCTCTAAAACACCCGAGCCGATACGGTAATCGGTTTCGATCACCCCACCGAGCTTGTTCTCCCGATTAATGGGAAAGCGGTAGTCGTGTATGACGTCCACAACCCGTTCCCAGATGTACTCGTGGTTTTCCGGTCCACCAGTAATGTAAATGGGGTTGTTCGCGCGGGCAGTAACCTGATTGCCGGTCAGCGCGCAGCCGAAAATTTTCGCGATCAGAATCGCGATGAAGAGCAACGGAAAGAACTTCTGAAAGAGTCGGAACATGGTTGACGTTGGGGAAAATGGAAGGGAATGGATGGGCATTCTGTCAGGAGTTGGCATTCACAGCAAGATGGATTTTGCGGCGTGGCAGGCGTGAGATTCTCGGGCGTTCCGTGTAGGATGAGGCAATTGAAGAAATTACAAATTGACGTCGCGCCATCGGCAGGAATGCGTGATTCTCTCTACAAAGCCGAGGCCCAATCCGACGCATCTTTCATCGCACTGAGGTCTACACCATGAGCTATTTCCCCGACGTCCCCCAAATTGAATTTGAAGGTCCTGAAAGCAGGAACCCGTTGGCGTTCAAGCATTACAACCCCGATGAGATGATTGAAGGTCAGAACATGAAGGAACTGTTCCGGTTCGCGGTCTGTTACTGGCATACTTTTCGCGGGGCTGGGAGCGATCCGTTTGGTCCGGGAACGATGCAAAGGCCGTGGGATGATGGTTCGGAATCGATTGAGAACGCGTTGAAGCGAGTCGATGTGGCGTTTGAGTTCATTTCCAAATTGCAGGCGCCCTGTTATTGTTTTCATGATCGCGACGTGGCCCCGGATGGCGAAACCCTCGCCGAAGCGCACAAGAATTTTGACACTGTCGCAGCCAGGTTGAAGGAAAAGCAGGAAGAGACTGGCATCAAACTGTTGTGGGGAACGGCAAACCTGTTTTCGCATCCACGTTACATGCATGGCGCGGCAACAAGTTGCAATGCCGATGTCTTTGCTTACGCCTCTTCACAGGTCAAAAAATGTCTGGAAGTGACACACGATCTGGGAGGTGAGAATTATGTCTTCTGGGGTGGTCGCGAAGGGTACATGAATCTGTACAACACCGACATGCAACGTGAACTCGATCACCTCGCGAAGTTCATGCATATGGCGAACGACTACGCGAAAGAGATTGGCTTCACCGGGCAGTTTCTGTTTGAGCCGAAACCGAAAGAGCCGACCAAGCATCAATACGATTACGATGCCGCGGCCTGCATGAATTTCATTCGCAATTATGGCCTGGAAGATGTGGTGAAACTGAACATTGAAACCAACCACGCTACGCTCGCCGGACATACGATGATGCACGAACTGGAGTACGCACGAATTCAGAATGCTTTGGGCAGCATCGATGCCAACACGGGGGATCTGCTGCTCGGGTGGGATACCGACCAGTTCCCGACCGACATCTACCTCACCACACAAATCATGCTGGTGCTGCTGGAGCAGGGAGGACTGAAGCCGGGTGGTGTGAACTTCGACGCCAAAGTGCGGCGGGAAAGTTTCGAGCCGATTGATCTGTTCCACGCCCACATCGGCGGAATGGATGCGTTCGCTCGTGGTGCGAAAATCGCAGCGACCATTCGCGCCGACAATGCGTTGTCCGATATCGTCAAAGAGCGGTACGCAAGTTATGACTTGGGCATTGGTGCGAAAATCGAAGCGGGTGAGGTTGGCCTGGCAGAATTGGAATCCTACATGCTCGAGAAGGGTGAAGTTGACCCGAATCAATCGGGACGACAGGAATTCATCGAAAACCTCGTCAATCAGTACATTTAATTCTCAACTCGAGATTATCGAATTGCGGCGACGAAGTGGGTCTGTCGGCCTGTTTCGTCGTTTCGCGTTTTCCCCCTGGGCATTTGTGCCAATAAAACAGAAGGAGCAACAGAGCGATGTCGGACCAAGTTGCACAGTATCTGGGAATTGATGTCGGAACCGGTGGCGTCGAGTTGGGCGTTCGCAGTGCAACAGGCGTCGAAGGACATGCCTCGGTCGATATCAGCGACGAAACAATCTGGCGGGGAGTTGATGCTTTCAATGTACAGAAACTCCCCGAACGCCTGATTGCAGGATTGCAACAACTCGAACTGGATGGCTGGGCATTTCAGCCAACTGGTGATTCCGCATTGTCATTTTCCGTCCGACAGCACGACATGTGTTTGTTGTGTGAGGATGGCACGCTGTTGATGGATGGTATTGTACTCGGTTGGCGATGCGCAGCGGCTGAAGAGGAAGTTAACGAACTGACGTCCCAGGGGGTGGCAGACGTCGTTGGCAAAATCGAAGCGAGATTTATTCTGCCCAAGCTGCAATGGTTGCTGAAACAGCAGCCTGAACTGCAAAATGAAGTCCGATATGTGATGACAACCGGAGATTACATCGCCTGGATGCTGACAGGCAAGCGACGCTTGAGTACGTCCGATGCACTCAGTAATGGGTTGCTTAACCAGAGCGACAAGAGCCTGGCGGTTAAAGTGCTGAGACAGGCCGGGTTTAACGTTGACTGGTTTCCCACTCCGATCAGCAGTGGCGAAGTTGTTGGTCAGGTTGCAGTTAATGCCGGTCTCGATCCCCGTTGGGAGGAAATTCGAGAACGATTGTTCGGTTGGAATGTGACCGCCGGATTGGGTGACAACCACGCGGCAGCGGTTGGATGTGGATTGAATGACGAATCGACAATTGTGATCAGCGCAGGCAATAGCGGGACGATCAATCGGGCGGTGGCTGTTAATGTCCCACTGCGTGAACCGGCTCAGGCTGCACAGTTTGAGTATTACGACAAACGGTTGCTGTTAATGATGCTTGCCGATTGCACCAAGTGGTACGACCGGTTTCGAAAGCAGTTTGCGGCTGGAGCTGGTCACGCTGAGTTGAATGAAGCGGCGCTTGAATCGGATGTGTCGAATTTGAGTCGAGTTCGACAGGAAGCGAATGGTGGCGGGTTTTGCGAGGTCTATCCCGCTGGATTTGATCAGTTGACGCTGGGTGAACAGGCAGCGAGTACACAGTATTCCATTGCGTTGGAATTAATGCTGCTGGCGAAGTCGATTCTGGCAGAAACACCGGAACATGCCGATGTTGCAGGCAACTTCATGTTGACCGGCGGCCTCAGCCAGTCGTTGTTTTTTCAACATTGTTTTTCTGTCGGTTTGAGGGGGCTCATTGATGGGGCTTCAGTTGCCGTGAGCGCCCGTAGCGGCGCGTTGGCTTATGAAAACGGTGCGTATGGTGCCC
Source organism: Planctomycetaceae bacterium (assembly GCA_028284145.1). Classification (GTDB taxonomy): domain Bacteria; phylum Planctomycetota; class Planctomycetia; order Planctomycetales; family Planctomycetaceae; genus JANQSH01. The sequence continues at coordinate 36,781 of JANQSH010000039.1, read as the reverse complement.
TGGTCAATGCGATGTTACCGGGCGATTTCAGCGGAGAAATTGCAAAGGCGGCTGTGTTGTGTCCCAGTGAGGAAGTGGCGGATACGAATGAGAAACTCTCCACAGGCCTGGGTCAACTGCTCAAACAACATTTGTGGGATTGAGAGAACCGATCGTAACGAAGGTGGAAATCAGTCAGTCTGACAGGCCGAAACAAGATAATGTCATTGCATGCCTGCCTTTGGGAGATTACGCTGGAGGCAGGCAGAAACAGGTGTCCGTTTCCTGGAAATGCCTTCCTCATCAGGCAAATCAAGATCCCGCTGAATAGAGCAATTTACCTTCTGGTGTGATGTCTCTGGCTCGTGGGGAACGATTGGATCATCAAGACTGAATGTTGGATTTGATGAAGTTGCAAGCAGCGGCAACGGAGCAGGTTATGTTAATCCGCTTCCCAACAAAGCCTTGACAAGGCACTATGTTTGCAGGCCAGTCGACGCTCATTACGGCACAGAGGAGTATAACACGGTCTGGTCCGACGAACTTTTCTCTGTGGCGGCTTGAGCCTCATCTGGAACTGTTATAGCAGTGTGAAAGCCGCTACACTTGAACATGGCTCACATAGAGCCCATTTCCCAATCACCAGTCAGCAATCACTCGTCGCGGTTCCGGCAGATGACGGTTCTTCGTCACTCACCATCTCATCGAGTGACTTGTATTATGTTGCCAGTTCGGCAACGTGGTGTCGAATGCATTCGTGAATTGAAAATTCGATATGACCATTTCTGATCCGAATTCGATTCACACGGTCTTCGATATGGAGACGGAGTTAGCGAGGCTTCGTCCATTGGTTGATACGCACCCGCATCCGATTGTCGTCATGGGAGCGGATGGTACGATCGTGATGGCAAACACGATTCTGGAGCGAGTCTTTGGATACACCGAAGGTGAGTTACCCGGTCAGCAGATTGAAATTCTGATTCCCGAACGTTATCGCAAAGCGCACGTTGTGCTGCGAAACGACTACGTCAAGTCACCGCGACATATCCACGGGCCGGGGCGCGCGTTGGTGGGTATCCGGAAAGATGGAGCCGAATTTCCTGTGGAACTCGGGTTGAGTTATGTCTCCACGACTGATGGCCCGATTGTCATGGGGGCGATTGTCGACATCTCGGTTCATGTTCGTGCGGAACAGGCACGAAGAGACAGCGAAGCGGTCTACCAGTCACTGTTGGAAACATTGCCGTTGAATGTCTTTCGAAAGGACCTGGAAAGTCGGTTTGTCTTTGCGAACCAGCGGTGGTGCGATCTGGTCGAAAAATCGCTTGACGAAATCCGCGGCAAGACCGATTTCTATCTGTTCTCCGATGAACTGGCCGAGAAGTATCGCGAGGATGATCGCAAGGTTATCGAAACGGGCCAAATCCTGGAGGATGTCGAACAGCATACTGATGTCGATGGCAACGAGATGTTCGTGCATGTGCTGAAGGCTCCCGTGAGGGATCGTGATGGCAACATTATCGGCATTCAGGGGATCTTCTGGGACGTCACATTGCGGGAACAGGCAGAGCGGGCATTGAAGGAAAGCGAGCAGCGAAAACAGTCCTTCTTCGACAACATGCTGGACTCTTTGATCATCATCGACGTCAATGGAAAGATCATCGAGTTCAACCGGGCGTCCGAGCGGATGTTCGGCTACGATCACGACGAAGTGATTGGTCGGGACATGATGGAATTGATCTTTCCGCCTTCAGAACAATTTCGTCCTCAGGCCGCCATCAACCGTCATACCAGTACCGGCGAGAAAGGTTCGATGATCGGTCAGCATGTCGAGACGGAGCTGATCCGCCGGAATGGTCAACGGCTTTTGGCATTGATGTCGATGCAGCCGATTCCGCTTGGTGGACAACCGGCCTACACGGTTCTCATTCACGACATTACCGACCGCAAAAACGCCGAAGAAGAATTACATTACGAACGTTATCTATTCAACAAGTTGCTCGACAGCCTGCCCGATTATATCTGGTTTAAGGACCGGCAGGGCAAGTTTTTGCGACTGAGCAAGGCCCTTGCACAGAAGTTTGGTTACACCTCTGCGAAAGAGGCCATCGGACTTTCCGATATCGACATTTTCCCCGAAGAGTTTGCGAAACAGGGATATGCCGATGAAATGCGGGTGATGAACTCGCGCCACCCGATGATCGCAAAAGAAGAAAATCCCACCTGGCCGGATGGAACATCGACATGGACATCAACATCCAAGAGCACGCTCATTGATCGTGCGGGACAGGTCATTGGAACCTTGGGAATTTCGCGCGACATCACCGAGAACAAGCGTGCGGCTGAATCGCTGAAACGTGCCAAGGAAGCAGCCGAGGCTGCAAACCGTGCCAAAAGCGATTTTATGGCGAACATGAGCCATGAAATCCGCACACCCATGAATGCTATTATTGGAATGACCGAGTTGCTTCTGGATGGTGAGTTGACACCAACGCAGCGCGACTATTTGACGATGGTGCATGATTCGGGTGATTCGTTGATGCAGATTATCAACGACATTCTCGACTTTTCAAAAATTGAAGCAGGCAAATTGGAGATTGCCGATTCCCCCTTCGATCTGCATGAGCTCATCGGCAATACGATGAAAGCGCTCGCCGTTCGTGCAGTGCAAAACAATCTTGAACTCGCGTTGCGAATCGATCCGAATGTCCCGGTTGCAGTGAAGGGTGATGCGCATCGCATTCGTCAAATTATTGTGAACCTCGTTGGAAATGCAATCAAATTCACACATGAGGGCGAAGTTGTACTGACCGTTTCCCGCCTGGAGATGCCGGGCGACGACATCACACTTCAATTCGAAGTCAAAGACACGGGGATCGGTATTGCTCAGGACAAAATGGAAGCGATTTTCGACGCCTTTGAGCAGGCGGATCCCTCGCTGACAAGACAGTATGGCGGGACCGGTCTCGGGTTGACCATTTCAGGACAACTCGTGCGAATGATGGACGGGACAATTCGGGTTTCCAGTGTGCTGAATGAAGGAAGCCTCTTCGTATTCACCATTCGGGTGCGGCCAGCACACAAGTCTGCCTTACCCGAATTAAACATCGCGCGTTCCAACCGGGAGTTTCCGTCCCATCTGCTTCCCATCCGTGTTCTGGTCGTTGACGACAACCAGACAAACCGTCGCATTCTGAGCGAAATGCTGACCAATTGGCGGATGGACGTGGAAACGGCGGAGAATGCAGAGGAAGGGCATCAGGCTATTCACCGAGCGACCGAACAACAAACCCCCTACTCTCTAATCATATCCGATGTTCATATGCCGGATGTCGATGGCTTTTCTTTTGTAAAACGCATACGCGAGGAAACCGTGGCGAACAGCCCGGTCATCATGATGCTGACATCGGGCGAGCATATTGGCGATCGCCAGAAATGCGATGAACTGGATATCCGATCGCATCTGATCAAACCAGTGAAGCAGTCTGAGCTATTTGATGCCATTATTGCCGCGTTGGGAGTCGAGGCATTTGAAGAGAAGGTGGAACCGGAGTCGTTCTCGCTGGAAGAACCGGTGGAAATGAAGCGATTGCAGATTCTGTTGGCCGAAGACAGTTTGCCAAATCAGAAACTGGCGGTTGGGCTTCTTGGACAACAGGGCCATGATGTGACAGTTGTGGACAATGGTGCGGCTGCCGTGCGGGAAGCAAAATCTCAGCAGTTTGATCTTGTGCTGATGGACGTGCAGATGCCGGAAATGGATGGCCTCGAAGCCACGCGAACCATTCGCCAATGGGAATTGGTGACACATCAGCGGCGCCTGCCGATCATTGCGATGACGGCTCATGCGATGAAGGGAGATCGGGAGCAATGCCTGTCGTCCGGCATGGATGACTATGTGACGAAACCGGTTCGTGCCGCAACACTGATGGAGACAATCCATGATGTCCTGCAACGGATGAAGGGAGGTGGTCACATGGATGATCTGGCAAAGGCCGATGAGTTGGAAGGAAAAGAATTGGCGGAAAATTGCCCGGAAATTGACTGGTCGATTGCTTTGGACGCCGTCGGTGGCGATCATGAACTATTGAGAGAGGTGATGTCGGCGTTTCTCGCAGAATTGCCAAATCTCCGCGACGAGTTGCGAAGGGCAATCGAAACTCAGGATGCGGCATCGATTCGCCGTTTGGCCCACACATTGAAAGGGTCGATGCGCACTTTGGGAGCGACCGAAACGGGTGCGTTTGCGGAGGAGATGGAAACCCGGGGACGCAACGAAGAACTGGGCGGCGTGTCGGAGCTTTGGATTGAATTTGAGAACTCATTGAATACGCTGGTTCCTCATCTATCAACCTGGATTGCATTGGGTTCGCAACAAGAGACAAAACAGGGCGGTCAGCCATGAGAATACTTGTCGTTGACGATTCGGTGATGGATCGCAAAATTGCCGGTGGTCTGCTGTCGAACCATGCCGATTGGGAGGTTCACTACGCTGTCAACGGCAAAGAAGCGTTGGATCAGATGGAACTCCACATGCCCGATCTGGTTGTCACCGACTTGCAGATGCCCGAGATGGATGGTCTGCAACTGGTACAACACATCCGCGAGAATTATCCGCTCATTCCGGTTGTGCTGATGACGGCTCAGGGGAGTGAGGAAATTGCAGTTCAGGCGTTGCAACAGGGGGCCGCCAGTTATGTGCCAAAGAAACGCTTGGCACGGGACCTTGCGGAGATCGCCGAACGAGTCCTCACCGCATCCGGTCAGGAACGAACTTCAATGCGGCTGATGAACCGCATGCGCAAAAACGAAATCGAATTTGTGCTGGAAAACGATCTTTCGCTCGTCCACTCGGTGGTTGGATTTCTGCAGGAGGCGGTCTCCCGAGTGCGGTTGTGTTCCGAGGCAGATCAACTGCGGCTTGGCGTTGCGCTGGAAGAAGCACTTGTCAACGCCTTTTATCATGGCAACCTCGAAGTCAGTTCGTCACTGCGCGAGGAGGATCACCGCGAGTATTACGAGTTGGCACAGCGGAGGTCGAAAGAAGAACCTTACAAGGATCGTCGCATTCATGTTTCGGCATACATTTCCCCCATGCAGGCTGTGTACAAAATTCGAGATGAAGGGCCAGGATTTGATCCGCATAACCTGCCCGACCCGATCGATCCTGCCAATTTGGATCGGCCCTGTGGTCGCGGTGTGCTACTGATGCGAACTTTTATGGATGATGTTCAGTTTAATCCTGCGGGAAATGAAGTCACTTTGACGAAACGCCGCGTCGATGACAAAGATCACACAGGTGAGGCAGAACAGGCAGAGGATTGATATTTTCAATGGACACACAAGAGATCTTTGAAATCGAACAGGTGGACGACGTTGTTATCGTGACGGTTTGTAGTGAAATCGGCAATTTCTCCTGCGCCGATGCCATGTCTGAACTCGACACCGAAGTTGCCCAGCGGCACGCCTCTGCCAGTTTGTCCGCAGTCCTCGTCGATTTCAGCAACGTCGACTACTTCGGTTCAATGATGCTGGAAACATTGCGTCATATCTGGATGACGGTGCGCGATTCGGGCGGTAAACTTGCCATTTGTGGCTGCAATCCGGTTTGTCACGAGGTGTTTGAGCTTTCTCACTTCACCAGCATCTGGTCGATTTATGAGACACAGGAAGAGGCGCTCGCCAATCTGAAGGGTGAGTGATCTCTCCCAACATTGCCGTTTACAATCACCCGATGAAACAAGGAATATTTGTGCAGCCCGGCAGGTAAAGGCTCAAACAACAAATTCCCCTCCAACAGGATCTCGCTTTCCGGCTTCTGAACCCGCTCTCCGCATTCTCGCCCACCCACAGGACTCGCCACATGTCAGTTGATCTCATATTTCCCATGGGAAAATTCGAGGCTCGAATACCGACCGACCGGGTGTATTCGTCGAATCATCTCTGGCTGCAGGAAACGGCAAACAGGTACCGCGCGGGGTTCACCTCCTATTCCGTTCGCCTGTTGCAAGATGTCTACTTCCTTGACTGGGTGATCGACCCGCAAAGTTCGGTGCGCGAAAGACAGGAAATTGGCGAGATCGAAAGCTCCAAAGCTCTTTCGACTTTGTATGCTCCCTTTGCTGGTATCGTCAGGGCGTTCAATGAAAAACTTCTGGATGATCCCTCCGCAATCAACACCGATAATTACGGAACGGGCTGGCTGTTTGATTTCGAAACCGATGCCGTACCGCTGACACCAGAGGCTTATGTCGCGTTGTTGGCCGATGGATGGGAAGAGACACAACGAACCCTCAAGGGACAATTCCAGTAACATGTCCGCAGTGATTGTTGCGCGTCGCGACTCTTTCGATAACATGCGTTTGCTGGAATCCATGTCTGCCTGTGAACAAGACGGAACAGGTGGTCGGAATCGCCCGTGTTTGATTGCGATACGCAATTCGTTTCCGGTAGAATTGAGTGACATCGAAGAATGGACGCGTGTTGACACGTCTGCGAATTCTCCGTCTCGTCCCTTTTTCAAAGCAGGCGGCGAGCAAATCCATACGGAATCGGACAATAATGGCCGGAAAAAAAATCACTGTGGTCCTCTCTCAGGCGCAAGGGAAAAATCCGCAGCGTCGCCACCTCGAAGAGGAAATCGCCACTGCGTTGATAATGGCACCCGACGTTGACTGCTCAGTCGTTCCTCACCTGTATGACATGTCCCACGATCACACGGGTATGCTGTTTCTGCGGTCCGTGCCTGGCGATCTGATTGTATTGTCGTGGCTGTTTCCACGGGCAGCGCATTGGACGCTGGATCGTGCGGGGGTCAAAGGGCATGAGGGAGAATCGTTGTTGCGCGACGACGAGTCCGACAATGAATCGGATCTCCCGCAGGAAGATGACACATCCCTGGACTCCATAGGTGCTCTCGATGTGCCGAATCGAAAAATCTATTGCATCGATTTGCGCGTCGATGACTCACCTCAGGCATTTATCAACGAAGTCCGTCGCATTTCGGATGAAAGTTCGATTCAAACCGTCGATCTGATGCAGTGGATCAATGGAAATCCGAAGAAAGATCAGTTGGAACGTTATCTGCATCCGCAGCAGTTGCTCCAGTTGGAAGTTCCTCGCTCCAACGAAAATGGCCAAAACAGGAATGGTCAAGAGGAGGATGGAGCGAGCAATGGAGATTCATCACATCAGCCGGAACCGACGAAACGTCGCTGGTATCCCGTTATTGATTATGACCGCTGCACGAATTGTATGGAGTGCATCGACTTTTGCCTGTTTGGGGTTTATGGGATCGACCATCGTGAACGCATTCTGGTTGAGCAGCAGGACAACTGCAAAAAGGGATGCCCTGCCTGCAGCCGCGTCTGCCCCGAGAATGCCATTATTTTTCCCGGTCACAAGACGCCGGCTATTGCCGGAGCCGATGGCGAAGTCGCCGGATTGAAAATCGACTTGTCGAAACTGTTTGGCGCTCCGAGCAAATCGGCTTTGGAGTTGGCAGTCGAAGAGCGCGATGTCGAACTGGTGCGGGATGGCCGCGATGCCGTCGGGATGGAAGTCGGAGTGCCCAAACGACAAACCGAAACGGTCGCAACGCCGCGCGATGCACTCGATGATCTGATGGATGGACTTGACGATTTCGAGTGAAGGTCTCTCAAACGCAAACTCCCCCCCTGCCTTAATTTTACCGTCTCTTTAATCCACCCGTTCGTAGAGTGAGTGGCATGTTCTCCCAAATCCCCGAGCAGCGAATTCTCGAAGGCTATCATCGAGTCCGTGATGATCTGCTGCAGGAACGAACTGTGGGCGGGAATTGGGAAGGTGAATTGTCGACCTCGGCCCTTTCAACGGCGACAGCCGTTGTGGCGCTCAATTGTGTGCGTATTAACAGTCAGTCTGTTCCGCTGGCCGATTCGCATCGATTTCAGCAATTGATTGAGGGGGGATTGAATTGGCTGGCCTCCCATCAAAATGAAGATGGCGGATGGGGCGATACCGTTAAGAGCCTCAGTAATATCTCGACTTCGATGCTCGCGCGAGCTGCATTCCTTGCCTGTGAAGCTGACGTTCAATACCCCGATACGATCGCACGGGCGGTTGACTATATTGAATCCGCCGGTGGGATCGATGCAGTATTGAGGCGTTACGGCAAAGACCGTACCTTTTCGGTTCCCATTCTGACACACTGTGCCATCGCGGGGTTTGTTCCCTGGGAAAAGGTGATACCTCTACCTTTTGAACTGGCTTGTATTCCGGCTCGCTGGTATAGCATGGTCCGCATGCCGGTGGTGAGTTATGCATTGCCGGCGCTCATTGCCATCGGTCAGGTAAGGTATCACCATGCACCGCCAGTCAATCCGATTACTCGTCTGGTTCGATGGATGGCGAAGTCTCGATCATTGCGAGTGCTGGAGAAAATCCAGCCAGTCAACGGTGGTTTTCTTGAAGCAACACCGCTTACCAGCTTCGTCACCATGAGTTTGGCATCAATAGGTCAGGCGGATTCTCCAGTCACACAGAGGGGAATTCGATTCATTGTCGAATCTGTTTGTGATGACGGCAGTTGGCCCATTGATACGAATCTCGCGACATGGGTGACGACACTTTCAGTAAATGCGCTCGAATCCGATCTGCCTGAATCCAGCGCCGAACGAATTGTCGACTGGCTGTTGCAGCAGCAGTATTGCGAACGACATCCCTACACGAATGCCGCACCTGGAGGTTGGGCCTGGACCGATCTGCCCGGCGGTGTACCGGACGCCGACGATACACCCGGATCGATGTTGGCATTGTTGGAAATGTTCAAGCATCATGGACAGATCCTGGTGGGTCAGCGCTCAAGAATGCGGGAGTCACTCAACCTCGCCATCGAATGGTTGCTCGACCTGCAAAATCGTGATGGCGGCTGGCCGACATTCTGCCGCGGCTGGGGGACGCTGCCATTCGACAAAAGCTCGGCAGACATCACGGCTCATGTCATCCGAGCCTTGCATCGTTCATTGCAGGAGCAATCCGAGTGGACATTGTCAGAACGCGACATCTTTCGTGTGAATGCCGCGATCGAAAAGGGGTTTGCTTTCCTTTTGCGGCAACAACGGTCCGACGGAACCTGGCTCCCTTTGTGGTTCGGCAATCAGTATGTGTCAGATGAATCCAATGCGACCTACGGCACCGCTCGGGTATTGCAGGCGTATGTCGATTGCCAAAGGCTCGATTCAACCGAATCACAAAGCGCATTGGAATGGTTGTGTCGCACACAATGCGAAAGTGGGGGTTGGGGAGGCGGAGAATCGGGCAGCCCGACGAGCATCGAGGAAACCTCTTTGGCTGTTGATGTTCTTGTTTCCGCCATTGTTGCAATGGAACAGCTCTCTTCGGAAGATGCACCATCGCTTCTGTACACCATGCAAAGTGGGGCAGATGCCGGACTCAAATTCCTTTTGCAATCGATTGAATCTGGTGATTACGATATACCAACGCCGATTGGGTTCTATTTTGCCAAATTGTGGTATTTTGAGAGGTTGTATCCAAAAACGTTTATCACCTCCGCGTTAAGGCGGGCTGCCACTCTGGTACGGTCGCGTGATGACCAGTATATTGGAGAGCAGGTTGTAGAGAAATCTGGTTAATCTCGCGGTGATCATGCGGTTCTCAGTGCATATGATTCCGCGATCCGGCGATTTCTTCGTCGTTATAGATTTGCACAATTCCTGAATTGGGATTGTGCAGTGGAGACCGTAGTGTCAATTGCACCATCCGAATACCGGGCGACCGATGATCAGGTTCCATCCGACCGGACGGAATCTGCTCCGACGCCTTCCAACGGGGATGCACCTCCCGTCAAACGGAAACGTCGCCGGAGTACCAGCCACCTCAAATTGGTTCCACAAACGCTCGAGCAGCGGGAACGCGTCAAGGCTGCCTGCGAGAAACTCGTCCAGTCTCAAGGCCGAACTCGGCCGTTTACCAAACGCGAACTGGAAGAATACGCCCGTGGGTTGCTGGACGAATTGGGAATGCCGGAGGGGTATCTCGGCTTCACGATGGTGTTAATCGGGAATTTCTTCTGGAAACGCCAATTTCTTGCGACTCCGTTTGATCGAAGATTACTGCTGCTTCCACACTGCCTGAAGCATGCGGAAGGTTGTCCGGCAGACTATGACGAATTCGGCCTCGATTGTGAACGTTGCGGCGCCTGTTCCATCGCCGACTATAAGGTTAAAGCGGAAAAACTCGGTTACCGGGTACTGGTGGCGGAAGGTTCGCCGATCGTCCTGAAAATTATTGTTTCCGGTTATGTCGATGGCATTTTGGGTGTCGCCTGCCTGAATGTTCTCGAAAAGGCAATCGACAAAGTGTTGATCGCAGGTGTTCCCTCTTACGCTATTCCGCTACATTCCGGAGACTGCAAAAACACCACTCTGGATGAGCCTTGGGTGTGGGATGTCCTCGACAAATACGAGCCGTTGCCCGAACCGGAAACGCCAAGTTTCGTTTCGGTCATCCGTGCGGCCAATCGTCTGTTTGATGATGAGTTTGATCGTCTGCTGCCTCGCATTCGCAGCAAAACCCCTCAGGCTGCAAAGTCACCTCTGGGTATGACGGAAGACATAGCCTATGATTGGCTCCAACATGGGGGAAAACGGTTTCGACCATTTATCACACTCGCCGCATACGATGCAGTGACCGGGGCGAAAGCACTCAAAGGAGGAATGTCGGGCACGGAGGCTCTTGAGTTTCCCGATGGCGTCCATCATGTCGCAATGGCGATAGAGGCCTTTCACAAGGCTTCGCTCGTTCACGACGACATCGAAGATGACGACCAGTTCCGTTATGGTCGCGAAACGTTACATCGCAGGCATGATATTGGAACTGCGATTAACGTCGGCGATCACCTGATCGGGCTCGGCTACCGTCTGATCAATTCATGCCGGAAGGACTTCGGCGCAGAAGTTGCCAGTGACATACTTCATTGGATGTCCGACGCGCACGTCAAATTGTGCGATGGTCAGGGGGCGGAGATGGCCTGGCAACAGTCGCCCGACTTTTCGATGGCGCCGATGGATGCGCTCAAGATCTACGCGTTGAAAACGTCGCCCGCCTTTGAAGCCGCTTTGTATTCCGGTCTGCGGATGGGGGGAGGCGTCGAGCAGTATGCCGATATGGTCCCCGCCTTCTGCCGGCAATTGGGCGTTGGTTTTCAGGTTCTCAATGACCTGAAAGATTGGCGCGGCGATGACGATAACAAACTTATCGCAGGGCAGGATGCGTTGGCACTTCGACCGACCGTGCTGCTCGCTTTGGCATGCGAAGCGGCCAGCGATGAACAGCGAGCGGAGTTGAAGGAAATTCTGCTGGAGTGCAGCGAGGACGATGCCACGCGATTGTCCCGACTCCGTCGCATTTTTGAAGACTGTAACGTCTTTGAAACGGCGGAAGCGCTGGTGGATAAGGCGCGAACTCGGACGGAAACCCTTGCCGATGAGGTTGAGCCGGAGGAATTGAGACAACTGCTTTATTTTCTCGTCGATACGGTTTTGGCAGAAGAGGTTCCGCCCGCGAATGAATCCAGGCCAATGTTCGTGTCTTTACCAGTGGCGAACAATTCCACAGACGGCTGACGTTCTCCCACTCCCTTTGTTGCATTTTTCCGGTCAGAGTCGATCAACAGTCCGAGCGTGGGCACGTCCGAACATTTCTCGCCCGGAGGCGGCAAATGCCCCCGATGCAGCGTCGAGTGGATGATCCCAGCGATACTCGCGACGAATCCGCAGTTGACGCCGGATTGCGAGACAGGCGAGGGTTAAGATAACCAGAATCCCGATGACGATCCACCAGTTGATCTCAAAGACATCATGACGCCATCCGGGAGCGCTTTGCAGCAAGATACCCCTGTCGTCAGCAATTCGATTCGCAATAGCGGCCATCAACAAATGAAGCCCGTCGTTGTCACGCTGGTGAGCAAAAAAGTCGACTTGAACGCGTTTGCTCAGGGACTCACTCCACTCTGGTGAAACCACGTCGTCCAACGTCGGAGCCACATCAATGAGAATGTGCTCGCTGTCGCGAACGACGATGACAACAATCGACTTGCTCGATGTGATGGGGGGCGAATTCCACTGCTTCCGCTGCCGTTCAATGAACTCAGCAGGTGAAACTCGACCGGTCGTGGCAACCGTGATGAGCCGGGCATCGGCCTCGGTTCGCAACTGAAGGTCGGCGAGAAAACGATTGATCGACCACTCGGTTTCCGTGTCGATCCGCTGATCGTCGTCGTACACGAAGTGATATTCGGCCGGCAACCTGGCAGGTTCTGGAGGGGATTGTGCACCGAGTCTGCCCGTCAAAACCAGCAACAAGACAACAAGAAAACCGAATAATCGAACTGGTCGGATTCCCGTTTGTGCGAACGAATAACGGTTGTCAATGAGTTTTGGCATCGCCCTGTTCTCAGATGAGATCGATCCACTTTTGAAGGAAACAAACGTCGTCACAAATTGACTCCCACTGTTCGAGGCGGTCAATGGGAACCAGACCCGCGAGTGCTCTGATGCCAGGCAACGAACGCTCCAGCATCTTCTCTGATTTCGTAATGACGTCGGTTGAGGTTTCCGGTTGCCCTGACAACTTCAATGCATAAGTGCCTCGCATGATGCGCAAGACCTGAGACCGAAAAAGATCCGCGAGCATGCCGAGTTTCTGTGATCTGCATTCAGTGGTGGCGAATGCCTGGGGCAGGCCGATTTGGAGAGATTCCAGTTCCCGGCGGCACTGTTTTCGGATTGCATCCCGGTCGATATCGATAGTGGAGAAGACCTCTGGTCCGGCCAGGTGCAGGTGCTGTTGCACAATCGCCAGGAGATCCAGCGGAAAGGATTCCGCGGACGCATTCAACGAGGAGGTGGAAAACAGGAGCGGTGCGATGAATCCCTGTCGGCCAAATGTTCGACCGCATTTTGCCAACATTTCGACCTGTGCGAGTTCGATCGTTTCCACCACAATGGCTGAGGACACCCCACTGGCGACCCGATCGGTATCTTCCAGAAACTCTCCGTACAGGACGACAGAGCATTTGTGTGGCACGAAGCCAGACACGACCGATCCGACAAAATCTTGAGCGGTCTTGCGAATCGCTTCAGGTAGCTTGTCGAAGTTGGAAGATACCATGAGTGGATTCATGCCTGACAAACTGAAAATCGAATGGCCTCAACTCAGCTGAAACGCCTTGAGCAAACAGGCATGTGCAACCGGTCCGAGGTTATTGTTGACCACAACACTCATCCGGATTTCGCTGGTGTTGACCATCTGCACATTGACTTTGGCATCAGCCAATGTACGGAACATCCGTTCGCCAACTCCAGTGTGACTGCGCAAACCAATTCCTTTCACGGAGAGTTTGGCAATACTCCGATCTGAACTGACTTTCGCCATTTCAAAATTCTGCAGCGTCTGCTTGATGACGGACAGACAATCGTCCAATTCTTCCGTTGGAACGGTGAACGAGAGATGAGCGTTTCCCTCGTGAGAAATGTTCTGCACAATCATGTCAACCATCACACCCTTATCTGCAACAGCGGAAAAAATCTCGGATGCGACTCCAGACTCATCCGGCAGTCGACCGATCGTGACGCGCGACTGGCTGGTGTCCAGTTGCACCTCGCTGACGACAATGTCTTCCATTGCTGCAAGCCGAGCGACAACATCACGCTCCAGTTCGTCGCTGGTACTGTGGTCGCCGGGGTGGATGTCGGGATGGTTTGCTCCCACGGCGGGAGGAGATGCTTGTGGCTGATGCAGGGCGAATCCGGCATGAACGGTGCGAACGGCATCTTCACATCGGTCCCGTTCAACAAGCACCGAGATCTTAATCTCACTGGTGGTAATCATGCCGATATTGATATCGTTCTCCGCCAACGAACGAAACATTTGCGCGGCCACTCCGGTATGTGTCCGCATTCCCCGGCCAACGACGGAAACTTTGGAAACGTTGGTTCCCTGCAGTACCTGACCAGTTCCCAGATCGTTGATCGATTCCTGCGCGGCGGTGAGCGCTTCTGCCAGATCGTGTTCGGGAACCGTGAAGCTGACGGTCGCCTTGCCATCGCTGCTGATATCCTGCACGACCAGATCGAGTGGAATTTTTCGTTCCGACATTTTGGCGAAAATCTGTGCCAGCACGCCCGGTCGATCCGGGATTCCAGTCAGACTGACGCGGCACTCATTCTTAACGAATGCAACGCCGGTGACAACCGGTGCTTCCCGTTTCGGATCCAGTGAAATCAACGTCCCTTCCCCGTCAGAAAAGGAAGGTCGCACGCGAAGAGGGACTCGGTATTTTTTGGCAAACTCGATCGAACGGGCATGCATTACGCCGGCACCAAGGCTGGCCATTTCCAGCATCTCGTCGTAGGAAATCAAATCGACTTTTCGAGCGTCCGGCACCATTCTGGGATCGGTCGTGAAGACGCCTTCGACATCGGTGTAGATTTCGCAGACCTCGGCTTTCAACACGGCAGCCAACGCCGTCGCAGTGGTATCACTTCCCCCACGTCCGAATGTCGTGATGTTGAACTCCGGGTCCATTCCCTGAAACCCGGCCGCGATGACGATGGTTCCATCATCGAGTGCGTTTCGCATCCTTTGTGTGGAGATTTCCTGAATGCGCGCTTTGGTGTGTGTGGAGTCGGTTACAATCCCGATTTGCGCTCCAGTCAGACTGATCGCCTCTTCACCCTGCTGGCGAATCGACATGGCCACTAATGCCACCGATTCCTGCTCGCCGGTGGCCAGCAGCATGTCCATTTCGCGCGGCGGGGGTTGATCTGTGATTTCTGCCGCCAGGCGGACCAGTTCGTCGGTCTTCTTGCCACGCGCGCTGACAACCATGACCACCTGGTGGCCCCGTTTTCTGGCAGCAATCGCGCGTGCAGCGGCAGCGTTGATCTTGGTGGCATCGGCGACACTGGTCCCGCCGAATTTCTGGACAATGACTGACATCGTGCTGACTTTTCAGTGACTTCGGAGAGCCTTCGTTGATCGACAAAACAGTTGATCGACAAAACAATCGGTTGAAGGACGGAATCAGAAGAATAGAGCGTATTACAATCTTCCGTGCCGCAATGAGCATCGTTTGGCCTGCAAACTTACAGGCTTTCACCAGCCAGAGACATCACACAGGAAGGGAAACAGCTCCAGCCAACCAGAATAGCAGACCGATGACGGGAAAAACATCAAACAAATCGCCGATTGGCCCAGCGATGCAGGATTACTTTGGAGCGCGTCCGAACAGTGCGTATCATGCTCTTCTCTTCTGTATTGTGGTGGACGTCGATTGGCCTGCAAACATCGGCTCTCACCAGCCAGAGACATCACACCAGAAGGTCAACGGCTCTGGCTCGCGAAAATCCTGCCATTGAAAACCTGCAATCAGCCGATTTGATTACGTTGCTTATCCCGGCGGCCATGTGAGCGAACGTCCACCCAGTACATGGATGTGCAAATGGGGAACCTCCTGCCCACCATCGGGACCATTGTTGATCACAGTGCGATAACCGCTGGAAAGCCCCTCTTGTGCAGCAACTTGTTTCGCCACGAGAAACAGATGCCCCATCAGCGCTTCATCCTCCGTTTGCAGGTCGTCGATCGACGGGATCTCCTTACGGGGAATGACGAGAATGTGAACCGGAGCTTTGGGGGCAATATCGCGAAACGCAATACATTGATCATCCTCGAAGACGATCTCTGCGGGAATTTCACCATCAAGGATCTTCTTAAAAACCGTCATTCTCCGAGACTCCAGGTTCGAGTTGACTTCGCGGGAAAAGGCGTGTTTGACTCACCGATTATCGTTCCTGCGTGATGGAAATCACAGTCGTAAAACTGCCGTTTTTCGGCAGCATGTTGACCGCACTCAACACGGACATTGTTGAAGTGTTGACCGCGGGAATCATCTCCTCACTTTATTCAGAAAGATGGCAAAATTACAGGCACAGTTGTTTGACGACGACCATAAGTGGCCTAGGTTTCTCATGGCTCGAAATAGTCGATACCGAAAACGCCATCGGCAGGGGCATTCACATCACGCCATTTGTGGAGCAGCAGAAATGAAGAAGACACATCACGCGAATCAGGCCACTGCAGCCGGTAGAAATGGGGCGAAGTTCCAACAACAGAAAAAGCGAAAGGGGAGTGTGATTGTTCTCGCAGCCGCGATGATGGTGATGATCCTCGCTTTCGCTGCGTTCACAACGGACATCGGCTACATCTCGCTCGCAAAACATCAACTGCAAAATGCCGTCGATGCCGCAGCCCTGGCCGGCGCGCTGGAACTCAATCCGCGAACGGATCAGGATAACGTCGAAGCAGCGGCCAAAGGTGCCGCTGTTGAAATCGCCGCGATGCACTGGTCGGGTAATCATGAACCAGTCATTGTCGAGCCGGAAACGGACGTTATTCTGGGCCGCCGTACCTGGAACCCCGCAGCCGGAGAATACACTTACGAAACGGGGCCTGATGCCAAGCCATACAATTTTGTGAAAGTTTCCGCCATTCGCGATCAGATCGAAAAGATGGTCGACGGACAGGCAACCGAAATCGATCGCCGGCTGCCTTTGTTCTTCGCTCCGGTCATTGGGCATGAGAAGTCGGCGTTGGAGGTTTCGGCCATCGCGACGTTTCAACCGCGTGACATTATGCTCGTGCTGGACTACTCGGCTTCGATGAACGACGACAGCGAATTAAAGTCGATGTACGCACTGGGACTTTCCGCAGTCGAGGCCAACATCTACGAGATGTGGGAAGACCTCGGTTCGCCGACCTACGGAAACATGGGTTTCACTCCCGATTGGGTCACCGTGCCGGGCAATTCCTGCAGTGTGAAATGGCGTACCGATCAGGTTGACGTTACATCCAACGGCGGCAACATTCAGTATTGCAAATTGTATTTTTCGAGTGGATACCAGACAAAAAGCGGTAGTGGAACGTCGAAGACATTCTACGGAACCGGAAGCAAAAGTGGATACCGCATTACCAAAGTCAAAGTCAAAATCAACGGTAGTTGGGAGACGTTCGACTTCTATGACAACAGCACAATTCGGAAAGGGCTGGGGTTGGATAACGTGCCTTACCCATATGCTTCTGGCAGTTGGGATGACTATATTGAATACTGCCGCAGCCATAGCAGTTACATGCCCTGGTATGACTCTTACGTCTACCACGCAGGTCACCGTCGCAAATTCGGGATGCTGACGTTGATCAACTTCTGGAACAGGAACAAGCCGCTGAACAGCCAGACGGGTGAACTCTGGAAGGCAAGTCAGCAGCCGATTACCGCGTTGAAAGATTCGGTCGATATTCTGCTCGACTACCTCATTGAAGCCGAAGCGGAAGACAAGGTTGGCCTTTCGGTCTACACCTACCCGCAGGGGGACGGAGCCAAACTCGAAATTCCTTTGACGACCGATCACGATTTGATCAAGACGACATCGCGACAGCGACAGGCAGGGCATTACGACTATTACACGAATATCGGTGCGGGATTACGCAACGGGCGGATTGAACTGGAGAACAACGCACGTCCGAAGGCACACCGCATGATTGTGTTGATGACCGATGGAATTGCGAATCGCTCATCAACGGGTTCCAGCCCGGATCAGTTCGCACTGGATGAAGCCGCCCTTTGCGCTGCCGCGGGTATCAAGGTGATGACCATCAGCCTGGGTCTGAATGCTGACACACAATTGATGCAACAAATCGCCGACATTTCCGGCGGCAATCACTTCAACGTGCCGGGCGGAGAGAGTGTGGCTCAATATGAAGAAGAACTCAAAGCAGTCTTTGGTGACATCGCCTCAGACCGACCATTACAGTTGATCAATGACGACGAGTAACCCGCCGACAAATCCAGGATAGTATAGCGGTAAAACGACACGAGAGATGTAAGAGGGTAGGCAATGAGGATCATGCGAAGTCAGAAGAATGAACGCCGACGTGGGGCGGCGCTGGTGGAAATGGCAATGGTTTTGCCCATTTTCGTGACCGTGACTTTGGGGATTGTCGAATTCGGCCGCGCGATGATGGTGGCGAACGTGGTGACAAACGCCGCGAGAGAAGGGGCCCGCATGGGGATCATGGACGGGTATTCCAACAGCGATATCCAGAGCTTTATTGAAGATTTCCTCGATGGTGCAATCGGTGTTGATGCTGGCAACGTCATTGTTTCGATCACCGTTACACCCGCTCCCGGAAACACCGACGCCGGGAATGAAGTCAGTAGCGCGGGACCAAGGGACCTCATCACCGTCAGGGTGGAAGTACCGTTCGACGAAGTCAGCTATGTGACCGGAGATTTCCTGGAGGACAAAAATCTGATCGGACAGAGTGTCATGCGGAACGAGTGATTCCATCCGGTTGTGGAAAGTCTGCATGCGAATCGACACCGATGTCGACAGAGGGATACGGGGAAAGTGAATGTCCACTGAGAGCGTATTACGCTCTTCTGTGCCGCGATGAGCGTCGTTTGGCCTGCAAACCACAGACTCCCACGAGCGAGACCATCACACGAAAAGGGAAACGGCTCTAAACAGCAACAGCGATGTTGAGGGGGTTTCAATTGCGTGGCAACCGACTGAAAATACAAACGACCGTCGTGCAGGGAAACCGGCATGCTCGTATCGTGAAATTGCGGCAGATGGTCAAGCCGTTTCCACGATCGCACGAATGTTGATGGCCGAGTCGCAAAGTTTGCATTTCACCCGTCGTCCGGCCAGCGAATGTTTCACAACGTACGACTCACCACATTCGGGGCAGACAACCGAAATCCCTGTAAACTGCGGCGAAGAAAGAACATTGATCAGTTCCTCCGTCGATTGGAATCGCTCATTCACATCCTTCGCCATCATGCGGTCGACGATACTCACGACCACTTCCGGTACCTGGCTGTTGAGTTCCCGGATTGGTTCTGGTGAAAACTCGACATGTGCATTCGCCTTTTGCGAGAATTCGTCCAGAGGAAAGGGAGGTTGGCCCGTCAGCAAATGATACCAAATGCAGCCCAGCGAATAGATATCGCTCCGAACGTCGACCGCATCATTGCCTGTCAGCATCTCGGGGGAAATGTAATCGATGATCCCTTCCGTTGGCTCTTCCTGACCTGAATAAAGTTCTGAGATTTCCGACATCGTGTGCAATATGCCGACATCCAGCAATTGAACGCTCCCGGTGGATCGGACGAAGATATTGTTGATCGTCAGATTGCGATGAACGAGGCCCTGGGTTTGCAGGCTGGCCAAACCGCGCGCGGCATCTCGCATGAACTGAACGGATCTTTGGAACGACAAAACTCCATTTTTCCGAAGCAGGTCGGCGAAGCTGGTCCCCACTACATATTCCGTTGCGAGAAAGAGTTCGTTCTTGTGACGACCCGAGTCAAGAATGAGAACGACGTTACCCTCACGGATCTTCGCCATGTCTTGTGTTTGCTGAAGCAACCGGTCTTCGACCTGCGGATTCGCCGCCCAGCGGGCATCGATCAATTTTAGAGCCACAGGCATATCGGACGAATTATCAGAAGCGCGATAGAGTTTCCCCAACGGGCCAGTGGCCACCTCCCTGGAAATGGTGAACCGGTCACCGACAGTGATTTTCGGGGTCTCCATCACTTCGACCATACGAAAGGTCGTGCGGCCAATTTGGAACTCCTGACCTGGTTTCATCGTGAATTGTTTCGGCCTTCGCCAGCCAAACTTGATTGGATTCGTCGCACGGTCCATTCGGGTGACTGTCAACTGACCTCGTTGCAACAACAATACAGCATGTTCGCGTGAGATTCGTTCATCCCAATTGACGGCCCAGCCGGAATGTGGCGATCGTCCCAGAATGATCGATTTGCCTTCACGCAACCTTTTTTTCCATTGCTCGCCGTACTGGGAACCTTTGGCAACGAGAATCAGTGTTGCTTCTTGCTTCACAGCAAAGTCCTCTTGAAAGTCGAGAAATTAAAATCAAAAAGGGAAAAATATCTCAACGACTCGACTGAGAAGACGCGACCGCCGGATTGGGATTTGCCTGAAAATAATAAGGGAAGACAAAATGAAAGGCGGCCCGAATTCGGTGGAGTCGTTGGTGAATGGACTCGAATTGCTGAACTTCACTTTGCTGTCATGCACTGACAACGCAGGAAGACCGTCAGTCGTAACTGGAATACGACATTTGATGCAGGGAAATCCCCCCCGCCTAGGGTACAGTAGAGCAGGTAAAACGGGTGGGTTCAAGAAAAAAGCATACACATCGCCGAGAAATCGGCGTTTGGCTACGAATCATCCGGCGCGACACGCAGCTGCCCTTCTGCGATTTCGATCGCTTTGAGCAGTCCGCGAGCCTTATTCAGCGTTTCTTCGTATTCTGACGACGGAACGCTATCTGCGACGATACCGGCACCCGCCTGCACGTAAACCGTTTGTCCCTGCATGACGAGAGTTCGCAGTGCGATGCAGGTATCCATGTTGCCGGTGAAATCGATACAACCAACTGCCCCGGCATATGGGCCGCGACGATGAGGCTCCAATTCGTCGATAATCTCCATCGCCCGCACTTTTGGTGCGCCAGATACCGTTCCGGCCGGCAAACCGGCGCGCAGCGCGTGCAGCGCATTTTTGCCTTTGCGAAGTTGCCCCGCCACATTGGACGTGATGTGCATCACATGGCTGTAACGCTCCACGACCATGACGTCGCTCAGTTCAACCGAACCGTATTCTGCCACTCGTCCGACGTCGTTTCGGGCAAGATCAATCAGCATGACATGCTCGGCCCGTTCTTTGGGATCGGCCAGGAGTTCGGCTGCCAGCTCAGCATCTTCGACCTCCGTCTTCCCTCGCCGACGTGTTCCCGCCAGTGGGCGAATGGTTGTCCAGCCATCTTCCACGCGCACCATAATTTCGGGCGAACTGCCGATCAGTGTGACATCGGGCGATTGCAATAAAAACATGAACGGGCTGGGATTGACAACACGCAATGCGCGATAGATGTCTAATGGCCGGGCTTGAGTTTCCTTCTGCAGACGCTGGCTGATGACGACCTGAAATATGTCGCCGGCTCGAATGTATTCCTTGCACTTTTTCACGGCCGACTCGAATTCTTCGCGCGTGAAATTCGAGGGAACTGACACGTCGACGTCGTTCACGTCCAATGCAATGTCTGCCAGAGAAATTTTGCCACCTGGTTCGTGCAACTGTTGGCAGAGCTCATCAACCCGATGGCAGGCACGGTCGTATTCCTCGCGAAGTTCGCCCTGTGTGACGTCGGCATGCGCGACCACCTGCACAGTTTTGTTGATGTGATCAAAGATCACCATCCGATCGTAAACCGCGAATGACATGTCGGGCAGGTGACGGTCATCTTCCGGCGCATCGGGAAGATGCTCAATGTAGCGAACAACATCGTATCCGGCATATCCGACTGCTCCCCCGCAAAACCGAGGGAGTTCCGGAAGGTGGATTGCACGGTATTTCTTCAAACGGTCCTCAATCACAGTAAGAGGGTCATCAACATCGAATTCGTCCCGTTCCCCATCCTGCGTGATCGTGACGCACGTGCCATAGGCTTCAATGCGAAACAGCGGGTCAGCACCAAGAAAGCTGTAACGCCCCACTTTTTCTCCGCCGATGACGCTTTCAAACAGGAAGGAGCAGGAGCCGGAGGCAATGCGACAATACGCCGTGACTGGTGTGAGTGTGTCGCTGAGGAGTTGTCGGTAGACCGGAACCAACCCTCCCTGCTGAGCGAGTTGGGAAAAGGTCTCAAAGTCTGGGAAATATCGCATCGGATTAGTCCGGATCAGTTGCGTTCTGGCAGCGATCAAGTTGGATGGATTCGCGTCCGATCCATAATAGTCACTTGCCGTTACGTCGCAAGGCCAGTGAGGGCAACGCTTGACACCCTTCTGGTCAGAGCTAGAATTGAGCCGGCGATGAAATCAAGCCGACCATTGAAACGCTTTAATGCAATCGGGGCGACATCGTCGCTCCGATTCGTGCGGGGCGGTATCGTTTAGATGGATAGATGGAACTACACTTATGAAGAAGTGCCATCGCTGCTCAAAACCGGCGACACTCCACATTACAGAAATTCGCGAAGGAGTTGTACAGGAATTGCACCTGTGCGAGAGCTGCGCTCAGGATTATCTGGAGAACACCGATTCGCCAGAACCGTCTGAGGATTTCGATCCGATTCACGAGAAGTTATCAGAATACGAAGTCGATGAGGAGCTGGCCGAACTCGACCAGAACGAATGTCCCAATTGTGGGATTACTTTCCGCGAATTTCGCAGCCAGGGACGTCTCGGTTGTCCGCACGATTATGTCGCCTTTGAACATGAACTGATGCCGCTGCTGGAGAACATTCATGGAGAAGTGCAACATTGCGGAAAATTCCCGAAACGCGCTCCGGATGCCAGTCAGCGGCAGTATCAGTTGATCAAACTTCGCAACGAATTACGTGGCGCTGTTGAGCAGGAGAATTACGAAGAGGCGGCCCGTTTGCGTGACGAAATACAAACGATTGAAAATGAGTTGAACGCCGAGCAAACTTGAAGCGAAGGCCAACAGCATTGCTGAGGCTTCGTTGCGAAAAGAGACCCGCTGTGGATCTGGAATCCCTTACACATACAAGTGGAGAATGGCTGCGAGGGAGCGGTCCGGATTCCGATATCGTCATCTCCAGCCGCATTCGATTGGCGCGCAATCTGGCGCAGTATCCGTTTCTGAGCCGGGCTGATGATTCAGTTCGAGGAGAAACATCAGATCTGCTACGGGGAACGATCGAAGACCTCGGTTTACCCCGCAGATTGAGTTACGTCAACGTCGGTGGTTTGGTCGATCTCGACCGACAGTTTCTCGTCGAGCGTCAGCTGATCAGCCGGGAACATGCAGAAAGCCGGGGTTCGCGTGGTGTCTGTGTCAGCGATGAAGAGAATGTCAGCCTGATGATCAATGAAGAGGATCATTTGCGGATACAGGTTTTACGGAGCGGATTTTCACTCGACGAATGCTGGGACGAAATCAATCGGATTGACGATGCACTCGAATCTCGAGTGACGTATGCCTTTAGCGAAAATCTGGGATATTTGACTGCCTGTCCCACGAACGTTGGAACCGGGATTCGCGTCAGCGTAATGCTGCATTTGCCTGCTCTCGTGCTGACCAAAGAGATTCAAAAGGTCTTTCAGGCGTTACAGAAAATCAGTCTTGCAGTGCGCGGGTTGTACGGCGAAGGCAGCCAGGCGATGGGAGATTTCTACCAAATCTCCAACCAGATCACTCTCGGCAAAAGTGAGGAGCAGTTGATCGAGAGTATTCGCGATGTCGTGCCGAATATCATTGCCTACGAACGACGAGTGCGAAATGCTCTTGTAAAAGAAAACCGGCAATCGCTGCACGATCAGGTTTCCCGTGCATACGGAATTCTGCAAAACGCCCAGACTATTAGTTCTGAGGAGACGATGCAACTCCTCTCCAGCGTTCGGATGGGGATCAACCTTGAGTTGATTGACGACCTGAAGATGTCAACCGTAAACGAACTGTTCATTCACACGCAGCCGGCCCACCTGCAGAAATTGCGTAAGGAAGATTTGGAATCGGCCGAGCGAAATGTCGCCCGGGCCCGCTACCTGAGACAGCGCCTCGGTGGCAACGGATCCGAAATGCAGAACTAGAGCCGTTTCCCTTTTCGTGTGACACTTTTCGCTCGTGGGAGTCTGCGTTTGAAGGCCAAAAGACGATTTTCGCGCCACAGAAGAGCGTAATACGCTGTAGTCGATCGAAAGACGCCACACCTATCCGTTTGTCGCTATAGTGGACCGTCAAGACGAAAAGACAATCAGGTTTGAGAAGTTGCAAGGAGCGATAACGGAGCGGGTGATGTTGAATGCTTCGGCACATCACTCCGACCATTGCAGGCCGAGCATAATGCTGTTTAACCCGCTGCCAATACCCAGCAATGCAACCGAATCTCCCGCCTCTACCCGGCCTTCTTCACAGCCGAGGGACAACGCCATTGGTAGTGCAACTGCTCCGGTGTTGCCCAGAAACTCGACCGTGGGATAATCCTTCGCTGGATCGATCTCTAACTTCTGCATTAACAGTCGTCGGTGTGCAACGCCAACCTGATGGGTGAAAACCTTACTTACATCGGATTCGGTCCAATCCAGTTCCCGCAGGAATTTCTGCCAGGTTATCTGAGCCAGATTAACCCCAGCATGCAGCAGCGCTTCGGAATCGGTTTGCATGCGAGGTCGACCATCGCCGTGAACCTGTGATTCCACGCCTCCAGAACACAACTCGGCGCTTGTCGTATCTGCCAGAAACGTCCCACCCAGAAAGCGGCATCCCGTTTTGCTCAAATCAGAATGACACAGAACGATCGCTGCAGAACCGGAACCAATCGTCAGCGAAGCAAACTCCGGCTTGATGCTCTGGCGTGTGAGTGATTCATCCTTTAATAACGATGCGATGGTTCCTTCGACGAGATCGCGTCCGGTTTCGGTCCCAACGATAACGCCGGCCTGCACCTGCCCCAATTCGATCATGTTGGCCAGTAACATCATTCCGTTGAGTAACCCGAGACAGGCGTTGCTGACATCCAGCACAATGGACCGATCCGAGATTTCCGCGGCATGATGCACGGCACACGCGGTGGCTGGTTCCATCTGATCGCGACAGACCGAACCATGAATCAGTGCTCCGAACAATTGTGGATCGAGGCCCGAGCGTTCAATCGCCAGCTTTGCCGTTTGGGCGCTGATCGTCCCCGGCTTCGTTCCCCGGTCGAAAAACCGCCGTTCTTTGATGCCAGTCATCAATTCCAATCGACCGGCCGGCAGAGAAAGTCGCTCATAAACCAAGGCCAGTTCCGCTTCAATTTCGTCAGACGTGACAACGTGTGGCGGCAGGATATGGGCGGTCGCTTCGACGCAAACGTGGCGGTAGCGCATGATGGCAGCCTGGGTAGAAGAACCGTAAGCGATGTTGAAAAAGCAGGAGGTCGGAAACGAAAGCAGCTTACCTTCTGGTGTGACGTCTCTGGCTCGTGGGGACCCAGTTTGCAGGCCAAACGACAACCATCGCGGCACAAAAGAGCGCAATACACTCTAACCGGCGGAATTCACCTGATCGAGAAGTTGAGTCAATTGATGCAGTTTGGTTTTCCGCTCTTCGACAGACTCCGGAGTGGGATCTTTCATTTCGAGGCGAATGTTGCTGGTGACAAAACGCAATCCCTGCAAGACGTAATCACGCTGCTCCTTCGTGAGTTGAATTTGAACGGTCTCGCTCATTTCGGCCTGCTCCAAGGTGATATTAATCGTTGTCTAAACCTGGTGTTGTCTTCGAGAATCAGTTTTGGGAACCGGTGCGTAAGCGGCCACCACGGAATGCGTCACCAATCGCCTTGGGAACTTCCGCTTCGGCCAGCACAACGTGTGCTCGGTTTTCCTGCGTTAACGCACGCATTTCCTGCTCTTTGGCTACGGCGATCGCGCGGCGTTCTTCGGCTTTTGCCCGGGCGATTCGCATGTCGGCTTCCGCCTGATCCGCCTGCAACCGTGCACCGATGTTGTCGCCGACGTCGATGTCCGCAATGTCAATCGACACGATCTCGTATGCAGTCTGTGAATCGAGTCCTTTATTCAACACCGTTCGGGCGATCATTGTGGGATTGGCCAGCACCTGCTTGTGTGATTCGGACGAGCCAATGGCCGAGACAATCCCCTCGCCCACACGGGCGATGACAGTTTCCTCTGTCGCTCCACCGACCAGTTGCGCCAAGTTCGTGCGGACCGTGACACGGGCACGGGCTTTCAACTGAATACCATCTTTGGCGACACCATCCAATGTATTCCGCCGATGCTTTCTCGGATCGGGGCAATCAATTACTTTCGGATCGACACTGGTTTGCACCGCTTCCAGCACATTCCGTCCAGCCAGGTCAATCGCGGCTGCCGTTTCCCAATCAAGATCAATCTTCGCGCGGTGGGCAGCAATCAATGCCTGAACCACGCGACGAATGTTCCCGCCAGCCAGATAGTGGGCTTCCATCGACTCAGTCGTAATACTCGTCAGCCCAGCCTGCACTGCCATGATTTTGGAATCGACAATGACGTTGGGATTCACTTTTCGCAGAGACATGAAGACCAAAGCAAAGGGCCCAATTTTGGCGCGCGTCACGAACGCCCGCAGCCAGAGTTTGAAATACTTGGCGAACAGAAAGACGAATACCAGCGCCAGGATGGCAAGCAGGCCACCGACAACCAGCATGATCAATGTTCGGATTTCAGGCATGAACAGTACTTTCCAATCGCAAGGGCAACGTCCTGGGGAACAAACGAAAGTCGAGCTTGAGGACAACTCGGAGTCGCCATCAAGATTTGACTTCTCGCGATCTATTTTAGGTCGTAACCATCTATTTTCAACGATTCTTGCGACATTTCACGGACCTCGGCAATCATCGCATCCGGCCAGTCGCTGCAATCGATCCGTCTTCACGCAAAACCGCTCTTTGCAGATTACACGTCAATTCGTACAAATCGGATTTGGCGGCCCTGAAAGGGACTGTTTTCTGACGGGAAAGGATTCCGATGATAGCGATTGATGTGGCAATTTTCGGGGGAGGCGTGGCAGGGCTCTGGTTACACGATACCTTGATAAGGAAAAGAGTTACGTCGATTCTCCTGGAGGCGGAAGCACTTGGGGCAGGCCAGACGATCTGCTCTCAGGGGATTATTCATGGTGGGCTGAAGTACACATTGATGGGGATGTTGACCGGCTCGGCTGCCCAAATTCGCGATATGCCCGATCTTTGGCGGAAATCCCTGCAGGGTCAAACAGAACCCGATCTTTCCCGGACTGTCGTGCGAGCCGAAAGCTGCCACCTCTGGAGAACCGACTCCTTTTCTTCAAGAATGGGTATGATCGGTGCGAAAATCGGACTCCGGATCACACCGCAGAATCTGAACGAAACCGACCGACCGGATATCCTCGCGAATTGTCCCGGACAGGTCTCGCTGCTGCCGGAGCAGGTCATCTCGCCCAACAGTTTCCTGCAGGATCTCCTTTCACAACACACAGACTCGATCCTGAAAATTGATGCAGATCGAGGTTGCGACTTTGAACTCAACTCTGACGGTCAGGTGACGGCTATTCATCTGGGCGGTCAAACAACAACAGGACGTGAACTTTCACTCGCCCCAAAACAGGTCGTCTTCGCAGCTGGAGCGGGCAATGCGAAACTTCGAGAAGCCATTAACTTGAAAACACCCGTCATGCAGCGAAGGCCTTTACACATGGTGATGGTTCGCGAAAAGTCTGCCGATGGTTCGCTACCGGAACTGAATGGGCATTGCGTCGACGGGGCAAAGACCCGCGTGACTATCACGTCCGACACCGACACACAGGGCCGAATGGTCTGGCAGATGGGCGGACAGATCTCTGAAGATGGAGTCGCTTTGCAGGAAGCGGAACTTGTGGAACGAGCAGCCAGTGAATTACAGGCAGTGCTACCCGGATTGCGGCTCGAAAATCTGGAAGCGGCAACATACCGCGTGGATCGTGCCGAGGGGATGACGGCCAACGGCCTGCGACCCGAAACCGTGCAGATTCTCTGCGATGGCAATGTCATCACAGCCTGGCCAGCAAAACTCGCGCTGGCACCGGTTCTGGCTGAGCAGATCGCGAAGCAAATCCCAAACGAACCTCGCGACGTTGAATATAATTCACTCCATGATTGGCCGCGCCCCACTGTTGCATTGCCTCCCTGGGAAACCGCGACAAACTGGTTGCCGCTGCAACAGAATTCTGGACAATCGACCATGGCCCATCGTAAATCCGCCTGACATCGCTCCAGACTTTGAGTTGATCCGCCATGCACTACCGCGAACTGGGAACAACCGACCTTTTGGTCAGCCCGATTGGTTTCGGTGCGTTCAAAATCGGGCGCAATCAGAAAATCAAATACCCAACGCATTACGACCTGCCCAGTGATTCCGAGGTCGAAACGCTGCTCAACCAGATTCTCGATATGGGAATCAACCTGATTGACACCGCCCCGGCGTATGGCATCAGCGAGGAACGCATTGGCAGATTGATCGCATCGCGCAGGTCGGAATTCGTACTTTGCACAAAAGTGGGTGAAAATTTTGAAGACGGAGTTTCGAATTACGACTTTTCCGCTTCTGCATGTCGGGCGAGTATCGAGCGAAGCCTGCAGCGTTTGCGAACCGATGTCCTCGACATTGTCCTCATCCATTCCAACGGCGACGACGAACACATTCTGGCGCAAACCGATGTCGTCCCGGTGTTGCAGGAATTTCGCGTTCATGGTGAGATCCGCGCGATTGGCTTCTCTGGAAAAACTCCCGCCGGAGCGGAGCTGGCAATGAACTGGGCTGATGTGCTGATGGTGGAATACAACACCAACGACACGTCTCATGCGGATATCATCGCACAAGCAAATGACCGGGGCGTTGGTGTGCTGGTCAAGAAAGGGTTGGCAGCCGGGTATCTTCCAGCGGAGGAGGCGATTCGTTTCGTCCTCGGTAATACTGGTGTCTCGAGTCTGGTTCTCGGCAGTCTCAATGCAAACCACTTGCAGGAAAATCTCCGCGCCGCAGAATTGGCAAGAAAAGACGTCAATGGATGCCGACATTGAAGGGTTCTTTGATAACATCGACCGTGACTGGCTGGTGAACATTCATCGAACGTCGTATCGGCGGCAAATGGAGTATTCGGCTGATTCTCAAATGGCTGAACGCCGGGGCTTCGAAGGAACCAGGTGGACGGACAACGTCCAGGGAACACCGCAGGGAGCAATCCTCTCACCGCTGTTGGCCAACCGTTTCTGCACTACGTTTTTGATCTACAGATCAACCAGTAGCGGAAGTATCCCGCCCGAGGCAGAGCAGGAGCTGTATGAGGGAAAACTTCACACATGCGGATCTGTGCGGGGGGCCACCGACAACGGCGATCCCTGCCGCAATCGCCGTTTTGCTACGACGTGATCAAGGTGACGCCTTCTTGTGGCTGCCGGCACTCGACCGTACGAATCGTACGCCGTTCGTCAATCATGCGCCAAATTTTTCCAACCGCCCCGCGTGAGCGAGAGCCATCATCATCAGGTATTTCGCCTCGAACTGCCCCAATCCTCCACGCACACAGGCCGCCTCTCCAAATTCCGTGCTGCCGTCAAAACGAGCCATGTCCGACGCCAGCAACACAGGCACCGGATGCCAACTGTGGGCCTTCATCTTGGCCGGCGTGCTGTGATCGCCCGTGACGACAATGACATCAGGATTCAACTCGCGAATTCGCGGAATGGCTGCATCAACATCTTCGGTTCGGGCAACCTTTGCCTCAAAGTTGCCATCCTCGCCGGTCGAATCGGTGTACTTGTAGTGTATGAAAAAGAAGTCGTAATCATCCCATGCTGCTTCCAGCCGGTTCAACTGATCGTCAACGGTTGTTCCCGCATCGAGAACATCCATCCCAACCAGTCGCGCCAAACCCCGATACATGGGATAGACGGCGATGGCGGCGGCTCGGGTGCCGTATACTTCTTCAAATTTTGGAATGGGCGGCCGTTTCGCAATGCCGCGCATTGTCAACAGATTGGCCGGTGCATCGTCCTTCAACACTTCTCTCGCCTGGTCAATGAACGCTTTGCAAATCTCCGCTGTTTTCTGCGACGCTTCGTCACGTGGATGGGGATCCAGCGGAGGAACGCCCGTCCGTTGTGGATCGGTGTCGTCAATTTCGCCTCCCAGACCTTCGCCACGGAAGACGATCACGAGGCGATATTCCTTCACATGCCGAACAAAAACCTCCACGCCGGGAATTTCAATCTGATCAAGTTTCTCACACAGTTTCGCACCGATATCGCTGGCGATGCGACCGGCACGTCTGTCAGAAATGTTGCCATCATCGCTGATAGTGCAGAAGTTGCCCCGAATGGCGACATCGTTGTCACCCAAATCGAAATCGATCCCCAGGGCTTCCAGCACG
This sequence comes from Planctomycetaceae bacterium, assembly GCA_028284145.1. Lineage (GTDB taxonomy): Bacteria > Planctomycetota > Planctomycetia > Planctomycetales > Planctomycetaceae > JANQSH01. The sequence goes on along the minus strand of JANQSH010000039.1, from coordinate 6,755 downwards.
CCGCGACCAATCTGGTATTTTAACGGGTCATAACCGAACAGACCAAGGTGTCCCGGTCCGCTGCCTGGTGCAATCCCCGGCAGTACAGGCGTACTCAAACCGAGCGTTCCCTGCTGGGCAAGTTCATCGAGATTTGGTGTTTTGGCTGTCTCCAGTTCCGTTTTTTCGCCCGGACTTAATGGCAATCCGCCCAGACCATCAGCGACCAGCAAAACAATTTTGCTGTCATTGGAACGCTGCAGTTTGCGGGTCAAGTCGTGAATATCGTACATATCGCCTCTCGCATCGTCGCGGTGTTGTTGGTTGGAAGTCGCTTATCGTATTCTCAAGGTCATTCGATTTTCCACGTGGGCGGTTCTCATGCAAGGCTATCGCCACGCAGTTTCAGACAAATCCAGTGAGATCGATTTCACGCTGTTGAATTGTCGTGCAGTTTGACCAGCTTTCAGATCATTCTTTCAGATCATTTCGCCGTTAAATGGTGCTGTAGCAGATCGCGCGTCACTTCTGCCATTACCCGTTTACTGAACTTCAATGCGACACTCTGTTGCCCCGTTCGCCCGAGTTCGATGCGTTCCTTTCGATTGAGAAGCAGGTGTTCCAGTTGCTCGGCCAGCGCATCGGCGTTGCCCGGCTCGAACAACCTGCCACCTCCGGTCTGCTCGATCAATTCGGGAAACGCACCGTGATTCGGCTGCACGACAGGAACGCCATTCGCCAACGCTTCGAGAACAGAGATCCCCTTTGGCTCGTGGTAAGTCGTTGGAACGGAGAAAAGATCGAGCGATTTCAGGAACGCCACTTTCCCGGCATGCGTCGATGGACTCCCGACATACTCCCAGAAGTCACGGAGATCGGCATATTCCCGGCGAAGCTGCTTCCAGAATTTTTCATCCCGTTTGTTGAGATACCCTCCAATTTTCAGTCGCGTCTGCGGCTGCTGTTTGTGCAACAACCGAAACGCTTTCAACAATTCCTGCACCCCTTTTTCAGGGCAGATGCGGGCAAAGTATCCGATGGCCAGTTCGTCACCTTTTTCAGGACGTTCCGACTGGCCATCATGTCCACTCAAATCGATGCCCAAAGGAACACGATCGAACTTCTCCGTCGGCAACTGCAGATAGCCCGACATGAAATTGCGATAGTAATCGCTGTGGGACAGGAAACTGTCAAAATGCTGCGCCGATTGCTGAATGCGGGCAATCGCGGCATCCCGATAAACCGCTGGAAGATCTTCCAGGAACAGATCATCTCCCTGCAACATGCAGAGAATGGGACCGGAAAAACGGTCGCGTAGCTGCTCCAGCAAGCCGACCATCAGGACATTGCTGAAGATGATGACATCCGGCTTCAGTCCGTCGACCAAATGTGAGACCAATTGCTCATTCGCCTTGCGATGTGGCCCCGTTTTCCCGGCGAGCATCGACATGGTCAACTCACCAAGCTGTCTGGCGTCGTTGCTTACACTGATGCGCGACAGCCAGCTCAACACCTTTCCTGAATCAAGCCAGCGTGTACTCCAGCCCGGCAACCTTCGCCATAACAAAGATTTGCTGTCGAGATAGACATTGATTCCACCGAGGTAGACATCGTGTTCACTCTGGTCGGCTTCATCCAGCCGCAGTGGTGTGTAGGTCGGAATGAGCGACGTTTCGATTCCAATCTCATGCAACGAAGCAGCCCAGGTATTGTCGTGCATACATGAGCCGCAGAACATCCCCGCTCCCCCGGCTGTGATCATCGCGACATGCATGGCAGTGTCTGATCTTCCCTCTGGCGAAACACGACTGGCTGCACCTCTGAACTCTGATGACGATCCGGCATCGCGCTGTTCCGCCCAGTTATGCCATCATTTGCTTCACGAATCGAACGAGAATCGCTTCGGTTTCAACCGACTCGTAAATCAACTCCTGAAAACGCTCCGGTGGCATTTTGGCGATCCTTTCAATGTATTCCGGGTAGACCATTACTCTTTGCAACAGATCCTCGTAATTCAATTCCGGATGAAACTGAGTGCAATAGATCGGTGCATCGTCGAATCGAAAGGCCTGATTTGTCACCAGTTCGGTCGAGGCCAACAGGACGGCATCGCCCGGTAGCTGGTCAACGATATCTTCATGCCCCATCTGACCGGCGAATGTCTCGCCCAACGGTCCAAACACCGGGTCTGATTTGCCCGCCGCAGTCAGAAAAATTGTATGCGTGCCGATTTCCGCTCGGGAGAGATCATTGACCACTTTTCCGCCGAATGCTTCAGAAATCGCCTGAAACCCCCAGCAGGAAGCAAAGGTTGGGATGCGTAAATCGCGAACACGTCGGAGTGTCTCCAACGCCCGATGCAGCCAGTCGCCCCCTTTCGCGACTGAATAATGCCCGCTTCCGCCCAAAAGGACGACGTCCGCCTGCTGCAGTCTCGCGTTGTCGATCGATTCGCGAATGAAATCAGCCGTCTGAATCTGCGTCAAATCCGCCTGTAAAACTCGCGCAAAGCACCGTACCTCGCTCTGCTTCATCGGATCATCAGGATTACGGACCTGTAATAACAGGTAGCGAATGTTGGGGAACATCGGCGTGAATCATTCGAGAACGGCGACAGATAATCAGGACAATCGTGAACAATGAAGTCCAATGTAGGTCGGGACCAGATTGGCTGCAACGGATCACGATTAAGTCGTTCAGCTCCAATTCAGAAAAGGCCCGGAAACTCATCATTGCTGCTTGAAAGACGTGCATCGCATCTGATGAGATCTGCCTCAAACCACACACTGAAAACTCGCAACATATTTAACAGAAGAAGGTTAAGGAATTGCTCGCAGTCATTTTCGAGACTCGGCACGACGTTTGCCGAAGCAGGATTCGGGAAGAACTCTCGTGGGATCTTTTCACAATGAGACACTGTTCGTGGAATTCGATGTGAAGTTGGTTCCATGAGGTACCACGAACGGGTAGTTCGGCTGGAGGTGTAGCCGGGGAAATGTCCTTTGCGGATCTCACTCCGGGCGAGCGCCTATGCTTTCAGCCGACTACCTTTTTTTGTTGACATGGAAGGGTTTGCGGAATCCTCAACTGGTTACAAGAATGGGCACCAGGTGATCGCTGACTGTGATCTGATACTCTGAATGTTGCCATCCTCAAATCGGAAAACCACCAGTGAAATCCCCGCTCCATGTTTGCAGCTTTGAAAGCCGTCGTGCCACGGAAATGGCCTCTCTCATCGAACGCCACGGCGGGAAGGCCACCCTTGCTCCGTCGATGCAGGAAGTTGCACTCACTGACAATGTCGAGGCGTTACGATTTGCCGAATTAATTTTCGCAGGCGAGTTTGATATTGTCGTTTTTCTGACCGGTGTCGGGGCCACTGCTTTGTGTGACGCCATCTGCACAAAACACGACCAGCAGAAGTTCCTGGATCATCTCGATCAGCTCACAACGATTGTGCGTGGGCCAAAACCACATGCCGTCTTACGAGATTGGAAGGTCCATATCGACCATCGGGCCCAGGAACCAAACACCTGGCGGGAAATCGTGGAGATCATGGATCAACACCTGGACGTCAACGGTTCCCGGATCGCTATACAGGAATACGGAATCGTCAACCACGATTTGCACAAGGCGCTTCAGAGTCGCGGGGCAGAGACGACCTCGGTGCCGATCTATCGCTGGGCACTTCCTGATGATACCGGACCATTGGAATCGGCCATCCGGTCAACATGCGATCGCCAGTTCGATCTGTTATTGTTCACCAGTGCTCAGCAGGTGCGGCATGTCTTCGAGGTTGCGGAAACGATGGGACTGCGCGACAAGTGGCTGGCTCTGGCGTCGAAGACGACTATCGGGTCAATTGGCCCGACCACGACTGACGCGCTGGCGGAATATGGCCTGACAGCAGATATGGAACCGTCGCATCCGAAAATGGCACACCTTGTTCGCGAGGCGGTCGCCGTTGCCAACAAAAAGACGGGGGGTATTTCGGGCGAATCATCGCCATGATTTTCGGCATTCGATTTCGCCCTGTCTCGTTGGGTGTTACACTCGACGTTAAGGAATCTGCCGCCGTAAACGCCCCACCACTTTCCACCCAGAACTGGCTCGCTCCGTGACAACAACACCCGAACTTCAAAATAGTCGATTTCTCCGCGCCACCCGCTGTGAGCCGGTCGACACAACTCCCATCTGGATCATGCGGCAGGCAGGCCGTTATCTGCAGGAATATCGCGATGTCCGTGAGAAAGTGACGTTTCTGGAACTCTGCAAACGTCCTGACTTGTCAGCCGAGGTGACACTCTCCGCTCAACGTGTGCTTGGCGTCGATGCCGCGATTTTGTTTGCCGATCTGCTGCCCATTCTCGAACCGATGGGGCTCGATCTGGAATACGCCAGGGGGGAAGGACCGGTGATCCACAATCCAATTGAAGCTGTTTCGCATGTGGACCGGCTCAAGCGTCTCGACAGTTATGACTCGCTTCATTTCGTTTTTGATACCGTCAAACTCGTTCGCGAAAATCTGCCGAATGACATTCCTCTGCTCGGATTCGCCGGCGCACCATTTACGCTTGCGTCATACGCCATTGAGGGAGGCGGATCGCGGAACTACCTCAAAACCAAGAAGATCATGTATTCCGACAGCGGTGCATGGCGGCAATTGATGCAGACGCTCGTCGATACGCTTGCCGGATACTTGAAGGAACAGATCAATGCCGGATGTCAGGCGGTTCAGATTTTCGACAGTTGGGCTGGCTGTTTAGGGCCTCACGATTATCGACAATTTGTGCTGCCATACACCAGATCGTTGGTTGACCAGCTGCCGGTCGACACCCCCGTCATCAATTTCCTCACCGGAAACCCCGCATTGTTACCGCTGTTGCGCGAAGCGGGTGGCAATGTCTTTGGCATCGACTGGAGAATTGACCTGATGGAAGCCTGGAACATTATGGGAAATGATGTCGCCATGCAGGGGAATCTCGATCCGCTTACGCTCAGTGCGAAAGAACCGTTTCTGCGAAAGCGTGTTCAACAGTTGATGGGATCCGTTGGCAATCGCAATGGTCATATATTCAATCTTGGCCACGGTGTGTTGCCCGAAACGCCAGCTGAACATGTGAAGGCACTGGTTAAAATGGTACACGATATGGGGGCACGGTAGGCCTTTTCGTTGGGGTTGGAGGCGGAACAAAGGCATGAACGATCCGGTGGAAGAGAGTGGTGACGAAAGCTCCCTCAAAGTCGCTATCATAGGTGGTGGTGTCAGCGGATTGACATCGGCTTATTGCCTCATCAATTCAAGCAAGAGCGACAGTGCAGAGACTCGCCCCGTTGAAGTCACACTTTTTGAAGCCAGCCCGGTCTTCGGTGGCATGATTCAGACGGAACAACGCGATGGCTATCTGATTGAAAAGGGCCCCGATTCGTTCATCACCAGCAAACCTCAAGCTGTCAATTTGTGCGAAGATCTCGGACTTGCGGCACGACTGATCTCAACTAATGAAGAGTATCGGCGAGCACACGTCGTCTTTCGAGGCAAACCAGTGCCGGTACCGGCAGACTTCACACTTGTGGCGCCGGGACGCATCGGCCCGGTGTTGAAGTCCCCTTTGATTTCCCCGTCAGGCAAGTTGCGGATGGGCTGGGAGTACTTTCTGCCCGCAAAAAAAGACAACCATGACGAAAGCCTCGCCTCATTTGTCCGTCGCCGGTTTGGAGCCGAGGCACTCGATCGCATTGTCCAGCCGCTTGTCGGGGGCATCTATACGTCCAATCCGGAAAAATTGAGCCTGCAGGCGACGATGCCACGCTTTCTGGAAATGGAACAGGCTCACGGCAGCCTTTTGAAGGCGGCCCGTTTTCAACGGAAACAACAGGTTGCCCAGCAGTCTTCCGAAAGTGGAGCTCGGTATGGTTTGTTCCTGTCGCTGCGAGATGGGTTGGGACATTTGATCGATGCCCTGGTTTCGGCCATTCGTCCGCATGCCGTGCTGCATCTCAATACAGCCGTCGAACGAATCGAACAGATCGGTGCCCCAACAGGTTTTCGCGTACATGCGTCGGGTCGCGATCCGCAAAATTTCGATCGCATCCTGTTCACCATTCCCGCATATCATGTGGCTGCATTACTGCGAGACGTGAATGGCGATCTTGCGTCGGAGTTGGAAGAGATACCTTATGCTTCCAGTGCGGTTGTGGTTTCTGGTTATCGGCTCGATCAGACCGAACATCCTCTCGATGCCTTTGGCGTCGTTGTTCCCGCCATTGAGAATCGAAAAATTCTTGCTGTTTCCTTTTCGTCACGGAAATTCCCCAATCGCGCGCCGAAAGGCCGAGCGTTGCTGCGGACATTTGTGGGCGGGGCGATGCAGCCGGAGTTGTTCGACCTCGACGACGACACAATGCGGAAAGTCGTGCGAGATGAACTGGCCGACTTGCTTGGTGTGCACGGAGAGCCGGAACTGGAAGAGATCTGCCGATATCCCAAATCGATGCCACAATATCATGTCGGTCATCTGGACCGCGTGCGGAAAATCGAGGACCTCGTCGCCGCAATACCCGGAATCGAGATCGCGGGAAATGCGTTTCGTGGAGTGGGAATACCCGATGCGGTTTTAAGTGGAAACCAGGCGGCTGAGCGGATCTTGACTAAGTGGATCTTGACTGGGGATTCTTAGTCCTACAGTTGTAGATTGTTGTCAGGGGGTTTTGGGTTTCTGGATTTGTAATGGGATCTTCTGGCCTGGTATTGATGCTGGCGACGCCAGTGGCTC
>JANQSH010000017.1 GCA_028284145.1 Planctomycetaceae bacterium | reverse complement strand
GTAAGCCGCCACAGATAAAAGTCCGTCGGACCAGTGAACCGTCAAGACTGAAAAGAAGGGTTGATGAAGTTGCAAGGAGCGACAACGGAGCGGGTTATGTCAACCCGCTCCCCCCCAACAAAGCCTTGACAAAGCTCTAGTCGTTCTTCGCGGACGTGAGAAAGCGTAATTCGTCTTACTCGCCATAGAACTTTGTCAGCTCTTCAAAAATGAGTGGTTCAACGATTGAGTCGCTTGCCAACCGGGCACGGAAACGGTGATTTCCTTCCTGTGTGCCACGAATGTGGACCTGATAAATAGCGGTCTTGCCCGGTGGGATTTCATTGACGGCCTGGAAGACAATCAAGCCATTGTCGACTCGGTATTTGGCCGGTCCGCGGGCTCCGATCAGTTTCACACCGACGGGGAGTTCGCATGAAATGTCGACATTCTGTGCTGCCTTGGTCCCTTCGTTTCGCACACGAATTTCGTAGGCGGTTTCGGTTGCCACTTCGACCGGATCATCCTTGTCGACGATCTCCAGCACAAGCGAAGCTGTTCCATCGACCTCTGTCGCCATCTCAGCAGTTGACTGGGCGCCATTTTCGGAGAAAGTATGAGCACGATGAACATGCTGCCCCAGTTCCGTCGCTTCCAGCACACAGGCCAGTTCGACCCGCCTGCCCGATTCCATCCGACCGAGGTACCATTGAATCGTGTTCGATTCCCGATCGAATTTGCCACCCTGCTCGGCTTTCAGGAATTTGAAGCCTTTCGGGAGTTGTTGTTTGACACGCACGTTGTCCGAACCGGCGCCACCTTCGTTGGCGACGACGAGTTTGAACTTGCCCGTCCGTCCGACATAACGCAGTCGCGGCCCATCCATCGCAATCGACAGATGCGGAGCAACGACGTCGATCATGACGATCGTACTCTGAGTCAGATTGGTTCCCGCTTCAGCGGAAACTCTGATTTCGTGATGACCCCCGCCGATTGCAGCCAATGCAAGTCGAATCTGACGGGATTCTCCCGGATTGAGTGATCCAACATGCATAATCAGGCGTTCGCCGCGCGGATGTTCCAGCCCTTTAGGAATGCGGGCCTCGATTTTTACATTGCGCGTTACTCCTGTACCGGGGTTGGATACCGTAATGATCTGTGTTGCGGGATCACCTACCTGCACCTCTTCCGGGCCTTTCATGGCCAGTTTGAGCAGTGGTTCCTCTACAGTGAACAATCCGGTAGCGGCGCCAGTGAAGCGAACATAGGCATTGGTTGCCAGATCGCCTCTTGAACTCGGCACCATCTTGATACTGATCGTTTTCGTTTCCCCTGGTGCGAGCGTCTTGAATTTCCAGGCAAGGCGATCCCGGTTTTCCGCCGGCAAAGGTTCAGAGGAGACCAGTCGAACAGTCTTCGGGAAAGTTGCCACGACTGTAACGTCTTCCGCGTTGATGTCACCCGAATTGTTCACGACCAGATTACACTGACACTCCTGGCCGATAATCAGGTCACTCTTCTTCACCCAGGAAACGGTCACCATTGGCGTTTGCGGGCCGGCTGCCGACTGAGATCGGGAGGAGTCCATCAAAGATGCGTTCGGCGTTTGCAATGTTGGTGCAGTGCCGAATGGTTTGTCCCAGACATTGGTCCCTTTTACGGGAATAATGTCTCCCCGCATTTCGGTTCCGCTGAAAGCGGCATTGGTCACGCCGCTTCCTTTCTGTTCGCCGCTCCCTTTCTGTTCGTAGTCACGCGGTGAAGGCGCAACCGGTGCGGATTCACTTTGACGGCGATCTTCGCGAATATGGCGCAGTCGCTTCCCGGATTTCAATGTCGGAAAGATATTCGGCTCATCGTCCCGGGAGGAGTTGATCGGATTCCTCTCAATCGGTTTGATGTTGCCTTCCGAAAAGTGACCGGCGGGAAGTGTTTTCGGTTCCCGCTGACTGGACTGCGGAGGAGCAAAGGGATTGTTGTTTTCCTTCCCCTTCGACTGATTGAATTTCTTGTGCGTTGCCTGCTCAAATGCGGCATCCTGAACCGATGGACGAGACGGCGAATTTGTTTCAAACCTGGTAAAGGGGTGACTATCGGATTCCGTAAATTGCCGGCGCGTTGATTGGAACGGAGTCTCTTCGACACCATAGTCTTTCATCAATCGCCTGACGTTGGAAGAATGATTTTCGGTCTCAGCGCTGTATGGCCTGACTGGTTCGGTTTGCCTGCTACGCGAGTAGTATTGTGCACTCGCTGAACCGCTCGACTTTGTGGTGGGGAAGGTTCCGAACGGAGACTCCTGGGCGATTCCCACGCTGATCGCCAACGCCATGATTCCGGAAGCAGCGACGATTTTTAAACCGCGTGACATCCCAAACTCCTTCTCGCAAATTCTGCCGAACAGTTCACGAATGTGATTTCAAAAGAGGCCCAATGCGGAAGACGTCCGTGTCGCGCATTGGGCGAAAAGCTGGCATCCATGCCATCATCGGTTGTATCGGTCATACCGGCTGGCAGGCATCAGCAGGTTTGGTAAAGTTTTCCGGTTATATCGGTTTTATGGCCTCCTGTCTGGTCGCCCGATTTGCACATCTCTGAACGCAACCTGCCAAACTTCAACACCTTACGACATGCAGGTGTTTCATGATCCGCAGAGCATCACACTGGGGCGCCCACTGCGTGTCACGGAGTGAACATTGAACACAGTGTTGCGTGGCAACGCAGCTATGGGAAATCCCATTATCGGATGACTCAGGTGCGCCCACCCATTTTTCTGTTGATTGAAAACAGTCTCGAAAGCGACACGCAGTCTCGAAGCAAGTTATACCAGGAAGGACAAGCCATACCCGCGCAGGCGGGTATCCAGAGAATGGAAGGACGGATTCCCACTTTCTGGGGAGTGACGGATTACTGACTCGACCCGATATCACATTCCGCTTGCGCCTTCGGCACCCGGTCATACAAGTCGGTCGGGCCACTTTTTCAAAATTTTTCGGTGCCACGCTTTATATCGCGCAGCAGGGCTTGTTGGAACGACGGTTTGTCCAGAGCAAGGCATCAGACATTTGCTGACTGCTACTGCGATGCGCGAATGCTGACTGCTACTGCGATGCGCGAATACTGTAACGCTAGAGCGTGTTACGCTCTTCCGTGGCGCGATGGACGCTGTTTAGCCTATCTACAATAGGCTCCCACGAGCGAAAAAAGGTAAACTGCTCTAAAAAAAGGACAGGTTTTTCGGGTGCCACACCCCGGGACATCACTTCCCCTGCCTTTTCGCTTCCTGATACAGTTTCTCCAACTGAGGCAGTGTAGCGTCACGCAGGTCGACGTGCTGCGATTTCAAACCGGTTTCAACATGTTGAAACCGGCGTTGAAATTTCTCGTTGCTTTTGCGAAGGGCTTCTTCAGGATTCACTTTCCAACGACGGGCGATATTCGCCAACACGAACAGCACATCGCCCAACTCACTTTCAATTCGCGATTGCCGTTCGGCATCGTCGACTGCCTCATCTTGCACCGGAGGCATGTTGGTGTCAGCGGGAATATCGGGCATGTCACCCGCAGGGTAAAGTTCCCTGGATAATTCATCGATTTCTTCCCGCAGTTTGTCGAACAGCATCGCTCGGTGGGGAAAGTCGTAACCGACCCTGGCTGCCTTGTGAGTGATCCTCATGGCCCGGGCCAGTTGTGGTAAGGCGGTCGGAATGCCTTCAAAAATCGAATCACGCTGTTTTTCCTCCTGCTTGACAGCGTCCCAATTGCGGACGACTTCGCCGGGTGTTTCTGCGACCACTTCGCCGAAGACATGGGGATGGCGATCGATCAGTTTTTTCGTCAGCACATTGACGACATCGAGTAGAGAAAACCGTCCTTCGTCCGCACCAATCTGAGCATCGAGCAGAACCTGCAGCAGCACGTCGCCCAACTCTTCGACGATTGCCTCATCATCCCCGGAATCAATCGCCTCGAGCAATTCATATGTCTCTTCCAGGGTGTACGACTTGATCGTCTCCAGGGTCTGTTCCCGATCCCACGGGCACCCCTCATCAGATCTCAACCTGGCAATCACTTCATACAGTCGACGAAAGGCGGGGTCCATCTCGGCCGGATCTGGCGGTGTGCCAGGAATGGGCCGCCTTGTGGCGGATGCGGAAAGAGAGTCTGTGGGTAAATTGCTCTCTGCAGGTGAATTGCTCATAGCGTGTTCCAGGCAATTGGTGCAGGGCACGCCCCGCGTGCCGGGAAATCGAAATCAAGAAAGGCCAATCGCAGTATAATAAATTGATTCTGCTGGCATAACGATGAGGAACTTATAACAGTTTTCACCAAACAGAGGATTCCCTCGATAAGAATCGATTGCAGGCCAGAGGCCTCCTCCCGTCTGTCAAATGACAGAAAATTGGACGGGATGGGAGAAGCTGTCGAGTAAAGCACAGTGGAAACCATCCTGCTGAAACATGAACGTGACGATTCGGCGACAGGCGAATCTGGTGTGGCAGACTTACGTCTCGATTCCGGCCAATGGTCCCGTTGACGCGAAAAGTTTGTCCACCTGCTTCGTGACTGCGGGGTCTTCCACCAATGGGGGGGCATGGTGGGGCTTGATCCGCGCGTCGATCACAATCGGCCCGCTGCATCCCCAATGCTTGCGATAATTCGTTGCGCCAATTCCGTAAATATCGCTGGCCGGATTGGACCGTGTGAACGTGACCCATAAAAAATTGTTCAGCGTGCGTGCGGCGAACTCACTGTCATCCACGAGGACAATCAGCGGGGCACTATTCAAAACGTTTGATAATCCGAATCGCTCGTGCATCTCGTCGCAGAATCGTTTCGCAGCCGGTTCCCATTCTGCATCGTGCCGGGCAAAGAGGGGAGCTTGCACGGCAATGACGCCCGGCATGGCAATTCGCGGAGCACCGAATCCATCGGGCAGCCAGAAGTCGACGGGTATCTCGTTGGCGAGTTCCCGACGTGGCGGACCGGCAGCGGCGAATACCACCTTCGAACCTGCGTTAAACCCGCTACCCGAATAATCGAGCGTGTCGATTGTCGTCTGTGTTTGAAAGTGAATGTCAGTCGTCGAGTTGATTCGCTCCAGTAAATGGCGGAACATCGCCGGGATGTCGTGTCCATCCAATTCGGGATTATCTTCCTTCGCCACGATGAACAGATACTTCGCCAGCGACAATTGGCCCTGACCAAGAATCGCGTTGGCGGCAGTCAGCAATTCCTGCGGCTTGCGCGTCTCGGCATAGGGAACATACCGCTCGCTGCCGATTGCCAGCAACAGCGGATGGACTCCGGCGGCATCGACCGCGTGAACTTCGTGCACGCCGGGAATGACAGCCGGAATCGCTGGCCCTGTCAGTTCGTGAATGATCGCGCCAAAAGAAGTGTCTTCCTGTGGCGGTCGCCCAACAACCGTAAATGGCCAGATGGCGTCATCGCGGTGATACACACGCTCGACGTTCAGGACCGGGAAGTCGTGAACCAGACTATAATACCCCAGATGATCGCCAAACGGTCCTTCCGGTAACGTCTTCTCCGGATCGACAATTCCAGAGATGCAAAAATCGGCCTCGCCATACAGTGGAAGTTGATTCGGCGGAAGTTGATTCGGCAGATGGATCATCGGGATTCGATTTCGCCCCAATGCCCCGGCAAAAGTCAGTTCCGAGATGTTTTCGGGCAAAGGCATCACGGCTGCCAGATTCATGGCAGGAGAACCGCCAACGAAGATGTTCACACGAAATGGAACTCCGCGTTCAATCGCCGCCGCATGATGCACGCCGATGGTGCGGTGAATCTGATAATGCAGCCCGACCTGTTTGTTCGGCTCGTATTCGCCGCCGGAAATCTGCACGCGATACATGCCGAGGTTCGACGCCATCAACCCGCTGCGCCCGGCATGTTCCGAGTAGACAAGCGGCAGTGTGATGAACGCCCCGCCATCGTCGGGCCAGCTCTGCAACTGCGGCAGTTGATCGATGGTTGTTTCGTTGGCGATCAACGGTCCGCGTGACTTTTTCCTGGGTCGCATCGACCACAACGGGCGCAGAACATTGCGAAACCGCCACGGATCTTTCCAGAAGTCGGAGGGATCGAGTTTAAGTTGGATCAGATTCTTAACCGCTTCGATCGCATCGCGAAACAGAAACCAGGTTCGCTCTCTGGTCCCGAACAGATTGCTCACCATCGGAAAGCGGCAGTCTTTCACATTGGCGAAAAACAGCGCGGGCCCGCCCGCAGCATACACCCGGCGTTGAATTTCCGCCGCTTCGAGATGCGCATCGACTTCCGTTTCGATGCGGAGCAACTGCCCCGTCCGTTCCAGATCGTTGATGCATTCCCGCAGGTTTCGATATCCCATTGGTTATTCCTGCACTGTTGCAAAGCGCTCTGTCGCAATGCTGGTGTTGCGTGATTATATAGCGACAAACGAATAAGTGTGGCGTCTTTCGATCGGTTATTATCGTTCCAGATGGGGCGTAAGCCGCCACAGATAAAAGTCCGTACTGCCTAGTCGGTCAGAGTTTCGCGTGTAGACTGTAACGTGATCCGTTTGCTCGTGTATCGGCTCCTCGACCGCAAACCCGTTATCGAGTTCACAGTATTCAAGTGCGTCAGTGATCATGCCGGGGAAATTATTTTGACAGAATTTACAGGATTGTTCCCTCCTGTTCATCCTGTCTGAATCTTTTTCCCTCTTTCGTGTGTCTGGCGTATTTCGCGATGGAAAACAGAATTGCACAAACGAAGTCTTGCACAACGTAACGAGCACACCGTTCACTACGTGTTTTTTTAGATTGAAATGATCATGCCCGTTGACCCGCAGGTTCAAGCTATTCTCGATCAGATGGACTCTGGCCACACCCGCTATATGAGCGATGTATCGGTTGAGACGGCACGGCGGCAAATGAATGCGACGATCGAAGAGGTCGCCGAGGATGTCGACGTTCACAGTTCAGTCGACTATCAAATTCCCGTCGACGGTGGCGAGATTGTTGTTCGTGTGATTCGTCCGCACGATCGCTCTGATGCCCCGGTGCTGATGTACTGTCATGGAGGCGGCTGGGTGCTGGGGAGTATCGACACGCACGACGTTTTCTGTCGGAATCTGGCGAACAAATCTGATGTCGTGATTGCCACGGTCGATTACCGTCTCGCGCCGGAGCATCCGTTTCCCACCCCGGCTGAGGATTGCTACGCCGCCTTGAACTGGATCGTCTCGAATGCGGATGAGTTGGGGATCGATCCGACCAAAGTGGCGGTGGGTGGTGACAGTGCCGGGGGGAATCTGGCAGCCGTGACCACCTTGATGGCCCGCGATCGTGGTGGTCCGAACATTGCGTTTCAACTGCTGATCTATCCAATGACTGATTCGGATTTGACACGGCCATCTTATGTGGAAAACAGCGAAGGCTATCATCTGCGAACGCGCGACATCGAGTGGTGCTGGCAACGACACGTGCCAAACGAGGCGGATCGCACGCATCCTTACGTTGCGCCTTTGCGGGCGGAGTCTCATGCAGAATTGCCGCCAGCGATGCTCATCACGGCGGAATATGATCCGCTAAGGGATGAAGGACAACTGTATGCCGAGGCATTGCAGGAAGCCGGAGTGCCGGTGGAACGGGTTCACTACGACACGATGATTCATGGCTTCACCCGACGGACAAAGTTGTACAACGTTGCCCGCGAATGCCAGGATCGCATGGCAGACGCATTGCGGAAAGCGCTCGAATGAAACCGCTACCAACCACCGCAGGTGGCGCTATAATATAATCAACAAAGTTAAAGCGTATTACGCTTTCCCGTGCCGCGACGGATGCCGTTCGGCCAACAAACACACGCTCTCGCGAGCCAGAGACGTCACACCAGAAGTAAACTGCTCTAACGTCCCGATATTAACTTCCACGCACGAAAATAAGGACATGTTCGATTGCTCCTTTATTTCCGCCGGTCGACGAGGCAGGAATCCGGTGGTACAATGAACGCTTCGGCACGGTGGCCTCGAGCATCCGGCGGTAACGCACCTCACCCCGGCCACAGTTGGAAACTCCTTGACTCGACGACACTCCGCTATTAACGCGAATCTGCGCACGGCGGAAAGAAGGATCGACATGTCCCGCCCCTTTGCACATCTTCATTGTCACACGCATTACAGTTTGCTGGATGGTGCGAATAAAATCCCGGCTCTGGTCAACAAGGTGAAAGAGTCGGGAATGAATTCGATCGCCATCACCGACCACGGCAATCTTTACGGCGCGATGGAATTCTATAACACCTGTCGTGGCTCGGATGTCAAACCAATTCTCGGTTTTGAAGCGTACGTTGCGCCGGGAGATCGACACGAGAAAAAAGCTGCGAGGATGAAAGAGGCGAGTTATCACCTGACGTTACTCGCCATGAATCGGCAAGGGTTTGAGAATCTCGTCAAACTTTCGTCGATCGGTTTCCTTGAGGGATTCTATTACAAACCACGAATCGACAAAGAAACGCTCGAAGCACACAGCGAAGGGTTAATCTGCCTTTCTGGTTGTGCATCGAGTGAACTGTCGAATTTGATTCTTGCTCAGGACATGGACAAGGCGGCAGATCTGGTCGACTGGTACGGCAGCGTATTTGGCGATCGACTGTATATGGAGATTCAGAATTGTGGGACCGAGATTCAGGACCTTTGCGCCGAAGGGACGGTTGATCTGGCAAATGCCAAAGGACTGCCGCTGGTGGCGACGAATGACGCGCACTATCTGAACCGTGAAGATGCCGCTGCACACGACGTGCTGCTTTGCGTGAACACGCGAACGACACGCGCCGACGAAAAGCGGATGAAGATGACGGGGGATCAGTTCTACGTGCGGACACCGGAAGAGATGTACGCCGCGTTCCCCGATCACGAAGAGGCCTGCGCCATGTCGCAGGAGATTGCCGATCGGGTCGATATTGATCTGGATCTGGATCAAAAGCACTACCCGGTCTTCCTGCCGCCGGACAACAAAACCGATACCGAATACCTGCGGGAATTGTGCGAGGAACGGCTCATCTGGCGATATGGCGACGATGTAACTGACACGCATCGCGAGCGGCTGGACCACGAATTGGGCATTATCGACCGCATGGGTTACTCCAGCTATTTTCTCATCGTGTGGGATTTCGTCCGCTTTGCGATGGAGAAAGATATCCCCTGCCAGGCGCGTGGTTCGGCCTGCGGAGCGATCGTCGCTTATTTGCTCGGTTTCAGCAATGTCTGCCCGCTGGAATACGACCTGCTGTTTGAGCGGTTTCTGGACCCCAGCCGTTCGGAACCACCCGATATCGATATCGACTTTTGTCGAGATCGCCGACAGATGGTGATCGATTACACCAAGCAGACATATGGCGAGACGAACGTCGCGCAAATCGGAACCTTCGGCACATTGAAGGCGAAGGCGGCGATCCGCGATGTCAGCCGCGTGTTGAACATCCCACTGCCACGTGTCGATGAAATCTGCAGGATGGTCCCGGAGACGCTCAACATTTCGCTCGATGATGCAATGAAAGAAAGTGCGGAACTACAGGACGCCTACAATCAGGATCCGCAGATCAAAGAGATGTATGACATTGCCCGGCGAATCGAAAACCTGGCCCGCAGTGCCGGCACACATGCCGCCGGTGTCGTGGTGGCCGACCAGCCACTCGATAGTCGTGTGCCGCTGCAGAAGATCACCGGTAAAGACGACATCATCACACAGTGGGACGGCCCAACAGTCGAGATGGTGGGTCTGCTCAAGATGGATTTTCTCGGACTGCGGAATCTCACGATTCTCGACAAGGCGGTCAAGAATGTCAAAAAACATTGTGGCATCGAAATCGATCCGATCAAACTGCCGTTGGATGATTCGGAAACATTTGCCCTGCTGCAACGCGGGGAAACCAAGGGTATCTTCCAGTTGGAAAGCGGGGGCATGCGTGACCTGCTGACCAAAATGAAGCCAGACAGCTTTCTGGACATCATCGCCACCTCTGCGTTGTACCGTCCCGGTCCGCTCGAAGGGGGCATGGTGATGGACTACGTCGATGTGAAGCACAAACGCAAACCCATTCCCAAAGTACACCCGATCATCGACGACGTGCTGCAAGAAACCTACGGCGTGATGGTCTACCAGGAACAGGTGATGCGAATTCTCAATCGGCTGGGGGGGATCGATCTCTCTGCATCGTATCGCTGCATCAAGGCGATCAGCAAGAAAAAATTGAAAATCATTGCCGACTTCAAAAAGGAGTTCGTGGAAGGGGCGAAGAAGAACCATCTCGACGAAAAGAAGGCAATCGAGATTTTCGAACTGATCGAAAAGTTCGCTGGTTATGGTTTCAATAAATCACACTCGACTGCTTATGGTGCGGTCGCGTACCAGACGGCCTACCTGAAGGCACATTTTCCCAATGAGTTCATGGCCGCGTTGCTCTCTTGCGGGATGGAGAGTTCCGATCGGATTTCCGAGCACATCGACGATTGCCGCAGGATGAAAATCGAAGTCCTGCCACCGGATGTGAATCGATCGGATGTCGAATTCAGTGTTTTCGTGCCGGACGAGAAAGAAGCCGAATCGGTCGAAGAGTACAAACGCAATGCGATGCTGACGTTTGGACTCGGTGCGATTAAGGGTGTCGGTGAGCAGGCGGTCGGTGCAATCGTCGAAGAACGCGAAGTAAACGGTCCGTTCCTGAACATCTACGATCTTGCGGAAAGGGTTGATCCAAAGCAGTTGAACAAGAGCGTGCTGGAAACTTTGATCAAAGCGGGGGCGCTCGATTCTCTTGGACCGAACCGTGCTCAGCACATGCTGGTGGCCGAACGGGCCGTGCAGGGGGCCGCTGCAATTCATCGTGATCGGCTGCGTGGTCAGAAAAGTTTGTTTGGTGGTGATGACGACGACCATGAGAAGGAAGCCGATCATACGCTGCCTCCGGCGGAAGATTGGACGCATCAACAAAAGCTCGCTGCGGAAAAAGAAGTACTCGGGTTGTATTTAACGTCGCATCCACTGCATGAACATGCGGCGATCCTCAATATGTACTCGACGCACAACACGATGGACCTGAGCAGTCTTGACGATGGTGCGGAAGTGGTGCTGGGGGGGATGATTTCCTCCATCAAGAAGGCGGCGACGAAGAAACCGAGCCGCAATGGGCACACCCGTTATGCCAACTTCGATTTTGAAGATGAGAAAGGTGTGGTGCGGTGCATCATCTGGCCTGAGGAATACGAACAGCAGGGCGACAAGGTGGTCGCGGAGAATATCTGCATGGTGAAAGGCCGGGTCGATCGCCGAGGTCGCGAACCGAATGTGATCGTCAATCAACTGCTCACCCTCGATGAAGCGAGCAGGGAATTCACCGACCAGTTGGCGATCAAGTTCCAGCAGGGAATGCACACGGAGAACGACATGATTCGCGTACGGAATGTACTGCATGAACATCCGGGACGAACGGAGGTCGTCATCGTTGTCGACTCGACGCATCCCGATCAACCGAATCAGCGAATCCGTACGACGCTCTCAACACCGGGTGACTTGCGCGTCTCCTGCAGTGCGGAGTTCACCCGCAAACTGACCGAAACGTTGGGAGCGGAGCATTTTCGCTTCATGAACACGGCCAATCGACGTCGCAGCAATGGCCGATCACGCAGACCGGTGGGTGCCGGTTCCTGAGTTTCGTCCCGAAATCATATTCCTCCTGCCGGAGGTTGAAAGAAAGAATGATGCCCGAATTTACCACGGTCGCGAAAGTGAGTGACATCCCGGACGGTGAAGCCCGCGCGTTCCCCGTCAACGGGCGGATGATTGCCGTCTTTCACACCGGGGGTGAGTTCACCGCCATCAACGACAGTTGCCCGCATATGGGCGCTTCACTCGCGGGAGGGTTTATCGAGGATAGAACGGTAACCTGTCCCTGGCATGCCTGGCGATTTTGCGTTCAGGAAGGAACCTGGAAAGATAACCCAAAGGCTGAGCTGAAAACGGACTGTTACGAGGTCCGCATCGATGGGGAAAACGTGCAAATCTGCGTCCCGGAAGATGTATCCGTGGAAGCCGACGAATGAGTCCACACTTAAGTCCCTGGTTTTGACCGCCATTTGCGAGGACGTCTGGCCAACCATCCCTTCCGTCGGTTTTCAGTCCATCCGTTAGGAATTGAACCGGTCAAACGTCTTGCCTGCGTCCGTTTCCGCCGACAACTCTCAGTGATCCAATATATCGAGCAACTCCAACCCGACTTCGGCAAGATCGAAGCCGCTCAACTGACTATGAAAAAAGGACTTACAATGAACCTTCAACCACTGGCGGCAGTCATGCTTGCTGCCCTGCTCTGCGGCACCTCCCAGCTAAACGCCCAGGTCGGAAAAACTCACTCCCTTCAAAAAGTTTCCAACTATTCGAGCTTCCTCCGGCATCCGCAGATTCAGGAAGAAATCAAGTTCACCGCTGAGCAAAAGGAAAAGTTTCAGCGAGCCGAAACCGAATTTCGTAATACCCTTTCCAATGCCGTTCCTCGGAACAGGAAAGATCAGGAACAATATCGCGCCAAGGTTAAGGAAGTATATATGGTGTTTGGTCAGCAGATCGATGACATTTTGACCGACGATCAAAAGACGCGTATCGATCAGATTCTCTTTCAAAGGCATGGCGTTCACGGTCTGAGGATGAGCGAATACCAGGCGAAGCTGGGCTTGAGCAAAGAGCAATCTGAAAGCATGAACAAGTTCTTTTCTGATGGCTTTGCGAAGATGCGAAAGTTGACATCAGAGTCCAACAGGACAAAGCCGTTTGATGCCGAAAAGCACCGACAAAAATCTCTCGAACTCCGCAGGCAAATCGAAAAAGAAGTGTTCGATGTTCTGACGGATGAGCAGAAAACGAAGTTCAAGGAGTTGAGCGGCGAGCCATTCAAGTGGAAACACCAAACCACAACCATCGTTCCGGCACGGCCAGCCAGTATTGATGATCGTGCAACG
The DNA here is from genome assembly GCA_028284145.1 of Planctomycetaceae bacterium. GTDB lineage: Bacteria > Planctomycetota > Planctomycetia > Planctomycetales > Planctomycetaceae > JANQSH01. The sequence continues at coordinate 23,235 of JANQSH010000017.1, read as the reverse complement.
CATAAACAGGTTGGCCTCATCCGGCCCAGGTCGGAGGAAAATCCGATTGGCAGTTTGAATGCGTTCTGCGTCAGCAGTGATGGCGACATCCTTGCAGCTTGTGGAGAAGGTCCGGGCCAGGTTGTCCGAATGAACAACGAAGGCAAAGTTCTGCAGATGTGGGAGATCCCCGTCAAAGCCGAGGCTGTCAACACCGCTCCCAATGGCACAATTCTCGTCGCTGGCCAGGGCAAAATCTATCGCTTCAGCAATGACGGAACACAGTTGAAAGAAGCCGCTGCACCTCATGCCCGGAATCTGGAAAATGTTCGCCAGAAAATGGCTGAAGACTACAAGCAACGGTTTGAACGTCAGGTTGATCCCACCGAGGCGTATAACAGACAGATCGCGCATTTTGAGGCTCGTCTGAAAGACCTGCAGGAAAAAGAGGAACCCACCGACGAAGAACGCCAGATGATCGAAGCGTTCTCCAAAGCGCTGGAACAACTGGTCAAGGCGAAGGCGCGTATTGCGAATTTGCAACAGCAGAACAGCTCAAAGGCGACTCAAGAGCAGGTCGATCGTTACGTCGATCAAATGATGCGACGCAAGACAGCCGTCGCGTCGATCAGTTCCGATGGAAAGGCAACCTATGTTGCGACCGCTGCAATGGAAGGTTACGGGTATGTCGTCTGGAGGATGACCAACGAATTCGCCGACGCCGAAGTGATTGTCAAAGACCTGCGTGGGTGTTGTGGACAGATGGACGTGCAATGTTCCAGCAATGGTCTCTACGTCGCTGAGAACTCCCGTCATCGCGTCGTGAATTACGATGTTGACGGCAAACTGATTAAGGCCTGGGGCAAAAAAGACCGCACCGGCCAGGACGGGTTCACAAGTTGCTGCAATCCCATGAATGTCTGCTTTGGTACCAACGGTGATGTCTACACGGCGGAATCGAATTCGGGACGGGTTAAACGCTTTTCCAGGACGGGCGATTTCATCTCCTTCGTGGGCGATGTCAAACTTGTTCCGGGTTGCAAAAAGGTCTCCATCGGTGTCTCACCCGATGGCGAAAGCGTCTACATGCTTGACATCACTCGCAATCACATTGTCTGGATGAAGAAAAAAGATGGCATGGACGATGACGGTAACAAGACTACGGCTGCAAAGAACTGAACCGAAGTTCCCTTTGACCCCTCCGACCCTTTGCATAGGAACGTTCGTAATGCACTCAATCACGTCTTCGTTCGTAGTCTTGTTCGCTCTGGTTGCAGTGCCGTCTTTCCATGCAGTTCATTCCGTTTCAGCCGCCGCCCCCCCCCACACCTTGACGGTAGTGGTGATGGATCCGCTGTCGGCACCGCTCTCGTGTCCATGCGTCGAAGGGTACGCCCAGCGAAAGTATGAGGTACTGGCGAAATACCTGGAGCAAAAGACAGGAGAAGACGTCAGAGTTGTCTGGGACGAGTCGCTGACGAACGCCCTGAACAAGCAGACGCAGGACGAAGTCGACCTGATTATCGGTAAAGACTCCGTTGTGCGTTCCGACGCGGCGCTGAATCAGGTTGATGTGATGCCGATCGCACAACTGACAGACAAAAAGGGCGAAACCACACAAACCGGTTTGATCGTCGTTCCGAGCAAAGATCCGGCAAAATCGGTAAAAGATCTGCAAGACTACCGCATTCTATTCGGCCCGGTTGACAGCGACGAAAAACACAGTGCCGCCATTCAATTGCTGAAGTCCCATAACATCACACTTTCCCCCAAACCCGAAAGCTGCCAGGCCTGCAGTGAAGGAGCCGTCAAAATTCTGGAATGGGGGTCGGATGTCCGCGGGGCTGCTGTCATTTCCAGCTATGCCGCACCATTGCTGGAAGGCTGCGGGACAATCAGGAAGGGTGACTTGAGAGTCGTCGGAAAAACAAAACCAGTCCCCTTCATCACGGCTTTCGCTACGGATTCACTCGAGGCATCCCGCAGGAAGAAAGTGCAAAATGCACTTACCACCATGCTGTTGGAACCGGAAGTCTGTCAATCTCTGGAAACGCTTCTGGGTTTCGTTGAGATCAAAAGCAAAAAGGCCGCTGCTGCTCATTCAAACGTCTCAAAAAAAAAGTTGAAGCAGTAAGTCGCGTTTGGACGGACTGGCGCGGGCTGAATCGGGACGGCATTGTCCCATCGCTACCAGCCACTCTTCCGGAAGTTCCAGAAATCCTCTGGGATAAGGAATTGAGCGGTCGCGGCCTGGGGGGAATCGCAGCGAATGATTCCTGCCTCATCTTCGGCGATCGCGATATCACAGATTTTCTCGATGTTTTCTATTGCCTGGATCTGAAGACCGGCAGGCAGATCTGGAAAGTCGAATACCCGGCCATTGGCAAGCTGGATTACGGTAATACACCCCGCGCCACCCCGGTTATTTATGACGACCGCGTCTTTCTCGCCGGAGCGTTTGGCAATATCCGGTGTGTCGCAATCACGAGTGGCAAAACAATCTGGCAGAAAAGCCTCAAACTCGACTTCGGAATCCTGAAAGATTTCGACTGGGGCTATTGCAGTACACCGCTGCTGGTCGAAGGAAAACTGATCGTCAACCCCGGCAGTACGACGGCATCAGTCGTCGCACTGGACGCGGAGACGGGCAAAGTCGTCTGGAAAACAGCGGGCGGAAAGATCGGCCATAGCTCTTTCATTGCCGGGGAGTTCGGTGGTGTCAAGCAGATTGTCGGATACGATGCCGATTCGCTGGGAGGCTGGGATATCAACTCCGGTAAACGGCTTTGGAAAGTCAAGCCAGAGTTTGAAGGTGACTTTAACGTCCCGACGCCGATCGTTTTTCAGCAGCAGTTGCTGGTCACAACGGAAAACAATGGAACTCGGCTGTATCGCTTTGAGGATGATGGAACACTCCACCCACAACCGGTCGCGATCAACAAAAAATTGAACCCCGATATGAGCACGCCGGTCGTCGTTGGGGGAAAGCTGTTCTGCGTCCACAAAGTGATGACCTGCCTGTCGGTCAATGAAGGGTTAAAGGACCAATGGAAATTGCGCGATGAGTCCCTTTCCGATTACGCTGCAATCATCGCTTCGCAGAATCGACTGCTCGTTGTCGGCAACGGGGAACTCCTGCTCTTCGATGCGACATCGCCGCAAGCTCGAATCGTCTCGCGGTTGCGAGTGTTCGAGGAAAAGACTGAATTGTATTCTCACCCGGCCTTGGTGGGGACGCGCCTGATCATTCGGGGAGAAAAAGGCCTGAAATGCATCGATCTCGCTGGCAATTGATTGTTGCGGCGATTTCGGTCACAATGCTGTTCAACGTGGAACTAAAGCGTATTACGCTCTTCTGTGCCGCGATGGGTATCGTTCGGACCACAAACACAGTGCCTTGTCAAGGCTTTGTTTTGGGTGCGGATTAACATAACCCGCTCCGTTGTCGCTGCCTGCAACTTCATCAAACCCAACTTTCAGTCTTGACGGTCCAATCGTTCCCCACGAGCCAGAGACATCACACCAAAATGTAAACTGCTCTATTTTTGACTGGTTCCTGTTGCAAGATCAATCCCTGATGAGACATTCATGAAGACCATCCTCATCCAACTGGATACCGACCCCCTTCCCAGTTCGTTTGATCGTGTTGTTGCGGTCGATGCCGGCGTGGACAAGCTGTTCTGCTACGGCAGTGTGACACCCGAAAACGTGATTGGTCTTGTGCATGGTGCAATGTTTACACGTGGTCCGGCTGATTTGAAAAATACGGCCATCTTCGTCGGTGGCAGTGATGTGACAGCCGGCGAAACGCTCCTGCAGAAAGTGATTGATACATTTTTTGGCCCCGTTCACGTTTCGACGATGATGGACTCCAATGGTTCCAACACAACGGCTGCAGCAGCCGTACTCGCGTTGGGTCAGCATGTCGATCTTTCTGCGTCTGATGTTCTCGTGCTGGGTGGCACCGGACCGGTTGGAGAGCGGGCGGCACAACTGCTCGCCAGGGAAGGGGCGACTGTCCGCGTCGCTTCCCGTTCACTGGGACGCGCTCAAACTGTCTGCGACCGCATCGCGGAGCGTGTTCCCGGCTCTCGCCTGGCGGCGTGTGAGAATGATTCAGAAACCACCACGAACAATGTCGATGCCATTATCGCTGCGGGAGCGGCCGGTGTACAGTTTCTCTCCCAGGACATATGGAGCGACATCGAAAGCCTGAAGGTGGCCATCGACCTCAATGCCGTGCCGCCGGTCGGGATTGAAGGGATTGAAGTCACCGACAAAGCCGCGGACAAAACCGGCAAAATCTGCTACGGTGCCATTGGAGTGGGTGGTTTCAAAATGAAAATCCACAAAGCAGCGATTCAAAAACTGTTTACAACCAACGACGCCGTACTCGACACCGAAGCCATCTATGAAATTGGTCAGGAACTGTTGAACGATTAACGCGAACTGCGTTTTCGACAGCCGCTACTCTTCGCCAGACCGCCAGTAGAACTTGCGATAACGTGTGATACGTTCGAGCGCCGCTTTGGAGTTTTCATCGATATCAACCAAACCAGCGTGCGGATAACGGTGTGGCTCAGCGTCGGAAAAGTGGGTCCAGTAGATGCCAACCACCGGCTGCTTCGCCATCAACACGGGTAACTGCCGCTCTACCCACTTCTTCTGCGATTTCTCACTCCAGGCTTTCCGCCAGATCGGGCGATTGACACTCAACCTGCCCGACGCTTTGTCGTCGGTGGAGTCACTTGAAGGAAACGCCAAAGTCACATGTAACGGGATACCCAGCGTACTCCATTTGTCCAGCAGGTGAGAGAATTCCAGCATCTCGCGCGACGACGTTCGGTTCGGCAGAAACCCAACCGCATATTCCAAATTGACGCCGGATAACCCCACACCCGATCGAACCAACGCATCCACGAATTGCAGCGGCGACAGCTGGTGCTGGCCATTCGCCTGATACTCGCCCCAGGGCTGATCAACGTTGATGATGAGTTGAATCTCTTCATCCACCTGTCGGGCAACCTCCAATGTGCGGGCGACGAGCGACAATCGCTGCTCCTCGTTTAACTCAAAACATCCACCAATGTTTGCGGCAGCGCAGACCTGCCAATGGCGAATTCTTCCGACGTAGCGGGAAATGGCAGTTTCGACGAAATCGCTGACGAAACTCTGCAGGTTGTAGAAATCGTTCTTCCACTGCTCCAGCCAGCCGGGCATACCTCCAGGACTGAGCGAACACAACGGACCGCCGATGGTCAGCAGTTTCTGATCCTGGCACCAGGCGACCTGCGCATCAAGTGTGTCCCAGTTATACTCTCCCTCATCCGGTTCAATTTGCGACCATTCGATCGGCACAATCGCCGAATTGAATGCTTCGGTGAACTGCCGTGCGGTTGTTTCATCCGGTACACCCTGTCCCAACCGGCAACCAAGCGATGCAGGCAATTGTGGAAAACGTTTCCGCCGGACAGCCAGCCGCTGTTTTGTGTAAGACGTCACGAGGACATCCGCCGCTTCGCAGGCTCGTTCGATCGCCAGGTTTGCCGCTTCGCAGGCCGCTTCCGGGTTTTTCTGCTGAGTCACCGCTTTGGAAAAATGCTGATGGGCTTCTTTCATAAGGGGGGCGAGTTCGTCGGGGATATGCATGCCTGACATTTCCCAGGCGGCTCGCTGGTCCCGCACCTGAGAAATTCGACCGCGTGCCAACTCGACCGCAAGGATGTACTCTTCATCCCGCTCCATCAACGAGGCGGTGGACAACACCGGCACACCAAAGCCTTCCACATTCCAGGGAACGTGCAGTTTGCCACTTTCGGACGTGGGACGGCGACAACTAAGGATATCCCCTTCCAGCTCAACCTGCGTGGGAAAGACACGGCCATCCAGACCGCTGATGCAGGTCTGCTCGGCTTCGGGCCACTCTTCGAGATTTGGCGGCGGGGATATTTTGAACCGCATCACGCCCATGCGCGAGCCTCTATCTGTTGTGTCTGCCGACGAATCCTACGCGATCAGACAGAACATCATTTTCCACGAAAATTGCGGGAAATCTTAACGAAAATCTATAAGCCAGTGTAGTTCTGCACTGGTCATTGTTCAAGAAACAGGCCAATGATACACTCGTGGCATGAAGGATCATTTTCGATCGAACTTTCGATGGATGATGTGCCTGAACACCCAAAATCACCCGATGCAGTCGGATGATTGTCAGATAGACTCGCTTCGTCACACGTTTCACCCTTTGAGTCATGAACAATGAGCACCGCCGTATTGCAGAGCGTTCTCCCGAACATCGCTATCAAGCGCGGCAAGGTACGCGATGTCTATGATTTCGGTGACAGACTCCTGTTTGTAGCGACCGATCGCACGAGCGCTTTTGACTGGGTGCTGCCCAATGGCATTCCGGATAAAGGCCGCGTTCTGACGCAACTCAGCAACATGTGGTTTGAGCGTCTCGATGTACCGGATCATCTGTTGGCAACCAACCTGAATGATTTCGAACTCCCCGAAGGAACGGACCGCGAAGCCCTGGATGGACGTAGTGTCATCGTTCGCAAGACCGATGTGGTGCCGATTGAATGTGTGGTTCGTGGTTACCTGTCCGGCTCGGGCTGGAAAGAATATCAGCATTCCGGCAAAGTCTGCGGGATACAACTCCCCGATGGACTGGTGGAAAGTGACCGACTGCCTGAACCGATATTCACACCGGCGACCAAGGCAGAAGAAGGACATGACGAGAACATCTCCTTTGAACGGATGGTCGAACTTGTCGGTTCGGACCTTTCCGAAAAGCTCCGAACACTCAGCCTCGAAATCTACACGAAAGGTTGCGAACACGCCGAGACGAAGGGAATTATCATTGCCGATACCAAAATGGAATTTGGCATGATCAATGGTGAAGTTCTGCTCATCGACGAAGTGTTGACTCCCGACAGTTCCCGTTTCTGGCCGGCTGATTTACACGAACCGGGCAAAGGCCAGCCTTCCTTCGATAAGCAGATCGTTCGCGACTGGCTGCTGACGACCGGCTGGAACAAGAACAGTGAACCACCCGCAATGCCTGAGGATGTAATCGAGAAGACGCGGCAAAGATATATCGAAGTCTATGAAAAGCTGACCGGCAAATCGTTTTCATGGGCGTAACGCCAGCAAGACAGGATCACATCGCTGATTGAACACCAGGCTCTGTTCCGCAATTGCTCAAATGGACATTTCAACAACCAGACAGTGTTGCTTTTTCGTCGGATTTCATTGGAAAACGTGACCTTTTATATCGACACTGCAACGGCAACTATGAATGAACAGAGTCTGGAGTCGCAGAAAAGAACAACCATGATGCGCATGGAAAAAGCCGCGGGAACCGTCACAATAGTCCCCACGGCGAATCACTCAAACCTCTTCATGACGGCGACGGTGGAGTCGCTTTAAGAATGGCGGGAGCCGAGATGTGCGTTGCACTTCCTCATGTTGACTCTGGCCAGTAATTCGGGTTTGGCACCTCCGTCGTGATCAATGGAAAGAGGCTGTTTACTTGAGTTGTCTGCGTTAAAAAACATCTCAAGACGTCTGTGCGCGGCAAATCCACTTTGGCATTCGCCGTGAATTCCTGCCACCAGTCAGTCCTGAAATGAATTCTTTTTGGTCGTTTGTCCCGTTGCCCCATCGCGCTGGTTTGGATTTCCACAGGCATTGTTTTGGGTCACAGATGTTGCCTGTAAATATCTCAGCGCGACAAATGTCTCTCTCAAAGTCAAATCGAAGACGATCTCAAGCGGTACTGAAATAGATCGGCAGGTTGCTGCGATCGGGTGAGTTCAAAATGGAATTTCTGATGAATGGCAATCGACATACAGGTTGTTTTGTTTGCCGGGCGATGAATTTAGAGCAGTTTACCTTCTGGTGTGACGTCTCTGGATCGTGGGAGTCTGTATTTCGTCCGTGGCGGCACAGAAGAGCGTAAGAGCTAAGAAGGACTATCTGCAGACTCGTCATCGCTGCAGTGTGGGCAAACGATCGTCCGGCCACATTGAGGACATCGGTTGAGACCGAACCCCCCCTTTCGATTCAACAACCAGATCATCAGCCCGGCATTAATCGCAAAGACCAGCAGACAGAGCAGTCCCAGGAAGGCGCTCGTCCCTTCTGTGATGGATTGGAATAGACCGTCCAGAAAATTGCCGAATCCGAACATTACAAAACCGTCAGGTTGCTGCATTGTTGTTGCGCGGGTCGGGCTGCTGGCTGACCAACGCTTCGAGATTTGTCAGGAAACCATCAACTTGAGCAGCTTCGTCGTCTGAAATCGCACCATCGCCAAAACGAACCCGATAAAACAGCTTTGTAACCAGTTCTGCGCCATCTGGATAGGCTTCATCCAGATTTCGTTGTGCCAACTGGTACTGAACATCGGTGACGAACTCTTTGTGTGTCTGAGCTGGTAAACGCGTCAAATCGATGTGGCGACAAATCTCGCGGAATCGCTCGTAAAACTCCACAACCCTGGCAGGATCTCGTTTTCTCTTTTCGCGAATCGTCTTCCGCTGTTGTCGCAGCGAACCCACGAAACGACGTAGCAGCCAGTAGCCGCCAACGACCACAAACAGGAGGCCAGCCCACGTCAAAAGCCCTTCGCCCGTGAACCAGCGACTGGGCGTCAACAACGTCGCCAAAGCGCGCTTCCATGTCGATTGGGAACGCGGCCCCTCGGAGGTCAGATTCCGCCACCAATTTGACGCCGCGATGCCGATCGGTCGATATAGCTGATTTTGCTGTTGCTGATCGTTTAACCGCACAACGTAATTCTGCCAGATGCCATCCAGGTAGCGTTGAAACTCTTGCAGCGACTGCATTCCGCCGGACATCTGGTTCAGGCTTTCATTGCGGGCCGAGGCGGGTGTCGCATCCAGCACAACCCAGTAGCCGTCAATGTAAGCTTCCACCCAGGCGTGGGCGTGCCGCTGCTGCACTTCGTAATTTCCCGTGAAACGGTTTTCCGTTCCCCCCTTGAAACCGGTAACGATGCGCGACGGAATGCCGACGGTACGTAACATTAGTGCCAAGGCCGATGCGTAGTATTCACAGTGGCCCTGTTTGCGGTTGAAGAGAAAGTCCTCAAGCGGGTCAATGCTCGAATCGACGATCGACTGATTCAGCGTGTAGCCAAACTCACCCGAGTCGCGCAAATGGCTTTCCAGCTTGTGTGCAACTTCCATTCGTGTTTGTGGCAACGGAACATTCGGATCAGTCGATTCCACAATCCGTTTTGCCTCGACCTGCAAACGCTGCAACGATTTTTCGGGCATCTGCAGACAGTCGCGCAGGTATCGTTGTTGAGCGAAAAACGACAGTCGGCCCAATGCACGCGGTTGGCGACGCGTGGGATCGAAGATGGACGTTCGGTATTGCATTGGCGAAACCGTCTGATAGGTGATGGATGACGTCGCACTGCTGAAGGGATTCCTCCACACATCGGTCAAGCGGTTGTGGACAGTTTTCTTGAATTGATCCTGACTCAACTGACCTTGATGCAGCACAACGCAATCTTCAACGCGAGGCAGGGCGAACAGAACATCGGAACCAAACGGCTGCAGGTAATACTCCTGCCGTACCATTTCCGACGTGCGTTCCACACGAACAGTTGTTTCCCTGGCATGTTCATCCGTATCAACTGATGACCAGTGACCGTTTTCATACTGTTCGAGTACGCTGCCTCGAAAGATCGGCTCGTCAAAACCCAAACGATTCGCCTGCTCCAAAACGTCGATCCGCTCATCCGTCAGGGCGTTGGTGAAACGCACCTGAAAAGCCGGGGCCGTACTTTCCAGGATCTGGCCCATTTCGCCCAGCCGGACAGAATCGGAATATCCCACAGTTGATTGTGCGAACAGCGACGTTCCCATATCTCCGTCGGGATTGGGAGACTGCCAGAACTTTCGTGGAACGATCAAGAAGAAAAAGGCTGAAATGAACATCGCCAGCACTGTTGTGACAACCGATCGTACACCGAACGGGAAATTGACCCAGTTCTTCTGATCGTCGTGCTGGATGGTTGCCTGTGTCGAACTTGTAACCGTGACAAGTGATCCCGTCGTCGATGATGCGTCATTTTTTGCCGTTGCAGACTGGGAACTCAACGATTGGCTTGAGCGGCGTTTCACCGCGAGTTGTGTGCGGTACAATGTGAAGACCGAGAGTGTCCAGATGCCAAGAAACACAAAGATGAAAAGTAACGCGCCGAAAGAGGAATCGCGCGTCAGAACCGATCCCACGGCGACCTGCAATAACGCGAGTGCCGCCAGAAACCAGTATTGCGTGATCGTCTTCTTCTGAAACATGACGATCCAGGTGACGTAGACCATCAAGTGTGCCCCGGCCAGCAGTCGCGATTCGATATTCCCGCTGAAGAATTCCAAACCAGCCGAGACAAACGCCAGAATCCCCGCTGCGTTGGCGAAAGCAGGCCGCATCACAAGCGCCTGTCGCCGTTCCGTAAGGAAAAATGCAACGATTGCCAAAGGGACTGTTGCAAATTGTGGCAGAAATGTTCCTTCCGCCAGACCAAGAATGACACTCGCCAATGCCACCCACACAAAGAGGCTCAACTGAAAAATGTATGTCAATCGTTTCACGGTTGGCTCGCAACAATCGGTTCAACTCACCTGCTCGGCAGGCGGGATAGTGAAAAAAGAGGATAATTGCTGTGCGTCGGCTTCAATGATTTCCAGATTCCCCGGCATCAGGCCACCAATGTCGTTCACCAGCTTGTCATGCCAGTCCTGTCGTTCCCGGGAACCGGCCGGTCGTGTGGTGATGACAATCAATCGCGAGTCGTAACTGTTCTGAGTCTGGATCGCTTTCGTCAGTTCCATGGTTTGCGAACCGACTTGCGGTTGGGCGACTGCCAGGATATCCAGCAGCGCATTGAGTACTCTTGCCCCGGCGCTATGAGTTGCGGTGAGAAACTTCTTCCCGGCGATTCCCAAAATCACCCGGCTGCTGCGGCTTTCGCGAACCTGTTCGACACACAACGTTGCCGCGAAACTGGCTGCCAACTCCGTTCGTTTGATTTCCTCAGCCGTCGGTTTTTCCGGTTGCCAGAAATCGACCAGCACGAGCAGGTGTTGATCCCGGCAGGGGATATGCTCGCGGACCATCAATTCATTCTGCCGAGCCGATGTCCGCCAGTGGATCGATTTGGGATTGTCGCCGAAACGGTATTCGCGCAGGCGATGAAACTCATCATCAAATGGCCCTCGCTGTTGCTGGCGTTCGACCAGTTCACTCGCCTGCAGATGCTCCACCTTCCACCGTTCACTCAGGCGGCCTAATCTGGGATAAACCAGCACATCATTCTTTTTCGGAAAGAACTGTCCCCGCTCAATCAGGCCGAGTGGAAACTGCGAAGCCGCCTCAAGTGGACCGAACTGGTAAATGCCACGTTGTGTGAGCGTCATCTGATAACAGCCGTATCGTGTCTGTCGGCGGGGAACGTGAGCGAAGACGACTTCCCCCCGCAATTCCTCGCGTGGTCCGACGATCGAATCGCGAAGCGAGATCATCCAGTTGCCAATCAGCCACTTTCGGTTTTCGATGCCCAGTTCAACCGAAGCGACTTCCCCCGCCATCACCCGCTCCGGCAGAGAACGAGACACACGAATCCGCTTCAACATGCCGAGGACTGTCCAGCCATTGAGGATAAACGGGCCGGTCATCAAGGCAAAAATGAGCATCAACATGTTCGATCCACCGAGAGTCGAACCAAGAAACATCACGGCCATCATCACCAGATAGACCAAACCGGGGCGTGTGATGGCGACTCTTCGACGGGTGAGGCTCCAGCGATTTCGGGCCGCGGGTGGCCGCGTGGCACTGGCAATCAGACCGACGATACCCCACGCGAAGAACAACGCAAGCATCAGCAGAAACAGTTTCGATCGTCCCGGACCGATCCAGTCCCGCAGCCGTTCGCTTTGCACGTAAACGGCTATCGCCGCAACCGGCAGGATGACGGCCGTCAATGAGGGAATCGAAAGCGAGAACCGTGTTTCGTTCGGAATATCAGACATGCCGCAGAATTGATGTGAATGAGAATGATGAATCGAAAACGTGGTTTGATTCTATCAGATTCCATACCAGGATGTGATCGAAGATTGCTCTCTCACCAGGGCGGCTCAATTGCCTGTTTTCCCGAGTTTGGCGAAGAAGCGTTGGGGATTCCAGGCGTTTTCGTGTAAAGCTGCTGCAATGTTGTCAACTTTTCCGGCACGCAGCCAGTTGATGGCGATATTTCGCATTGCCGCCAGAACCTGAGGTGCGGGATCCGATTCTCACCCGGCAGCAGTCTTCGCCAAAGGTCACACCCGCACAAGGAGTTTTTGCGGGGCACTCTCCCTCGGTGCTGTTTGTCTGTGAGAGAAAGAACAGGGTGACAGAATCAACAGGATAGCTGCTTGACGTGCAAACCGGGCGACCTTGTTCTGTCCACATTCGCGCACGAGTCTGGGCAGACCGTTGTGATGGGATGTGGAAGTTATTACGGTGTCAGCTTGTCCGCCTGCGACACATCCAACTGCTCGGATCGGTTAAGAACTTTGTCCGACAGGCGAATGAAAGAATCAATCGGGAGAATGAAATGCCCAGAGAGAAAAAGAAGTGGCGATCCACAACCATTCTGACGGTGCGTCACAATGGCGTGGTCGCACTGGGTGGTGATGGCCAGGTAACATACGGCGACACGGTCATGAAGTCTGACACGACGAAAATCCGCTGGCTGTTGGACGACAAGGTGATTACGGGATTCGCCGGTTCGACTGCCGATGCCTTCGCGTTGCTGGAACGCTTTGAGGCGAAAGCGAAGGATTACCCCAGCAATCTCACCCGGGCTGCGACCGAACTGGCCCGCGACTGGCGGACTGACCGTGTGTTGCGCCGACTGGAAGCGTTGATGGTTGTGGTGAATGAGGAACACAGCTTTTTGATTACCGGCCAGGGTGATGTCGTGCAGCCGACCGATGGCATCATCGGCATTGGTTCGGGTGGCCAATATGCAATGGCAGCGGCGCGAGCATTGCAGCGTCATGCGGATTTGTCGGCCAGGGAAATTGTCGAGAAGGCGTTGGGAATTGCGGCGGAGATTGACATCTACACGAATGACAACATCAAGGTGGAGGAACTTCCGTGCTCGAACTGACCCCGCGCGAAGTCGTCGCAAAACTCGATGAACATATTGTTGGACAGGATGACGCCAAACGATCTGTTGCGATCGCATTGAGAAACCGGTACCGCTGGCGCCAGCTCCCTCCGGAATTGCAGGCGGAAGTCACTCCGAAGAACATCGTGATGATTGGCCCGACTGGTGTCGGGAAGACTGAAATCACCCGACGTCTGGCCAGGTTGACCGGCGCGCCATTTATCAAGGTCGAGGCAACCAAGTACACCGAAGTCGGCTATTATGGCCGAGACGTCGAAAGCATGGTCCGTGATCTTGCCGATGCCGCCGTGAAACTGGTGATGGATCGAAAGCGGGAAGAGTTGAAAGAGCAGGCGGCTGAACGGGTGGAAGACCGTTTGCTCGAATTGCTGGTACCGGCTCCCGAATGGGAACCGGACGACGAACGCCGCCAGGAAAACATGGAACGTCACGAACGGACGCTTGAGAAATTCCGGGCGATGTTGCGCAATGGTGAATTGGAAGACCGGGAAGTGGAAATCTCGGTCGAGCAGCGGCAGATGCCGGTGCAGGTCTTTTCCAACATGGGAATGGAGAACATGGATGTCGACCTGCAGAATATGTTTGAACGCATCATGCCGAAACAGAACGCTGACAGAAATTTGAAGGTGAAAGATGCGCGCAGCGTGTTGATGGATCAGGAGATCGAAGCGTTGACCGATCGCGACGCCATCAATGAAGAGGCGGTCGAGTTGGCGGAAAACAGCGGTATGATCTTCCTCGACGAGATCGACAAAATTTGTGGTTCGGAAGAGGGACGCAATGCCGATGTCAGCCGACAGGGTGTGCAGCGCGATCTGCTGCCGATCGTAGAAGGGACAACGGTGCAGACACGATATGGTTCAGTCCGCACAGACTACATGCTGTTCATTGCGGCGGGAGCCTTTCATCGCTCCAAACCTTCTGACCTCATGCCCGAGTTGCAGGGCCGGTTTCCGATTCGTGTCGAACTGGCCGACCTTACGCGGGATGATTTCGTCCGCATTCTGACGGAGCCAACTGGATCACTTACTCGCCAATATGAAGCATTGCTGGCCACCGATGGTGTGACACTGAAGTTCACCGATGATGGCATCGAAGCTTTGGCTGACATCGCTCATCATGTGAATCAGACGACACAAAACATCGGTGCCCGTCGGTTACACACAATTCTCGAACGGTTGCTGGAAGAGGTCAGCTTTGAAGCTCCGATGGATGCAGAGATTACCGTAACAGTCGATAGCGCGTACGTCAAACAGCGGCTGGAGTCGATCACACAGGACGAAGACCTGAGCAAGTTCATCCTGTAGTTTGTTCGTTTGACAGATCGTGGTTGCCAGGTCGTCGAATTATACACTATCCTTGATGCAACTTGAGATTCAGACCTGTTCGTCGTTCTGGTGTTTGCTCAACCAGTTCGATCAGCATGGCCTTTCCCGTCGATGAACTGCGAGGTGAACCATGTCCGGTTCTGCACCAAACTTCCACGTACCGCAGGATGATGATCGACGCGATTTGCATCGCAACACCGGCAAAGCGTTTGTGACGTTGTATCGCGATTCCGACGTTATGCGGAACGGCATCCCCGGCACGTTGAAAGATATCTCTGCGGCGGGGATCGGGTTGGAACTCGATCAGACGCTCGAGCACGGCGAACAACTCAAAATCCGTCTGCAGAATATCGTTCAACGTTTTGATCGGGAAGTTCGTGGGCTGGTGAGGCATGTGGATGAATTACCCGAAGGCCGGTATTTGGTCGGCATCGAGCTCTATACCCGGCTGCTACCGCGCGATGTTCAGATGCTCAAAGTGCTGATCGACAACGATGGCCCGACATGGATCTGAATCATCGTTGTTGGCAGAAACAAGCCAACGGACTGTTTTCAAGTCCATCTGGCGCCGTAGGACTGTCCGATGATTGCAACATGACTTCACGCTCACTCCGCGCGATCAGCAAGCAGACGCTGCCGGTGGTACTTCCAGCCGGGAATGAAAAAACAGGCGGCGGATACCACACCAAACAGCGTAACGCCCAATGGCGGTCCGTCAGTCACCTGCAATGCCGCCATCACAAGCGATGTCGTGAACAGCACGATCGCCTGAATATAGAACCGGCCATTGAGAATGCCGGCTTTGGCGAGAAAGACCATCCCGCTGATGACCCCCAGCACGGGCGACAGTTCGAGTACGCCCAGGCCAAGCAGTCCCTCGATCGCATACAACAGCGTACTACCCACAACGCTTCCAGCCCAGACATGGGCAATTTGTCGCTCCACAAACGTGATCGGTCCGGAACGTCTGCGGAAATTCCAGAAAAATCCTGCCCAGACTGTCAACCCACTACTCCACAACAGCAGATAAGGCCAGCGCGACGTCCAGCCAATCCATTGAAAGCTGTTCGTGATGATGCACAGCACCAGCAAAACAAGGCTGTGCCACATCCAGAGCAGGCCCCAGTTCTCCAACACACCGGCATGATGCGTTTCTCGAAAGTAGCGGCTGACCACCTGACGAAACCGCGATGACCGCGCTGAAATCGGTTCACTCGATAAAAATGCTTCCAGGTCGCGGGCGAGTGAACCGGCATCGATATACCGCAAGTCAAATGGCTTCTGCAGGCATTTGAGGGTGACCATTTCAAGATCGACGTCGGCATGGCTGTTCAATACGCGGGGCGGTAACGGGTCTTGTTCCAGCACCATCAACACGGTTTCTACCGGGGACGCTCCCTGAAACGGAGCTCGGCCAGTGAGCATGGCGTAGAGTATTGCACCCAGACCATAAATGTCAGCGGCGGACCCGACAACACCTCGGTGTCCGGCGGCCTGTTCAGGTGCCATATAACCGGGAGTGCCGAGAATATCGCCTGATTCCGTGATGGCGTTTACAGCAGTTGGATCTCCCTCATCACTCGCCGGATTGAGATCAGGATGCAGTCGTTTGGCCAGTCCGAAATCGGTCACATAGGGCCGACCCTGGCGATCGATCAAAATGTTGGACGGTTTCAAATCACGATGCAGCAAATTGTGACGATGAGCTTCTTCAATCGCACGACAAACTGGTGCCAGAATAAGGGCTGCCTCGCGCGCAGGGAGTGGCCCTTCGACCAGTCGACGAGCCAGGTTCGTCCCCTCGACATACTTCATGCTGAAGTACGGTTGCCCCTGATGTTCGCCGACTTCGTAGACTGGCACGATGTGTGGATGATCGAGGCGTCCCGCCGCTTCGGCTTCGGCTTGAAAACGGGCGAGATCAGCTTCGCTGGCGAACTCGCCCCGCACCAGCATTTTTAAGGCGACAATACGGTTCAGGCTTTTCTGTTTCGCTTTGAAGACAATCCCCATCCCTCCGCGACCGATTTCATCGAGGATTTCGTAGTCGCCAAATATACGTGGAATGGTCGATGCCGCTTCCGCTGTCCGTTCACCAGACAACGAGTCGTCATCAGAACCACCGGCAAAATCTTCGGCGATCATCGCGGTTGCCCACAACTCGCGAATCTCCTCAGCCAGATCGGGATGGGATCGCACAACCGCTTCGAGATCGGGCAGGTCGCCCGATTGGGAATCCTGAATCAGTCGATTGAGGATCTCGGCCAGCCGTTCGTCGGTGTCGGAGATTGATTCATCAGTATGAGACATGTCCTGTTCTATAGCGGATTCGGATCGCAGAAAGTAGGCCCGTGCTATTTGAACGTCCGTCGGACTTACTACGAAAAAGTGCCCCGGAGAAACAAATCTCCGAGGCACTTTTCATTTCATGTCATTCTGAGGGAACAGCAAATGTTCCCCGGAAATTACTCTAACGGCAGCAACTGGAACCACAGCTGGAGCCACAAGTCGAACCACAGCCCGAGGAGCATTGCTGACGCGTCACAGTTTTGGGAACCATGCGGCAGACCTGCACTTCGACTTCTTTTTCGACCTGAACAGGCACGTTTACCGTGTACGTTTCGGTACGTTCTTTGGCAACGCATTCGTACGTGGTAACTTCGTACTCTTTCGTCACTTCTTCAGGAACACAGACCGTATAGTTGACGGTCTTCGTGTGTTCTTCGTCGACATAGCTGCACTTTTTGACGGTGCGGGTCCGTTCTTCGTCGACACATGTCGTGACCTGGTACTCGTATTCGACTTCTTCGTCGACCCAGTCACACTTCTTGACGGTGCGGGTCCGTTCTTCCTGTTTGCAGACAACAACATCGTAGGTGTACTCGACTTCTTCGTCGACCCAGTCACACCTCTTGACGGTGCGGGTCCGTTCTTCGTCGACACATGTCGTGACCTGGTACTCGTATTCGACTTCTTCGTCGACATAGCTGCACTTTTTGACGGTGCGGGTCCGTTCTTCCGGCTGGTAAGTCGTCACGTTGTAAGTGTATTCGACTTCCTTCGGCTGACGCTGGTAGGTCGTGTACTCAACTTCTTTCTGGACGACATTGGGAACCCAAACGCGGCAAACCTGTGCACATGCCGGGGCACTGCCACAGGAAGAACCACAGGGGCTGCCACAAGAGCTTCCACAGCTGGAACCGCAACTGCTGCCACAGGATGAACCACAGGCAGATGCACCACAAGGAGAAGAGGCACAACCAACGGCGCGTTCTTCCCAGTGACCTTCACAAACGGTGACGGTACGGGTTGCGGTCACAGGTACACATTCCCAAACAGTCCTGGTGCCGGTTTTGGTTTCGGTGACAGGAACTTTGACTGTGTAAGTCTGCTCTTCTTCGGTCCAGACTGGCTTGCGGACAGTCCTGGTGCCGGTTTTGGTTTCGGTGACAGGAACTTTGACTGTGTAAGTCTGCTCTTCTTCGGTCCAGACTGGCTTACGGACAGTCCTGGTGCCGGTTTTGGTTTCGGTAACAGGAACTTTGACCGTGTAAGTTTGTTCTTCTTCCGTCCAGACTGGCTTACGGACAGTCCTGGTGCCGGTGCGGGTTTCGGTGTGAGGAACATTAACCGTGTAAGTTTGTTCGACATCCGACCACACTTGCTTCTTGACCGTGCGGGTACCAGTTTTGGTTTCCGTGACGGGAACTTTGACCGTGTAGGTCTGTTCCTCTTCCGTCCAGACCGGTTTGCGAACCGTGTAGTTCACATCCTTCGACCGCGTTTCGTTTTTGTAAACGGTGTGTGTCGCGGTGCGGGTTTCAGTCTTCGGAACGCGTTCGTAGTAAGTCACGGTTCGTTCGCGTTCTTCCGGCTGGTACTCGGTCACGGTGACCATGCGTTTTTCGGTGACGTATTCCGGCACCATCACTGTAACTTCAACCGGCGCACATGAGGTAGCCGAGCCACAAACAGTGGCTGAACCACAACCAGTGGCACAACCTGTTGCGCAAGATGTTGCACAACTTGAAGCGCAGGCCGTGTTGCACTTGGACGAACAATCGTCACAAGCCTGCGCGACAGCAGTCAGCAAACCGACCGCCATCATGGACATCAAAAACCGTTGAATCATTCTCTCTCTCCTTTAACCCTTACCCTGTTGCAAATCACGAACCCAACCACTGATGGTTTACGCTTGCGTTGGCCAACGGCAAAATACGTGGAATACAACAACTTTGACGATTCCAGTGATAATTTCGCCACACAATCTGCCAAAATAACCGCTAACCACCTCGGTGTGAAGACACTAAATCTGAAAAATTGGGGAATTTGGGAAATTCATGATGTCCGGCAGGCTGGGTAAGTATGAGGTTCATCATGCATTCATGCTGATCCAATAAAATCCATAGCCAATTTCCTCTCTAAAAACACCATTCTTCCTCACAATCGGAAGAGCACTGTGAAAGGTTCAATTATGGTTTTTCCCTCCATTGCCGGCCGACCGAAGACCCTCCATTCGGGCCTGCAAACCATTACACCTAAACGAGTTGACAACTCGCACTGCTTCTCATTTAACGCAATCTTGACAAGGTGGGAACTTTCCTGCGAATAGTGCGTCTCTTAAATCGAACGAATCGGGTTCGGCGAACATTCATGCATCCAAGTCCTCGCAAGCGTATACTCGCAAGTGCTGATGTGCCGGACTAAGATACCGGTCGTGGATTGATGAAAGAGATCAAAGTGTCATGACGAATCGTATTCCCAGTGAAAAGCTCTCTGCCTGCCTCGATGGTGAGTTGACCGCCGAAGAGGAAGCGGAAGTGTTGCGCGCTGTGGCGGAATGTGGCGAGTCGCAACGTGAGTTTGACGAACTGAAACAAACGATCAATGCGATTCGGGATCTTCCTCCTGTTGAACCACCGCCAGAATTCCCCTCTCGTGTCATGCGCGTGGCGGAAAGGGACACGTTACTTTCAGGAACGGCTCAAGTATCCGAGAACGGACAACGCCTTGCGTCACCGCCAATGCGTTATCAACGACGCTGGGTTGGCCTTCAGATTGGTACAGTTGCCATCACTTCGGTCGCGGCATTGCTGGTAGCGGTCAGTTTCATGATGCCGGATGATGTCCCCAACAACGCGGCTTCGAATCCTCCGGGATCGCCCGACGAGAATCAATTCGCTGATATTGACGAAAACAACCGGCGCACCAACGGTGAGACAATCGTCCAAAGGAGTGGTGTCAGGAATGAAACACCGGGAGAAGTGGAAACAAACGGAAGACTTGGAAAAAGTGGTGATCAGAGCTCCGAACACAATCACCAACTTGCTGACAACTCCTTTGCCGATGACCATCCCAACGGCACAACGGTTGCCGAACAGCCGCGACCATCGGCGTTGGAATCGTTGGAGGATATGCCAAAGAGCATGCAAAGCCAGGCAGGTATTCCACGCGGCGCAGCAGGAGAAAAACAAGAGCAGGAAGAGAAGAATCAGCCGGTCATCTCAAAATTTTCTGAACCGCAGTCGGAGAATTCGCCCGCTCTTGTGTTGCCCAACACAAACCAGACCGGACCACAGGACAAAACGGTAACGATGAAGGCGCCCGAAGGCATTTCGGAATCGGAAAGATTCATCGAGAAAAAACGGCGCGAAACCGGTCAACAACAATTGGCAACTGGACGACAGACTCTCGATGTTGTGCGAATTGAAGTGCGAAATACATCATCTGGTTTGCAGCATCTGCAGGAGTTGTTGGCCGCACATCAAATTGATGTCCAGACCAGCGGTTTGCAGGCTCTGCGATATGCAGAGACATCTGACAACTCGAAGCCGCTGGCTGACGCAACAGGACAATCAACACTTCAATCAGAACGCGTAAACGACGGGCTGGCTGTTCTGGTCGAGACATCCGAAGGACGATACATGCAAATCCTTGAGCGACTAAAAGCACACCCGCAAATGACATCGGTCGTTCTGGATGATCCGGTTGAGATGACTGAAATGGATGAGAGCTCCATTGATGAATTGAAGGAGTTGCGAGAAGAGGAAGCAGGGAATGTGACTTCGATTGAAAGAGCAGGCCTTGCGGCGGATGATACCGAAAAATCGTCGACGACATGGGACATCGAATCGAATTCCAGCGGAGCGAAATCGGAGAACGCTTCCCAACCGGACGAAGCAACTACCGATCCGAATATGGTGGCTGGACCCGTCAGACGAAAAGACAAGCTCGACACCAGGCCAAAAGCGAGCAACTTCAAATCGACTGTGAGCAACAATGCCATTCCACCAGCGGCTCCCACCAAAGATGGTCGACAAATGGAACCAGAAAAATCTGGCGGTCGTTTGTTTTCTGGAAATGGTGGTGGATTTGGTGGCGGGGCCAATCTACCAGCTTCCAACAACAACATCACCAAGACAGATGTTGAAGACTTTAAGGCGGCGAAAAACCAGTTTGACAAATTCGGGCCAGCCAGAGGCGTAACGCAGACGGCTCCTGCCGCAAACACGTTACGGGGTCGGGCTCGTGTCTTCTCGCTTGCGCCGAGCCAGCCAAAAACCGCTGACGACAAGCCTGACCATGATGTGAAAATGGCAGAGGACGATTACTCCTCTGCCGAATGGGATGTGTTGGAGGAAATCTCCCGCCGCTTACAGGTTCAATTGTCCCGGCACAAGTTGGCTGACAAACGGGAAGCCGGCGAGTCGACAGATACGGGTAACTCCAAGACCATTTCTCTTGCCAATGAGAAACTGGCGCATCGCGAATTTATGCGACGAGGCGATGACATTTCCGACAGCAACGAAAACCGTACCACCGAGCCTGCGAACGCCCCTCGTCCTGGACAGCAGAAGGCGGGTAAGGCCAATGACCCAGTCATGAGGCAAGCACCGAAATCGCGAAACAACGCCGCACCCACAAAACGCCGAGTGATATTTATTCTCACTTCGTCGCAACGTGCCGAACCTGCTGCCAAATCATCCACACTTCCGGATGATGACGATCAATAACTTTCTGCAACACCGCGCGGACAATTCTGCAGGTGTTACCCCGTTTTCTTTCAGGGTTGACTCAGGCGTACATGCCTGGGTCATCCGATAGTGGGATTTCACACCGCTGTGTAGCTCCGCTTGTCTGCCAGGCCGGGATGACGAAGTCATCAGGAAGTTCTGTTCCCTTAGTTGCGTTGCCACGCACCGTGATCGCTCAGAAAAACACCGCATTGCCCTGTTTTCTTAATAACGCAAAGAGGCTGTCCGTCATTCTGTCCAATTCTTTCCCTCACAGGTAAACAGTAGGAAAGCCCCTGCCTACTGTGCCTGTGCGATTGGAACATCACGGATCGGCACGACTTTGACCGTCCGTTGACTTCTCGACATGAAGATCCCGTAGCTCAGCGACACAACAGTCAGCAGCAGGCCAAAGGTGATGAGGATGTTTCGCCAGTTGAAAAGGGACGATGTACTTTCCACTGTCTTATTAGTCGCGGCAGGCAGTGTGTGGGTGGCTTGCATCATTCTGGTACGGGGTGGTTTTACTTGAAAATCAACTCCAGGAAGTTCCGCCCACTGGAACGCATTTCATTTACACAACGTCGTCAGTCGGCGGTGCCCATTCTGATGGTTGAACCTGTTCGCAACGAACAAGCTCGCCTGCTTGCTCCCAAAGCACTCCATCGCGGATTGTAAAAAACTTGTACTTGGGATCACGCCAATCGTCGTCATCCATTTCACAGCGAATTTCGCCATCCGCCGCTTTGATGACTTTTGCGACTTCTTGGAATACGTGAACAACGTAATCGCTTAAATCTCGACCGTTGAACTCAAATTCCAACGCATCGGGATCGAGCGTAACTAACAAGTCTTGCGTGTCGAAAAGCGATTGAACCTTTTGCGACTGATCAGCCGTTAATGCCTCAAAGGTGAGGTAGGCGTCATACTTCTTGATGGTATTCATCGCGGCACCGGTACGATATTGGTAATCTTCGGCGTCACACCAGCACGTGCCGCATTTCGGTTGATGAAAGCAAGGATGTCTACGTGAGGCATCACACCTTCAAAGTTGAACAGTGGCTGCCGACCGGTTTCCTGAGCAGCACGTATCGTTTCGCGTATTTGTGCCCGTCGACTCTTGCTCAAGAAGTTCTTAAGGTTGGTCGCAATGTTTTTGCCACCAAAGGTCTGGCCGACAAAGCGCCCGCTAATGAAATCGAACTCTCGATTGCCGAATCCTTCGAGGCGGACACTAGCCTGTCCGCCGAACCTATTACCGAGAACGGTTGCAGCTGGATCAACCTGGGCGTCAGGAATAATTCGCCGACCCTGACCCGCTCCCCTGTTTGGGGCACACGTATTATGCACCAGCACGCCGGTGTTGCCGACGTAGAACACGTGCTGGCCGTCGACCTGGATGTTGTACACATCGTGCCTGCCCGGACGGGGTGAGACACCGATCACGTATGTGATCTCATCGTCCACGGTCCGCAGCCGTTCACTCAGACGCAAATCGCCGGCGGCGACATACCGGTTACGATCGACACTCCAGAAGGGGTGATTGGCGGTCGTCCCGATCGGCTCCGGCTCGCCCAGAACCTGCAGGTCAATCACCGTCGCAGACGTATGTTTGAACGTCCCGGTAATGAGCGGGCGACCGGTTCCGTCATCCGGTTCGATCGAAGGACAAGGCTCGACGGCGACAACATTCGCGTTTCCG
>JANQSH010000009.1 GCA_028284145.1 Planctomycetaceae bacterium | reverse complement strand
ATTGCGGTCTGCGCTGCGGAACGGGTGCGTTGTCGTCGTGCCGATCGGCTTCTCTTCACCCTCGACCGAAACATCGATCACATCGGTCGCGGAATGCTCAAACCTGCCAGTGATGAGACGCCGCCCTTGGCCATCGTCCGGCTCGATTTCGGGACAGGGAAGTAATTCCAAAACCCTCGCTTTCCCGACTGCTCCCATTTCCTCCATGTCGAGGAAGATGGTCTTGCCGTCATTACCTGCATGAAGTTCCAGCCATTTCAACGGTCGCAACAGCGTGATCTTGACATCACCTCCGTCATTTTTTGGCAGAAGTAAGACCACATTGCGCCAGTTTTCCGGATCTTTGATTTTCAGAGGCGCAATCTCGACATCTGCCATGTCGGGATTATTGGCGAGTACGCGCATGCCGTTGCGGAGGTCTTTGATCGCAGCCGTGATCAACGCCGGTTCTTCGACATGAGCAGCAGGAACCGCAGCAGCGGTGAGTGTATTTTCGGGCGAAGTGGAAGAAAGCAGACCCGATAGACCAGTCCAGATGAGTCCGGCTGCAACCAGCAGCAACGCAATAGAGATGAAGTTTCGTCCGAACCACGATGTCGACTTTGCATGATATTCTTCGCCTGTCCTGCTACGACGCCTGCGATCAAAAGAGGTTGAGTGCTTCATCTTTTTCCCAACCTGTCTTGCTGGTTTGGAAGAGATTCCCAAACGTCATGAACTAAGCGGACAACAAGCCGCTATTATCCGTCATTCGGCCTGATGGCAAGACAGCCTCAAGGCATCACGTGGAATTCATCAATGCCAATTTCGTATTTCTTGCAAATGGTCGTCTCAAAGTCATGCAAACTTGTTACATCTTCAAGGGTGTCTTCAAGGTACAGCGATTCGCATAGAGCATGTCTGTCAAGATACCGTTCAATGTTGAAGCGAATATTTCCGTCATACTGCCAGACTGAAATCTGAATCGTTCCCGATTCACCGGATTCATCGAGAAACGGCGCATCAAATGAGAGCGTTTTTCCGGATTCCAATGCGCGAACTAATCGCGATCGACGATTATCCTTTCTCATTCTCAATTCACCTTATGATGTATATTACTGCCTTCTTCCCAGAGGGGAGCATGACATTGATGTGGGGAATGGTTCTGTGCGGATGTGACAATGGTGCTATATCATGATGCCCGTATAATACTCCATTAGAATCAAACTGATAGTCTTTGTGAAAACTGCCAGTGTCCTTTCGGCCAAAGAGTTTCTTGAGGCGCCCAGTCTTTTCAACTGACCTTGGACCTGCACCTTTGTATTTCACTGCATTTGGTAGTGCACCGTATAATACTTGATCGGCTTCTCTAAATGATCGAACAGCTACATCTTCTCCATTCCTCAGATTACGAATGCCTCGATTCACTGTACTTATCTCTGGAACACACGTGTTATGCACGAGTGTGCCGAGTTCGCCGACGCGGTAGACATGCTCTCTGTGGATTTCCAGATTGTAAACCGGTTCCGGGCCTGCACGGGGGACAATGCTCGTCACCTTCGTCGTGCCGTGGATCGTGTCGACTTCTTCGCCAACTTCCAGTTCACCAGCCGGAATGTAATCATTGCGGGTCACGGACCAGTAGAGGTGGTTGTCCGTCACACCGGTCGGCTCGTCCTGACCTTCCAGAGAGACATTGACCAGATTATCGGTGACGTAATGCTTGAACCTGCCCGTGACGACATTCCTGCCGGTGCCATCGTCCGGTTCGATGGGCGGACAGGGACCGAAGTATGTCACCAGTGCGGAGCCGACCGCTCCCATTTCGTGCAGTTCAAGTTCAATGGTTGAACCGACAGTTGCATCGTAGAACTTGATCCATTCGAGTGGACGAAGGAGTCTGATGTCGATGCGATAACCATCCTCTTTCTGCATCGTCAAATGCAGTTTCCGCCACGTTTCCTGATCGACATCGGGAATGGTCTCATCGACTTCTGTGCGATCGGGATTTGTGCCCAGAACTCGCATGCCCAGCTTGATATCTCGAATGGGGATTGATTTCAGATGCCGCGTCCCACCTGCGACAGCGGTACGATTGCCTTCCTCCGCACGCGAGAGGTACATCCTGCCGAAGCCGTACACGATGAGGGCGATCCCGAAGAGCAGAACGGCCCACCACAACACGGTCCGCCAGAGCGGGACGAAATGGTATTCGTACTGGTCGTCACCCATTCGCTCATAAGCGGCATCGTGCTGTCTGAGGGGTGGCCATTCATCCGGTGGCAGCGGTTCCAGTTTCAGTGCGGGGTGTTCCTGCTTCGTCCGTTCCGGCGGTGGTGATGGTGGATAGTCGGCGTTCAGGCCGGGCACCAGTTCGCCTCGACCATAAGCCGCCCACTCATCCCCGGTGAACTTACCGTACATCCTTACTGATGATGGCTCGCTTGACAACTCGCTTACTGATGACGACTCGCCCTGCGATTCCTCCCGCTCCGACAGGTTGGGCTCTTCTTCGCGTTCCCCGTCAAAAGTGATGTCCCGATCGCCCGACATGGCTGACTCCTGGTCTGTCAGGATTGAAATTCAGGTTCGGTAAAGTTGCAAGGAGCGACAACGGAGCGGATGATGTCA
>JANQSH010000171.1 GCA_028284145.1 Planctomycetaceae bacterium | reverse complement strand
TTCCAAATTTCATTGAGCACGAGGTTATCATTGGTTCCCACCGTGCCGCCGGTGCCGTTGGCCGCTTCGGTCCCCACGTGCAGCACCGTCCAGGTGAGCAGAGCTAATCGTATGTTTTCTCTGGCGGACTTTCCGATTTCGCTTCGTTGTCCGGAATACGTTTGCCATCTTTGAAGTCTGCCAATTGCCAGCCGGCTCTGCCATGGGGGTTCCAGAATTCAATGCGTCCGTTCCACGGCTTGCCGTCACGGTACTCCCCGCTGCCGATTTCTACTCCCTTCTCGTCCCAAAACACCCAATGGTCGTGACGCTTGTGTCGACTGTAACTGCCTTCAAATCGCTTTGTGCCATTCGGGTACCACATGGTTCGCTTTCCTTGAAACATTCCGTTCTCATAGACCATCTCATTGATTTTTGTACCGTTCTCATCCCATCGCATGCTCTCGCCGTGATGTTTCCCATCGCGATACGACACGAAGTAT
Organism: Planctomycetaceae bacterium; assembly: GCA_028284145.1. Lineage (GTDB taxonomy): Bacteria > Planctomycetota > Planctomycetia > Planctomycetales > Planctomycetaceae > JANQSH01. Next base: position 1,722 of record JANQSH010000171.1, on the reverse strand, counting down.
TGCAATTTTCCGTTCTTATGCCATCGCGTGAAACTCCCCTGCGCTACCCCTTCCTGCAGAAAACCTTTGGATGCCAAACGCTCTCGTGAATCCCATGAAAGATAGTCTCCATGGGGTATACCATCTTTGTAGTGGATGATCTGTCTTAGACTTCCTTGTTCGTCACGTTCTTCCCAAATGCCCGTGTAGTCGAGTGGACGAAAGATCTGCTTGGCTGTTTCGGGCACTTCGAATTTGATAGGCGCCGATGCGGCAGGCAAGTGATCCGAATACTTCTCCCACGGCCAAGGAATCGACGGCTGCACAACGAGCGTGTATTTTCCCGGTCCGGGAATCCCGGGAGTAGACCGGTTTACGTCGACAAGACGTTCGCCAATCTTTAGTTTTGACAATTGGAATGTTTCCCATGTCACCGTTGTGCGAACTGGGATTGTTTTGCTCACAATTGGAGGGTCTGGGTGATCGGGAAGCAGTATCTGGCGAGGGATTAAAAATGCTGGACGCCCGTTGATGGTGAATTTAAACCACCTTGCCACATCCCACGGATAATAGAGCTGACTACGTATGGTGATCGCCTTGTCTGATGCGTTACGAATGCCAACGGCAAGTTGTGTTGGTGTGTTGATGTTTTCTTCGCCTGGTAGTCGAGACAAGACAAGATGCAGCGGAGATTTTATGCTGTTGAGATCGTCTGCCGCAGAGTCAACTTCGCCGGCACACGCTCGATCTACATCTCTTAAATGGGCCACAACGACAATAGCCAAGACTTCAAATAGGCAAAACACTATAAGAACTCGTCGACTCATCGCATTCTCTCTTTGTCACGTCTGTGGATGAAGTCCGTCGAACAAATTATCACGATTGAAATTTCGGCCTTGACTACATTAGTAAATATCAAATGGGTTGAATCCATCGTCACTGAACAGAGACATGCGATCTGTGTCGTCATCTAATTCGCCGTTGTCGTTGGGTTGATCAAACAGTCGCCTCTCGCCGTTTACGTCCTTGATTTGCCCTTCAAAGGCATTGAGCTCATATTGCTTTGGATCAGTATACGGCCCAAGGCCATAGCTAGGATCATACCAAGACCCCACCTCTTTATTTTTGGGGCCGACATGAATGATAAAGTGCCGCCGAAAGATTGCTGGAGGATTCGGCGAATTGCCTTTGCCAGGAGTGCCTATGGCATCTGCGGCCTCACCAACGCCAGGCACGACTGGCATCGAGCCATCGACGCCGGCGTTGTCGTTAACAACCTTGTAAGAACCAGGGTTCGTCGGATCAGCGTTTTTTGTCCAGCCTTTGATTGCCAACTTAGCACTGTCGTTTCGATTATTGGGATTATCGATTGCGACGACCGTTGTGAGACGCACCTTGTTTCCGTTGACTTCGTCAAGCCCCTGCGCCTCGAGTGTCCCAATCATGAAATCCGCCCATGCGTGGCATGTGCCGTAGCCGCCAGCAACGAGCAACTCATAGGTGGTGTTTGTACACGAATTAATGTCATTGTGATCGGTATCGCCGGCATCAAAGGCTCCATTCCCATTGACGTCATCGTAGCCATAGTAGTCCAGCACTTCGCCATCGGAGATGCGCTGAATATTCTTTTGCGAGAGTTTCTTGTTCCAAATTTCATTGAGCACGAGGTTATCATTGGTTCCCACCGTGCCGCCGGTGCCGTTGGCCGCTTCGGTCCCCACGTGCAGCACCGTCCAGGTGAGC
>JANQSH010000160.1 GCA_028284145.1 Planctomycetaceae bacterium | reverse complement strand
CTGCAACAGACTGCCAGTATTAGTTATGTTATTGATAAATTCAATGATCGAAGGACGCCTGAACAATGTTGATTCATAATGTGTCTGGTCGTGTTGATGGCGTAATGCGGGGCAATCGCATGCAAAACTCCCGTAAACGGAGTGTTTTCGCAAAATTTGAGCCTGAAACAGGTGGTTTTTCGTGGTCTCAACCTTTAATGACGTCTCGCTGGAGTGTACTCGCTCTTCTGTGCCGCGATGGGCGTCGTTCGGCCTGCAAACATATAGTGCCTTGTCAAGGCTTTGTTCTGGAGTGCGGATTAACATCCCTCGCTCCGTTGTCGCTGCCTGTAACTTCATTAACCCCAACTTTTCATCTTGACGGTTCACCAGTTCCCCGCGATCCAGAGACGTCACACCAGAAAGCAAACCAGCACTTGTATGGAGTAATGCGAAGATGACCCACCCAGAAAACCCGGAAGAGCTACAGGAATTCATCGATCGCATTGATGCGATCTGGCAGCAATATCAGGTACGCGGTCCCGGTAATCTCGACAAAGAGCTGTGGAAGGGTGTGACGGAGTTGCAGGAAGTTCTGCTCCAGTCGCAAACCGAGCCCGAATTTGAACAGGCCGTAAACCAACTCGCGAGTCTTGCAGAACGTTGCGTCTTGCGGCCGGAAGGCCTGAATTTCGTCACGGGAGAATCTGGCTTGTTACCACGGAAAGAATGGCATGGCGCGATGAAGCAGGGTTTGAATCTGCTACGCCAACAGGTTGAGCCTGGCAACGACTGATTCCAGGATTGGATAAGAAAATCAAACTTCGCACAATAGCGGTGCAATGTGCCTCGCGACAGTTTCGAGCATCTGTCGTTCAGTCTGAGAGAACGTTCTCAGCTCAACCATCTGGACAACCAGCACACCGAGAATTTTGCCATTCTGTTTCACCGGCAGACCAAGGAACGTGACGAATGGATCCTCACCCACTTCGGGAAAATACTTGAAACGAGGGTGTTCTGACGCTTTTTCGACCGAGACGATTTCCTGATTTTGAGCGACAAGTCCTGCCAATCCTTCATCGAGAGTCATACTGATCCGGCTGATGGCATCCTGTCGTAAGCCGATCGTTGCCTGTAGCCGAAGCATTTTGCCGCCTGCCTCAATGCGATAAACGGAGCATGCATCAACTTCAAACACATTCCCAATCATCAGTACAATCTCAGCCAGACTTGCATCGGCTGTTGATCTGTCAGGAGTGTGATTTCGAATCGCCTCGACCGTATTGAGGAGGTTCTGTTTTGTCACAGTGGCAATCATATCGTTCGGCTATTTGCGGCGTTAAAGTCAGGGGAGGAAACGTGACCGGAAGCACCAAAATTGCAGGGAAGATTGACAAGCTTCTGAGTCTCAGCCGGTTCATCTGCAAGCGTTGGAACATTGCTGTTCGGAACGAACATCTACAATACTCGTGCCGGTTGAGAAACCGGCATCTGGTGAGAATCTGCAATGACTTCGATCACGATAGCGAGGCGCGATCAAAACGTAAATATCTCAGCAAACAGGTGAACAGAAATTACTCAAAAATAAATTTTCCGTGAAATCATAGCTCTACCATGTACCGAATCTTGTGTGACAGACCATTGCGTGAACCTGCCTCTCGTTCGGTCATCGACGTTGTCTGCACGTGCTGTAAGCCGCTGTTCCTCCGATTCTGTTACCGGTATTCTGGAGTCGACATCTCCCGATAATCGTGCGTGGTGATTTGCGGCGACGGAAACATGTTGAACGACCAGAAAACACAACCTGCCATTCGCTGGGGCCTGCGTTGGAGGCTCTCGATCATGTGGGCGCTGGAGTGGGGCATCACCGGCGCCATTATGACCTATCTGCCGCTCTACTTTGCGGAGAACGGCCTGTCGATCGAACAGATGGGCCAATTGATGGCAGTGGCGGCCATCGGCTTGTGGGTTGCACCATTTGTTGTGGGGCAGGTTTGCGACCGCTGGATGAACAGTGAAAAATACCTCGCTTTGGCGCACTTTGCGGGTGGACTGACGCTGATCGCAATCCCGATCGTTACGGAAATATACCGACAAACCGGTCGAAACTTTTCCGGGCTGTTGGCATTGGTCGGCTTATATGCTGTCGCATATTTCCCAACGATACCGCTGGCCAGTTCGCTGACGTTTCGGCATCTCCCCGATCCCAACAGGCAGTTCGGCCGTATTCGCATTTGGGGAACTGTCGGTTGGGTGGCCTCCGGCATGACACTGTCACTCTGGCTGGGACACGCCGATGTGCGGCGCTGGGTTGCTTCAAAATTTCCGGCCTGTCAAGATCGTCTGAATCATCTCGCAGAACTGCTGACGATTCTCGGGCAGCCAACCAGTTCCGACTGTTTCCGGATTGCCGCGATTCTTTCCTTTGCCCTGGGATGTTTCTGCGTGTTTCTGCCGCACACTCCGCCAGCCAATGTTGCGAAGATGTCGATTGCCCCATTGCAGACGATGCGCATGTTCCTTGATCGCCAGTTTACGATGTTGATTGGTGTCAGCTTTCTGCTGGCGTTGGCCGTTCCATTCTACTCCATTGCCGTCCCGATATTGTTGGAGAGATGGGGGTATGCCGCCGCCTGGGTTCCCGCTGTGATGACGGTTGGCCAGATTTCGGAATTTCCGGCGCTGCTGTTACTCTCCCTGTTTCTGCGGCGATACGGTCTGAAGGTCATTTTTTCGCTCGGCATGGCAGCCTGGCTTGTCCGGTATGCGTTATTCGCGTTTGAGCAACCAGGCGGTCTGATCCTGTTCGGCATCGCCCTGCATGGCATCTGCCACGTCTTTCTGATTATCACCATTCAATTGTATGTCGATGACCAATGTGCGTCAGAAAATCGTGTGAGCGCCCAGAATCTGTTCGCCTTCATTACAATGGGCATTGCCATGCCGGTCGGCTTCCTCATTGCCGGGAAACTTGGGCAATGGTGCCAGTTGAACACCGGTCGAGACGCAAACTTCCAGCAATTCTTCGCAATTCCCGCTCTATTCATCCTTATCCTGATGCTGATTTTCTGGCTGCTCTTTTGTCCGAAAACAGAAAAACCGGCTTCGGTTGACGCTGTCGATACGGAGAGCGACGATGGACAAAGTGACCTCAACGATCAATCGTCTCGCTGAACGTCGTTTGAAACGAATCGCTTCTGCAAAGCGTGATAATCATCGGCCAGTCCGCCCGGAAGAGTGAACGTTCCACCTTTCGCCTTTGTCATTCTCGAACTTCAAAAGAAAACCAACATGGCCCTGCCTGCCGTCTATCTCGATCACAACGCCACGACGCAACCTTACCCGGAAGTTGTTGATTTGATGTCGGAACACTTACTGCAAGCGTATGGCAATCCCGGCAGTCGCCATGCCGCAGGTCGCGTCGCCCGCAAAGTGCTCGAAGAATCACGAGAGTCGATGGCCGCGATTCTCGATTGTGATCCCAGGGAAATTATCTTTACCAGCGGTGGAACCGAAGCAAGTAACATGGCGCTGCTTGGCCTGGCCCGCGACCCGGGAATCATCGCGATGACGGCGGGTGAACATCCGGCAACAACTGAAACACGCGACTTCCTCGCAAGACAGGGGTTTGAATCGTGCATTTTGAACGTGGGTGAATCGGGTCTGCTGGACTCGAATCAGTACGCCACATTGCCGTGGAGCCAGATGAAAATTGTAACGGTCATTCTGGCGCATAATGAGACGGGTGTCATTCAAAACCTGCAACCATTGGCGGAAATGTGCGCTGAACGCGGAGTCCCCCTGCATGTTGATGCGGTTCAGGCGGTCGGCAAAATTCCGATCTCCTTCCGCAATTCAGGCGCGACGACACTGGCTTTGGGGGCACACAAGTTTCATGGTCCGCGTGGCATTGGCGCGCTGCTGGTACGCGAGGGTGTCGAGTTGAAGCCGATGCACTTCGGCGGACATCAGGAATCTGGTCGCAGACCCGGCACTGAACCGGTTGCGTTGATCGCCGGTATGGCGCGGGCGTTGGAAATCTGGCATGCGAATCAGGCAGAAGTCGCCAAACGGTTATCGACTCTGCGTGACAAATTGCAACAGGGGTTGCTGGAACTGTGCGATCCGGCAGTCGTCAACGGTTCACTGGAACATCGTCTGCCCAACACCCTGAATATCGCTTTTCCCGGCCTGGATGGTGAAGCATTGCTGGTTGCATTCGATCTGGAGGGAATTTGTTGTTCGCTCGGCAGCACTTGTGCCAGCGGGTCCGCGGAACCCGCCCCGGCGTTAGTCGCCATGAACTGCCCGGAAAACGTTTACAAGTCGTCGGTTCGGTTTTCGCTCGGTCTGGAGAACAGCCCGGAAGAAATCGATGAGGCGATTACGCGAATCGCGCGAGTGGTCAACCGGCTGCGAGCGACAATCAAACCTGGCGAGTGAATCTCAGTTCCACCTTTTCCCCTTTATGTCACTGCGAGTCATACAATATGAGTACACTCGTCATGATGGCTGCGATTCTCTCCGGTAATTCCGATATCCGTCGCGATGAGACCGTCATCTTTTACCCGACATACGCACATCCATCGAAAGATGGAAAGTCCTGGCGTGTGCGGTTGCATGGCATCATTTACGAATTGGAAGAGGGATCGAAAAAGTGTTCCGTCCTGCTTTCTGCAATTCGTAAGTCGGTCAAAATCGAGAAGAACTCGCCCGAAGCAAAAACGTTTGAACAACGGACCCGGTTGTTCCTGGTTGACAACGAAGGGGGCAAGGAGATTGCCGTGCAACTTGGCAGACATCGCGTGAAATGTGCCAGGTCCGGCTCGAATGGGCATTTCGCGGGACATGCCATTCTCAACAGGGATGAGATGCGGGAACTTCTCAAGACCAACGGTGATTCGCGGCAGTGGGTGGAATTCGTCGCCGAGACCAATCCCGGTGACGCGCGGCGTATCATCGGGCGGGTACAAGTCATTCCAGCCGGGGGTGTCTCGGTTATCTCTGACTTCGATGATACCATCAAGATCACCAATGTTCGGAATCGAAAGGAACTGCTGGCCAACACCTTCACGCGCGATTTTCAAGCCGCACCGGGCATGAAAAAACTGTATCGCGCCCTGGAAGATCGCGGCGCGCGGTTTCATTACGTTTCCGGTAGTCCGTGGCAGTTGTACCCGGTAATTGCGAAGTTTCTGCGCGATACGCCATTTCCACAGGGAAGCCTGCATCTGAAATCCGTTCGTTTGAAAGATTCCAGTTTCCAGAATCTGTTCGCAAAACAGCGCGAGAACAAAATGAAGGCAATCGAGCAGATTCTGAATGATTTCCCGGAAAGGACGTTCCTGTTGTTTGGCGACTCCGGCGAAGAAGACCCGGAGATCTACGGCGAGATCGCGCGAAAACATCCCGACCGAATTGTCGGGGTCTTCATTCGCAATGTGACGGAGCAATCCCGTGAAGATTCACGTTACACGTCCGTCTTCGAAGATTTGAACGCATCGCTCTGGTTTGTGTTCGATGATCCGCAGGATGTGCAAAAAGCGGTGTTGGAGCTGGTGAAGTAACGGGAGAGATTCGTCAGTCTTCCAGCTTGATGTCAAACTGATTGGAACCCTCTTTGACTTCAAACGAGAGTTTGCTCCCATCGATCGTCATGTACTTCGCAGGGATTGGAGATTCTTCTGGCTCTTCTTCCACGGAATTGGCGTCGACATCTGCGGCATCAACCGGATCGGAATCTTCATCCATGTCTCCGGCTCCGGGTGGAGCGATGGTCACATCATATTTGCCAGTCGGAATGTCAGAACTGTCATTCATGGTCAACGAATACTCGCCGCTGCCACTGGTCGTTCCAAAGGCGGTTGTGCCGGTCGTCAAGTTACGGAAGACAACAGAACAACCCTTGGGAGCCGCGGCGTCCCTGTAAGTCACTTTCCCTGAAACCGTTCCTGATGGTTCTGATGACCCACACCCGAAGATGGAAAATGCAAGACAGGAAAAGGCAAGCAACAAAAAGACTGGAATTGAGACAGAGGAACGCATGGAACGGGGCGACCTTTCAGAGTTTGCGAACGAGATCAGGGGCGTCTCAAACGGGAGACGGGCAGCCGGAAACTGGCTGCCCGTCTCTTGATTTCCGGTTTTAACGATCAGGGCAATGCGACAACCTCTCCGTCATTACGGCAGGCGACTCGCTTGAGGTTTAGCAAATCAAGATTGTTGGGCAGGAATCGGACCGACCCATCGCTCAGCAAACCGTTCACGCCACCGGTATGTCCCGATGTCAGCGGATTATTGTTCCCCAGGTTGCTCCCATATCCGGGGTTAATACCGGCGTGCCACACGGTATCATTGATGGGGTGCCGTACTGTAACGATGTTAAATGTCCTTTTGGCACTATTGGCACCGGTGAAGTTCGGCACGGCTGCCGTTTGCATGGTGCCCATCAGCCAGCCATGAGTTTGACCGCCAGGTGAACGGTAGATGGGATTGTTCGACCCCACGGTGAACACTGTGCCGCTCATTTCGGACATCATCAGCGTGTTGGAAGTGCCATCGGTGCAGTCCCGAATGCGAATTTCCCTGTTGGCCGGCAACATACCGTTTGATGCGACAATACCATCGGCGCTCTGTGTTGTGCCGGCTGGTGCCTGGAAGGGATCGGAAGCCCCTTCCGAAGCCGCACCTTCAATACCACAATAGCTGGCATGCATTTCAAAGGAGCCATTGAGAAACTTTGGCTGTGGAGATGACGGACACCGCAGGTGGTCCAATTCGAGGGTTCTCATAACAGGTGCATTTACATCACGTCCCACAGTTCCTGCGGCCGCGCCAACATAACCGTAGTTGCTGCCGCCGATGGTCATGCTGTTGAACAGGCTCGCCTGCTCCATCTGGGGGAGAATCCAGAGATGAAAACTGGGACCCCAGGTTCCACCATCAGCAGGCGAAACACCCGGCGGAAAGTGTTTGTGGGTGTCGTGGTAATTGTGCAGCGCGATGCCAAACTGCTTGAGTTTATTTTTGCACTCGGTTCTTCGGGCCGCTTCGCGTGCCTGTTGAATGGCGGGAAGAAGCAGGGCAATCAGGATCGCGATGATCGCAATCACCACCAGCAGTTCGATCAGGGTGAAACCTGATCTGCGCACGACGGAACGGTTCGGTGACAACATAACTTGATTCCTTTAGATGACGTGATTTGGGAAGTGAAAAACCAATGATCAAGTCTACCAGATGAAGCACCGGCCATCAAGTAAAAAAGGAGAAAATTGTAACGACGTAAGCGACTTTGTAGTAATGAGTTGCTGCGGAGCATTCCGTCATGAGGAGCATGGTCCGAGGAACAGATACACTCTCGCCGTGGTGCCACGGCTCCGGCAGCCTGTCTTATCGCTGAATCACTCAGCCAAAATCAACTCTTTATTGATCGTATAAGGTCGCAGAGAATTGATTCAGCCGACGTGCTACGCACAGCGGTACCGCGTCGAGGTATCGACGCAGCTGAGTCGTGGGGATGACGGGAGGCCAAAATCCTGCCGAACTCATCCCGTTCATCCTGCCCGTCTTCTTCAGGAAAGAGCTTTCGACAGGATCACAGGATTAGAGCCGTTTCCTTTTCGTGTGACTCATGTGACGATTGCGACTCGTGGGACCCTCTGTTTGTTGGCCGAACGACATCGGTCGCGGCACAGAAGAGCATAATACGCTTTAGCGCCGACTGACTGTCGAACCGACGGGCCGGCTGTCGCGATGAAAGAGTTCCTCCCAGGGACGTTTGGCAGCCGATGCCTCTGATGCTGTCTCGTGCAATTCGATGAATGTCCAGTCGGTCGAATTGCTGGCTCGGACAAAACCAAGGGCTTTCTGACCATTGATCGTCGCCAATTGCAGCAACGCTTTTGGGCAGACGTCAGAAAAGCGCTCGCGTAGAAAGAGAACTTCGTTCCAGACGTTCAAATCGGGATTGGAGGCCCGGCTGTCGGTTCCCAATGCAACATTCACGCCCCGGTTCATCATCTGCAACCAGGGATGGGTCTGGTGATCAAAACAGGCGTGCGTACGGGGACAGTAGACAACGGACATCTGAGGATTCCCAGCGAGGAAATCGACATCCTCGTCATCCAGATAGTTGCCATGAATGACCAGGGCACGTGGAGCACGAGACAGAATCCGCAGGTAATCCAGCGGGCGCGTGCCGGGTCTGAACAAATCATCGCGCCAAATTCCGAGGCTCTTCAGAAAAGTGGCAAGTTCCCCACTACCGGTTTGCAATAGCTCCAACTCTGCCCGGGTCTCTGCCAGATGCATCGCGACCGGGACGCTTCGACGAATCGCTTCGTCAACGATTTTCTGAACGACTTCAAGATGCACGCTGTAGGGTGCATGCGGACTCAGTCCGAGTTGAATCTTTTCCTCGCATTCAGCAGCGAGAGCTGCTTCAATTTTCTTTTGTCCATCATCCGGATTCAGACAGATGATTTCCCGAAATCCGAGCCGTCTGGGGGCGACTCGTAATGATTGATCGACGGGATGATCTTCGTCGCCGACCTGCTCAATATCTCCGACAGCGACGGTTCCCGTTTCGACAATTTCCCGCAGGCCCTGCATCAACGCTTCATTTGGCGATTGCTTCCGTTCACGCCGATGTCTGACGACCTCTCGAATCCAGTCTGGAAACGAACCGGTGAATGGCAGCGGTTCGCTGAGATCACTCAATTCCAGATGCGTATGGGCGTTGACTAACCCGGGGATGACGGCAGTATTGGTCAGGTGTTGCGTGGGAATCGCGGAGTCCGAATCGACGACGGTCAGGACGCCATTCTGAAACTCAAGGGTGGCGTTCGGGATGGGATCGTTGTCAGGCGGGAAATACCAGCGGACCTGAACTCGACCATCCATTCGGTCGTCGGCATTGGAGCGTATTACACTCTTCTGTGGCGCGAAAATCATCTTTTGGCCTGCAAACGCAGACTCCCACGAGCGAAAACCGTCACACGAAAAGGTAAACTGCTCTATTCCCATTGGCGTTCATCGCTCAGCTCGTCAACTCGCCGGCGGGCACTTCGGGCGATGATATCGATTCGGCTTTCCTCCCGCCCCCCAGCGGTCCACCCGAAACAATCAGCCATCGCATCAACAGCGCGACGATAATCGCGGTGATCGCGAGCGTACCCCAACCGTAGCGGATGGCCCCTTTTTCTTCCCACATCAACAAATCCGGCACACGGGTGAGATCGACCTTTTCTGAAAATCGCATTCCGACGACAGAAATCGAATTGAACACGAGGTGAAAGATGATTGGCGGCAACAGGCTGTTGCTGCGAATGGCCAGAACCCCCAGCGGAATGCCGAGCAACGTTGCGTAGAAGACCTGTTGCGGGATCATGTGCACGACGCCGAAGGTCAGGCTGGAGAGAACAATCGCCAGCCAGAAACGACGCGATTCCGAAAACCCGCTAAGGATGAAACCGCGAAATGCCACCTCTTCGCAGATCGCAGGCGTGACGGCCATCACCATCCAGGTAAACCAGACAGCAATACTGGCGTGCTGAAATCCTGCCATCGTTTCCTGAAAATGGTCCGGCAGTTGACGGAAGAACCACTGCATATTGGCCATCAGTTCCGATACCAGAGGGTGACACATCAACGGCAGAAGCAGCGCCGCTGCGATGTATTTCAGCTTCGGCCAATAAAGCCGAAATGTTTTGCGGGGAGAACGTGTCAGCAGGAGTCCCATGAACATTGCAGGACAGGCCACCGCCACGATCAGGTAGGTCATTTGCAGTTTCATAATCCGATAGATGGCGGCAACTTGTTCGGCTTCGGATGCATCAGCGGCGGCGACCTGTTGATCGGCGCTGCCAGTCACGTATTTCAAACTGGCGAAACTGACCAGCATAATCAGCACATAACAGAACCCGGCTTCGGTGAAGCTGGGTGTCTCGTCTTTGTCTCGCAAAATATGGCGAATCCAAAGTCCCAACTCGAACCGTTCCGCCTCACGGAAAAGGACATCCTCGCTGGCAAACTGATCGATCGCCCACCACAACGCCAACAGGCTATAGCCTACACTCGTGACCAGCACCGGGATCGCGTAGACCATCAGTTCCGGATCACCAGGCGAACTGAGCAGTGCTTTCAAGAGTAACGCCGGGCCGACCACTGGCATGACACTGTAAAATGGTTCCAGTTCCACACCGGGGGAAAGGGTCACAACTGTCAGGCCGAGAGTGACCATCAACAGGGGCGTGAGATAATACTGTCCTTCCTTGCTGCTGCGGGCAAAAGTCGCCAGCGCGAGACAGAGGGCGCTGAACAGGGCGGCCAGTGGAATCAGCAGGATGAAGACCCAGATGAGTGAATCAAAACCGGGCAACGAGAGATCGCCAATTTGCGACAACGAACGCGAACCGACGATCGATGCCATATATTTTCCCGTCAATCCCATGCTGATGAGATTCAATAACGCCGTACAGACACTGAAGGCCATGACGGTCAGGAATTTGCCGATCACAATTTCGCTGCGTGTCGCCGGGCAGATGAGCAGTGTCTCCATCGTGCCTCGTTCTTTTTCCCCCGCTGCCACGTCGACCGCCGGGTAAAATGCGCCAGTGACGGCCATAATGACCAGCAGGGCAGGGAATAGTTTGCTCCACAAGTTCGCCGAAATTTCTTCGTCCTGGGCGACATCGACCGTTGTGGTGTTCACCGGGTCGACGATCGTCTGAGGCAGGTCAGCGGCAGCCAGACGGTCGTTCAGAATTTTCTCGCCCCAGTTCTTGATCGCCCGATTCACACGATTAAAGGCAATCAGCGATTTTTCATCCGCCTTGTTGGTGAAGAATCCGAGGCCGACGTAATAGTCATCGGCTCGTGCACCAAGTTGACGCTCTCGCAACTGCGCGTTCACAGTTTCAATTTTCTCCGCAAATCCGTCTGCCACGACGACCAGCACCTGAAACTGGCATTCCGCAAGCAATCCGGCAATGCGTTCATCCAGCTTTTCCAGTTCATTTTCCCACTGCACGACCAACTCATCCAATTCCGCGCGTTGGGATTTCCATTCGACAATCTGAGTCTTGAGTTCTGATCTGCGTTGTTCGAGCGTCCCTTCTTTTTGTCGTTCCGCCTCAGCTTCGTCGATCTGCGATGTCAGCAGGTTGACCTTCTGGTTGGCTCGCAGTTTTCGTTCGTTTGTCTGCTGGCGTTGCGTGGCTGGCTCGCGCAGCTTTTCCGCCTCGGCGAGAACCTCTTTCACGAATTCATTCTGTTCTTCGTCGACCGTATCTGTCGGTGTCTGGTCGGTAATGACCTTCAGCGTGTCGGCATCTGGTGTGCTGTCGAACCATGTGAAATGGATGCGGTTCACCTCTTCGTCAATTAAAGGGGGATCATCCGGTAATTGATCCGAGTTCAGAAAGACGACCGTTCGTGGTTGTTCGGTAAACAGCACGGTCATTTGCACCATGCCGATGCCCATCGCCGGATACAGCAGCAATGGCAGAATCGCCACCATAAACAGTGTCCGGCGATCACGCAGTTGATCGCGGATTTCGCGGGCGAGAATGAGTTTGATGTTCTTCCAACTCATGCCGATTTATTCCGCCTCTTTCTGCTGGGATCGTTCCTTGAGCGCTGCCAGAGCCATCGATGTATCGCTGCCGGGAGGTGTGTGCTGTTGGTTTGCCGATTCGTATCGGGAGATCAGATCGAAGAACAACTCCTCCATATCCGATTCGTCGTATTGCGACTCCAGTTCCTCGATCGTGCCAGAGGCAAGAATCTGCCCCCGATGAATCACCGCCACGCGATCGCACAGCTTTTCGACTTCCCGCATGATGTGCGTCGAGAAAATGATGCACTTCCCCTGTTCACGCAAGCCTTCAATCGCCTGCAACACGGCCCGGGCGACAAGGACATCCAGGCCTGAAGTCGGTTCGTCGAAAATGAGGACAGGGGGATCGTGCACGACTGTCCGGGCAATCGAAACTTTCTGTTTCATCCCGGTTGACATTTTGGAACCAAGCAGGTCGCGGATGTCATTCATCTGCAGCGTTTCAAAAATTCGCTCCAGCCGTTGCTGCAATGCCTCTTCTTCAATGCCGTATAACCGACCGTAATACTCCACCATCTCCCAGGCGGTCATGCGGTCGTAAATGCCGGTGTTGCCCGACATGAAACCGATTTGCGAACGGACTTCGGCGGCGTGCGTTGCAACATTGTAACCTGCGACAACCGCGCACCCTGAAGTTGGCTTGAGGACGGTACTCAGAATGCGAAGGCAGGTGGTCTTGCCCGCTCCGTTGGGGCCAAGCAGTCCGAAAATCTCCCCCGGTTGAACGTGGAAGTTGACACGATCGACAGCCATCATGCTGCCACGTCGAAGGTCTTCAAACTCTTTGGTCAGATTTTCGACGTGGATCATGCGGTCCGTTCTCTGGCTGCTGCCGTGTCTGAATGTACCGGATTATCTGTCTGGCCCGCATGAACTCCTGGGCCGTTCCTGTTGCGATGTCGAATCTCGGTTTGGTGTCTGGTGATCAACCCGAATATCCCTGCGACCGTTGTAATCGGACAACAGGTTGTTCAGCAAGACGCAATCAACTGTAGCCTGAAATTTGATCGGAAACGAGGCAGACCACACAGACTGGGTTTACTTCAAGACCGCCAGTTCCGGAATTGCGGTTGAATCGGATTGCTGGGACAGCAGTGCCGTCAGTTCAGATTCGGTCGGTTCCTCATCAATGTATTCGTAGAATACATTCCGCTGACGGGGTATGGATCCCAACTCGGCGATGCAGCGGCGAATCGCCTGCAACGAGAGGTGGTACACCGTTCCTGCTTCGGCAACAACATTCTCTTCAATCATCAGGCTGCCCATATCGTTGGCTCCAAATTTCAAAGCCAACTGTCCTGTCTTCTCACCCTGAGTCACCCAACTCGACTGGATATTCGGAATGTTGTCCAGATAAAGTCGCGCCACCGCCTGTGTCTTGAGATATTCAAACGCACCGGCGGGAGCGATTTGCGACATGTCGACGCCATCGCGTCGATTACCAAACCAGGGTGGTTCTTCAGGAGGTTGCATGGTCCAGCAGATAAAGGCCGTGAATCCGCCGGTTTCATCCTGCAACTCGCGCAGCCGGTCAAGATGTTCGATCCGTTCTTCCAGAGTTTCGACATGTCCGAACATCATGGTGGCGGTCGATTTGCCACCCAGATTGTGCCAGACGCGGTTCACGTTCAACCAGTCGTCCGTCAACGCCTTGCCGCGGGTGATCAACTTGCGAACGCGATCAACGAGAATCTCGCCACCACCACCGGGCAGTGATCCCAAACCGGCGTCCATCAATCGCATGAGCACTGTTTCCAGCGGCAGCTTGCTGATTTTGGAAAAGTGAAACAGTTCCGGCGGACTGAAAGCGTGCACATTCACCTGCGGAAAATGCGACTTGATCGTCTGTAGAGTTTCCTCGTACCACTCCAGCGGCAGCTTGGGGTGCATCCCACCCTGCATCAAAATCTGGTCGCCCCCCAGGTCGACTGTCTCCTGAATTTTCTTGAGAAGCTCTTCCGGCTCCAGCACGTAAACATCGTTGTGTCCCACCGGTCGGTAAAACGCGCAGAAGTCGCAAACGGCTGCGCAGGCATTGGTGTAATTGATATTGCGATCAATGTTGTAAGTGCGGTACGGCTCGGGGTGCAATCGCTGTGTTATGGAATCGGCCACCTGACCGAGCGCAACCAGATCGTGACTCTGCAGCAATGGCAGAGCTTCGTCGCGTGTCAGCCGTTCACCGGCAACCGCTTTCTCAAGCAGGAGTGCAATCGCGGAAGACAAGGTCGACACCTTTGGGAGCCAGTCCCTGTTGCACGGCCAGGTCGTGGAACAATCGCAAGCCAGATCGTTCCGCCGAGCCAAGCCGAAAATGGAGATTGTGAGTCAAATAATCCACGGCTGTTTCCGTGGCAATGTTCAGGTTTGCCGCTTCGCGGGAGGCGATTTCCGGAATCCGCATAACACCTTCATCCCGGGCCTGACAGAGGGTCTCGTCCAACCCGGAAAACCCAGCATCCTTGCGTAAAATCCACATGGCGAACACAAAAGGTAAACCGGTCCAGCGAGTCCACTCTTCACCGAGATCCCACGTCTCGACGAACGATTCCTCCGGATCGTGAATGGCCCGATCGCCGATCATCAGGATGGCATCGGTATTGACATCGCTCACCGTTTTGCCCAATGGGAAGGGAACGCAATCTGGATGTACGCCGAAACGATGTGCAAGTACAATCTGCGCCAGCACACTGCTTGTCCGCGAACCTTCATCCAGCGCAAGTGTCTGAATCGCACCGGCAGGGACGCGGCTGTAGAGTTTCACACTGAGTACTGGACCACGCGTTGCGACACAGGCGTCGGAAATGATGTCGTATCTGTCGCTCTGCAGACAGGCAATCGACGGAACCAACGCGACATCAAGCAGTCCATCGGCCAAACCATCGGCCAATCGGCTGGGGTAATCGAGTACGATTTCCGCCTGCGGTGCGAAGTCCTGCAACCCTTCAATCAGAGGCTTGGAATTCAGATAATTCACCGCGCCAATGCGCGCTGCGGTCGTCATCATGACGGGACGTCTTTCATAATTGTCGGAGTCGTTCCGATAAAAAGATGATGCGTTCGATCGACTTTGTCGAATCATGACTGCACTCCAATTATAGAAGGCCGATTGAAGCCTGAAAACCAAGTGGCCAGACGATCGCTTTGTGAATAGCGGACCTTGCTCCCACCCCGTTCTGCGGGTTGGCAAATCCGTTGGCAACTCAGTACGATGCGCAACCAGTTTTGGAAACCGGTCTTGACGCCGGGAATTGCCTCGAACCCGTTCCGACGCCGATTTGATAACCGCAGGAAACTCTGGTTTATTCACCGGCAATTTGCCCATCGCATCGAAAATGTGTGATCCGTATGTCCGCTGCTGAATCTGACAGTCTGAGAACACAGGTCGCCTTGATCGGCATGGGGACGGTTGGTACAGAGGTCGCGCGGATTCTGACCGAAAAGTCTGAAACGATGACGCATCGTGCCGGGCGGGATATCAGACTCAAGCGGGTGGTTGTCCGCGATGCAACAAAACCTCGCAATGTGGAACTGCCTGCGGGAACGGTGGCGGATAACATCCAGGATATCATCGATGACAATGAAATTGACGTCGTCGTACAGCTGATTGGTGGCATTGAACCGGCGCGGGAAATCATGCTCGCTTGCCTGGCTGCGGGAAAAGATGTCGTCACTGCGAACAAGGCACTTATCTGTGAACATGGTGACGAATTGTTTGCCAAAGCTCGGGAGCAGGGACAATCGATCGCTTATGAAGCCGCTGTCGCAGGTGGAATTCCGATTATCGCCGTGATGGGACAATCTCTGACAGCAAATCAGATCGTTTCGATTGAGGCGATTCTCAACGGGACCAGCAATTTTATTTTGAGCGAGATGCTCGCCGAGGGGCGACCTTATGAAAAAGTACTGAAAGAAGCGCAGCGACTTGGTTACGCCGAGGCCGATCCGACGATGGATGTTGACGGAACCGACGCGGCCCAAAAGCTGGTGATTCTGAGCCAGCTCGCGTTCGGAACGAAAGTCCCGATTGCTGATTTCCCTCGCGAGGGAATCGACAAGCTGGACCTGCTCGATCTGCAATATGCACGGGAACTGGGATACATTGTTAAACTGCTGGCGGTCGCGAAGCTGGTGACTGGTCAACTTGAGTTGCATGTGCAGCCCACTTTGGTTCGCAAAGAACAGCCTCTGGCACAAGTCAACGGTCCATACAACATGATTGCCCTGACTGGAGATGAATTGGGACGCGCCTGGTTTGCCGGCGCCGGCGCGGGCGGAGTTGCGACTGCTTCGGCTGTGGTGGCCGACCTGATCGACACGGTTGTGGGTCGCACGGCGTTGACGTTTCGTCGCAATGATCTATGGAGCGAACGCCCATCATTGCCGGTGCAACCTGCTGAGGAAATTTCCCGACGGTATTACCTGCGGTTCATGGTCGACGACAAGCCGCACGTACTGGCGGACATTGCTGACATCCTCGGTCGGCATGGCATCAGCATTGCCTCGGTGGTGCAACACGAAACACCGGAAACATCACCCGATGAGGCCAATGGCAATTGCGTCCCGCTGGTGATCATGACGCACACGACAACCGAGGGGAAATTGCGCAGTGCAGATGAAGAACTCGACGCGCTGTCGTCTGTGCATCCGCCTCATTCCCGCATGCCGGTGCTGGATTGACGCACGCTCGTCACCGAATCAGTGTGCTTTTGCCATCGTCCGGTTGTGTTGCGTCGGAAGGTGGTGTGCCCGGTTGCATCATCGGCTTTGGTTTGGGCTGCCCATTCGGAAAAAAGAGACCGGATTCCTGCTCTTTCGTCACGCCTGAAGAGCGATCTGTGGTCGTGCTGCCAGGCAGTTGCATGTTGGCATTTGGATTGCCACCACCCAACACTCCCAGCCCGCCATTGGTGACACCCGGCTGTTGCATATCGGGATTCTGAGGGTTGCTGTTTTCCGGTTTGCTGCTGTTCTGATCGCCGCCACCAAAGATGCCGAGACCACCGTTGGTCGTTGTGTCGCCATTGGGTGACTCACCCGGATTTTGCATGTTGCCATTGCCGGAAGTGCCATTGGATGACGAACTCGATTTTTGCATATCCGGGTTATTCATGTCGGGATTCTGCATGTCGGAATTGCCGTCACTCAACACTCCCAGCCCGTCATTGGTGGTCCCCGGTTGCTGCATGTTGGGGTTATTCATGTCCGGATTGTTGGTCGGAGGTTGTATGCCGGGGGAGGTAGCTGGTGGCGGAAGGTTGATACCAGGATTTTGCGTCATTGGATTGTTCGGATCGGGGAACGGATTGAGTTGTGGCGAAGAACCACCGGGAATGGTGAAGGAGGGTTGGCCACCACCGGGATTGTTCAACGATGTGCCAGTTCCAGGATTCGACGCGGGTGCCCCCTGTCCAACCGTGACCTTGAATCGACCGATAAAGGGTTGGTCATCGTCGCCGAAACGTCGACCGAGGATCTCAATTTCGGTCACGCCGGTCGGGATGATGAAATACAGATATCCTTCATCGTCCTCATAAACGCAGCGGTATTCGTAGTTCGCAGCGTTGTCGATCGCGACAACGTGATAGCCTAGCGCGCCTGTGGTCGTACCAAAAGCAAACTCGTCGCGGTGTTTCGGCAAGTTGCCGAGACTCATGCGGTTCTCTTTCGATTTTTTCCATTCGGTAACGAAGTCTGCCGCTGCCTTCTTCAATGCGGAATCCCGCCGCGTTTCCCATTCCCTCACATTTGTACGGACGTAATCCATCAGAGCTGTATGAGTGCGCACATTGACCCGAACGACGGTTGTCCTGTCGGTCTCGCGGACGCCGATCTGGAACCCGCTGCCGGCCCCTTTAATCTCCACTTCCATCAAGCCGGTTTGAATGGTCAATGGAGTGGAGGACAAACCTCGGATTGCCTCGTCGACGACATTCACCGACATGGGAATGACATGTTTTTCGATCCTCCTGGGTGACATCACACCTGAGGTCACGAACGTCCCTTCCAGTTCGCCTTCCAGTTTTGAGACAGTGCGATTGAAAATATAAATCAATGCGATCACCATCAGCACACCAAAGGCAGCCGGAACTGCTGTGGTCCAGGGATTTTTTCGACGCCCGCGACGTTTTCCGGCAGGCTTCCTCGCCTTCTTCCCATTCTTGTAAGATGGCGAAGATTTGCCGCCTGTTGTCACAACAACTCCCCCCCATCTGGGCAGTGGCCTTGTCGTCTGCAACCGGAAACGCAGGAGGTGCTGATTGATCCCCATCGCCGAATGAGAATGCTGCATCACTCGGTACTCCATCGATGTTCGGAATCGTTGGTGGACTATTAACCGGTCCGTTCGTCAGATCGGGGAAACCGGAATCAACCGACGGTGGCGAGACGTTGGGAAAACGATTTCCCTGATCGTAGCCCGGCTGTTCCGGCTGAGGGTATGGTTGCTGTCCGGGATAGGGGACCTCGGCCGGATAGGGTTGTGGCGGATAAGGCTGTTGTGGGTATGGTGGCTGGCCGTATTGTTGCGGAGCATAGGGCTGCGGAGGATATCCGCCAGGAGGCATCGTCGGTTGCGGAGGATAACCACCGGGTTGATGTCCGTAGGGAGGTGGTGCGGCTTGCGGACTGACTTCGCTCAACTCGCGAGACTGCACGTCGGGAACATACGCGGCCGCTCCCGGAGCAACCGCCATCGGCGCGGCTTCGTGATCCCGTTTCCCAAACCATTCCGGTTTGGCGGGTACATCGGCATCTTTTGGCAAATCCTCCCTGCCCGACTCTTTTGTTTTCTTCGATGCCTTCGCTCTTTTCCTGGACCGCTCTTCCTGCAACGCCTTGACCGATTCCACCTCCGGGACACGGAGTTTGGTCTGGCATTGCGGACAGGTTCCCACCTTGCCGCTGGCATTGTCGGGTACCTGAATCGTCGCGGTGCAATAAGGGCAATGAAATTCGATGGCCATCAGCTTACAACGTTAGTGGTTGAGCCTCGCGGCAGGTCTGAAACTGGGCAAACGGCAGTCGACGCAGAACGGGAGGCCGACCAATCAAAAAACTGTCTACAATTGTTGACCGACGCACGGGCGACGGTTTTCGGGCAGGGAATCTCTCCAACATGGATGATATCGCATGAAAGTAATGGAAACCAGAGTTTATTCCATGAACGTCCCGTGAATTGGCATCACCCTCGGCTTCTCTGATCGGCAAATTCCGTGTAACCGAACAGGTCGACAATTCGATTTTCGCCAGGATGGTCAATCGTCGGATCGCAGTGTTGCCAGAATGGGCATTCGTACCGCTTCCGCCACGGCGAACCAGGCGGCGAACATGCCGGCAACGAATACACCAAACAGCAACATTCCGCCACTCTTCCAAGGTACATTCGCCCCGGTACTCCGCAAATGGGGCAACATGGCCAGCAGAGCCGAGACCGCACCGATGAACAGTCCACAGAGCAACAAAAACGCGTTTTCCCAGAGTACAATCCATCGCAGGTGATTCTTACGAAATCCGACCGCTTGCAGCAGAGCCAGTTCCGAGCGGCGCTCCAAAACGTTTCGCAACATGACGGTTGCCAGGCCGAGTGTTCCCAAAAACAGGCCCAATCCGCCAAGTGTCTGAAAAGTCTGCAGATACGTGTTTTGCACAGCCAGAAATCCGGCGATGCGATCGACGACCCGTTCGACGTCGAAACCGAAATCGCTCAATCTGGTTTCGAGGAATTGCGACAATCGCCGAACTTCTTCCGATGATGTCGCGGCAGAATTGAGTTGTCCGGTTGATTGATCGAAACGGGGGCCAATCAGGAAATACTCGTAGCCATCGCGATCGGGAAACAATTCCCGGAAATGTGTTTCGGACATCAACAGCACACCCTGGAACACGCTGCCATCGAGCATCCCTGCGATCTGGAGGGTATGCTCCGGGTCTTCTTTATCGGGAAGCGTAATCGTCGATCCAATCTCCTTCTTGAGCGAGTACATCAGCGTGTTCATGTCGCCCAACACGGGAATGAGACCATCTTCATTTTTCTCTTTGAGTATCGACCACGGGTTTTCATCTGGTGTGTCGGCGAACTTAAAGCCACCCCGTTGGATCATCACGTCCGGCACTCCGAGAATTGTTGGTACGCGTGTCTGGTAGATATTCAGGCAACTCGCTTCCTCGCCCGGTTTACGGCGAAAGGCGATCACTTCGATGCCTTCCAGTGATGTACTTTCTTCTGGAGTGATCCCGAGTTTGCTGCGGCCCTCGGTCGTGCTGAGATTGAACAGGATACCTTTGTCGGTTTCCGCCACAAGTGTGAATCCACCGTTGCCCGAATCGTACACCGGTTGTTCCTGGGTCGGATTGCGTTGCCCCGCAGCGACCGCGACAATCACGAACGTCGCCGAGGCAATCAGCCCGACAGTGAAGAGACTCCGTTGTCGATTCCGAGCGGCGTTCCGCATGCCAAGTCGCCCAAGCGCAAACAGGCCATAACCCTGCACAGCATTCACACGATCCGCCTGTAACCACTGCGAGAGTCTCTTCAATATGAGTGCGAGCAGCAAAATTCCGACGACGAAAAAAACCACCACCTGCCACGACAGGCCGGCAAAGGCCTCGCTGCTCGGCACGAAACCGAACAATGCCGCTGCAAGAAGCAGCAACGTGAAAATCGAACCCATCAACAGCAAGCTGCGAGAACGAGTGTTTCTGCGTTGAGCGATTTCGGCTAATGTCGTTTCCACCTGCCCCGAGAGCAACTCACGCGACGAGAGATTCCGTAACTGCCGCAAGGCCCACCAGATCGCTGCCAATGCGACAATCACGCTGATTGTGAACCCGATGAACAAGCTGACCGGTCGGATTGACACGTCGAGAAATTGCGTGCCGATCGCGCCGATCCACCAGGTTTTTAGCCCGTAGATCATCACCGAGGCATAGCCGACTGCCGCGTACATGCCGAGTAATCCTCCCGCGACAACGACAATCATTCCTTCACCGAGAAACAATCGCCGTAATTGTTTCGGAGTCAGCCCGATGGCCTGAAGCAGACCAATTTGCCGGCTGCGGCGTTCAATGCCCAGTCGAAACAGCAGCACAATCAGAATTGTCGCTGAAAGAATGAGAAAAAAGCTGAAGCCGATGAACAGCCCGCTGAAATCGGTTGTGCCGCTGGCCGCCAGCAGACCAGTGAATTTCACCGGCTGGAATACCAGTCCCGTCTTTTCGGCATCGAGATTTGCCAGAAACGCCGGCGTGAATTCGGCAATCGTTTCATCCAAAGATTTGTCTTCGCGTTTCATCAATCGGACTGATGTCTGGCCGCCGTAGCGACTGTTCCACAATTTCCGCGCTGCTTCTAACGATATGAATGCCTTTGGTGTCGCTTTGTATTCCTCCCAGTAGGTGTCATCCCGGGCGGTAATGCGGTCGGTCTTCATGTCGAACGGCTCGTCCCAGTCATCGTACGTTTTGACATCGGTGATGCCGCGGACATGGGGCGTGAATCCGCGATCAGCCGCGACAGTCGGTCGGCCAGATTCATCTTCCAGTTGAACAATTCCTGCGATTCTGAATGCGACCGTTTTTTCCGGCAGTTCGCCATGCGAGCCGACAATGTGGTAATCGATTTCGATTGTTTCACCGGCTTCAACTTCCAGGTCTTCCGCCAGCCAGTCGTTGATGACGATGTCTCGTTCGCCCAATGATTTGTTCAGACCATCCCCGGCAAACAAAAATGGGCCGAACGGAGTTTCGGAAGGAAGATACGGCGGCTCTGGCTTGAGTTCCAAACCTGCCACAACAGAGTACATCGAATATCCCCGCTCGGTGCCGTTGTTTTTTTTAGCTGGCTGGACAATGCGTGGATTGCGGAATGCATTACCGAGATAAACGAGTACCGAAGATTGGGAGAGCGACATTTTTTTTGCCGTGGTTCTGGCTGCGGTAGCCGCTTCGTTTTCGAGCAGCATCCGCTCACTTTCAATGGCGAAATACGCGCTGGCTGGTCTCTCTTTCGATTCCACTTTGCGAATGTTGAGATCGAGATCATCCAGATACAGACTCGCATCAAGCAGATCGTTCAACGTGTTCACACCATCAGGGCCGGCATTTCCGTCTGCAATCTGCTGCAACGGAGCCGCGCCATCGACATTATTCGCGCTTACGAATAGTGCGTTGACTTTCGCCGGGATGATTTCAACCCGACGTTCCGCTGGTATCCGAATCCGTTGTTCCGCCAGGCCGAGTTTGTCCTGCAACGTGGAGAGCGATACAAAGACATTCAGAGGGAGTTGCTGATTTGGGTTGAGTTCCAGCCGCGCCACGCCCAACTCGCTGGGCAGCACGTCCCGGACATTCAACTCGATAAGTTGCGACAGGTCATCCCGTTCTCCAAACAGTGACTCACTCGGGATGGAAGTCGGTAATTCCAGCCTGAGCAATACCTGGCCAGCCCTGGCGTCATTCGCTTGCATCGAGTACTGCAACTGCTCCGCTACGCGCTGGCTCAACAGAATCTCGTCACCAGTTGGCGGGGCGAATTCACCATGTCGGGTCATCTCCCACAGTCGCTGATCGACACCATACACGTTCACCTGATTGACACGGTTCACCCCCTCTTTTGTCTGCAACTCGATCGTGCCACGCATGATGAGCCCCGGAGCGGCCGATTCAAACCGCTCGGAAAAACCGGAATGTGCGGCGAGATCATTGGCCATCGCTTCCCGGAAAAAACGGGGCCCGTGCAAAACATGATCGATCTTCCCCAGACGTTCCAGGCTCATCTCACGCAGGGAATCACGGACCGAATCACCGACAATCAATGCACCACCGATAACGGCCGTTGCCGCGACAACGCCCAACAGCACGGCAAGATTCGTTCGCCAGTAATACAGCAGGCTGCGGGTGAGGAGTCGAACGGTCGTCATGGTCGAGTTCGTCCTGCCAGAGAATGTTTCGCGAGTTTACGATGCGGGCTGTTGTGGCGATGCCGTTGTGTTACTCAAATCCAGACAGCGGTCTCTCAAATTCGCCGCCTGAGGAAAACGATTCGCCAGTTCCAGACTGTGCGTTACGCAAACCAGCAGCGTATTTTGTTCCTGACTCAATTCGAGCAACAATGTTCCGATCGATTCGGCTGTGTGTGGGTCGAGATTTCCTGTTGGCTCATCCGCGAGCAGAAATTCCGGTTCGTTGATCAGTGCTCGGCAGACTGCCACCCGCTGGCGTTCGCCTCCGGAAAGTTGCCCCGGACGATGATCCAATCGTTCCGTCAGCCCGACACGTTCGAGCAACATGCGGGCCCGTTTTTCGGTTGCACTGTTCGCACCCCGACCCGGTAAGGTCGGGATCTGCACGTTTTCCAACACGCTGCATTGAGGCAGCAGATGATGGTCCTGAAAGATGAAACCGATATGCTCGTTGCGGAATTGAGCCGACTGAGCAGTGTTCAATTGCCGAACGTCTTGACCCAGCATTTGCAGTTCACCCGTGGTCGGTTCATCGAGCAAACCGAGCAGATACAGGAGCGTGCTTTTTCCAGATCCCGATGGCCCGGTAATCACCAGAGAATCGCCTCGATTCAATTGCAGATTAACGTTGGTCAGAATCGGCAAACATCCTGCTGTGGTTTGGAACTCTTTCCCGAGTTGCCCGGTGACCAGATCAAATTGACCGTCATGCATGATCGTTGCCCCGTCCACTGCCCGGCTTGTTTAACGGCGAATCGACTTCGACGAATCGACTCCGGATCTCCTCCGGGATTTCGATCGACCGCATTTTGTCTCCACGTTTGAAGGTGCAGCAAACCGTTTTCATCCGACCGCGCGCCAGACGGAGATTTTCTCGAAAGAACTCGAATTCCATGTTCAACGATTTGACGCCCACGCGTACGACATACAGTTTGATCTCGACAACATCCTCAAAAAAAGCGGGAGCCTCGAAGCTGCTCGACGCCGAGACGCGTGGCCAACCCATGATTGTGCCATCGTCCTGATGCATGGAAATACTCAGGCCGAGCGAACGGAAATACTCGTGTTCCGCCTGCTCCATGTACTTGTAGAAGTTGGAGAAATGCACGATTCCCGCAAGGTCGGTCTCATGAAATTCGATTCTACGTGTCGTTGTGAAGGTGGTGGTCATGTCTGGTTGAAACGGGCATTACTTCCTGAGTCAATTGGTTCGTGCTGAGTCAAGGGGATATTGGAGATCGGAGAATTGATTCACTTTCCTCCCCCCCTCCCCCCGGCATCTCCACATCTCCCTTGAAAATCGATATCTGTAGTCCGTTCTCAATCCGTTGCCAAAACTTATCTCACAACGAATACACTTCTTATAAGTCTTTGTGGTATATGATGGTCCAATTCATGCAAACTTTTTTCGTGTGATCACGCCATTGCCTGGTGGGGCCATCACCGCAATAAGTGCTTGTAGCCTACGGGGTGGCACTGACAAAGTAAATCCGTCGTTCCATCTTGACCTCTTTTTCGAGCGTCGCAATAGTGGTCGGCAAATGTCTGATGCTTTGCTCTGAACAAACTGTCGTTTCGACGGACCCTGCTGATGCAATGCAGGTATGGCACCAAAGTCCAGAGTGTATTACGCTCTTCTGTGCCGCGATGGGCGCCGTCAGGCCTGCAGATACAGGCTCCCATGAGCCGGAGACGTCACACGAAAAAGTAAACTGCTCTACTCCTCACAACTTCCCTCTTCCGCCCGTTCATCGATCGAAGGGCGGGTCACAAAGTACAGGCCCTGCAGAATCAGGAATATAAACAGCGGCAGGAAAACCAGCACACGTGCGACGTGCATCACCCACTTCGGAATGCCAGGCATCGCCCCCAGCATCATCGCAAATACGATCATCACCAGCGTGAGACACAACACGCCGCAGCCGATCGCCGTCATTTGTGTTTTGAACTGATTCCGCTCCGAGGTCGCTTCAAAATAGAGATCGATCGTGCGGCGACGGCGAATTGATCGATGTGTTGCATCGACCGTTTCAAACATTCGTGTCAGTTCTTCCCAATCAGGTTTGCTCCGTTTTCCTTCGATGAATCTCTGGCAACGACGCAGTTCTGCAATGACGGCTTCCATGCGAATTGGCACCGTTGGCGAGGG
The DNA here is from genome assembly GCA_028284145.1 of Planctomycetaceae bacterium. Taxonomy (GTDB): domain Bacteria; phylum Planctomycetota; class Planctomycetia; order Planctomycetales; family Planctomycetaceae; genus JANQSH01. The sequence continues at coordinate 12,287 of JANQSH010000160.1, read as the reverse complement.
CACCTCTGTACCATCAACCAGCAGTGACCGATCTTCCTCATTCATCGTCAGCACGACCCGCCCTTTTTCCCCCTGCAGTGTCATCCGCGATATTGGCGTCTCGTTCGTCCCCCTCAATGTCCAGTCAAACTCCGGCAGATCATTGCCGCCGAGTTTGCAGTTGGCAACCGAAATTCCCTGCTCAGTCGTGCCAGTGTGTACAGCAGTCACCTGGTTGAAGTTCCCCAGCAGATGTCGGCAGACAAACACGTCGGCCAGGAGGCGTTGATTGATCTCGGATTTCTTCAGTACTGGTAATTTGGATGCAGCGGATTGTTGAATTATCCGCTCCCATTGCAGGAAGACCGGTTTACCGACGTCGCTGCCAGACAACAGTTCTTTCAGGACTGCGAATTCTCCACTGGCAGGTAGAAACGGGACCAATGGCACACCGGTATCGTCCCGAATCAACGAAAGCTCGTAGATCCAGCCCGCCCCTTGTTCGTACTCCGGGCAGACAATCAGCGGAATGCCTGCTCCCGCCACGTGACGAGCCGCCTCCAGAGTCGTTGCATCGCTCGCTGCAACAATTAAAGCGTCGATGTGATCATCTGTCAGTAGCGGCTCCCACGAGGAATGGATGGCGACCTGCGGTGCCAACTGCTGGAATTCTGCGGCGTTTGGTGGCTGGCCGACGAGATGGAGCAGTTGCCAATCCGGTTCCTTTGTGATGGCACGGAGCAGATCGTTTTCGACATTGCCAAGAATCGCCCAGTTCATGCTCATGCCAATGTCATGTCCAAAATTTTTTGGGCGATTGATGCCCATACTTCTGCCGAGCGCCGGTTAGAGTGTATTACACTCTTCTGTGCCGCGATTCTGTGCCGCGATGCGCGTCGATTGACCTGCAAATCCAGGCCCCCCACGAGCCAGAGACATCATACCAGAAGGTCAACTGCTCCAGTCCAAAACTTCGCGAATCCGCTCGGCATTGACCGGCTCGATCAGACCTTTTTCGGTGATGATCGCGCTAATCAACTCTGCCGGAGTCACATCAAATGCGGGATTGTAGACGCCGACATCTGCCGGAGCAGTCCGGAAGCCAAAACCTTCGGTCACTTCTTCGGGCAGTCGTTCTTCGATCGGAATCTGTTCACCCGAGGAAAGCGAAAGATCGAACGTACTGGAAGGTGCCGCCACGTAAAAGGGAATGCCGTGGATTTTCGCTAATAGGGCAACCGAATAGGTTCCAATCTTGTTGGCAGCGTCTCCGTTTCCGGCGATTCGATCGGCCCCGGTGACGACCGCGTCAACACGGTCTTCTTTCATGGCCCAGCCAGCGACGGAATCGCAAATAAGTGTGCACGGAATTCCACGCTGCTGCAACTCCCAGGTCGTCAATCGCGCACCCTGCAACAGAGGCCGCGTTTCATCTGCATAAACGTGAATCTCTTTACCCGCTTCCGCCGCCGCAAAAAAGACCGACAGCGCCGTTCCATCACCTGCCGTCGCCAGGCCACCGGCGTTGCAATGCGTCAGTACGGTTTGCCCGTTCGTCAAAAGTTCGGCACCACAGCGGCCCATCGCGGCACACATTTCCTGGTCTTCGGCCTCAATCGCCTTCGCTTCGTCGAGCAGGTTCTGCAAGCGGACGGCAGAAGGTTGATCGGCACAATTGGTAGCACATCGCTGCATCCGATCCAACGCCCAGAAAAGATTGATAGCCGTCGGACGGCTGCCAGCCAGATAGTCGCAGGTCTGCTTCAATTGACTGTCGAACGTTGTGGTATCGGCGTCTGCGGAATTCTGCATTCCGATCACTACGCCATATGCTGCGGCAACGCCAATTGCCGGTGCACCACGTACGCTCAGTTTCTTGATTGCCTGCCAGACAGTTTCGATATCACGGCAATCGATGAACGTGATTTCGCCGGGCAACTTTGTCTGATCCAGCAACACCAGCAAACCAGATAGATCACCTCGCCATTCCAACGTCCGAGGAGGAGAGATCGATTCTGTCTGTTTCGTTGCTGTCTGACCCGTCATCGAAACGCCTCCGTTTCCTTTATTCAGCAGCCTTCGCCAGGAATTTCCAGGCGAATTGTCGGAATCAACCACAAACGATTGTACTTCTTACAAAACGTGGTGGGATTACCGACAAAAAACCACCTGCATGTCTGACAATTTCAAGCCAAATCGTTCGTTTCCGTCGAATGAAAACTCCGATAATGGAGAGATAGCGATACCGCAACCCCCACACATCAACACTTCCCAAAATTCCCGATTCCATCGTCTTGACGGCTCGCAAAGTGTCCGATGGGCGAGATACTGAACACAATATTCCAACTCGCCATCAACTCTACTGAATGCACGGCACTTAAAACATCAAATACCCTTTACGTTTTCAGGTTTTCCGGCCAGAATCGCAAATTGGATCGTTCTTCGTTCCAGAGCGTATTACGATCTTCTGTTCCGCGATGGGCGTTGATTGACCTGCAAATACAGACCCCCACGAGCCAGAGGCGTCACACAAAAAGGTAAACTGCTCTATTCTGAGACTTTGGAACTGGCTATTTGAACGCATTTGGAGATTCCAAAAACAAAGGACAGCATTGCCTGCATCGTGCGAAACTTTTCCCGTTCCGGTATCGTCGCAATTTGAATCGGTTTGCCGAAGATACAAAATGTGCCGTTATCGGCCCGGAATTGCATTTTGTGGTGCAAACGGACCAGAAATTCATTGAGTTGACCAAACAGGAAACCTGTCTGAATTGGTAAGAAACCAGATGCCTTTGAAACCGCAAACCGCTGAAGAACCCGGATTGAATCTGACACCGATGATCGACATCGTTTTCCTGCTGATCATCTTTTTTATGGTTGGTGCCCGGTTTACGGAGGAGGACACGGAATACGAGGTGGAGTTGCCCACAGTCTCCGAGGCACAGCCTCTCACCAGTCTGCCGGACGAACTTGTCATCAACATCATGTTGGATGGCAAGGTGATTGTTAAAGGCAAGGAATTGACGATGGAAGAACTGGAATCCATCCTCGTCGAAGCCAGAAAGAATTATTCGGAGCAATCAGTTCTGGTTCGTGGTGCAGGTGAAGGGACCTTCCAGAATGTGATGAGTGTTCTGGAAATCTGTAACCGAGCGAAAATCAGCAACGTCTCTCTCGCGAACCGGGTCGCATCCGGAGGTTAACAATGATACGGACGATCGTGAATGCAGTGGATAGCTTACTTGTGGGGACCGGGCTCGACCTGACCGACCTGGGACGCATCCTGGCGATCGCCGGGTTTGTGTTCGCTACCATCCATCTGATTACCATTCTGATCACGCGCTGGGGCGATCATCTGGCGATGCTCAAGGCATTTCTGTTCAGCTTTGCCGTACATATTTTCGCGCTGTTGTTCTGGTGGTCTCTCCCCGAACCTTTCGCGACTCCCGTTCTGGCCGAAGATGAGCCAGATCGCGCACGGACCAAAATCCAACTCGAAGTCGACTCTCCGATCCCCTCAAAAAACTCAGCCGACAAACCGGTCTGGGAACGGATGACACAACCCAACACAGTGGAAATGGCCCGCTCGGAAAAACAGGAAGCTCCCACGCAACCAACAGAGAAACTCGACCGGCAACGGCAGGAAACGCGTCTTGATCCGAAACGGCTGGCCATGACCAGGCTGGAACAGCCCAGGACGATTGAGGAACAACCGGTTCGTGTTGAGCGACCGGAAGACAAACTGTTGGCGATAGCACCCGGTTTTGATCCTTTCAGGGAACAGCCTTTGCCACTGCCGCAAGGCCGGGAGGAGATGGAAGTTCCACAACCCGATCTTACTCGTCAGCAATTGGCGCGTCCGGAAAATGACACACCCGAGCTTTCTCGCAGCGCCACAGAAAGACCACGCGACGAGACCCGTGCGCCCCGTGATTTTTCCACCGGGTTGAACTCCCGAAATCCCGACCAGCCGCGCGCCGAGGCACGCCAGAACAGCAGGCAGACGGTAAGACAGTCGCAAGAGACGTTGGCCAGCGAGTTCCAGGTTCAGTCCGACGAACAAACGGTCAAAAGCCGGACAGAAGCCGTTGAGGATGCGACGCCACAGCCGTTGATCCAAACACGTGAGAACACCGCTCAGACCGATCCCCTTAATCGGACGAATCGCTCGGAACCTTTACCCGACCGCACAAAGCCAGTGGAAGCGGCTGTGGTTGATCTGAACCGTGCCAACGATTTGCAGCAACCAAATATCGATTTGCAGCGTCGTGAATCGGCAGAAACGGTCCAGCAAAAGCCGGCGGCGGTCGCCGCACACAACCTGCCGCAAGACAACATTCAGGCTCAGCGCCGCGCTGAGCAGACGGCATCCAGTATCGAATCACCTCAACGAGGCGGGCAATCGCGGGATGAACTCGCGTCGCGAAATCAGCCCCCCAATGTACAGCGCAGCCAGGGAACTTCGCGTCCTGCTCATAATAATCTTGCCATGAATGTTGCAGACCCACTGTCCAGCTCTGCAGCCAGTGATGTGATCAACGATCGTGCGACCGCACAGAAGTCGCAGCTCGACGAATTCGTTCGACGCAGCAACGGCCCGACTTCGGCATTCGATCCGAAAATTCCCGGAGCGAAGTCGGCTCAACGCAATGATGAAGTTCTTGCTGGTGCATCAAACGATCCCTCCCGCAGCAGACGGGCGGGCGATTCCTCCCATCCCACGACCGACACTTCGCAAGTCAACCGGACATCGTCCACAGCTACCGGTGGGGCGGGACAGAGGGATGTCAATGTAAAGTCGTTGTTGCCCGGTGATAATCAACTTGCCATGGGACCATCCGCCGAACTGCGGATGGATCGTCAGGATGGCGTCGCACCGACCCAAAGCGGTCCACTCGCCACACGACAACCGACCAACTCCGAAGCGGGAATCCCCGCCAGAAAAGAGGAAGTTTCCGGAAACATCGGACAGAACCCGGCTCGTTCCGAACGAAGTAATCCGGGGCAGGGCGTCAGTGACAACCAACCGGAAATTCAACGGACGGTTTCGACACCCGGTGATGGCAATCAATCGCAAGGTCGCGAATTTTCGACCGAGCTGACTGCGAACAACAGTCCAGGAAATGCACCCAACGCCACCGTTCGCAACGGATCGCCGCAGAATGTGGTCAATCGAAATGCTGGTCCGGGAACGACCGATACTGCCTTGGATACGCCGAATCAAATCGTCCAGCGTCGTGAGGATCCAGGCGCCAATGGAGATCCGATTTCACGGTCCGACCGTTCGGATGGATCCAACAGCTCGAATAATGACGCCCCTTCGGTCGTCCGAACAACGACGCAGCCGGATGGTAACGTCGTGGCAATGGCGCCGACCAGTTTTCCGCAAGCGACATTGGGATCTTCCAACAACATTTCCAACGCGCCGAGTGCCCGCCCGCATATGCCGGCAGGGGATTTGCTCTTTCGGCAGAATGGTCCTGCATCATCCCGAACGCCGCTTGATCCGGGGGAAGCGACCGTTAGTGCGGCTGACGAAGTAATGCCAAACGCCGGTCCGCTTCAACGACGATCTTCTCGAGAGTCGGGAACACCTGAAAACAATCTCAAACCGATCACCCGGCAGACGGGGGACAACAGTGAACTGGCATCCGTTTCACCCTCGTTCATCAATCCGACCATTGACCCGACCGCCACTGACAACGGCACGCCCGCCGCTGGTCCACGGTTGGCACCGCGGTCACCTTCACAAGGTCCGATCATCGGTACGCGAACTGGTCCTGATTCCATCGGCCCACCTGCCGACAATGCTCCTCGCAATGTCTCCGGAAGCAACATCGCGACCGATTCCGGGCCTCCTGGTGACAGGCGACTTGGACGCCGCCGGGTTGAGAGAACCGGCGATACCGGCATTGGTGGTATCCCGTCCATCACACGTACCGGAACTGGTCCTGGTGGTGGTGCGCCTGAACGTCGCTTCGATATCGCAGGTGGTTTGCGACTTGGCACTCCCACAGAAGGTCTTTCCCCCGATATCGGTCGCCCCGAATTCGCTGCCATTCAGGATCCCGAAGCACCGCCTTTGCCGCCAACGTATCGTCTCCGCAATCTCGCTCGACGTGGTGAGGAAGCGAGGAAACGTGGCGGAAATGACGATTCCGAACGGGCCGTCGAACTCAGCCTCAAGTTCCTTTCCTCCACCCAACACCCTGATGGTTACTGGGATGCGGATGAATACGGCTCTGGCAAAGTGAAAGTCGACGAAAATGGAACCGATCGACGTAACGCTGGTGCTCGAGCCGACACTGGCATCACCGCGCTGGCATTACTCGCCTTTCTGGGGGCGGGCTACACGCATGAGGAAGGCCAATACGCCGAAAATATCGATAAGGCGATCGACTGGTTAATCAGCCAGCAGGAAGAAACCGGCTTCCTCGGCGGCGAAGCATCGCACTACGCACAGATGTATTGCCACGGCATGGCAACCTATGCATTGGCCGAAGCGTACGGCATGCAGAGCGACCCCACCATCGATACCCGCATCAAGGAACCGCTCCGTAAAGCAATCGACTACATCATCAAATCACAAAACAAGGTCGATGGGGGGTGGCGGTACTATTCGTTCAAAGACCAGCAGCCGCAGAAGAGCGACATGAGTATGTTCGGCTGGCAGTTGATGGCCTTAAAGAGTGCGGATATCGCCGGCATCAAAATCCCGGATGAAACCCGCCAGCAGATGATCCTCTTCCTGCGTCAACGCAGCCTCGGCCCGAAAAAGGGATTGGCCGGTTATCGCTTGGGCGAACCGGAAACCCCTTCCATGACGGCCGAAGCGCTCTTCAGCAAGCAGATGCTTGGTATCAAGCGGGGCAACCCTTCCAGTGTCGAAGCTGTCAAATACCTCTCCAAACGTATGCCACGCCGCGCGGAAACCAACGTCTACTATTGGTACTATGGCACATTGGCCATGTATCAATACGGTGGCGAACCGTGGCGACAATGGAACGATTCTCTCCGCGATCTGCTCGTACAGGAGCAGGTCACAGAAGGCCCGAATGCCGGCAGTTGGGAACCGATTGGCCCCTGGGGGCCGTATGGCGGACGGATCTATTCCACCGCGCTGAGTACTCTTTGCCTTGAGGTTTACTATCGTTTCCTGCCACTGTATCAGCAGGGTGGTCGATTTGAAACGGATGATGCTGCGAACACGAACGGGAAGAATTGACAGCGCTCTTTGCTCTTTTTTACTGATTGAAAGGCCCGGCGGGAGGTCCCTGCCCGGCTTTCAACGCACCTTCCGCCCCAACAACCAGCGGACTTCTTCCATTCGCAACACGATCGCCACGACAAAGTAAACGACGACCGCTGCAAAAATCGGCAAGACCACGCGCAACAAACGTTGCATCATCGATCTCTCTACTGCGACGTCATTCAAGGCCTCAAGTGTCAGCCAGCAGACAATCCCCATAAGAGCTGTCGCGATGAGACTGCTTAGCATCGTTTTGAAAATCGATCGCCAGGCCAAATGCCCGACATGACGCTGTAACATGGCGGTCACAACAACAAACTGAGCCATCGCTGTGATCGCCGTTGCATACGCCAGTCCGACTCCACCGCAGACATACAGCAACGCAATGTTCAACACGATATTCATCAGAACGGCAACCAGTCCCCACCGTAAGGGCGTCATCTGGTCGTCAATCGCGTAAAAGCCGCGGTTAACGATCAGCAAACCACAAAAGGCCCAGATTGCGGTCGCATATGCGGCCACCATTCCTGCCGTCTGAATGGTGTCGTGGATATCAAACGCTCCATGCTCAAAGAGCAGTAATGTCAGCGGATGAGCCAGCAAAAACAATCCAACGCTCGCCGGGAATCCAATCAGAATCACCAGCCTCAATCCCCGCGAAAGGTCTTCGCTCAGCAGATCAGATCGGTCACTCATCGCATGCCGGGCAAGTTGGGGAAACAAAACCGTACTCAGTGCAACGCCGAATACACCAAGCGGGAACTGATACAGTCGCTGACCAAAATATAATGCGGATACCGTACCGGTTTCGACGCTCCAACGCTCTCGCTCCATCGCGCCGATCTCTTCTTTCTCCACCGTAACCGCCACTTCAATTTCAGAGAATGCCCAGGCGATTAAACTGTCGGCCAGGCCATTCAATTGTGTAACCGACAACCCCACCATAATGGGAATTGTCCCGATCAGAACCTTGCGAACTTTCGGAAGTGCGACTCTCCAGCCACTTTGCCAGCGAAAACCATATCGCCGCAACACCGGCTGCAAAACCAGCAGTTGCACGACACCAGCGACAAGAATGGCAGCGGCAATCACAAAGACACGCGCCACAGAATCGTCCCAAAGCGGGACAAAAAAAATGGCCGCAACAATCCAGACGACGTTCAGCAGTACCGGCAACATTGCTGGCATCGCGAATTGCCGCAGAGCATGCAGGATGGCGCAAATCTGCCCGGCGACACAAATCAAGACCAGATAGGGCAACAGCAACGCCGTCAGATCGACCAGCAACAAAGTTGATTCCTGTAATGGAATAAGCCAACGAAGAGAAAGTAACACCGCCTCAGTCATCAGCACAATGATCGTCAGGCCTGACGCAAGAAGGATCAGCAGAGCGGTCGCGAATTGCCAGGCGGAATGGCGCGACCTCGTTGAACCAGGGCCGTTGGCATCGACCTTCAATTCGCGGACGAGCGCGGGAAGGAAGGCAGCGGAAAGCGCCCCTTCACCAAACAGACGCCGAGCCATGTTCGGAATGCGAAAGGCGAGGGAAAAGGCATCAAGCACAACGCCGTTGCCGAACAAAGTCGCCATTGCGATATCACGAATCAGACCGAGAATGCGACTGAACAGTGTCAGGCTGCTGACCAGCCGGAATCCACCAAATAACGATGCATTTTGCGAATCTGATTGAGGAGCATCCCGATCCGAATTCGCGTCTTCATCTGTATCTGTTCGAGGCTCGGGGGTCGGAGAGGAGAGCGACATGTGGCGTTGTTGCTCAATCCTGTTGATTAGCCGGTTTGGGTTCCAACCGGGCGCGGTTGACATCAACCAGCGAGAGAATCTCAATCACCCGATTCATCTCCAGTCCCCATTGAATCGCCCAATTCAGAATCTCGAGGTTTTCATAACCTTCGTAGACGCGATCCAGCACACGATCGACAAGCAGATCCCCCTGAACCAGCAGAGAGTAGAGGCGACCGAATTTTTCGGTCTCGAATTCACGCCACAGTTGATGCCCACGGACATGTTCCATCCGCTTGTGGCGACAGTAGCGAGCCCAATGAACACGATACCACTCATGGATCGCATGATCACCGAGATCAAAACCATGTTTCTGGCTTTCGATCCACTTATGGCGTTCAGCTTCCTGCGTCGCCTCTTCGTAGAGGCTCGGAGCGCCAATGGCATCGATGCCATGATGAGGAACCATGAGCACTGAGTCGCTTTTGCTTGACCAGATTTGGCGTTCAGCGGCCGCCACTGAATTCCCGCCTGCGGGTCGCCAACCTTCCTGCCAAGATGATTCTGGATATCCTTACCCACGCGGCCAACCGCTAAGTATCACCCCTGAGTTATATCCCCTCGCCCAAATCGCAGCAATGGAGAAAAGGCAAAATTCGCCACGGAAATGATTGGAATTCAAAAAAGATAATGGATGCGACCAGGCTCCCGAATTCTTTTCTGCCACCCGTATCAATGTTGTACCCCACTCAAACGCACCAGCAGTTGCTCCAACAATGCCCGATCGTTGATGCGCGTTCCCCCTTTCAGGTCGCCATCCGCTGTGATCAACATCGCCACAATCTGCTCCGCATGAGGCCGGCCGATACGCCGCAAATAGGCCATTGCCGGCCGAATATCGCGCGGGAAAATCCCTGCCGCTTTCATCGCCTGTTCCAAAGGGCGCCCATCCCGGGCGATATCTGTTGCAGCGGCGTATTTCCGAAAAACGAAGTTGATTCCCCCCAGCAATTTTTGCGGCGCTTCGTTGGCCATCAACAATTTATCCAGGCAGGAAAGCGCCTCGCCGAGCCGCCCATCACGGACGGCATTGGTCATGTCCCAGGTGACCTGCGTCTTCCAGCCACCGACCAGTTGCGTGACATCCTCACCGGTAACTTTTCCCCTCTCTCCGACATAAACCGCCAGCTTGTTCAATTCCTGACTCAGCTTTCCAAGGTCACTCCCCGCCAGTTCGATCATCAGATTGGCTGCCTCATGCGTCATCTGCAAATCGTGTGTTTCGGATGACGTCGACCGCAGCCAGGTCACCAGTTCGGCCCCTTTCAACTCGCTGCATTCGATCGTTAATCCCGACATCGCTACCGCTTTGGCCAGCTTTGTGGTTTTAGGCCACATTTTGACCAGCAACATCAGCACCGATTTTCGGGCCGGTTCCGCCACATACTTCTCCAGCGCCGATCGATTACCGCTGACAAATTCATCCGCCTCATCAATGATCACCAGCCGACGATCCCCCCACATCGAGACCGTCTTCAACTCATCGCTGACGGTTGTGAAATCGGCCGTTTTGCCACTGATTTGCGTCGTTCCGAAATCGTCTTCCCCGGTAATTTCCTTGCGGATTCGCTGCGTCACATTTTGCTGGAGATAGCGGATCGGTCCCGCCGCGACGACGACCGCCGGTAATTCTCCAATCGACTGCTGTCTCAAAAATGTCGTTGCGTGCATGAGTTGATGCAATGTGGGAATGAGACGGTATTGACCCGATTTCTATGAATGCCGAAAATCCCGAACCTGCTCCTTTCTGACATTAAACCAGATGGATCAGCAGTTTTCGAGTCACACAACCACCAGCCAATGCATCCAAAAACAGCACAACGACATTACATCTGTCCCGGGGAATCACAGCCGATTTCCCGTGCGGTCCATCTTGCGCGGATGGCGGCCTATTATCCCAAATGTCGCGAATGCCCATTGAAATCAGACGTTGGCCAATGGAATCCATTGGACATTATCGAACTGGAGGTCGATTCCCCGTCACATCGGCAAACGGAATTGACAATGGTTGCCGGCGGTGTGCGGGGAAGGTACCTGAACCAGATAACCCGTGCCATTGCCGGGCGGATTGCAGCCCGTTTTGCACATTGGCTCTGGCAACTTCGCCGAAAGGCCATCGTACCGGTGGATGATGATCAGGCCCGATTAGCCGTTCGACCGACAGTTGTTGTTGGCCGGGATGATCGTCCATTTTCGGCAGACATATCCAGCAGTGTGACCTCGGCTTTGCGTCAGATGGGTTGCCACGTGACAGACGTTCGCAGGACATCAGCCCCCTGCTTTCGATATGCAGTTTCGCATCTCGAAGCGGACGGAGGCTTACAGATCACTGGAGCAGGAATGCCCCCCTCCTGGACGGGAATGGATTTCATCGGCTCGATGGCAACCTGTCTCTCTGCTGCCGATGTCAGAACAGTCGTCCCCGCTTTTCACGAATTGTCTGATACAAACGAGGCTCCTTTGACCGGTCTCAGTCGTCCGGTTCGTCAGGCTGGAGATTACACCACATTCGATCCCAACGTACCCTACGAAGCCATACTGCGCAAACGCTTTCACATTCTGCCATCGAAACATGTCTGCATTGCGGTCTCATCTGAGATTGTCGGCCAACAACTCACTCGTCTGTTTGAAGAGATCGCTTGTGAACTGACTCTCGTTGAACTTCCAACTCGCCCACGTGCTTTGCATGACAAAAAAGATGATGACGTGCAGCGCTGTATAATGGCCGTCAAAGAGAACAATGCGGACATGGGACTGGTGTTCGATGACGGAGCATCACGGTGTGCGGTCATCGACGAACGTGGCCGGTTGATCCATCAGAATGATCTGGCGATCCGGTTGACCAGATCGCTGTCTCAGGAACACCCTCAGGGCGTCTTTTGTATCGATTCGCGAATTCACAACGATGTCCGGATTTCGCTGCAGGAGATCCATCCGCACTGGCAAGAAATCGCGACGGATTCAGGACACATCTCGACACATCTCTTCGATAAGGCCATGCGTGCTGAAGAAAGTGTTTTCGGAGTTGATACAGAGAGTGATCTCTGGTTTCGACAATCTGTCCCCGTTCGCGACGCCATTCTGACAACGGCGAAATTGATACACACTCTCAATAGCGGCCCACTTTCAGCCTGCAGGTCTTCGGCTGTGGCAACCGCCAGCGAATTAACCTGAACATTATAGCGGCAAACGGATAAGTGTGGCGTCTTTCGATCGGCTATTATCGTTCCAGATGGGGCGTAAGCCGCCACAGATA
>JANQSH010000158.1 GCA_028284145.1 Planctomycetaceae bacterium | reverse complement strand
TGCTTCAACGCGACCATCTGCGAACTCAAATCGAACTGATGCGCCGCGAGTGTGATGTCTTTCGTGGCCAACGAGCGAGTATTCCCGCACACAGACGACCCAACTATTCCAGCGAGCAGCGGCTGGCCATCCTTCAACTCATGCGATTGCGAGGCTGGAACACGAAGCAGACGACAAGTCGATTCGTTCTGCATCCCAATACCGTGCGATCATGGATCAAGGTTATCGAAGGGTCGTCAGGGAGCGTGTCGCTTTTCGGTGACCTTCCGTGGAATAAGATCGATGACATGGTCCGCTGGGCGGTCCATGAATTGCGACGATTGTTCCCCGAACAGGAGTTCGGCACACGCACCATCGCCAGGCATCTGATTCGTGCGGGAATCCGGATCAGTCGAACCACCGTGCAACGCATCATGCGGGAGAAGCCAACATCACCACCACGTAAACGTCTGCCCGTGAATGAGGCAATGGGCGTTACGCCACACAATCTGCTCAATCCCCGTTCACCCAACAAAGTCTGGCAACTGGACCCGATGCAATTGCGAATCCTGTGGTTCCAGTTCTACATCGCCGCTTTGTTGGATGGCTGCACACGGAAACTGCTATCGCTGAAGGTTCATCGTGGGGCGGCCACCACGCAGCCGATGCTCGATCTGGTGAAAGAGGCGGTGGGGGAGTGGGGCACACCGCGGTTCCTGATCACCGACCATGGCTGTCAGTTCCGCAGTACGTTTAAGGACGGTATTGAACATTTGGGCATCAAGCATGTTCAAGATCGTGTCCGCTCACCGCAGTTCAATGGGAAGGTGGAACGGTTCTTCCGTACCTTGCGGCAATACCTCCGCTTCAAACTGATGCCGATGACGACAACCGGCATCCAGAAGCATCTTGATGCATTCCAGCATTGGTATAACACGGAGCGACCGCACGCGGCATTGGATGGATTGACGCCGGATGAAGCGTGGGAACAGAGCACACTTGATGAACCCATATCGATCCGTGCCCGTGAGCAATATGATCTGCGCATTGATGTTGTTCGATAAACATGCCGTGGCGATCCTTGTCTGCCGATGGTGCGTATTCGTTGGCAGTTGAATCAAGCTGCTTGAGCCGTGGAGCAATCCATCGATCAATTCAGCACGCACTCGATTGATTCGAGTTTGTTTGTATGCGCACGGCGAATCAAACCGAGCAATAAAACCGTATCCGATTGTTGAAAATGATCGTTTTCTCTCGTCACAAACCGCTGGGCCGCTACA
>JANQSH010000123.1 GCA_028284145.1 Planctomycetaceae bacterium | reverse complement strand
GGAGAGCGTGGAGGAGACACTCAACGGTCTGCTGGATGCGGAAGCGGATGAACTCTGCGGTGCCGCGCGGTATGAGCGATCTCCGGATCGCGTGGATATAAGAAAGCGTTTGAAAGAGAGGTGAGAGAGATTCGTCGAAAATTCGGAAACAAGTATGACGATGGAATTCGAGAAGCTCGCGAATACGCCAAAGCTGCCGGATACTTTGACAACTGATGAAGACGGAAAAAACGAAATGAATGAACTACGTTCAAAATCATGGGACATTCGTGAAAACGAGGGCATTGGACCTATCACCTTAGACAACACAAGGGCTCAAATTCGATCAATGCTTGGACAACCAAGCCATGTCTCACGTTCCATGGATTATTATTACAACAACTTGATTCAAGTTGAGTACAAGAAGAAACAAGTGGTGTTCATTCAAATTGATCGCGGTAGTAAGTTCAATGTTTGTCTTCGTCAACACGACATTTTTTCAACTCCAGTGGAAGAACTTTTGGAGTTCATCTGTGATATTACAAACTACGATGAAGATGATCCTGAGCTAGGAACATCATTTATCTTCCCTGAAATTGGCGTATCGTTTTGGCGTCAAGTCATTCCATCGGAGAGCGAACCTGATCTCGGCAGATTCCATCATGCCGGTTCTATCGGCCATCAAGGCAAAGCCAGAATCACGTCCATAATCGACGCGCCGAACACCCACGGCGTTTATCGCGCTCGCGTTGAAGTCTTCAACCCCGCAACCGGAACTTGGGTGACGAAGCGAGCGCCGTCAACATTCTTTCCTGACGCTTGGTCGCGAACGAAAGTCCTCGATGAAATTCGTGGCGCGTTCGGCAACCAGACGCTGACTCGTGGAAACTACTTTGAGGGTCTTTCGCCCAGTGGAGTCAGAATCGGGGGATACCTTGATGACGTAGGAAACATCAACACGGCTTTCCCGATTTATTGAGGGCGATGTGATGGAAGAAAAAAAGTTCTTCTTTGATAAGAACAACTGTCCTCGGGCAGAGTATCAACCACCTAACGAAATACTGGGTTGGTACTTGGAGCAGGATGTTCAAAGTTCGCCTGCAACGTGCGATGAAATGTTGTCGGTGTGTTCAGATGTTCTTTCAGGACAGAAAGAAAGCTGGGAAGGCGTAGGAAACGCCCATTCAATTGTCATCAATCGTGAAGCTGTGGTCATTGAAAATGAATTCGATGAGTCTTCTGGGCCTTGCGAAGTCTCTATCGAGGAATTGCAGACAGCTTTGAAACTGTGGAAAGAATTGATAACATCGACTTGATCCGCCAATCCACCCATTTTTCAGCGCAGACCGCAATGCGTTTGTGCCAGCGGGTGAGTTGGAAGTCGGCGAGCAGCTGCGATTGGAGAATGGCCGCACGACGCGCATCACGAGCATTGTCCCGCGAGCAGGCCCGGAGAAGGTCTACAACATCGAAGTCGAAGGCCAGCACGTGTTCTACGTTGGCAACTCCGGCATCCTTGTGCATAATAGTTGTACCCCGGGGAGAATAGGCGGGGCATCAGTTGACGATCTTCTTCGAGCTGGTCAACAGGTGGACCGTAATGGTTTAACGAGAGCTGGTCGAGCGCTGCAAAAGCACGGTGAGTCAGACAGGAAGTGTTTTTCCCAGATCGACGGGCAATGCTGCAACTCGTAACTCACAAGGTCAAAGTGTCTTGGAAGGTATTTTGAATTCCGGCTCTCAGACAACTCGTGGGAACCGTTTCGGTGGTCAAGACATCATTGACACTGTAACGGGAAGGGGTGCACGATTTGACGGAAATGGCAACGTCATTGGATTCCTGGAGCCATAGGAATAGGAACATGGAACAAGGATTTCGTATTGAAATTGTGAGCAACCAGGAACACGAGAAGGTTGTTGCGGAGATTTATCGAGACGATAAGTTCGTTGCGTTAGTCAGCCATGAGGATGAGATCCCCATCGTTGAAATACCCGGTCCCGGATTGGATGAAGCGTACATATCGCGAACAATTCCACTTCAAGAACTTCGTGACGCGTTGGATGCCGCCGTTCAAAGACTAAATGGTGATGGCCAACCGCCCGCATGACTACATAACCTGTTCTTCACTGCGAGGTTCGGGACACTCTCTGGGTCCATCACGGTCCCCAGAAAACTTCCACCTCCTGCAAACAAAACATGCCCGGCAAGCAAAAAACCCGCCAGGATACTTTGGGTATCCAAGCGGGTTCCTTTAGTTGAGTTTAACACAAGAAGTGCTGCCGTCAGTCTCAATCGCATCGCCGAGCTTATGCCACCCTCTTCTCCTGCGAAACAATCCTGCTGCTGACGGCAAGTTTCACACTTGCCTGTTCAGGCTTATCAATAGCGGTCGCCACCTTCTGGAATACCACTGCCATTATCCACCTTGAGATCTGGTTCCGTCTGGACGATTTCTGCACAATCGCAATCATCTTCGTTGTCCTGGAAACCCGCTCCACTAACACGCGAATGGGATGGTTTCTCGAAACCATCATAGGAATAAGACTGGTTGATGGCACCAAAAGCAGACGACAGGTCATTGAGTTCCTGCACGATTGCTTTGGACACAGCGTGTAGTCCGACGACCATCATCAGTACACCGATGGTCAATACCAGCACAAGTTCAGCCGAAACAATGAAACCAAATTCATCGTTCCAAAGATTTTGGAAATTTCGCAACATTTGAGTCCCCTACATGTGAGAGAGTAAGTGATATCGCATCGTCAGCGATCGGAAACTTCTTCCGCACCAGCGACACAGTTCCCGGCAATCGCAGCAGATGACGGCACTTTCACCCGAATGAACTGGATCGCAACTCCATTGTTCAGGTGTCCGTTGATTGCGAACGTGCGGGTCAGGTCGTATGGACTCGACCAGATGGTGGCATGCGTGCATTCAACAGAACGTGACGGTCATCGTCTGGCGATCACCTTCGATGAAGGAATTTGCATAATGTGTGCCGATTCAAGAATCGGTATTCTGGATGGCTTCGAATGAGCCTGCTCACTGGTCAACATGATCTCTGAGCATCAAGGTTTATGTCGTTTCGATGACCTTCGGTGCAGTAGGGATTGTTCACTTCGCTCACACCCAGGTTGTAAAGTGTATTGAACATTGCTTTACATTTTGCGCCAGCGAAGAGTTGCGCAACTCCTTGACAAAAGGTGAGTTAGGATATTGATGAGTTTCTCGGGAATTTCGTTCATGATTGAAACGCCAGGATGTTGCGTTTTGTAAACATGACCCGCATCGGTGTTTGTCTGGGTGAACCTGGCCACTATGAACGCAACTCCAAAGTCGATGCTCAATAACAAAACCGTGGCCTGCAGATGCAGACCACGGTCGCATATTCAAATCACGAGATGTGATTTTTCGCAAATGCCTTAGCCATCGCTTTCGGCGCGATTGATATCGCTACCATCTTCTTTCGGATCCGGACGGGTTTCGACAATTTCACTGCAGTCACATTCATCCCGTTCGTCGTCGTAGGCCGAACCTTTGACTTCAGCGTGGTTGTCGTTGCAAACAGTGTTACCGTTTTCAAAACCATCGTAAGAGAAGGATTGATCGATTGATCCAAAGGCAGAAGCCAGGTCACCCAATTCATAGTTGACGGCTTTTGTCACGGCGTGCAGACCAACAACCAGCATCAGAACACCGATGGTCAAAACGAGGACAAGTTCAGCCGAAATAATCACACCAGAGTCGTCATTCCAGAGTTGCTTCAACATTGTTGTTTCCTTTTTGCTTATTCATTCGCTGTAGGCGAAATTAGATCAGTTGATGGGATGCGAAACAGGACCGTTCAGCACAGAGTGCATCGAATCAGAAAATCCCGTCTCTAAAAAACGAGCGAAAAGCCTCTCGCGATTTGCAGTTCGCTCACCGCGAGAAAAATTCGGCCCAGCCCAATAATCTACCGGACTTAGCTGTCGCTTTCGTCACGGTTGGTATCGCTGCCATCTTCCTTGGGATCGGGACGGGTTTCAACGATTTCGCTGCAATCACATTCGTCCGCTTCGTCAGCATAGGCGGAACCGTGCACGAAAGCGTGTTCATCGTTTTCAAAGCCGTCATAGCTGAAGGACTGGTCGATGGCACCAAAAGCGGATGCGAGATCCCCCAGTTCATAGTTGATGGCTTTGGTGACAGCATGCAGGCCAACGACGAGCATCAGGACGCCAATCGTCAGCACGAGGACAAGTTCGGCGGAGATCACCACACCAGCTTCGTCATTCCAGAGTTTTTGCAACATTTTCGATTCCTTACGTGGTAAGAGAGAAGTTGACGGCAAGTTGCCGCCGTAATTCCGGTTGATTCACGTCTTGCGACGCGAGACCACCGGCGCAACAGATGCCAGGTGAGTCAGTTCTCAGTCTGGCGAATGTGGTGACATTGCTGGCCGACAATGTCGCCGATTTCCTGCAGGAAAAATCTGAAAGCTCCCCTTGCAACAAACGGAGTTGTCCGGACTCGGGGCCGGCAAATCGATCGACGTACAGAACGGTTGATTGGGGTAAAGGTTGACCGTTCGCCGGAAACCCGAGTGTTCGCTTCATCTTTGTTTTATGTTTTGCGAAGACGAACGTTGTTCACCTTCGTGGACTGGCACGGGGAACCACCGCGATAGTGGTTTCCCCTTGAGAACTCAAAACCCTGGCCTGAAATGAACGTCAGAAATTCAGCGGCTCTCTCACAAACCGCTCGTCACAGAGCCTTGAGTATGATCAAGTTCAGCCGGAGATGTGAAAACACCTCACCAACTGCTGTTTGGCTCATCGCGCAAGGTTCACACAATCATTTTCAATATGGGAATTCGACAGGCTTTCGTATGGTTGGTGTCGATGTTGTTGCAGGAAAGCAACGAATCTGGATGACGCGATGCAAAACCGATGAGAGGAGAGAAATGACCTGCGAAGCATTCCCTGCCTCGCCTGCTGTGGTGAAAATGCAACGAGTGTGCCAACACCCTGTTGCCCGGCGTCAACAGGGATGTTCTGCAATCGCATCAACAGGTGGGAAACCTCAGATTTTTGAGGCGTTTTGGCATCTTTCAGAAAAAATCACCTGGTGGGATTCGCGAGTCTGGACGAGCATGCAAAACCAGCTATGCGTCGCGATGATTTAACAATTTGCGTTGTCAGATCGTAAGGATGTTGAAACAACACAACGTGCAACACGCGGTGTGGCGTTTAAGCATCGCTCTCAAACGGTGTTACGTGTAATGATTGTCTTGCGGAAAATCAATGTGGAAGTTGAGAACGTTCAAATCGTTATACACGAAAAATTCGTCACACAGCGCAAAAAAACTCCCGCAGTTCGCCGGAGCAAACCACGGGAGTCTTTTGATTGACGTTTCAGCAACAAGTGCAAAAACGTTGGCCTGAATTATGTATTTTCCGGGACATTACGGGGGCTGCCATCAGCCTTGGGAACTGGTTGCGTTTCAACGATTTCGCTGCAATCGCAGTCATCGGCTTCATCCGTGTAGGCCGAACCTTTGACTTCAGCGTGGTGATTGTTGCAGACGCCGCCACCGTTGGCGAATCCATCATAGCTGAAAGACTGTTCGATCGAACCGAAAGCGGAAGCAATGTCGCCCAGTTCGTAGTTGACAGATTTCACAACAGCGTGCAGACCAACAACCAGCATCAGGACACCGATGGTCAGAACGAGGACGAGTTCAGCGGAGATGATCACACCAGCTTCATCATTCCAGAGTTGTTTCAACATTTTACGTTCCTTATGTCTTTATTTTGCAAGTAAGAGAAGAGACTTTGGTCGGGAGTCCGATTCACATCTGTGAAACGGGTGACTCCAGGCGAAGAAATAAGAGCCCTCGCGACTCACAATTGCAAGTCGCGAGAGGATCGATCAAGTCAGCACAGACTGCGTTTCAGAAAACGACTTACGTGTTTTCTGCAACGTTACGGGCACTGCCATCAGCCTTGGGAACCGGTTGGGTTTCGATGATTTCGCTGCAATCGCAGTCATCGGCTTCGTCCGTGTAGGCCGAGCCTTTAACGGTCGAGTGTGAGTCGTTGTCGAATCCATCATAGCTGAAGGACTGTTCGATCGAACCGAAAGCAGAAGCGATGTCGCCCAGTTCGTAGTTGATGGACTTGGTCACAGCGTGCAGACCAACAACCAGCATCAGGACACCGATGGTCAGAACGAGGACGAGTTCAGCGGAGATGATCACACCAGCTTCGTCATTCCAGAGTTGTTTCAACATTTTCAGAGTTCCTTTTTCGCAAACGCGATCTAGAGAAAGAGACTAGACAGCTTCCGCCCGACTGAATGTGACATCACATCCCGCAACGTCGTGGCAGTCGCCAACTGTTTTGGGAAATCTCTCCACAGAATCTCTGATCCAGATCCGCGATCGATCTTTCCCGATCCAGACTGTTGAGCAACAACAATCCAGCTTGCCGTGCTGGGGAATCAGCCCGCACGACGGCACTCTTCAGAGTTGTTCGCACCTTGATTTCGCTGTGCGCTTTCCCAGTGAAAACCGACGCACTTTGTACGCGGGGTTGCCGCCGTGAGGACGGCAACCCTGGTCTCTCTCACACGCCGAAGTGTTGCGAGAACTCCGGTGGTGAATGACCGATGATTTGTTCGGAAGCATCAGAACGGAGGGGAGCCGCCCGGACACAGAATGTCTCTGGTTTGGATGTTGTGCAGTCCCTGCGTCAACTGTTGGGAGAGGCGAGGAATCGGAGTAATCGTGACGAAGGAAAACATCGGAATACTCAGAAACAGCAGGATTTTCGCCGCAGTCGATAGTTCCTCCCTGGAAAGAGGAATTGCCCGTCTCGACAGATTCCGCCGAATGAACTCATCACAAAGAGTTGCACTCTCTTGAAGGGAGTGATTCATCGTTGTGACAAGTTTGATTCATGCCAGCGTCGTGACTGACGGGAGATAATCAGATGCAGCGAGCGCGCCAATCGGCCTGGTGTGTGACAAGAAATCAACGACCAGCGCGACGTAAGTTCAATGAATTCGTTTGAACTTGTGGAAATGTTGCAAAACGGCAACGGCATGGTACGACTGTCTCTGAGGGTATGAGATCTGTTCAATCCCATTGACAGCGTTGACAACGTTTTGTCTTGCTGCGCAAACAAATTGGCTCTGACGATCGGGGGCAATCTGCACAACAAGCATAGCGCAACATCAGCGATCAATTGGTAAGTTGAAGTGAAGATTCGGGTTGTGGCGAATGAGCTAATCAACACGAAAAATCACTGAGCGGCTGACTTGCGAGTCATTCCGATGGGGCATGTTAAGCGGATTGTGAGAATTTTTATCGACGCCGCCCAATTGTTTCGTTTTCAGTCATACCCGCGAAGCCGAGTATCCAGTTCTTCATCGTCTGGATTCCCGCTTGCACAGCTCATTCCGCGACGGCGTAACGTCGCGACTATGATTCATCTTTGCGAACTTCTGCAAGTTTGTCTGTCGGGGAGAATAAAACGTGGGTGGCCCAGGTTGCATGAAAAGGGTCGCTGCAGAATTGCCACATGCGCAAAGAAAAACTCCCACGGCCTGCCGAAGCAAACCGAGGGAGATTGAATCGCAGTGAGTTATTAAGCAATAACCCTGCTGGGCGTTTTCTTACGGAGCATTTTCACCGACGTTACGTGCTGAAGGATCAGCTTTGTCGGTCGGAATAGTTTCGATGATTTCGATGCAATCGCAATCGTCTGCTTCGTCAGCCGAACCGGTGCCTCTGACCAAGGAGTGATCTGGATTACCCGTGCCGCCAGGTGCGCTGAATCCGTCAAACTTGTAAGTTTGATCCACAGCGCCAAATGCCTGAGCCAAGTCGCCCAATTCAAACGTGACAGCTTTGCTGACACTGTGCAGGCCTACGACCAGCATCAGGACACCAATCGTGAGGACGAGGACGAGTTCAGCGGAGATGATCACACCAGCTTCGTCATTCCAGAGTTGTTTCAACATTTTCGAGAGTTCCTTTTTTCGCAATTTGAGAAAACGAGAAAGTGTGTGTGCGACAGTCTGCACCGGAGAGTCCAGCTTGTGCGGGCTGAGGTAACAGTGCATCGAATCGCAATTGCTGTTCGTGGAATGCAACATCTGAACGGCTGATCTCCCGCATCAGGTGGAACGTTATCCACGGGTCCGCCAATGTTCGGACAATGAACTGAATGGCGGTTTGCAGAACCGAGGATCAGTCGGTTCCGCCATTTCCTGCAGTGAAATGTCTGCTTCGTATTTTCAAGCCGACCTGATTCGTATGAATGAAGCCGGTGGTTATTTGCACCGGGGCTGCCGGTTGCGACGACAGCCCCGAGTCTCTCTCTCACACGCAAGGCGTTGCGAAGACCCTGATGTGAATCGTGTTGTTCAGTATTGATGTTCAGTCTGTCTGGTGGATATGCAGAGTCGGAACAGGTCAGACTGATATTGCCGACACACAGGGTGTGTGCCTGCGTGAGGTTTGGCCCGCCTCATCACTTTGTCCAACGAATTCCAATCAACCTGCTTCACCGAAAAAAGTATCACAATGTGGAAAAGCACCTGGCTCCACTCATTTGCGATATCCGAGTGAATTGTGCTGATCGTTTCATTCAGACGAAAGCGAGGAGAAAGCACAGAGCGCGCCAAACATCTAATCCGATCACAATGTGCAAAGCGCGCGCGAAGAGAAACCGTCATAACCATCAATTCTGAAAACGGGTTATGTGGTTGATGAGGATTTGACAAGGCACGTTCATCCGCTCGGATGTCCACCTGAACTGTTTATGGCGGTTTACACTGTTAACAACAATTTGTTGATTGCGGCGTACAATTCGCCTGAAATTAATTTGCGGGTGATGATGAATTGTTGGTTCACGCTGTGAAAATTGTCTCCACCACAAAGCCAGAGTTGCAGTGGTTGTCCCAATCATATGGATATTGTCGGTCGGACTGATTTTATAAGGGTGAGTGAACGAACTGAGGGGGCGCCCGCTCTCTCAAGCGAACACCCCTCAGCCAACGTTTTGATATGGATTTCAAGCCTGATCGTTTCGTCGTCTCAATGGATGTTTACTGGGTGGACATCTACTGACAGCAATTGAACAGGCAAGGGTCAATCAAAGCTGGTGAACAGGTTGGGGCCGAATAAACTGGAGCTGAATAAACCGGGGCCGGGTAGACAACGGCTGGACTCTCGTAGAACTCAGGCCAGGGAACGATAACCGCCGGGGTATTGGGTACCGGTGTTACCGGTGGTGGGCAGCAGGTCGTCGTTTGTGGCGGCTGTGAGTAACCTGGTGTCGAAGGAACAGCAGGTGTCGAATAGGATGGCTTCACGTTCGCCGGAGGCGGATAATCTGGAACGACAGGAGCTGGAATCACATGCGGCGAACCTGGTTGGGAACCTGGTTGCACAGATCTCGGCGGAGCAGGCGTTGGTGTGAATCTCGATCCTTGCGGCACGCCACGTGATTCTGTTCCCGAACCACCGGATTTCACTCCGGATCGAGACGGAACGATTTCCGAGCAGTCGCAATCGTCGGCTGCGTCGTGGTATCCAGAACCGCCCACGTACGAGTGCCCCGGACTCACAAAGCCATCGTAACGGTATGACTGATCGAGTGCTCCAATTGCACCAGCGACATCGTTCAACTCATGGTTAACGCTGCCGGCGACAGCGTGGATACCCACCACAACCGCAATGACCCCGATGGTCAATATCAGGGCTAATTCGGCCGAAACCAGAAACCCCTTGTCATCACTCCACAGGTCGTTCATCAAAGCAAGCATCGTTGGCTCCTTTCGCCGGTGTTATTTCGGCGCGGAACGTCCCCGCAAACGCTATTTCAGCGTGAAAAAAAGGGAGGCGCCCGGCCTGAACCGGCTTCACGTTGGCACAAGAAATTCGACCGCCTGGAGCCGCGGTGCGGGGATGTCATCGGGTGGAACTCAATAACCTCTCATCCACCACATCCCGCGGTTCCGAGCAGCCACACAGCCGGGGCACAACCGGCTGCCCCTCGCGACGCTCTCTCACAACGCCGCGAAGAAATCGGACTCTCTCGAATCGCCACGGACACTGACTCTCGTTTCAGTGACGCGTGAATCTGAAACGGCTCGACCTGATGCCAAGGCATTGGGGTCGCCGAAGGACGAAGGTGCGGAACTCTGAAAATGCGCCTTCATCCGTCATTGCCCCTGGCCCTTCTTTTCGGCACAGGCTGTAGAACCGTTCATTTCGATTCAATCGTGAGAAAAAGCAGATCCCGTACCATTCGTGCCATCGATACAATCGCTATAACCGGAACATTATCCTATCTTCAATCAATATCGTCAGTTATGTGACGCTCATGTCACATCTGGGGGTTCCGTCTGGGTCGATGAAAGCGGCTGTAACGTTTCATCCGATTAACACGGTTATGCACAATCTGTCAATTTTTCTGAATACCGGGATTTTAACGGTTGTGACATATCAAACTACCCTCGCAGCGCATTGGGCGCTCGTCCTCAATTCTGTCGTGACATTTCGTTCGTGGAATTCCCTTGACGCGGCAATTGAGATAGGTTGGTGATCGGGTTCGAGTACGAAACCAAATCTGAGAGTCAGCAGAGAAAGGCGGAGGCAAAGTGAAGCATTGTCTGATCACCGGGGGAGCCGGTTTCATCGGCAGTCATCTTGCAGAACGGCTGATTGCCAAAGGCAACAGGGTGACTGTTGTGGATGACCTCACAACGGGCCGCAGAGAAAACCTGGATGCGATTCAGGACCATCCCAATTTTCAATTGCGGGTTGGTTCCATCACAGATCCGGTTCTGCTGAATGACGTGGTGATCGGCGTGGATGTGATTTATCACCTCGCGGCAGCAGTTGGGGTGAAACTGGTGGCCGACAATCCGGTGAAAACCATCGAGACCAACATCTACCCAACCGAACTGCTGTTGCGGCTTGCCGCGCTTGGCGGACAGCGTTTTTTCCTGGCGTCGACCAGCGAAGTCTACGGGAAGAATCCGAAAGAACGTTGGACCGAAGAAGATGATTTGCATTTTGGTTCGACATCGCGTCCACGCTGGGCGTATGGCTGTTCCAAGGCAATCGACGAATTCCTGGCGCTGGCATACCAGCGAAAACTTGGTCTGCAGATGGTCATCGGTCGATTCTTCAATGTCGTCGGTCCCCGGCAGGTGGGTGACTACGGGATGGTGGTTCCCCGATTTGTGGATCAGGCGTTGGATGGTGGGCCGGTGATTGTCTATGACGATGGCGGGCAGGAACGCTGTTTTGCTCACGTGTCAGATGTGGTTGAGTGCATCATCAAGCTAACTGAATCGGACATCACCGTCGGTGGAGTTTTCAACATCGGCAGCGATCAGCCGGTCTCGATTCTAAGTCTGGCGAACAAGGTGATTGAGAAAATCGACCCGTCGATTGAGACGCAGTTTATCCCCTACAGGGAAGCGTACGCGGAAGACTTTGAAGATGTTCGGCGTCGTGTACCGGATACCACGAGGTTGGAATCGGCCATTGCTATGAAGCCAGGCCGCTCGCTGGATGACATTTTGTCCGACATCATCCGCTGGAAACGTGAGTTGCGGGAGCAAGGTAAAACGTAGTGACGTCGCGATTTACCAGGGCGTTTCCATTTTGTTGACGATTTGTCTCGCCATGTCGTCAACCATTGTCTGGTTTGCCGTGGCGAGCGATTGCCCAATTTCCGGCGCGAAACTCGCTTCAGCAGAGAGATGCGTCGCCTCTGCAGCAAAGGGAACATGGCTTTCGGCAATCACACGGCTGTTGCGGGTGTCCTCCCACTTGATTTCGACCGCCAGGCTCACCTGCAATTCGCGCGGATCGTCGAAACCGGTCTGCCCAAGAACGCGTTTATTCACCTGGACAATTCGCCCAATCAGTCGGGTGTCCGCATAGGGTTCATTCGCAAGATGGAATGGTGTCCGTGCCTGGATCTCCTTCTGAACAGCTTCCGTCAATTGGACTTCAATACCCCGACGTGAGGAGTTGTTCTCGAAAATCGGCACGGCAACGGTGCGGACCTCCGGTGCGTACGGTGCACCAACCATGTATCCGCATCCACCACTTGTCAGAAACGTGGTACACAGAACGCCGAGCAGAAAATGCACACCCCACCTGTCAATTTCAAACCGACCAGTTGGCCGGATGCGGGATGTCCCTTTTCGTGTGTTCATCATGGCGTGTTGACCTGAGTTATTAGAGCCGTTTCCTTTTTCGTGTGACGGTTCTCGCTCGCGGGAATCTGTATTTGCAGGACGAAAAACGTCCCTCGCGCCACGAAGGAGCGTAATACGCTCTAATCACTCGAGTAAGGATTTGTAGAGGATTTCCGTTCCCACCATTTCTTTTTCACGGGTGCGGGCTTGTTTTGAGTTTCTGGTGCTTCACCCGATTCAATCCGAGCTTTTTCTCTTTGTTGCCGCAGGAAGATTCGCGTCAATCGTCCGAGGCGTGCCTGTTGGGATTCCTGGTGTTCCTCTTCCTCGATCTCATCGAGAACCGTCTGTTGCGGGAATTCGTGTTGCAGAGTCGCACTCACCGATGGTGAAGAACCCTCTTCCTTCAACGCTTCGGCGAGTGTCATTCCACCCTGTTCTGGTCCGATAAACTCGCTGTACGACGGAGGTGGCTGCAAAGCCGGCGTCGGAATGGCTGCGTTAGGGGCGACCTTGCGCAGTAATTCTCTGGCACGGGCGGCATATGATGAATGCGGATGCTCTTCGAGCAGGACCTGGCAATAGATGGCGGTTGCCTTGTCAAGGTTTTTGGCCTGATAGTATTCGATGTCCTTCCAGATGCTGGCCGCTTTCGCTTCTTCGATTTTTTGGAGTTCACTCCGCAAGCGAGTCGTCTCTTTCGCCCCCGGGAAGAGCCGAAGTGTGCTTTCTTTCAGCTTTCGTGCCTCGTCGAGTTTCTTCCCATCGTAAGCCGCTCCCTGGTAGGAGGTCAGTGTGACGTGCGAACCCAACACAAATGCCTGTTCCAGGTAAGGGCTGTCGGGAAACTGTTCGCGGAGAATCCTGTAGTACCGTTCGGCTTCCTGATCACGCCCCTGACGCAAGTAAAAACTGGCGGCCATCATTACGGCATCATCGGCGAGTTTGCCCGAAGGATCGTTCATCCAGATCGATTGCAATGCCTGCAATGCACGGCCATTCGTGTCAAACATGGGACGGGTACGATCCCAGAATTGCGGCAGGATGGGAACTCGACGTGTCGGATCTTTGCTTTTGACCGCCTTTTCATCCGGTTTGGGCGTACTCATCGGTTTTTCAAAGTTGACCGGCTTGATATCGTCCGATGTCGCCAGCTTCGGTGCCTGCAACCAGTGGCTGGCGATCGCAAACATGCGTCGCGCGACCTTTTCCATGTACCGAGTGTGCGGGAACTCCTTCAATAACAGGTCGTATTGATCCTGAGCGTAGGGATACCGCTGCTGCTTGTAGAGTGATTCACCCGTATAAAAGATGGCGTCTTCGCGAATCCGGCTGTTCTGATGCTTCTTCGCGATACTCTTCAACTCCTGCTCAGCCTTTTTGTAATCCTGATTATCGTAGTACCGCATCGCATCGTCGAATGCGGCCTGCCCGTCAATCGGTTCCAGCGACCCCGCAAGTTGAACAGCGGGTTGAGTGGTTTCCTCACTCTTGTTGTGAAACTGATCAAATGAGATCAATTTCATCAACGGGCTTTTTGCTTCGTCAGATTTTTTCGCGGAAGACCTGGCAAACGTCCATTCCCCGTTGTCCGATTTCAACGCGGTCATATTCAGTGAAGAACAGCCAGTGAAGCCCAGGAGAATCAGCGACAGCAGGCAGATCGCCATTGCAGACGAGCTGAGAGAAAGTATTTTGTTTTTCGGGGCAGACATTTCGAACGGATCCTTCCGAAGAGTTGACTGCAACGTCGTATGGTGGCGCGAGCAGAAAGATCGATTCATCATCCTTGATGATCTCGAAGGGAAACGGATTTTCTGACGACGGGTTGGTTTTTCAGAACTGCAGGTATCGGAGAGTTTTGGGCCGCTTCCCAATGAGATGGGTGATTGCCGCGACCGTGATGCAATGGATTTCGAGAATCTGTTGTGGTGAAGCCTGGATGTGTCGGGCAAAGTCGCCATCCTCATACGGTGCGGTCTGCACAACTGGGAATTGTTCGACCACTTCTGAACTGGCGAGACGACCCGCCATGGCATTCAGGATCGCAATGCTGCCGGAGGAAACTTTCTGAGAGGAAAAATCCTGTCGGCGACAACCTTCGCAAAGCAGTCCACCTTGCGAGACCCAGAATGCAAATATCTTTCCTCCTGTGGTTGGTGTCCCGCAAACATGACATTGATCGAACTCGGCGAGTTGGCCAGTTTCATGTAACAACCGGACTTCAAACTGAACCAGATTCTGTTGTGGCGACTCCGCCCCCTCCAGACTTTGCAACGCATTACACGCTGCGCTGTACAGGTCAGGTTGAGGATCGTAGTCAACGGTCAATTCCGAAAGCAGTTCCGCGATGTAATAGCCACCATAAAGCGACATCAACGACTTTTCGTTCGGCCGAAATCGTCGAACCAGTTTCGCTTCGGTCAGCAAATCGAGACTGGACGAGGATTTTCGCAGGAAGACTATCTGAGACGTTGTTAACAGGTCAAGAGCAGACTCGAAGGGGCCTTTCAACCGTTTTGCCCCTTTCGCCAGGGCCGAGATCCGGCCAAACGAACGAGTGAAAAACGTGACCACCCGACTCGATTCGCTGAAATCAGCGAGTCGAATAATCAGACCTTCGGTCTTCTCAGACGACATGTCTGTCTACCTGTTCGGTGATGTCCTGACGGTGAGATCCACTACCTCCCGTAACTGCCGCTGTTATAGTTTATTTGGCCGACGACACCAGTCACGACCGCTTTTGTTATCGTGTTCCATCTGGCTCAGAAGACATCCAGAATGAAGTGATGTCCGCGATGATACGGGCGTTCTTTCGGGTAGAAGTTGTGCCAACCCTTGTTGTAGACCGGAATCCGCCGCTGGGCGGGATAGCGGTAGTAGAGGTGGTTGTAGCTTCCTCGGTTGTTTTGGAAGTTCTGGGGATAATACACGTATGGGTAGTAATAGAAGCGGTTCCAGTCGGTCGGTTGCCCTTCTCCATACGCTTCCACTCGAGTCGGATTCAACAGGCCAGTGCACGCAGCGAAGGCAGCACAACTCAACATGGCCAGAACAATTCTCTTCAACATTGGCGTGCTCCTTCACACGTGGATGACATCTCTGGTGACGCGTTCCCTGCCGGGAACGGCATTCATTCCAATTCATCGGCATCTGAAGAATCGTCACGACAGGCAATTCCCGGAAAACCGTTATAGATGGACCTCCGTATTTCCATCTTCCCTGCTGTGAACGGGGATGACAACAGGCAAAATCAGCCAGTTACCGGTCGAATTTCTGAACTTCGTAAAACTTACAACAACAGCGCAACATCAGAAAAAAAAGTGACTTCCGAACTCCGTTTGACTGCCAACGAACCAGACGAATCGCTTTTTATCGGTTTCTCTCATGACGGGACTTGACCCAAAATTTTTTATCCGATAAACCACTGCCCCACTCAGCGAGAAGAGGCGGATTTTTCCAGACGCCTTTGACTGCTGTTACCATTCCGACCCCGTCTTCTGTTTGCTCTTCCTCAAAACCAAAAAATGGAAATCCTTTCGGATGCCGGATGGCCCTTTGGGCCTTCATCCGCAATTTCGTCGCATCGCAATTTCGTTACGTCACAAAGTCTGGCCGCAGAACTGTTGTCGGCCTTTTTCATCCACCACTGACTCCCAAGATTGGCAATTCAAAATCTCTCTTCGCCAGGAAGGTGCCCATGTCCAAAAGGTTGATTCGTCAAATCGTTGTGTTGAGTATCGTCGCGACCTCGATGACGACCTCTCCAGTTGTTGCTCAATGGTTCCGTGGCTATGACCCCTGTGCCTGTGCTCAGCCGATCGTGCAGCAGTGCGTGCAGCCTGTCGCACAGACTTGCTACCGGACGGTTCCTGTAACGGAATACCGTCAGGTTAAACAGACTGTTCGGAGACCGGTTATCGAGACAAAGTACGTTGAACAGCCTGTAACCGAATATCGCCCGGTCACCGAAACCCGAACGGTCGATGTGCCGACGGTTTCCTACCAGAACATCACCGAATGTCGCGCGGTGACGCGCAACGCTGGTTACTGGACAACTCAGTACCAACCCAATTGCCGGGTGTCACCTTGTCAGTATGATGGCCGGGCAAATCTGATTGGCTGGTGGAATCGCACGACCTATTCGTTGCGTTCCGCTTTCGCTCCGCGATATATCGCTCATCGGCAATACGTTCCGCGTCAGGTTGTTCAGATGGTCCCCACGACGCGGCAGGTGGCGCATCATGGTACTCGCAAAGTAACCTACAACGTCACTCGCATGGTGGCACATACGACAACGCGAAAAGTCGCCGTCAACACGGTTCGCTACGTCGATGAACAAGTGACTGCAATGCGCCCCGTGACGGTGATGAAGACCGTACCCATCGGCTCCAGTGTTGCGTATGGCTATAGTCCATACGCCACTTACGCTCCGCAGACGGCTTTGCAACCTGAACCCGATCCCGCCAGTTCCAAGCGGTCTGCCAACGCCGGAGACAATAAGAACAGCTACGACGGCGATGCCAAAAAATTCAATCGTACTCGCGAATCGAAGAATGCACCCGACAATAACCCTTTCAGCGGTCAACGGACCTCACACGAAAAGGAGTTGGCACCGACCCCCGATTTCAACGGACCGCAGGCTCAGGAATACAATGGCCCACTGCGTCACACCGTCTCCAGACCGGTAACGAAAAAATCGGGGTGGGTGGCTCGCAAGAAGACAACCGCTGGCCCGGCTCTGGTGCAAACAGAAAAGTAAAGCGTATTGTGGCAGCGAAGAACGGCTTTTTGTCTGCAGATACATACAGATTTCCACCAGAAACCTCACACGGAAAAGTGATCGCACATTCCCGAAACGGACTCCCTTCCCCCCAATCATCTCCCCCTCGCGGCACCGGTATCACGCCGGTGCCCAAATTTCTGCGCCCGCAGTGATGTGGGCGTTTTTGCTGCGCGGGAAGCATTGTGATGACACCGCCTGGAATATAATGCACCGTTGGATTGACGAAACATAAGTTCCATCAACCCAACGGCCGCGCGCGTATTGCGGAAAAGGGGTTTTAGAGCAGTTTGCCTTTTACGTCTCTGGCTCGTGGGGAACTATGTTTGCGGGCCAATGACGCTCATCTTGGTACAGAAGAAGCGTAATACGCTCTATTCTGAGCGATTGTTGGCGACGTATCGTGCAATGGGACCATAAACGGAAAGATGGAGAGCCGTGTTTGACGCCCGCACTGGCTTTCCCCGAAGGAAAAACCAGGTTGGTCGCGAATGTGGGACTTCATTTCTGACCGCTGAAGCAATGCGATCCGAAATCGCGTCACGGCATGTCGAGTTGCCTTCGCAGTGTTTCAATTTGCAGAGTCAACTGTTCCAACTTGTTCAGCTCATCCTGCAGGATGACGTTCGATGATTCCACCACGCCTTGACGCAGCTTGCCGAACCCGTCGCTCGACGGATTCCCTGCCACTGGTGCTCCCGATTCTGGTGTCGCACGGAACAGGTTGTCTCGTGCCAGTTCCATCCCATTGGGATTGGCAAACCGA
Source organism: Planctomycetaceae bacterium (assembly GCA_028284145.1). Taxonomy (GTDB): domain Bacteria; phylum Planctomycetota; class Planctomycetia; order Planctomycetales; family Planctomycetaceae; genus JANQSH01. The sequence goes on along the minus strand of JANQSH010000123.1, from coordinate 41,113 downwards.
ACCAGTTCAATACGTCCGATTTCAGTGGGCTCGTTGTTACCTGGTTGTTCGACTTGAACGACGCCATCTTCGTGAATCACAATCTGGCTCACATCTGCTGGGATGCTGATTACCGGTTCAAGAACAGGCTTCGGTCTCGCAGCCGCGACAACAACTTGACCATCAGCGTCGAGAGAAAAAATACCGGCCCGCGTGTAGAAAACAGAATCGCCGGAAGTAACCTGGAAATACCCGGCGCCATCAATGGCGAGATCCCAATCGTTGTCCGTTGTTTCGAGTTTGCCCTGCAGGAAGACTCGCGTCAGTGGTGAACTCAAGGCCGTTTGTGGGTTGGTTTCATTTGTTGCAACGGGAAGCCTGGCAGGTTCGTTCTCACCGATTCCCGCATGGGCATCCCCTTCGATCAGACGCGACAAGGTCTCATCCTGTTGATCCAGACTCGCAACGCGCCCGATGGGCTGTTCGACCGTAACAATGCGAAAACGTTTATAGCCGGGCGTATCCGCGTTAGCAATGTTGTGTATCACAATCAGGCGCGACTCATTCAAGGAGTCAATCGATTTCCGGATCGCAAGCGTATGCGGCGAACCCTGTTTTTCTTCATGCCAGGGTTTTGAAGGCAACAATTGTGGGTACGCCACCGAGGGAGAATTCACATCCAAATCCAATGGTGATATGGGATTCCATTCCGGCATCGTCCCCTGCAGTTGAAACTGTTTACGGATTGTCAGAATCTGTTGCGCCGTTTCCAACGGCATGTTTTCCAGTTCTTCCACCCAGATTTCAATTTCGTCCTCGCCCGCCTGTGGGATCTCACGACGAATGAGGGCTCGCAAACGGGCGTGACTTCCAGACGGAATTGGCACTATGGGCTGCGCGCTTTCAGCTTCGGGTAACTCGGCTGGCCTGGAACCGGATGCAAGTCGGATGTTGTTGCCAAACGGCCATGTTTCACTTGTGGATTTTTTGGTTGAGACAACACCTTTCCTATGCGCTGATTTGTTCTTATCCGCTGATTCGTGTTGCTGCGTATCTTCTGCAGAGGAATCTGCTTCGGAATGTGTCAGCAGTCGATGCCCACCCCAAATCAACGCAGCAACCAGGGTTACAATCATCAAATGCGAAACAGCATTGCGGGTCGTCATGCCGAAGTCCATTCCGAGCACAAAGGTTCGATGAGGGGCAAACAGGCGCAGGGCTATGAATCCATGAAGCCGCTGAAACGCGCGATGTCGAAGAGTTTTCGCAGACGGCTGAAAACCGCCCAAATCAGGGCGGAAATGTAATGAAATTCCGGATTTCCGACAAGACCGCCGTCAAATCGGCAAATGAGGGAGAAAGATCAATCGTTGAGTTTGGGAGATTGGCGCATCTGCTTTCGTTCAGAACGTTTACGCTTATCTGCCAAACGGCGGCGTTTCGAAGCCGCGGTGCGACGAGTCGGCTTTCGTTTCTTCTGGACGAGAGTGGCTCGCAAGACAAGCGACCGCAACTTGTCGAGACAATCCTCCACATTTCGGATCTGCGTCCGGTATCGTTGGCTGGTAATCAGGATCATGCCGTCCGTTGTGACTCGTGACCGATTCTGCTCAAGAAATCGTTTGCGAACCTCTTCCGGCAATGCGGTCGATTGGGTGGCGTCCCAACGCATTTGCACCCGTGTGTTCACCTTGTTCACGTTTTGACCGCCGGGTCCCGAACTGCGCGAATATGTGAAGTCCAGTTCGACGTGTGGAATGCAGATTGTCTCTGTGACGATCAATGTGTTCCCGGCAGCACTGGAATTTGAATTTTGGCGGGACATGATTCGGTCCTTTGGATTCATGTGCAATGTAACAGAAGTCGACACCCGTCGTGTTCAGAGGTGACCACCTCTCCGATTTTTCTGAGGGATTTGCTACATTGTCTGCGTGACAGTCAGGCGCCAACCGAATTGGGAATGAAAGCATATTACGCTTTCTCGTGCCGAGAAGAATGTCTCTCAGCTTGCATTGATAGTCGCCCACGAACCGGTGGCATCACACCAGAAAGTAAGCCGCTCAAGAAGGAGTTCCGTCCAAAATGTCCTTTCCCCGCATGGCACGCGTTCGCCAGATGTTCGACCCGATTCGCATCGACAACGTCGCGGAAGAAGTTGAACATCAGTTGGGAAACCTGCGGTTGGCGAAGATCATTCGACCGAGGCAGTCTGTCGCAATTACGGCCGGGAGTCGCGGGATCGCGAACATCGATGTCATCACGCGCACGATCATCGATCATCTTCGGCAATTGCAGGCTCAGCCTTTCATTGTTCCCGCCATGGGCAGTCATGGTGGAGGCACCGCTGGAGGACAGACCAGCGTGCTGGCTGAATACGGCATTACCGAAGAGGCGATGGGATGTGAGGTTCGCTCATCAATGGAGACGGTCGTCGTTGCAGAAACTCCTCAAGGTGTCCCGGTTTATTTCGATCGACATGCGTACGAAGCCGACCATGTGTTCGTTGTGAATCGAGTGAAGCCACATACTGGTATCGTGGGGCCGATTGAATCCGGATTGCACAAGATGATGCTGATTGGTCTGGGTAAACACGAAGGTGCGAAAATTTATCATCGCGCCTTTCTTGATTTCTCCTTTCAGGAAATTGTCGACGCTGTCGCAGAAAAGGTACTGGACAATTGCGGCGTGATTGCAGGTGTGGCAATTGTGGAAAACCAATTCGATGAAACGGCCATCGTCGAGGCGATCGCCCCGGAAGACTTTCTGCAGCGAGAAACTGAACTTCTCAAGATCGCCTATCAATGGTTGCCGAGGTTGCCACTGGATGAACTCGACTTGTTGATCATTGATCGTTTCGGCAAGAATGTCAGCGGAACCGGGATGGATACGAATGTCATTGGCCGGAATTCGGATGACTTTGATCAGAATAATTCGACCTTTCGCACCCGGCGAATTTTCGTTCGTGGGTTAACGCCCGAGACGAAGGGGAATGCCACCGGTATTGGCCTGGCGGATTTCACGAATAATCGCACTCTGAGCCAGATCAATCTGGAAACCACGCGGACGAACTGCATGACCAGTGGGCATCCGCGAGCGGCCGCTTTGCCGATTGGTTTTGATACTGATCAGGAAACTATCGCGGCAGCCCTTTCGACCATTGGTCTGACACCGCCGGAAAACGCCCGTATCATCCAGATTCAGGACACATTGCATCTTTCGGAAATGCTGGCGAGTGAAGCCTGCCTGCCGCTGCTGAGGGATATCGAGAATGTGGAAATCACTTCCGAGTTGGTCTCGATGTGTTTTGATGAAGACCAGAATCTGCTTCCCGTCTGACTGATCGCGAGCCGAACACACATGCCCCGAATCGAATTCACGCCACACCTGAAAATGCACCTGGATTGCCCCGCTCAACAGGTAAATGGATCGACCGTTCGCGATGCTCTGGAGGCGGTCTTCGTGACGAATCCGAAATTACGTGGCTATGTAACCGACGACCAAAATCGGCTGCGAAAACATGTGGTGATCTTTGTCGATGGCCAGACAATTTCTGATCGCGTCACTTTGAGCGACCTGGTGAAGGAAGAATCGGAGATATTTGTGATGCAGGCGCTGTCGGGCGGGTAAGTATCGCTCAATTTCTGCCATGTTGCAGTGGCGCAAGAACAAGCGGCTCATCAATGCACATGCATCGAAAAGCCGCAACCATTTCTTGAATTTGATGTAATGCCGTTCAGATAACGCCACCATGCGTTCGGTAGGGAGTGGCGAGATCGGGCATTTCCATCGCCCAGACACGTTCCCATATATTCGGAATATGTCTCAGGCTTTCCGACTGAAAGATCAACTGACGGGCCCGGCGATCAGGCGATGAGGAGTAGATTGGGAGAAAGCATCCCAATTCCATTGTCACCGAGGCCAGCAACATCAATGTCAACACTGTTTTTCTCATTGCTTCCTCCCTGAAGCAAATCCAGATTCGGCATCTGTTTGTGATGGTTACAGTTAAGTCGAAATCGCCGATCAATTCAGTGAATTACGAAGACCAACCTGTTTCGCATCCATCCTATTTTGTCAACGGAGGCTGGAATCCGTTCCCAGCTATTCCTTCGACTGCTTACTTCAATAATCAAAAAAGTTTAAGTCGTTCCAAATGAGGAACCGTAATTCGTTTCCTGTGGAGTGGAAGGCGCCTGAGCTGGCGTTTCCGATTGTGGTGCAGGTGTCGAAAGTTGGGCGGGCGATGTCATTGGGACAGTTCCGTCGCCAGCAGCGGCGGCTCTTGCTGCGGCTTCAGCCGCACTCGCTTCTTCCAACAGTCGCACCTTTTCTTCCATCTCTTTTCCGGGCTTAAACGTTACAACGAATTTTTCCGCAACGTCGACCCGCTCTCCTGTCCGAGGGTTCCGCGCTTTTCTTGCGGCCCGTTTTTTGACCTCGAACACTCCAAAGTTTCGTAATTCGATACGCTTCTCGCGGACTAATGTCTCCACAATCGCATCGAACGTCTTCTGCACGATCTCCTTGGTCTTCAACTGGGTGAGTCCAAGTTCCTCGGAGATGGCTTTGACAATTTCTTTCTTGGTCACAACTCGTGTCTCCCGCGAGAGGTGCCGAGCGGCCTCGACGACTCTTCCTTTGAGTTACAAATTCTGACTCAAGTTTATTTCCAAACTGGACTTAGTGTCAAGACGACTTGTCAGCGACAATGCATCTGCACGCTGATGTGCTCAATTTCATGAAGTCTCTGCATTTCCCTAACTCCTGATGACAACTTATGATCGATGCGTTGAAGCCATCGAACATTCACAGCTGCAACCGAATCCAGTTCTCAAAAAAAGACGCAAACTATTATTTTACAACATATTATGTCGCATTTTACTGGACGGTAAGTCGCTTGAAACGGCTGATCAAAAACGGTTCGTATATTAAGTATCGTCGCAGCGAAATAGAAAAATAAGCGAATTCGATACAACCGGCAAAATTCCACCATTTTGACGTGACGGCTATCGGGAATCCCGCCGAAAACGGAAAGCTCTGCTGGATTGGGGCAACAGAATATCGACGTAAACCGTTTCGAGTGAATTACATCTCGACTTCAGCCGCACGTCGTTGAATCTCGTCCAAACTGATGAAATCGCCATGTCCAGTACCGGGGCAAATCTTCTTCACCTCTTCCCACGTTCCAGGCGATTCAAGATTGGAATTCCAGAAAGGCCATGTGCGGCATTGCGCTGGGCGAACCGGATAAATTGTGCATCCACGCGTCTGGCTATCAAAGAACGTGCAATCGCCGTTGGCAAACTCTTTGAGGGAAACACGTTGCCCATATAGTCGTGTGTGGAACAACCGAACTTCTCCCATTGTCTTGCCCATGTGCCTGGCGATATTGGCGATCTCCTCATCCGTAACCCAGACCACACCAGGATCACCTGTGCAGCAATTGCCACATTGAGTGCACTCGAATCGAAGTCCTTCATGATACCAGGGCGACTGAGATTCCAGTTCCGGGTCAGACGGGGTTTTGTTCATTCTCATTCACTTCCCAATTCACTGTTTCAGATGACGCTCATTGTAATGTGTCAGATATTGTAATGTGCCAGATCGATGTGTCATCTGAAGGCAAGAATTCCACCCCAGCACGGAAGGGGATGATCACTTGGGCTGCAACCTCCTGGATCTTAACATGTCTTCATGGATTCAACAGAAGCTCTCAAATTCGGTGGTGTTGTTCTGTGTGGTGGGCAAAGCAAACGGATGGGGAAGCCGAAATGGTCACTTCCATTTGGCGACGAACTGATGCTCAGCCGTATCATTCGCATACTCTCACCGGTCCTTCACCCGATTGTCGTCGTGGCGGCGGAGGATCAACAACTCTCTGACCTGCCCGGAGGTGTTCTCGTCTCACGTGATAAGTGGAAAGCGAAAGGTCCGCTGGCTGGATTGTATTCAGGGTTGATGGCTCTACACTCCCATTGTGATGCCGCGTTTGTCACCGCCTGCGATGTGCCGCTGCTGAAGCCAGAACTGGTCCGGCACCTGCTCTCGTTGCTGAAGGCTCACGAGATCGCGATTCCCTTCGATGGTGAGTACTATCATCCGCTAACGGCCGTCTATCGCCCGTATTTGCACGGGAGAATTCGCGAGTTGATCTCCCGGGACCAGCTACGCCCTTTGCACCTTGTCGAAGACTCGGATTCCTTGCGAATTCCGATGGAGGAACTGCGTATCGTTGACCCGAACCTCGACTCCTTTCAGAATCTGAATCATCCCGAAGACTATCGCGCCGCACTCGTGCGGGCCGGACTGAAACAGCATGCGGATTAACGCCATCGATTGACACCATGTCCCCCCCCTCGACACCAAACCAGGATGTTCGCATGCGCGGTTTTCGCGAACGGATGCTGGTGCGCGATGTGTGGGCCTGGATTGATGAACGAATCAAACCACTCCATTCAGAATCGTGCCCAACCACCAACTCGCATGGGCGTGTGCTGGCAGGCGATATCCAATCGAAAATGGATGTTCCTCCTTTCAACCGCTCGGCAATGGATGGATACGCACTGCAGGCGGATCAAACAGTGGGGGCGGGGGACTACAATCCGATTGCTTTCCAATTCATTGGCGAATCGTTTCCCGGGCAACCGTTTTTGGGCGAAGTTGCACGTGGTCATTGTGTTCGCATCATGACTGGTGCCCCGTGCCCTTTGGGAGTCGATGCGGTTGTGCCGGCGGAATTCGCGATACTCGAAGATAAGCAGGTTCACATTACGCAGGCGGTGACACCGGGCAAACATGTCGGTCTGGCTGGAGAAGATATTCGCAAAGGTGACAAAATCCTGAATTCGAATCGCCGACTGCGCCCGCAGGATGTCGGTCTGCTGGCATCGGTGGGAGTCACCGAAGTGGAAGTTATACGACAGCCAAAAATCCGCCTGGTGATCACCGGAAATGAACTGGTTCAACCAGGCGAGACGCGCAGTCCGTATCAGATTTTCGATTCCAATTCCGTCATGTTGCAGGGACTTGTTGAACGAGACGGCGGAATGCTCGAATCCTGCATTCACATCTCTGATGACTGCGAGGCAGTTCGTACCGCGATCATTTCTCCCGGAGCCGACGTCGTACTCGTTTCGGGTGGATCGAGTGTCGGAGCCGAGGATTTTGCTCCTGTCATTGTTGTCGAGGAAGGGGAGTTGCCCATTCATGGCATCGCAATGCGACCATCCAGTCCAACAGGTTTAGGACGTGTGGGCGAATCCACGGTTGTATTATTGCCCGGCAATCCTGTGTCGTGTCTGTGTGCCTACGATTTTTTTGCGGGACGCATCATTCGCCGATTGGGAGGCAGCCGGATTGACTGGCCTTATTCTCAGCAGATGTACGGGCTACAGAAGAAGATCGTCTCGGCGATCGGTCGGCTGGATTACTGCCGGGTCAGGATTCACGATGACGGCGTGACTCCTTTGGCCATCAGTGGTGCATCGATATTGTCTTCAACCACTCAGGCAGACGGATTTGTGATTGTGCCGACTGATTCCGAAGGCTTTGGGCCGGGGGAAAAGGTGACGGTCTACCTGTACGATTCCTGGTCCCGCAAATAGCGTAATCGAAAAAGGGAATTGGGGCGTGTCGCATCCCGAATCAGAACTCCGCACAGCCGCTCGGCAGCAACAGTTTCTCGACATCCTGAGCCGGGACGAGGCAACCACGCGGTTTCAGTCCTGTCTCGATATGAATCCGCCGGGTGTGGAAACGGTTTCTGCAGCACTCGCTTTGGAACGGGTGCTGGCTGAGGAAATCGCATCGCCCGTCGATGTCCCAGCCTTTGATCGTTCCAACGTCGATGGCTTTGCCGTCATCGCCAAAGATACCTTTGGAGCAACCGAAGATCGCCCCAAAACACTTACACTGACATCCGAACTGCTCGCTCCCGGAATCGCTCCGAAACTGACCGTACAGGCGGGCTCAGCCACGACCATTGCCACTGGGGGGATGTTGCCACGCGGGGCGAATGCCGTAGTGATGGTCGAGCATACTGAACTCGATGAAACGACTGAACCACTGTCGCTCCAGGTTTTTCGCCCGGCAACATCCGGACAAATGATTACCTTCGCCGGCACGGACATCACATGTGGCGAGACCATCCTGCGACACGGAACCATTTTGACGTCGCGGGAACTGGGCGTTTTGGCGGCTGTCGGAATTGATCAGGTTTCCGTATTCCGAAAACCGAAAGTCGCATTGATTTCCACGGGCGATGAAATTATGGCACCGGGACAATCGCCTTCCTCCGGTACTGTATTCGATTCCAATCAGGCGATCCTCGCTGCGACAGTCACTGAACTTGGTGGCGAACCCGTTTGTCTGGGCATTGCGCCCGATGACAAAAATGTCCTGCGGGATTTGCTGCAGCGCGGCCTGGAATGCGATGCCGTCATTCTCTCCGGTGGCACATCAAAAGGGGCAGGTGATCTGTCTTATCATGTCGTCAACGAGTTGAGCGATCCGGGAATAGTGGCCCACGGCGTGGCGCTCAAGCCGGGAAAGCCAATCTGTCTGGCAGCGACGAACGGCAAACCCGTTGTTATCCTCCCTGGCTTTCCGACCTCCGCGATATTCACATTTCACGAATTTGTCGCTCCGGTCATTCGCGCGTTTGCCGGAAGAGCAGTTACTGAAAATGAAACGGTCATCGCCAGGCTGCCGATGCGCGTTAACTCCGAACGAGGCCGCACCGAATTCCTGCTCGTAAGCCTGGTCGAAACCGACGCCTCAGAAGTAGGGGAATTATCATTGGTCGCCTATCCGATGGGCAAAGGCTCCGGCTCGGTAACGACCTTCAGTTGTGCCGACGGTTTCATCACGATTGAAGCTCAGCAGGAATTCGTCGAAGCAGAGACACACGTTTCAGTCACACGGATTGGCAAGCAGACTCGCCCGGCTGATCTTGTCGCGATTGGCAGCCATTGCGCAGGCCTCGACTTTCTCCTGAGTGAACTTTCCGCCACCGGGATGAGCATCAAACTGATGAACGTCGGCAGCCTGGGAGGACTGGCCGCGGCAAAACGAGGCGAATGTGACATCGCGGGTGTTCATTTGCTCGATGAGAAATCCGGCATCTACAACCAGCCTTTTTTGACGGACGAACTGGAATTGATCCCCGGTTATGCCCGCATGCAGGGGGTTGTTTTTCGCAAAGGTGACAGTCGATTCGCAGGGAAGACCCCGGAAGCGATCGTTGGTTTTGTTGCGTCTGAGTCGGACTGCCTGATGGTCAATCGCAACGTCGGCAGTGGGACACGGATTCTGACTGATCGTCTGCTCAACGGTCATCAACCAGCTGGTTACGCGATGCAGGCCAGGTCTCACAATGCAGTGGCTGCAGCCGTGCAGCAAAATCGTGCCGATTGGGGCATCGCGATTGAGCCGGTCGCTCGGCTTTACGATCTCGCTTTCCTTCCACTTCAGGAAGAGCGTTACGACTTCTTCGTACCGAAATCACGACTTTCCCGGCTGAGTGTTCAACGTTTTCGCGATTTGCTGAAGCGCGAAAGCATCCGGCAACGTCTCTTTGAGATGGGGTTTCAGGTGGCCGAAACGTCTTGATATGACGTTTGCCGCTTTACTTCCAGAGCGTATTACTCTCTTCTGTGGCGCGAAAATCGTCTTTTGGCCTGCAAACGCAGACTCCCACGAGCGAGGAACCATCACACAAAAGAGGAAACTGTTTAGAGCACATCCGAGATAACCGTAGCGTCACCCGAACGAGTATTTTAGTTCCAAATGGTTCGCCAGCCGCTACGATAAAACTAGACGTAGTCTAGCTGAAACGTTACGCCATCGCGGTACCACCGCACTCTTTTGAAATGAGACAGTACGCGGCGGCTGGACGAATTTGGGCGAGTGAACCGCACCGTTCGGTTACAGAGTCGTTACAGGGAGCAGGCCGATTTTCAAGTATACTCTTTTGAGTGACGAGCAAACGCAAACTGCGGACGAATCATCCCCCCCCACTTTTGGGGAACAATGAAATCCAACCATGTAAGCCCTCAAACTGTAAGCCTCGAATCGTAGTTGTTACCAAGGAGAATGAAATGCACTTCACCCGTCGTCAACTTGCCATCAGTTCCGCCCTCGTTTTCAGCGCCCTGACATTAACCGCCAGCGGGATTGTCTCGGCTGATCCCGCACAACAACAGCAATCTTCAGCACCGGTTGCTGACCAGGCCCCTGCCAAAGCTCATGCGACTGAAGATAAAACAGCCGAAGCCACCGAAGAAGCCAGACCAGAAGCCGAGACCAATCGCCCCAACATCCAGATGGCGATTCTGCTTGACACCAGCAGCAGTATGAATGGACTGATCAATCAGGCACGGGCACAACTCTGGAAAATCGTGAATCAATTCGCCACCGTGAAACAAAACGGCAAAGCTCCCAACCTGACCGTCGCCGTCTACGAATATGGCAACAGTGGATTGAATGCCAAAGAGGGTTACATTCGACAGGTCGTCGGTTTGACGAGTGACCTCGACAAGGTTTCCGAAGTGTTGTTCGCATTGACGACTCGCGGTGGATCGGAGCATTGCGGACAGGTGATCGACGTTGCCACAAGAGAACTCGACTGGAGCAAAACCGACAGCGACCTGCGGGCGATTTTCATTGCAGGAAACGAACCGTTCACGCAAGGTCCGGTCGACTACAAAAAAGCTTGTCAGGCGGCAATTGATAAGGGTATTACGATCAGCACCATTTTCTGCGGAGACCACCAGCAAGGTGTCAACACCAAATGGCAGGATGGAGCTCAACTGGCAGACGGCTCCTTCATGAGCATTGACCAGAACTCTGCTGTTGCCGATATCCCCGCCCCACAAGACAGGAAGCTGGCCGAACTGAGTACGAAGCTCAACGAAACCTACGTGGTGTTCGGTGGCAAGAAACAACGCGATGCCGCCTTGGCCAACCAGACGGTTCAGGATGCCAATGCTTCCGGTCTGGCTGTCTCCTCCGCTGCCGCCCGCGCTCAATACAAGGCATCGGGTCTGTACAACAATGCCCGTTGGGATCTTGTTGACGCCTGCAAGAACAAAGACTTCAAAATGGAAGACCTGAAAGAAGAGGATCTGCCAGAAAATCTGAAAAAGATGACAGTTGAAGAACGGAAGAAGTTCGTGAAGGAAAAATCAGAGCAACGTTTGAAGATTCAAACCGAGATCAAGGAACTGAGTGCCGCACGCGACAAGTACATCTCCATCGAACGTCGCAAACTGGCAGAAATGGGAGAAGAGAGCCTCGATGCCGCATTGATCAAATCTCTGCGGACGCAGGCTGAGAAGAAGAACTTCAAATTCGAGAACTGATTTCCAACTTTGCGACCCGCACTTCGCGTCCTCTTTCGGAACGTCAACTCTCCGGAAGAGGCGCGCGAGATTTTTCAGTTTTGTTTTTTAGAGCGTATTACGTTCATCTGTGGCGCGAAAATCGTCTTTTGGCCTGTAAACGCAGGCTCCCACGAGCGAAAACCGTCACACGAAAAGGTAAGCTGCTCTAATTCTTGGCACATCGCCTGACAAACAAACCGCCTCGGAAAATATCAGGGAGTCACACAATGAAGCCCCCTCGCAGACACAACATGCTGATGTCGGCTGCCGCCTTTTTACTGCTGGCTACTGGCATGGCCTTTTCAATTGCACCAACACGCAGCGAAGCCTGCTTCATGCGTTCGCCGCAACCAGTGCAGGTCTGGCTCGATCACATTCATGTCGACATCGTGAATCAGGTCGCCGAAAAGACCTACAACTGCACGTTCAGGAATCCCAACCCATCGACCATCATGGGGGCCACCTGCTACATGGAACTCGAACCGGGCGCTCAGGTCGACAACATGTCAGTCGTGGTCGATGGCAAAGAGACGAAAGCCGAAATCCTCGACACCGAAAAAGCAAACAAGGTCTTTACCGAAATGGTGGCTCAGGGTGGCTCGCCCGCACTACTTGAGTATTACGGCAACCAACTGATCCAAACCCGCGTGCCGCGCATCGCTGCCAACGGAACGGTGACGGTCAAGCTCAAATATACGACCGTGTTAAAGCAAAAAGGCGGGCTGGTGAGATTACAGATGCTCAACACCAACCCCAAGGCTCTCATGCAGCCGCTGAAGTCCGCCAGCGTTTCCGTCAACATCAGGAGCGACACACCCATTAAGAATGTCTATTCCCCAACCCACGAAATCGCATTGGTGGAAAAACCAGAGTGGGATATCGCTGCCGAATGGAAACAGGAAAACTATCTGCCGACACACCCGTTCGTGCTGTATTACCAACTCTCTGAGGAAGATATCAGTGCAAGTCTGCTGGCCCATCGTGAAGTCGATGAAGAAGGTGCCTTCCTGCTGATGCTCTCGCCCACCATGGGTAAGGGAGCAGGGCAGGTGAAACAGGATCAGATTCTGCCCAAGGATATTGTCTTCTGCGTCGATACCTCTGGTTCGATGCTGCAGGGTAACAAGATGGAGCAGGCCCGCGAGGCGCTTAACCACTGCGTCAGGAATTTGCGACCCGGCGACCGGTTCAACATTGTCGATTTCGGTACAACGTCGCGAAATTTCAGCAGCAAAGGGCTGGTTCACTTCAATGACGACGCCAAAGTCCGCGCGTTGCAGTACGTCAAAAAACTTCACGCTCGTGGCGGCACTGCCATTCAGGAGGCGTTGACAGTTTCTCTCGATCAGTTCGATCACGATGATCGGATGAAGATGATTGTCTTCGCGACCGATGGGCTGCCGACCATCGGCGAACGCAATCCTGAAGCCATTCTGAAAGAGATCGCAGAGAAAAACCGCAAAGATGTCCGAATTTTCGTCTTCGGTGAAGGGTTCAATGTCAACACCCGGTTACTTGATTTTCTCGCGCTGGATCATCGGGGCGAATCGGAATACATTCTGCCCGATGAAGATATCTCCACCAGAATCGCTTCGTTTTTTGATCGTGTCGGCTCACCATTGATGACCGATCTCAGACTCGAAATCGATGGTCTGGAAATCAGCGAGGTCTTCCCACGAAAAATTTCGGACGTCTACAAGGGCGAACAGGTTGTGATCTATGGTCGCTACACAGGTCATGGAACAAAGACCGTGCGGTTGTCTGGACAGGTCGACGGTGAAACCAGGACCTTCGAGTACGAAATGAACTTCCCGGAGTATTCGGAAGATGAACGCAGCGCATTTGTACCGCGCCTCTGGGCTGGGCAGAAGGTCGATTTTCTGCTCAACGAAATCCGAAAAAGCGAGATGGAAGATAAGGAGCTGATCGAGGAAGTGACATATCTTGCAAAGCGATATGGTATCGTCACGCCTTACACCAGTTTCCTGCTGGTCGATGATGTCTGCAACATTCCCAGGGAACAGCAGGTTGCCGGTTTTCGTTCCCGCTTGAATGGTGCGGGTGGCCTGAAGGCACAATCCTACGGCACTGCGTCCGTAGTCAACGCGCGGCTGCAATCAATGAATCGTGCTCAGATGGTCAACAGCGGAGCAGCCGGAAATCTGTACTGGCAGGCGAATCAGGCCCTCAGACAGGAAGGGAAATCGGGCGAAGCGTTATCGCAGATTCGCTATGTCGGTAACCGAACATTCTACAATTCCAACAATGTCTGGATCGACAGCCGGTTTGAGGTGGCTGAGAAGAAGAACATTCAGCAGGTCGACGTCGGCTCGAAGGAGTATTTCAAATTGTTGAAGGAGGATCCTTCGCTGGCCCGATCGATGGCACAGGGCAATGTTGTTGTGCAATCGCGAGGTCGGTGGCTGCAGTTCAACGTTCGCGGAGGCAGTTAGAGCGTATTATACGCTCTTCTGTGCCGCGATGGGCGTCATTCAGCCTGCAAACACAGGCTCCCACGAGCCAGAGACGTCACACGAAAAGGTCAACTTTTCCAGGTCGTCAATCCGGGTCAACAAGTGATTCCCAGCCGATGGCTCCGTTCAATTTTTCGAGCGGAGTCATTTTCTCTTTTGGTGTCAAACGACTTGTACAATTGACTGTCAAGTCACGGTTTTGGCTTTATTCAACGCGACTTCCGAACTTGCCATGCCCATCCGCTCTGCTATTGGACGTACCACCCAACGCCGGATAACATTCGTGGTCTGAAGCGTGTATCATGCTTCTATGAACGAATTCTGGACCTGGTTCGACCAACATAAAGAGGATGTTGTTGAAGCGATGACATCTCGCGACGAAACGCAGATGCGCGATGCGCTGAACGACATCGATCGACATCTTGCCGGGCAGTCTCCCGGCATTGGCTTTCTCTACGGTCACGATGGGAAACACCACGAATTCATCGCAACAGCCAGCGGACGGGTCGAGTATTTCGATCGGGTCCGGGCTTTTGTCGATTCCGCCCCGAAAATTGAGGGCTGGAAAGTTGTCGCCTTCCGGCAGCCATCGACGGATGAACTGGAACTGCAGCACGGCCACATTCCCCTGACGATTGATAACATTCGCTTTCAGGCATTTCCGTTGGACACAGGCGGACATGAAATCGATCTGTACGTTTCACCAATGAGTGAGGAGAACCGCCCGGTGATGACGCAGATGGCATTCGTGCTGGTCAATCATGTGCTGGGCGAAGTTGCGATGGCGGAACATCTCGCCCGGATGAACCTGCGAACCGAATCGCGAATTGAGATGGGGGTGCCAGTTCTGCCACTGCGCAACCTGCACAATTTTTTATGCGGATCATAAAACGTATTACGCTCTTCTGTGGCGCGAGAATCGTTTTTTGACCTGCAAACGCAGATTCCCATGAGCGGGACCGTCACACGAAAAGGGAAACCGCTCTGGACATCCAGCGACAATTCCGGTGAATTCTGCGAGTGGTGCTTGAAAAAATTCGGTGCAGGGACTGAAATGACGTGATGTATGAGAACATCACCCTCATTGGCGGACGCGGACACCCGGCATTGGCGAAAGAGATCGCCGACTATCTCGGTGTTCCGCTGGCGACCGTCGAGTTGACCGACTTCCCAGATGGCGAAATCAGCGTACGGATTGAACAGAACATCCGCGGTTGCGATGTCTTTCTGCTACAACCGAGCGGGCCGCCGGTCAACGACAATTTGATGGAACTGCTGGTGTTGATTGATGCCTGCCGACGTGCCAGCGCCGCAAGAATCACAGCGGTGATACCCTATTTTGGCTACGCCCGGCAGGATCGGAAAGACGCTGGTCGCGTTCCGATTACTTCCAAACTGGTCGCCAATTTGCTTTGCACAGCGGGGGCCGATCGCATTCTGACAGTGGACCTTCATGCGGCTCAGATTCAAGGTTTTTTTGACATTCCGGTCGACCACCTGTTCGCCGCGCCGATTCTGGATGAGTATTTCAAATCGTTGAATCTGGACCCTGAAAACATGGTGATCGTCAGCCCCGATGAAGGGAGCATTAAACGATCGCTGCAGCATCAGGAAAACCTGGGGGGTGAGTTGGCAATTGTCGATAAACGACGCTCCAGTGCCACGGAAACGATGCAAGCCAATCTGATTGGAGGGCCACTGGAAGGTAAGGTTGCGCTGATTTTCGACGACATGATCAGCACTGCCGGGTCCATTTGTGGAGCAGTCGAAGTCGCAGTCGAACATGGAGCCTCCGATGTTTATGTCAGTGCGACACACGCCGTCTTGTGTGGTCCAGCGGAAGCCCGGTTGAGTGAAGCTTCTATAAGTGAACTCGTAGTGACCAACAGCCTGCCGCTGGACAAAATCCAGTCACTTCCCAACATGCGAATAGTGTCCATCGCTCCAATGCTGGGTGAAGCGATCCGCCGTATTCATAGAAATGAGTCGATCAGCCACCTGTTCGATTGACAGAGCGACAGTCGTTTGTGCCGTAACACGAGTTCGATTGTAAGTCACATTGAACTGTAGCGACCTTCACACTGCTACTGCAGTTTCAAGTGAGGCGTAAGCCGCTGCAGGTAAAAATCTGTCGGACTATGTTGTGCTTTACAGCGGTACCGCCTGCCCGTTGCTTTAGAGCCGTTTCCCTTTTCGTGTGACGCTTCTCGCTCGCGGGAATCTGCGTTTACAGGCCAGACGACGACTTTCGCGCCACAGAAAAACGTAATACGCTCTAACTCCATCCCCATTCGTCCCCCACTTTCGTTAATACCCAGAACAAAATGAAACTCGAACGGTGGCTGTTCTCACCGTACCGATGTACCTGAAAACCAATAGCAAGGAAGCTCTTGCCGGTGCACCTGGTCTCCGTCCGGACGTCATCTATCTGCTGGGTGACGGAGCCTTCACGGACAGAACGGACAAACGGCTCACGCAGCCGCACTCGCGACGGGGCGGCGCCTGGGGCCACAAATTGCAAAAAAAAAGAAGAAGTAGCCAACTTTCAACTTCCGAATGGTACCGTGGTACTTCTTTCGCGATGGGGCGAACCCGATCTGTCCTGCTGTGTCGGTGAGGCAGAAGAACCCGTACAATGCCATCACTCAATATCAAGACAATTCCTTGTCCTCCAGATTCAAGTCCTTATTGATGTTGATTGTCCACCCTCCTAGAATAAAGCGTTTTTCTGATCGTGTGTTCCACCGAACAATTTTTTCGAGTTTTAACCCCGGACCTTAACTGAGTGTCAGACCCGAAACGTGAACAACTCAAAGTCGAGACCAGGCGAGCCGCTCTCGCTGCAGTCGTGACACCTGAGCAGAAGAAACGCTACGACGATGTGCTGGAAGAACTTCGCGGGCTGGCAGAGACCGCCGGTGTGGAGATTGTGGGGGAACTCGTACAGTCGCGCGATAAGCCGCATCCGGCAACCCACCTCGGCAGCGGCAAAGTCGAAGAGTTAAAACTGCTGGCACAAGCCACAGATGCAGAGCTTATTCTCTTCGACAACAATCTGACCCCCGCTCAGGGCCGAAATCTCGAAAAAGAGACCGACACGATCATCGTCGATCGAAGTGAATTGATCCTCGACATTTTCGCCAGTCGTGCTCGGACGTATGAAGCCCGCCTGCAGGTCGAACTGGCGCAACTTCTCTATTTTCGTCCCAGATTGAAACGGCTCTGGACACACCTCGAACGTATTGAAGGGGGGGTGGGGGCCGGTCGTGGTCCCGGGGAAAAGCAGTTGGAAACCGACCGTCGCCTGCTCGACAAACGCGTGGCCGAACTCAAACGAAAACTCAAGGAAGTCGAAAAACGACGGGAACGAACCGTCGCCAGCCGCAGCGCCGAGATGACTGTTTCCCTCGTCGGCTACACAAACGCCGGAAAAAGCACGTTGATGCGCCGTCTGACCGATTCCGACGTCTACGTGGCTGACAAACTCTTCGCCACGCTCGATACCCGCACACGTCGCTGGTCGATTCCAAAATGGGGCGATGTTCTCCTGAGCGATACCGTCGGTTTTGTTCGCAATCTGCCGCACCATCTGGTAGCGTCCTTTAAGTCAACGCTCGAAGAAGCCCGGCATACCGATGTACTTCTACACGTGGTCGACGCCTCTCATCCCGAAGCCGAACATCAAATCGAAACGGTGAACGATGTGTTGGATGACATTGGTGTCAATCGGGATAACATGCTGCTGGTGCTGAACAAAGTCGATGCGGTCGAATCCCGGGCTCAGTTCGATGTCCTGCGCCTCAACCACGAAGATACCATTCCTGTCAGCGCGGCAACAGGTGAGGGACGTAAACAACTCGAAAAAGCCGTGGCATCCCGGCTGGGACGTGGTTATGTCGAAGCGGAAATCGAAACCAGTGCCGGAAATGGCCGCCTGCTGGCATTCCTGGCAGAGCATGCGGAAGTCTTGTCACGAGAATACACCAACTCGCGCGTGAAGATGAGTGTCCGAATGCCTGAGCGATTCGCCAACCAGATCAACGGCGACGACACCCACCTGACGATCCACGAACCGATCTTCTCTGACCAGGACCAGGAGGATTGAGGTCTTGAGTCACTCAGGACTTTTGTACGGCGGACTTTTGTACGGCAGGGGCCGTCCTGCCGATCGGCTCAACGATGAACGAAGATGTCCAGGTAAAGTACGAAGACCATCAGGCTGACGACGAATACAAAACCAACCACCTGAGCCGCCATCAAAACACGCGCGTTTGGCTTCTTTCTTGTCACGGCTTCCCAGATGAGAAACACCATGTGTCCGCCATCGAGAACCGGTATCGGCAGGAAGTTCAGCACGGCAAGGTTCACGGAAAGCAACCCAAGGAACAGACACAAATCGGGCAGGCCCTGCTGTGAAAATTTGTAGGCAACCTCCGCAATACCGATCGGACCATGTAGTTCCTTGGCCGACAACCGTCCGGAAAACAGACTGCGCAACGTCAAATAAATGTCGAGTGCGGCATTGTGGGTGTAGTTGATTCCCATCTGCATCGCTTCGATGGTATTGTCGGCGACCAGCAAACGGTTAGCGGGTTCCAACCGCAGACCACGATCCGATGCGGTGAACCAATCCTCTGATTTTACGGGAGCCAGATCGACCGTTCGCTGGTCTTCACCACCACGACTGACCGTCAGTTTGATCTGTCGCAGCGGTTGCACCTGAATCACCCAGTGAATGTAGGACCAGTCGGTCAGTTTGTCATCGAATTCGATTTTGATCTCTTTAGTCTGTTGCGATTCCAGTTCGTAATCATCCGGAAAGGTGAGCAGGACCGATTCAATTTTGTCATTCGACTGGATACCAGCCTTATCTGCGGGGCTGTCAGGAATGACCTGAATCACCTGTGGCAAAACGGAGTAGGCAACGCCGATCGAATCGGCAGCGGTCGGTTCTGTCGGCATAATGCCCGAAGGCAGCCAGTTGGTTTTGTCTTGTGGCGTGAGTTTGAGAGTTATTGTTTCCGATCCCCCACCAGCCCCTTCCCGTTTCACTTCAATTTCGATCTCCTCGCCAGCCAGCTTTCGCAATTCCTCCGGCAGACGGAGCGGATCGATATCGGTGGCGAGTTGACGGGCCTGGCCACCGGCAATCACCTGAGTGATCTTGTCTCCCATCCTGATTCCGGCTTTGTCAGCAGGCGATCCTTTGGCCACCGCGACGATTTTGCCGATCTCCAGTCGCAAGCCGGTTTCGCGATACGGTTGTGGCTTCAGAGTCACGGTGACAGTTTTGGCCTCCTCGCTCTTCTTCTCCGCTGTGCGTTGGACCGTCAGAATAACCTCTTCACTTCGAAAATCAGACATCGCCTTAACAAGATCGACGAACGACTCGATGTCGCGCCCATTAACCCTGGTAATGAGATCACCATTCTGCAGTTCCGGTGAAGCATTCCCGGCCGGCCGGCCTCGCTCGTAAACAAACTTCTGCATCGTCTCGTGCCGCCAGATTTTCGGGCTTAGCGAAGGGGCAATGCCGATGCGAGGCCGCGTGTCTCCCTTCCTGTCATCTTTATTCGGTGCGATGACCAGTGAGAATGGTTGATCATTTCCATCGACGCCAGAGATATTCAGCGGGCCACTACTTAATGCAGTCGCACGCAGGATATCACTGAAGGTACGGATTTCACGATCGTTAATCTGTTTGATCCGATAGCCGCGTTGCACACCCTGCTCGAAGGCGGGCATGGCAGTGACAACATGACCAACAGTTGGCGGAGACGTGTTGTAGCCGAACTTGAACGCGATCGCGAAGAACATCATCGCTGTGATGATGTTCATAATGACGCCCGCCGAAATGATGGCCATTCTCTGACGAACCGTTTTTGCCGAATACGATCGCGGATCGGCGGCAATTTCCTCGCTGCTCATCTGGCTGGGGTCCATGTCGTCCTGCCCCAACATTTTCACGTAACCACCAAACGGAATGGCTGAAAGCGCGTATTCGGTTTCTCCCCGCTTGTACCGCCAGATGATCGGCCCGAAGCCGATGCTGAAACGCTCGACATTGACATCACACCATTTGGCGACGGCGAAGTGTCCGAGTTCATGAAAAAAGATGACCAGCCCTAACCCCAATGCCACATACAGGATACTGGCGAAATTGGCGAACAGGTCTAATGCAAGGATTTCCATTTTTGTATCTCCTCTCGTGCCCAGGCGTCGTGTTGCAACAACTCGGACAGAGATGGTTGAGGGTCGAAATTGTGTGCTTCGAGTACGGCCTGGCACGCTTCGGGGATCTCGATGAATTTCAGGTCGTCAGCGAGAAAGCGGGCGACAGCGGCTTCGTTGGCGGCATTGAGGACTGCCCCGGAACTCCCCCCTCGGCAGGCCACATCCAGGCCAAGTTGCAATGCGGGAAACGCTTCCAGATCGGGCGGGGCGAATTCCAGTTGCATGGTTTGTTTCCAGTCGAGACAGGGACTGATCCCCGTTCGCCTTTCAGGATAGGTGAGCGCGTATTGAATGGGAAGTCTCATGTCCGGCGGAGAGAGTTGCGCGATGACCGAACCATCGATGAATTCAACAAATGAATGGACAATCGACTGCGGATGAACGACCACATCGATCTGATCAGAACGGAGTCCAAACAGCCACTTGGCCTCAATCACTTCCAACGCCTTGTTCATCATGGTGGCGGAATCGATCGTGATCTTTGGTCCCATGTCCCACGTCGGGTGGGCGAGCGCCGCTTCTTTTGTCACGTTCTGAAGCTGGTCGCGAGAATAACCACGGAATGGTCCTCCACTGGCGGTCAGCACGACCCGTTTGACGTCAGGATATCGGCATGGTGATTCGGTCGTGCCGTTGGTCGGCACTTCGACACGACCGGATTGAAGAGCCTGAAACACGGCGGAATGTTCGCTGTCGACCGGCAGCAATTCCGCACCGGTCTTTTTCGCCAACTCCATGACCAGAGGGCCAGCGACAACGAGTGTTTCCTTGTTCGCGATCGCCACACGTTTTCCGGCCTCGACTGCTGCCCACGTGCCGCGGAGCCCCGCCGCACCGACAATCCCCGAAACGACGGTATCAACTTCGCTATCGGCGGCGATCTGCTCGATCGCCTCGGGGCCGAAAAGCAGCTCGGTCTCCGACGAAAACACAGAGCGATCAACCTGCGATTGTAAAGAGGTATCGCTGACGACAGCCCACCGTGGCGCGAAGGTTTTGCTTTGTTTCCCTAACATTTCCCAGCGACGATGTGCCGTGATCCCGACCGGCGACATCTGGTCACGCTGACCTTCAATCACCTCCAGGCAACTGGTGCCGATTGATCCCGTTGATCCCAGGACTGCTATTTGTCTCATGTGCACGAGTCCATGTTCGCAAGTCCAGGTTAACGCGGCGTCCTGCCGGGGTGCCGTTGCCCGAAGAGTATTCATTCAGACCAGGAAAGAGATTGATATTTGCATCATGTATGGCATTGAGCCAAACGGACTGCTGTCCATCTGTGCGAATACGTCAGTCTGATCTGATCGCAAGTATCGGGGATCAATCGCTATCTTTCCGTCTTTCGGTTCATACAACTTTCGACCACACAAGGAGCTGAACACCGAATTCCACCGTTATTCTAGGTGGCGTCCAGATTTGTCGCAAGTGCCGTTGTTGCAACCATTCGCGGTGTTGACCACCGCCCAGATACGACGTAGAGTTCCGTATTCCCCAAGGTCTCTTCAGTCGCTATCGAGTCGTGATGACATCGAAGGGCTGTTCGGCTTCATCACGCCCAAAGCATTGAGTGATGGCCACTTACAACTGATATCCATTCTGCAGGCACCGTTTGACGACGACAATTCCATGAGCAATCCCGAGCCACCCAGCAATCCGAATCCGGAGCCACCTCGCCGCAGGAACCCGAACAATCCAGGCCGCCGACCTGAGAAACCGCAGTCGAACAATATGTTCCTCTGGCTGATTGTGGCGGGGATCGCGCTGGTCGCCCTGTTCGCCATGATGTCTGACGGACGCAGCGGCAATGACATGGGCTACAGCGAGTTCTACCAGAAACTCGAAGAAGGCAAACTGAACCGCGGAAATGTCTTTGAATTGGAAATTGGAACCGGGCGGATTACGTTTCAGGATCAACCGAAACAGGAACAGGGCAAACCGCCATCATCGAACAAAGAGGCCAAAAGTTACACCGTTGCCATTGTCGGCATTGGTGAAGACAAGCAGGTTTTGACGAATCTTCTGCGTGAAAAAAAGATCTCGCATCGGTTCGCTTCTCCTCCATCCGACTGGCAGTCGGTCGCAACCATTCTGTTCTTTCCCGTGTTGTTCATTATCCTGATCATCTTTCTTCTGCGTCGAATGGGTGGGGCTGGCACCGCAATGTCGTTCGGTCGCAGTCGAGGCAAACTGTACGCTCAGGAAGATATCGAAATCACCTTCAAAGATGCCGCCGGCATTGACGAAGCGGTCGAAGAACTCCGCGAAGTCGTTGAGTTTCTCCGCAGTCCGGGCAAGTACCACGCGCTCGGGGGACGCATTCCGCGTGGCGTATTGCTGGTCGGTCCTCCGGGGACCGGGAAAACACTGCTTGCCAAAGCGGTTGCCGGTGAAGCGGGGGTCGCGTATTTCAGTTTGTCTGGTTCTGATTTCGTCGAAATGTTTGTTGGGGTCGGTGCAGCGCGCGTCCGTGACATGTTCCAGCAGGCGGGACAACGTTCACCCAGTATCATTTTCATCGACGAACTTGACGCACTTGGCAAAGTCCGAGGCAGTGGCACGCCGGGTGGACATGATGAACGCGAACAAACCTTGAATGCGCTGCTGGTCGAAATGGATGGTTTTTCCTCGGATCAGAACGTGATCGTGATGGCCGCCACCAACCGACCGGAAACGCTTGACCCGGCCTTGTTGCGACCGGGCCGGTTTGATCGACATGTTCTGGTTGATCGCCCGGACATCAAAGGTCGGGAAGCAATCCTCAAGGTTCACGCTCGCAAAATCAAAATGGACGACAGCGTCGACCTGAAACATATCGCCAGGTTGACACCCGGCTTTGTCGGAGCGGATCTCGCCAATCTTGTCAACGAAGCGGCCTTGCTGGGCGCTCGAAAGAACCTGAACAAAGTCACGATGATCGAGTTCGAGGAAGGAATCGAACGGGTTGTCGCCGGGCTGGAAAAGTCGTCCCGGATCATACAGGAAGATGTGAAGGAACGGGTTGCCTATCACGAATGCGGTCACGCACTCGTTGCCTGCATGCTGCCCAACACCGACCCGGTTCACAAAATTTCGATTATCCCACGTGGCATGGGTGCTCTCGGCTATACCTTGCAACGCCCGGAGGACGATCGGCAACTTGTCACTCAGACCGAACTCGAAAACCGCATCTGTGTTCTGCTTGGCGGGATCATCGCCGAAGAGATTGTCTATCAGGAAACCTCAACCGGTGCTCAAAACGACCTGCAACGGGCAACGGATATTGCGCGGCGGATGGTGACCGAATTCGGCATGAGCCAGATTCTGGGGCGGGTTCATTACAGTGACACGCACACATCGCCATTTTTGGGCGGGCAGGGGATGCCATCCGACTCGACTCACAGTGAGGAAACCACGCGGGAAATCGATCTGGAAGTGAAACGGATTCTCGATGAGAGTTCAGACACCGTTCGGGAGATACTTTCGACCCGAAAAGACATTCTGGAACACATGACGCGCGACCTGATCATTTCGGAAACGATGGATGCTGAACATCTCCGCAGGATTCTGGATGAACATAATACACTTCCCCAAATCAAACCGGGGACATTTGTTCCTTCGGACAAAACAGGTTCAGATATGCTGACTTCTGAGCGGCGGTCCGAAAGTGGAGAGGATGCAACCCGCATTGATGCCCCGCCTGCAGATAATGCTGGCGGAGCATAGTCGAATACACAACCTGGTGTTTCCTTCGAACTGGCGATGTTGCAACAGAAGTCCGTTTGCTTCGGTGAACGCAGATCAACTCACTTGTGTTGAACAACACGCGAATCGACGCATCGAAATCAGGAGCGTTGTCGAACTTCAGACAGAGTTCCAGTTCCTGATCCGTCGGCTCGCACGAGAAACAGAGAAATCTCATTCCGTTGAAAACGATTCGGTCGTGTAGCGGTCCAGTTGGATTTCCTCAGACCAGAATGCCTCTTCCAGGCCGGCTTTCTGTTTCAGCGCCCGCAGAAAATCCTGGCGGTTGGGAATGTTCTCCCATACGGAGGGAAGCAGGGTGCCGCGGCGGTTCCCAAAGCGAAGTATCAACCCATCCCGGCCTGGTCGAATTCTGTTGAGCAGGTCCCGTTCATCTTCGAAATCGATTGGCGTGGCCGGACTGAGGACTGACACCTGAATCCAGAGTCGTGAAAATTCGTCCGCATTCAGTGGCGGAAAGCGTGGATCGCGAAAGGCAGCCGCGTGCGCATTTGCCGCGACATCGGCCACCAATGGTTGAATTGACGAAAGCGTTCCCATGCAGCCCCGCAGTTTTCCATCAGTGCGAAGCGTGACAAACGATGCCCTCTCGACTTGCAGATGTTTCGGGAAGGCGGCGATATCGACACTGGACGTGCGTTGGTTTTGCAATTCATGATTGATGGCGAATGCCGCAACGTCCAGCAGAATTCGACGCGACTCAGCATCGAAACGGGGTATCGCAGTCGGCGTTTTGCTTGTGTCCCCTTTTGGCTCGGTGACCACGAACGATGCATAGCCGACAACCCGATCCCGATCACCCGAAGTATCTCCCGAGTTGCGAAAGTCCATCAGGTGGACATGCAGTTTATTCTCTCGCGCGATTTGCAGCAGACCAGCAATTCCCAAATAACCACAGGCCTGTTTCCCGTGTAATTGTTCTTCCTGTCGGGATTCAATCAGTCGACAGGTTTCGGTGTCGATCCGGCGGGCCTCATCGTAAGAATGAAAATGGCTCAGATCACTGCTGATCACGATCAGTGTGTCCGGCAGATTCCACAAATGGCTGAGTACATCGCAAACCTCTTCAGGAGAGGATCTGCCGACGAGAATCGGCACGAGTCGGAATTCGCCAAGCAAGGATTGCAAAAAGGGGAGATGGACTTCCAACGAGTGTTCCGGCGCATGAGCCTCTTCATTGACGTTTACCTGTGGAAGTCGCTCCAACTCATCGAGAATGTTCTGGTCGAGCGGGACGTCGCCCAATGGGGTACGAAACAACCCCACCCGACTGATCGCCAGGCCATCAACCCGCACATGATGAGCGGGACCGACCAGGACAACTCGTTTGATCGATTTACGGACAGGGGTGAGTCGAGCGTAGGCTGAGGCTGCGACTTCTCCGGAATAGATGTAACCCGCATGCGGCGCGATGATGGCTCGTAAACTCCGAGAATCGGTTGCTCCAGGATTGCAATCACTTTCCCCAATTGAGGACTCCGCATCGACCAGAAATCGCTTGATCATAGCGTTGAGTTCACGGGCGTTGTCCGGGTAAAAACGACCGGCGACGGCTGCGGGACGGTACGATGTCATGGTTTCGGGAAGATCTTTTTGAGTAAAATGTTTTCAGCAGGCGGTTGGAACATTTCAGTGGATCATTCATCAACCATATCTACAATGAAGATTTGGTGTTACCAGGAAAGTCTGGTGCCATGAAGCTCACGACCGTGCAATCGACTTTGTCGCCCACGGCAGGACGCTCATCGCGGCACGGAAGAGCGTAATACGCTCTATCGTAACGGATGACCCTCTGGCCACAATGAGGCAAAACACAAAAAAGTCGCGACTCCCAACTACTGATTCCCACTTTTCAAGCAATCTCCCATTCAAGCTCCTCTCTGGTGCCGAACTCTGGACAACGATATGAATTCCCATTCGGACTCCACCGTTACGACCCGGCATTGGCATCGCCTCGACGATGGTCGCATCCAATGCGATGTTTGCCCGCGTTTGTGCAAGCTGCACGAGGGACAGCGGGGATTTTGCTTCGTCCGTTCTTGTCAGAATGAGCAGATTGTCCTGACGACCTACGGACGTTCGAGTGGGTTTTGTGTCGATCCTGTGGAAAAGAAACCGCTCAACCATTTTCTTCCGGGGACACCCATTCTCTCGTTCGGCACAGCCGGTTGTAATCTGGGGTGCAAGTTCTGTCAGAATTGGGACATCAGCAAGTCGCGCGAAATAAATACGCTTGCTGATCAGGCGGATCCCGTGACGATTGCCCAGGCCGCGCAACAACTCAATTGCAGGAGTGTCGCATTCACCTACAACGACCCGGTCATTTTTTTGGAGTATGCCATCGATGTTGCGGCGGCCTGTCACGAAGTCGGCGTGCGCACGGTCGCGGTGACGGCAGGCGAGATTTGTGGCAGCGGCCCGCGCGAGGAATTCTTTGCCGCCATGAATGGTGCCAATATCGACCTCAAGGCATTTACAGAACGTTTCTACCGTGACGTCTGTTCGAGCCATTTACAACCGGTGCTTGAGACTTTGCAATATCTCCGTTACGAGACGGATGTCTGGTTCGAGTTGACAACGCTGCTGATTCCGGGGGAAAACGATTCTGACGCGGAACTTGACGAAATGACCGGTTGGGTCGTTTCCGAATTGGGACCAGATATCCCGATGCATTTTACGGCCTTTCATCCCGATTTTCGTATGCAGAACAAACCACACACTCCACCTGCAACGTTGACCCGGGCCAGGGAAATCGCAATTCGGAACGGAGTACGATATGCGTACACCGGCAATGTCCACGACGCAGACGGTGGCAGCACCTGTTGTCACGCCTGCGATGAAAGGTTGATCGAACGGGACTGGTACGTTCTTTCAAGCTGGCGATTGACCGAAGATGGCCGTTGCCAGTCTTGTGGAGAATTGTGTGCCGGTCTCTTTGACGGCGGGCCGGGAAACTGGGGTGCGCGGCGATGGCCTGTTCGCCTGTCGGAGTTTCGTCCCTGAGATGGCAACAGGTTTCGGAAAACCAAAACCATCCAGGTGTCGGCCAGGCTCTGCCCCTGACGATGCCAGGCACAATACTCCTTATTCCTTTTATTCCCTTGAAGCTGTCAAAATGGTCAGAACAGGGAGAAAGACCTGTTGGAATCCTCGCGCCGCCGCTTGCTCACTCACCAATCAGCCGGGTATGATAGGAGCCTTGCCCGTCTGAGGTTTTCCGGTCGATGTGCGCCATCCTGAGGCACCTCAACAGTTTGTCAACGTCCTTATGCCATGACATGGAACTGAAAATCAATGCCTGACTTTTCACGCCACGTATTGTTTTGCGTTTTGCTCTTCGGGATCGTTCTGATTTCGTTAGCGACCCCGCCAGCGTCACATGCACAACCGGCAGCCGATCGGAACGATGTGATTGCACAGGACCTCTACGATTTCGCGGTCGCAAGTTACAAACAACAGGATTGGGAAACAGCGACAGCCGAGTTCAAAAAGTTTCTGAAGAATCATTCCAGCCATGTCAAGGTGCCTCTGGCCCGACTTTATCTCGGGTTGTCGCTCGTCAATCAGAGAGACCACAAACAGGCCCGGGAGATTTTGCGGGCCTACGCCAAAGATTATCCCCAGAGCAAGTACCTGGCCGACACGCAGTACCGTATCGCCGAATCGAGCTATCTGATGGGGGATCTTGGTGCGGCAGAAAAGGAATTCAAAGCGTTTCTGGCTGCCAACCCCAGGCATGCGTTCGCTGAGTGGGCCTGGCCTTACCTTGGGGATACTCAACTGAGATTGAACAGGAACGCCGATGCGGAGGCGAGCTTTCAGACGGCTGTGAAGAACTACCCCAACGGTCGCATGCTGGAGGACTCAAAGTTCGGACTGGCCCGTGCACTGGAGCGAAACAGAAAGTTCGATCCCGCTGAAAAACTGTATCGCGAATTGGCGGCGAATACATCCAGTAGCCGAGCACCGCAGGCGCAGTTCGATGTTGCCACATTGATGTTCGAGCAAAAGAAGTACGCCGAATCCGCGCGGGAATATCAGAAACTTGTCTCAGCGTTTCCTCAAGGCCCGCTGGTTGGGTTGTCGCAATTTAACACGGGCAACGCCTATCATGAGTTGAAGGATTACGCGAACGCGATCAAACATTATGAATTCGCGGCTCACGATCCGAAGCAGGCCGTTTCCGCCATGTATTGGAAAGGCATCTGCCAAAAACAACTCAAACAATTCGACGAAGCGGCGACGACCTTTGAGGCAGCCTTCAAGCGAGGTTCTCAATCACCCGATGGCGAGAACATTCTGTTCCGTTGGGCCGAAACAGAACAGTCGAGAAATAAGCTGAGTTCCGCCAGCGAGCTCTTTCTCGATGTGGTCAAACGTTGGCCCAAAGGTTTACTGGCTGACGATGCTCTACAGCGTGCGGCGCAAATTGCATTCGAGCAAAAGCAGTACGACAAAACAATTGAATTGGCGTCTCGACTCAGCAGGGACTTCAAAGAGAGTCTGTTGAAATCTCAGAGTGAACTGCTGACCGGTCTGGCCTATGATGCCCAGGGGGGTAAACCGAATCAGGAAAAGGCGATTGCTCATCTGGCGCAGGCGCTCAAGGATGCCCGTCAGACTCGCGACGCACAACTGGCCAACTTCCACTCGGCGCGCGTGCATCAGGCATTGGGGCAACACGCCCAGGCCGTAACGTATGCCGAGCCGGTTGTGAAAGAGGTTGAGCAACAGGGCGACAAGTCCAGGTTTGTGGATGTCTGCATCATTTCCGGAATCAGCCAGTTGGAATTGAAGAAGTACTCCGAGGCGGCGGAAACGTCGGCTTTGTATTTGCGATTGAAACCAACAGGCTCACACGCTGATCAGGCATTGTCAACCAAGGCATTGGCGGAAGCATACGCAAATAATAAGCCGGGCACAGTTGCCAGTCTCGACAAGCTGGCCAGGGATTTCCCACAAAGCCCGTTGTTGCCGCAAACGACACAAAGGCTGGCGGAATTTGCCTTCAGCAAACAGGACTTCAAATGGTCGGGGGATTTATTCGAGAAGCTGGCGAAATCGGGCAACGATAAGAAATACCGTACCGCAGCGTTGTCTGGCCAGGGCTGGGCACGCTTCAGTGACAGGAAATTTCCCGAAGCGGCAATGGCCTTTCAAACGATTCTCAAAGATCACCCCGATGATCCTGTATACGGCCCCGAGGCCGGTTACATGTACGGCTATGCGTTGCAACAATCGGGAAAACTTGCCGAGGCAGCAACGGGTTATTCTGAGGCATTCAACAAATACGCACCAGAAAAACCGGCAGCCCCCGGTGCCGAAGCCGGAGTGCCGCTCAAGTATGCCTATCTTTCCGGTTTGCAGGCGGCACGTTTATGGAAATCGGTGAAGAAAATTGAGGCGTCCGACAAAGCCTACGAGCAATTGTTATTGAAGTTCCCCCATCCCAAAAGTCTGGACATGTTGCTGGATGAGTGGGCGTTATTGAATTACAACGCGCGGAACTTCAAACGGGCGGATCAGATTTTTGCCCGACTCATCAATGAAACGCCGGAAAGCGATCTGGCGGACAACGCTCAATTAAGCATCGCGGAAAGCCTGTTCATCGAAGGGAAGTCGGACGAAGCGCGAACAATTTTCCGGGAATTGGCGGACGGCAAAAAATCCGATGCAGAGGTTCGGGAGTTCGCACGCATCAATTTGATCAAGATTGGTGTCAGGAAGGAGGATTGGGAAGATGTCGACAAGGTCACTGAAGAATTGATCACCAGGTTTCCCAAAAGCGAACACTTCTGGTTCGCGCATTTACGTCGTGGGGAGGCATTGCTGAGTCTCGGAAAGCTCGAAGATTCTGGCGTGTTGCTTGAGATGGTCAAATCTCAAAAAGCGAATCCCAAGGTCAACACGGAGAATTGGTTTCCTCGAGTCTGGGTGTTGCTGGCCGAAGTCGAGCTACGAAAAAAGAATTACGCGGGCGTGGCGACTGTCGTGGGCGAGTTCCAGAAGCATGATTCCGATTCGCCGTTCCTGTATCAGGCCAACGAAATTCTCGGCCGCAGTTACAAGAACCAGGCCAGGTTTGATGAAGCACGAAATGTATTTCTGCGGGTCGTTGCTGATCCTCATGGTCGACGGACAGAAACGGCAGCGAAAAGCCAATTCATGATTGCCGAAACCCATCTGATTCAAAAAGACTATACAGCCGCCCGGACAGAATACATGAAGGTCTATCGGCTTTATGCGTTTCCGGAATGGCAGGCCCCGGCTTTGTATCAGGCGGCCTTGTGTGATGAATCCCGCAACAACTGGGATGCAGCCGTTCGCAGCTACAACGACTTGATCAAGGATTTTCCCAGGACCGATTTCGCAAAAAAGGCCGAAGATCGGCTTCCCGAAGCACAAAAACGGGCAGGAGCGTAAACTGGAAGGGGTTGACCAGCGGATTTTTCGGACAAAGGCCGTTTTCGCACAGCCGAACAATTGACGTCAGTCGGAATG
Source organism: Planctomycetaceae bacterium (assembly GCA_028284145.1). Classification (GTDB taxonomy): domain Bacteria; phylum Planctomycetota; class Planctomycetia; order Planctomycetales; family Planctomycetaceae; genus JANQSH01. The sequence continues at coordinate 10,803 of JANQSH010000123.1, read as the reverse complement.
AACGGTTAGGTATGAAAAACTTTCTCTTCAGGCTGACGCTTGAGCAGAAGCGAGTTCGACGCATCCCAGGATTTCCGTATCCCAACACTGAGGGACATCGAAACCAGACGACATGGAAGATAGTGCACAAAAAATGAATCGAAGCTCCGATCCTTCTATTGCCAGGTTTTCGTCGATGGTTTCGCGACACTTCCCATTAATACGAGGACTGTTCGCCGTTTGTGTGGTGGCATTGTCGTTGACCGGCGGACCTCTGCCGGCTCAAGAGGGAGGAGCTTCAGGCGGACAACCTGACGCAACCAGCACCAATGAGACTGGACCTCAGCCATTGGAATCGGAACTGGCAACTGAAAATGATACCGCCTCGAAGCGAAACGCGATTCCCACCACGCCGGGGGAGATGTTTGAAACTGTCGGCTGGTGGTGGTTCTTCGCTTTTGTCTTGTTGTCGGTTGTGGCGCTCTGGTTTTCCATTGAACGACTGGTTGTGCTGCGGCGCAGTCGTGTTATCCCTCGGGCATTCGTTGATCGATTCCTGCAGCATCTCAAAGCGGGTAAATTGAACCGGGTTGCAGCGCTCAAATTGTGCCAGCAGAACGGCAGCCCTGTAGCAATGGTATTTGCCCACGGCGTGCAGAAATGGGGCAAACCGAGCGTGGAAGTCGAGCAATCGATCATTGATGGTGGTGAACGACAAGTCGCGTTGCTGCGGAAGCACCTCCGCGTAATCAACGGCGTTGCGACCGTCTCTCCGCTGCTGGGACTGCTCGGGACGGTCATCGGGATGATTGCCGCCTTCAATCAGATTGCCCAGGAGGATGCGATGGGCAATCCTTCCGAATTGGCCGCCGGTATTGCAATTGCGTTGATCACCACTGCCGCAGGTTTGATGATTGCGATTCCCTCGCTCATCATGTACATGTTTCTGACCGGTCGAGTCGACACACTTGTGGTCGACATGGATCACCTCGGACAGGATCTCGTCCACTATATTTCGGCCGAAGGTCTGCCCCAGGGGGGAGCCTCTCATGCCACAGCCGCCAGGAAAGCCGCCCCCACCAAAAAGGCTGCTCCGAAAACAGCCGCCGCGAAGGAGTAACGCGGCAGATGTCCCCTGCATCCTCAATGCTTAACGGTCGAGAATTCGCCCGATATCCCCTCCGCGAACAGCCCTCTCCAAATCAGACTCTTCTGCAAGTTCCTTTCTCTACTGGAGTTGAGTGATCTTGCAGTTCGGCGGCCCCCCGGCTGAACGGACTATCTGACCTTGACCCTCTTTTCAAGAGGATCTATTCTCCTGCCCCTCTCACGAATGTTCCCGCACGTCTGTGCATCATTCAGGCAATGCGTCGAGCATGATCGTCCAACCTTCTGATAGTCTCACTTTCACCCAACTCGAATGTCGCAATTCGTGCGACGAATTTCTTTCTGCCCTATCCATCCCCACGTTCGCTCGTTTCCTGCAAACGGTCACGCAGTCTGGAGCAGTTTACCTTCTGATGTGACGTCTCTGGATCGTGGGGAGCCTGTGTTTGTTATCCGAACAATGCCCATCGCGGCACAGAAGAGCACATAATACGCTCTATCATCATTTGTGTATCGCTAATTGGCGGTCTGTCCGCTGACGGACGTAGCACAATGACCTGTCCATTTCCGAAAGCGGCAACCGCCGTCAGGAAATCTGTTATGCAAAAGTTCCTCATTTTGACCGTCGCCATTGTTGTCATTGGGATTGGCTGTAAAGTCCCCACCATGGAAATGGCATTATTCAAGATTCCGTTTGTCGATTCAGAACCGGCGGAACCAGACAAGAACGACATCAATGATGATGATCTTGGATTTGAATCCGAAACCAAAGTCGATACTCCCTTCATCGGGGACATGACGACCATTGCCGGATTGAACATGATCACGCTGGAAGGGGTCGGGTTAGTCACCGGATTGAATAACACTGGCGGCGACCCTCCGCCATCGCGATACCGGTCGACCCTGCTGGACAACATGCGTAAACGAAAAGTCACCAACCCGAATGCCATTTTGCAGTCACCTTCCACTGCTTTGGTGATCGTGCGGGCTTATCTTCCGCCGTTGGTCCGCAAGGGAGACAAATTCGATCTGGAAGTCCGCCTGCCGGGGAACAGCGAAGCAACCAGTCTGAATGGTGGCTGGTTGATGGAATGCTATCTGTCCGAACAGGCAATCGTTCCCGGTCGGGGAGTACTCGAAGGCCATGTCTTTGCCAAGGCGAAGGGACCAATTCTGGTCACCTATAGAGAAGGAAAAGCCGAGGATCAGGCAGGATTAGTGCGACGTGGTCGTGTACTCGGAGGCGGGTTATCTCTGAAGGAACGTAATCTTGCCATCTACTTGCGGAATGAATACCGCAGCATTCGTAACTCCAAACGCGTCGCCAGTCGTATCGGCAGCCGCTTTCACGCATACAACCCGTACGGCAGGAAAGAACCACTGGCTGATCCGAAGACCGATCAAAAGGTGGAATTGAAAATTGCCCCAACATACCGGGAGAATTTCCCGCGGTACCTGCAGGTGATTCGAAAAATCGCATTCCGTGAAACGTCTGTCGCACAGCGGATTCGCCTGGAGCAATTGAAGGATCGGATGAACAACCCTCGTGAATCGGAACAGGCCTCGCTCGAACTGGAAGCCATTGGCAAGGATGCCATTCCGGTTCTCAAGTCGGCCCTGCAGAACAAAAACCTCGAATGCCGCTTTCATGCGAGCCTGGCATTGGCTTATCTTGGCGAGTCGGATGGCGTGGATCACCTGGCTGAAGCGGCGAGGGTGGAACCTGCCTTCCGCGTCTACGCATTGGCAGCTTTGTCGGCTGTGGAAGATGCGCAGGCAAGTGTCCGGCTGCGGGAACTGCTGAATGTCAATAGTCCGGAGACACGTTATGGAGCGTTTCGTGCACTCTCAACGTTAGATCGTTTCGATCCCTACTTAAATGGAAAGTCGATGAACGACGAGTTTATGCTGCATCAGCTCGAGACGGAGGGTGATTCGATGGTGCACCTGACAAATCGAAAAAAAGCTGAAGTCGTACTGTTCGGAGCCAATCAGCAATTCCGCACACCACTGGCCATTCGAGCGGGGAATCATATTCTCATCAATGCCGAGGAAGGCAGTGAGCGGGCGATCGTCAGTCGGTATGGTGTTGGTTTGTCGGACCGGCGTCAGGAAGTGTCGTTGAAAATTGCGGATGTGATTCAGGCTGCTGTCGACATGGGGGCCAGCTATCCCGACATCGCACAGATGATCATGCAGGCGCATCGGCAGGAAAACATCGAAGGGCATGTTGCGGTCGATGCTCTGCCACGCATTGGCCGGACATTTGTACGGACCAGCCAGGGAATTGAAGGCGTGAGCGAAGAGCGTTCCCGAATCAGCGGCGGCGGCATTTCTCCGACACTCTTCGATGTCGGGAACGATCGTCACGAATCCAGTGATTCGACCAGGGACAAAAACGACGATACTGTGTCGTCCCCAACAAAGGAATTGAGTGAGACCGAGCGGATCGATGCGGAAATCAGTGATCTGTTGCGATCAAACTGATGAATCTCCATTTTGATCATCACGAGGAATAACGATTGGCCAACAGCCCGGTGCTGAGCAGAGAGCAATCGCTTACGCGGGCGACAGACGAGAATGGAACGAACTGGCTGACTGGCAGATTGCGTCGCCAGCTGTGTCCGTTGAAGAATACCGATGCTTAAGGCGCTGGACCTTTCAGGATTCAAGAGCTTCGCCGATCGGACGAAATTTGAATTTTCGTCCGGTGTGACCGGTGTGGTCGGTCCCAACGGCAGTGGAAAAAGCAACGTCGTCGATTCCATCAAGTGGATTCTCGGTGTGCAATCCGCTAAAAGTTTGCGCGGCAAGGAGATGACAGACGTCATCTTTAACGGGGCAGCAGGTCGAAAACCAAGTGCCTTTGCCGAAGCAACTCTGATCTTTGACAACACCAGCGGATTTCTCCCAGGCGACCGGCAGGAAGTCAGCGTTGGTCGGCGGTTGTGGCGCAATGGCGATTCCGAATATCTCATCAACGGCGAGACGTCACGACTGAAAGATGTCCGCACGTTGTTTATGGGAACCGGCGTTGGGGCCTCGGCCTATTGCATAATCGAACAAGGCCGGGTCGATCAGATTCTTCAGGCCAATGCCAGTAATCGCAGGCTGGTTTTTGAAGAAGCCGCCGGCGTAAGCAAATACAAAGCCCGCAAGACCGAGGCGATGCGGAAACTGGAGCGGGTCGACCAGAACCTGCTCCGGCTGACTGATATCGTCGATGAAGTTGAGGCACAGCTCAATTCGATTCAGCGACAGGCAAAAAAAGCGGCGAAGTTTCGCGAACTCTCCAAAGAGTTGCGTTCTCTTTGGGTCGGCCTGGCTGCGGACGATTTTCGCTCGTTCTCTCAGGAACTTGTGGAAATCGAACAAAAGATCAGCAATTGGGAAAGTCAGATCGCCAGGCGACAGACCGAACAGAAGCAGTTGCAGACGGAACTGGAACAGTTCGACGATCAAATTGCGGCTGCGGATGACCGGTTGCGGTCCGCGGAAAAAAAAGCGTCGGAACACCGTCAGGGTGTCGCTCGGCTGGAATCGACCATTCGTCATCAGGTCGCGCGTAAGACGGAACTCAATGCCGATTTTGATCGACTCCGCTGTCAGCAAACACGGATGGCCGCCATGTCGGTCGAAGTGGGGGAGGAATACATTCGCGTACAGCAGCAGTTGCAGACGATAGACAGCGACTTGCAAAAGATGCGAGTTCAGATCGCACAACGTGATCAGGAAATCGCTCAGTCTGATCTGGTCATTCAAGAGCAGAAAGAGCAGATCCAGAATTACGAGATTGTGCTTTCAGAAAAAAACCAGTCGATCGCCGGTTTTGAACAACGTATCTCGACGTGGGAGTCGGAATTGCAGGTCATTCGACAGCGGCGAGAGACAGTCGAACGCGAACGGAAGAAAATTGCAGAACGGCTGGACCGTTTTCAGCAGAGTGTCGATCGCGCAACGGAGAGTTACCAGCAGTCGCTCGATGCGATGCAATTGGCAGAGCAGGATGTCGAACGTGCGCGAGAGCAACGCCAGACGTTGCAGAGTGAAACGGGAGAGTTGCGAAGCTCGCTGTCGGAGTTGAGAGAAAAGCGAAGCGCTTTGCTGGCCCGCAAGAGTATCCTCGAAGAGATGGAGCGCAAGCAGGAAGGCCTGGAAATCGGGACGCGGGAAATTCTCAATCGTGCCAGATCGTCCGATGTTGTACCCTGGAATCAGATTCGAGGCAGTGTTGCGGACCTCATTCAGGTGGATATCGAGAACGCACCGTTGGTGGATGTCGCGTTGGCGAACCGCGCTCAATTGATTGTCCTGTTGGATCTGCAGGAATGGATGGACTACCTGCAGGCGGGACATTGTCGCGTGACCAGTCGGGTCGGTTTCGTCGAGTACAACATCGATCGTGTCAACGCCTTTGATGTCCGCGAATCGGGGGCTTCCAGACCTCGTCCGAATTCCGCTGCCAAAGAACTCTCCGGTTTAATGGGCGTCGTTTCGCGCGCGGATAATCTCGTGACTTCACCCGATGAATTGCCACGCCTGGGTGAGCAGATGCTGCAGGACACCTGGATCGTTGAGACACTCGATATCGCCAAACGACTGGCCTCCGAAGAGGGAACTGGTTGCCGGTTTGTCACGTTGCAGGGAGAACTGCTCGAAAACGATGGCACCTGTTTCGTTGGAACAATGCGAAACGAATCGGCGCTCATCAAACGAAAAAGCGAATTGCGGGGACTGAAAGGAGAACTCTCACGGCTGGGCGAAGCCATCGGTCAACGTGAAACCGATATCAACCAGCTTTCGAAATCATTGAGTGGCATTGACGACGAAATGCTGCAGGTCGAAGCGGTTTTGAAGTCGGCCCTCGAAGCTCATTCACACTCTCTTGCCGAAAAAAGCAATGCCGAGCGCGAGCGCGACGAGTTGGAAACACGTGAAGTGGAACTGGTCGAGGAATTGGAAAAACTTGCGGAGAGTGAACGGAAGACGGCGTCAGCATTGGAAACCGCCCAGATGAACCGGGCCCGCGATGAGGAGGATATCATCATCCTCCGCCAGGAGATCGAACAATCGGAACGCCAGATCGAACGGAGTCAACATCGCAAGACGCAATTGCAGCAGCGGCGACATGACGAGCAGTTGAATCTCGTGCAAAGGGAGGAACGTGTACAGAGTTTACAGGCGGTCGTCGAACGTTCGCGCGCCGACAAACAGGAGCGTCAGGATCAACTGGAGGAATCCGTGCGGCGATTGCAGACGGTCGATCGTAAACGCCGGGAAATTCGGATTCATATTCTGAATACGTCGGCGGAACTCTCCGAATTAATGCTCAAATCCGAAACATTGGAAGCTGTGGCGAGAAAGAATCTTGCAGAACGCAACGCGATCCGTCGTGAGCGAAGTGCCCGTCTCGAACGGGAGGCGGGAATTCGCGATGCCTTGCGCAGCTTGAATGACCAACAGCATGCCGAAGAGATGAAAACCCGGGATTTGCGTCACCAGATGAACGCGCTGGCGGAGAGAATTCAGGAAGAGTACCAACTCGATCTGGCTGAGGTTGTGTCTTCCGGCGAATCAGCCTGCCAAATGCGAATTGACAAAATTGTGGCCGAAAGGAATCAGATCCTGCCGGAACTCGGACGGGATAACGCAATAGATATTGAGGCTGATTCAGACAGGGCAGACCAACCAGCGGATGACGATGCCGGCTCCAATGAATCCGCCGATCTGCCCACTCCTGAGTCAGAACCTGCCGATGTTCCGACATTTGAAGATGTTCGCCCTGAGATCGAAGAACGTGTCAATCGGCTGCGTCGCAAGTTGAAGATGATGGGCAACGTGAACACGGAAAGTCTGGACGATCTCGACGAACTGGAAAGCCGGTTTGATCTGCTGAAATCGCAGTTGGACGACCTGCAGGAGGCGAAGACAACACTGGAAGAGATTATTCGCAAAATTAACGTCGAAAGCCAGCGTTTATTCAATGAATCGTTTACCACCATCCGCGAACACTTTCAGCACCTGTTCCGAAAACTGTTTGGCGGTGGCGAAGGGGATATGATCCTCGAAGATCCAGCAGATGTGCTGGAATGTGGGATCGATATCGTGGCCCGTCCTCCAGGCAAGGAACTCCGCAGTATTTCGTTATTAAGTGGCGGGGAAAAGACGATGACCGCCGTCGCCTTACTGATGGCCATTTTCAAAAGTCGCCCCAGCCCGTTTTGCATTCTCGATGAAGTCGATGCCGCATTGGATGAAGCGAACGTCGATCGTTTTGTCGGTGTAATCGAGGAATTCCGCGAAACGACGCAGTTCATTATGATCACACATCGCAAACCGACAATGGTCGCGGCGGACGCCTTGTATGGCGTCACGATGGAACAATCGGGTGTCTCCAAGCGGATGTCGGTTCGGTTTGAGGATATCAGCGAAGATGGCGATTTTCAGGTTCCGCCCGGCAACGCCTCTGCCGCTTGAACGTCCGAAGGATTGAACGATCGTGCGAACCTCACACGCTGGGACATCTCTGTCTCCATGTCTCGCCCCCCACTTTTCTCCTGCCTTGTTTGCGCGCCATTCTTTTTCCCTGACAGAAAGCAGCAGGTTTGCGCGCAAAGGCAAAAAAAGCCGAAATTGATTGCCCCCAAATCCGGAACGTCTTGACGATGACTCATGCCAGTTCCTGTTTGACCTGAAAGACGACCCGACGAGCCAGCCAGGAAAAAATTTCTGTTGGGATCGGATGAAGGTTTTTCTGCCCGGATGACCTGTCGAACCAGACTGGCAATCGTATCGATTTTACCGATAGTTGCAGATGTGACGGTCAACTGGGAATTAACAGGTATACCAGACGGTCTGACTGTTCGGAAAATGGGGAATGAGCCTGTTGTGTCGACAGTCGCTGGGAAGTGTATATGTTGCAACCATCTATGACGATGGTTGTTGCGCAAAGTATCACGAAATGGGGTTCAGACGTGCTGACTACAGCGATACCAACGCATTACACCGATCAAACAACTTAAAGTCTTCGCCGGTGTGTAGTCGAAAGTAGTAGTCAGACAGTTAAGGACGAAACAGATTGTCCGCCTGTTCGCACCAATCGCAGGGATGTGTTGTGGGGTGTCCAGACTGCTGTCCAAGGGGGGAAGGAAAATAGTATGGCTGTCATACGATGGAGCGGGAAATTCCATCGACAGCTCTCGACTCTTTGCCCTCCGACCCTGGCGTCGCTGTCCATCGGAAAAATTGGAGTGACGGAATCCGTCATTGCGACCGATAACAACGACGTTCCAAGCCTGTGTTAGGCAAACGTGTGAAAGTTCGCTTGCGAGTGGCCTTTCAGACGTCAATGACCAGAGACAAATGCCCCGACCCAAGTGTTGCGATGGTTCCTGTCACGGACCCAATGGCTAGGAGAGCCGGCCATCGTAGTAGGGGTGAAGATCTGGAGGGCCCGACAAACCCTCTGAGTCGGCAAAGAGTATCTGATTGGAGAGCCCGCCATGAGGACGATCTTCACTACTGGACAGGTAGCCAAGATCTGTAAAGTTGCCCCGCGCACCGTCAGTAAATGGTTCGATTCAGGCCGTCTGCGTGGTTATCGCATTCCCGGTTCTCAGGACCGGCGCATTCCCCGCGAGCACCTGATTCGTTTCCTGAAAGAACATGGGATGCCTTTGGGTGAACTCGAAGACGAAGCAATGGGGAAAGTGCTGCTGGTTGGAGCAGACATGCAAGTTCGCGGTAACCTCACCGAAATGATGGGGGTCGAGGACTTCAAGGTCGAATCCGCTGCCAGTGGGTTTGAAGCCGGCATTCAGGCCGAGTCACTTCATCCGGATTGTGTCGTCATCGATTTCACGATGGGGCGTAACGAAGCCCTGATGATCGCTCAAAACCTCAAACGGAATTCGGAATACAACGAAACCGTTTTGATCGGCCTGTTGAGTGATGACGACAACGCCAGTGGCTTCGACCGCACGCTGTTCAACGAAACCTTCCGGAAACCGTTCGACGCCGCATTGCTGGCCGAACGTATCCGCACGCTCGTTGGACGGAAAAAGCAGTTAACCTGATTGCACGTGTTGCAACCACGACACACCACACCGCACATTTCGATCAACGCGCAAACCATCACCGTCGCAACAATGATTGTTCGCGCCGGCGACGTTTCTTCCCACAATCGTGGGGGAATCCACCAAAGTGTGGGGAGAACGCGCAGACAGACCGCGCCCGAAAGGATTTCGGACAGCGGTCTTTTTTTGTGCGCCGGTCCAAAGTGATGATCGACATGGCGACGGCAACTCAGTCGAGTTTCAATTCCAGATCGTCCGTGTCTTCGGAAATGGTGACGCGGTAGGGGGACGTCTCGCTGTTGCCGTATTTCTCCAGTACCGGTTGCAGATCACCAGTCTGGCTGAGGTCGAGTCTACCTTCGTCGCGTGCCATCATGAGATCCGGGTCCGTAGTTTGGAACTCGACGGAAACGACATGTTCTCCGCCGACGGCGCCTTGACGGTTCTTGGAAAACGTTAACGTGAACTTTCCGTTTTCGTCAAGTTTGCCAGTGCTGGGGCGAGAACCGTCGACCGGAAAGAACCTGATTTCAAGGTCGGCAAGTGGCTTTCCGTTGTGGGTGGCCGTGCCGCTCACCTCATACAATTCGGGTCCATCTGGTCCGCAACCAATTGAAAGGATCGCCAGACAAGCGAAGGATAGGATCGTCGCCGACACAGCCGAAATCTGTCGAATGCGCATGTTTGCCCTACATCATGAAAATGGAAAAAGCCAGTCGCATTTTCGAGAAACACCGCGACTGGCTTTGAGTGAAACTAATTGGTTAACGGGTTCAGTGTTTCGTCGCCGTTGCGGGTAAAGCCAGCCCTGTAAGCATTCAGTGACACAGCATCGGCAACAAAGCCCACGCTCCCATCACACATTGCCACAAGGATTCCGCCCACATGCGGGCCTTCCGCCTTACGTCTATTGGCAGCCGCGGTGGAGACCACATTCGGGCCCTGATTTTCGTGCATCGCATAACCCTGACTGTTGTGATTAACCCACAAAAAGGGATTGATCGCTGTGTTGTCGGAGGTCAGATGTTGTCTTTCCAAAAACATGAACGTATTCGATGTGCCGTCCGTGACATCTCGGATCGCCAACACCGAATTGTGAAAGGCGATTCCCTGTCTGTCCGTCCGATTGCGCTCTGGACAGCAGCCGGTTCCACCATTGATCGCGTAATCTTTGTATTCTTTTTCTGACCAAAGACTACGCGGAACACTTGGGCAAACAAAAACGTCCGGCATCTGCTGGCAAACGGCCTGATTGTCCGTCACGCTACTTGGGCCAGTTCCAGAATGACTTGCGTCATTTTTTTCAGCCACATAGGAGGCCTTTGTGAAGTCGATAGCTTCATAGAGATTATTGGCCTCAAGGTGGGGGAGCAGCGGTGCGGGCCAACCCCAGCCTCCGCGTCTCGCGTTTCCAGCACCATTCGGAATCGCTCCGTGATCAAAATTGCCTATGCAGAACGACTTGTGCAGGTCGTGGTAGTTATGCATAGCGATGCCCAGGTTCTTCAGATTGTTGCGGCATTGCGTGCGGCGAGCCGCTTCGCGAGCCTGTTGGATGGCGGGCAACAACAGGGCAATCAGGATCGCGATGATGGCAATCACGACCAGCAGTTCGATGAGCGTAAAACCTCGACGTTTCATG
>JANQSH010000112.1 GCA_028284145.1 Planctomycetaceae bacterium | reverse complement strand
ACCTATTCGATCTTGACCATTGGTGACGGACTGGTGTCACAGATTCCAGCGCTGTTGATTTCGATCACCGCGGGGATCGTTGTCACGCGCGTGACATCGGAGGATTCTCCTGCTCTGGGAGGCGACATCGGACGGCAGATCCTCGGACAGCCAAAAGCACTGATGTTGGGAGGCGGACTGTTACTACTGTTCTCGCTGGTTCCTGGCTTTCCCAAAATACCGTTCATGACGCTGGGGACGGTGGTGGGGTTTGCTGGGTTCGCGATTCGACGTGCTTCCGTGGATGCTGAAACGGGCGAGGAACATCCGGTGCCCGCGATTGCCGCCGCCGGACAACAGCCGCCCAAATCTTCTGACGATGGTGACGAGTTCTCGATGACCGTGCCGTTGATCATGGATGTCGCTGCCGAGATTGAGGAACGGCTCAACCCGCAAATGCTCAACAACGAATTGGTCCGTATCCGTAAGGCTCTGTACCACGATTTGGGGGTCCCCTTTCCGGGGATCCACTTGCGGTATAGCAAGGGACTGCCGCCGGAGAGTTATCGCATTCTGCTTCAAGAAATACCGGTCGCCGAGGGCAAGCTGAAGGAAGGCTATGTGCTGGCGCGTGAACACCTGGAGAATCTGGAAGTGCTGGGCGTGGATGTGGTCGAAGAAGAGCAATTTCTTCCTGATGTCCCCGCGCTGTGGGTTCCAGAAGACGAAAGGGACGACCTGAAAGAAGCCGGCGTGCCGATCCTCGATGCGCCACACATCCTGACTCACCATCTGTCGTTCGTGTTGAAACGTTATTCGGGTGAGTTTCTAGGTTTGCAAGAGACCAAGTTCCTGCTGGACAACATGGACCAACGTTATGGCGAACTGGTCAAGGAGGTGCAGCGGATCATGCCAATTCAAAGGATCTCCGAAGTGCTTCAACGTTTGGTCCAGGAGGACATTTCCGTCCGCAACCTGCGCACCATCCTACAAGCATTGATCGAATGGGGACAAAAGGAAAAAGATACCGTGTTGCTGGCGGAGTACGTTCGTTCGAGCCTAAAACGCTACATCAGCTACAAATACAGCGGAGGGCAAAACGTGCTCGCGGTCTACTTGTTGGAGCAGGAATCCGAGGAGACGATTCGCAAGGCGATTCGGCAAACATCGGGCGGCAGCTTCTTGGCGCTGGATCCAGACACCACGGCTCGGCTGGTCGACACGCTCAAGTCGAAGCTCGGCGATCTGGGCCAGGCCATGGAGATGCCCTGTTTGCTCACTTCGATGGATGTCCGGCGTTATGTGAAGCGGTTGCTCGAACTAGAGATTCCGACGCTGCCGGTTCTTTCCTACCAAGAACTGGTAGAGGAGATTTCGATTCAGCCGCTAGCCAAAATCAGTTTCTAGCTGGGCGAGGCCGGCTCCGCCGTTGCGAGCAGCCTGCTAAGGGAATCAGAGGGTGCCCAGCGTTCCGTCCGTTGTTACCACCATGAACGGACGAATGTCCCATACGATTCTCTAACAGGCTGCTCGCAACGGCGGAGCCGCGGCGTCCGTGGCGAGGCCGGTTGACGGACTGGCACTTCCGTCACACCGACACTCGCCCTCGGTGACGCCTAGGCGAGCGTAACTAGGAATTACGGGAAGGTGTGCCCACCTCCAGCATTTCCGCTTCCCGTGTTGTTGGATGATGTTCCGTTGGCAAGGGTGAATCCACGATAGCCTTGGTCGCCATTGTTTTCGGCAGTGTTGTCAGTGAAGTCTCCAGAGAAATTCAAGAACAGGTCGTCCGGCATGCCGCCCGAATCAGTCCCTGCGAAACCATTGTTCGCGTTTCCAATGGCCGAATTGTTCGTGACTACGCCGTTGTCGCCAATGATAGCAAAGTAGACCCCATTGGCATCAGCATTGAGCAGGTTGCCTTCGGCGTCAAAGCCATTTCCCTCGGCGCGATTAGCCGAGAACAGGCCGGAGTCAACGGTGACGAAAGAGAATCCGTGTCCGACGTTGTTTTCCGACCGATTGTCGGTGAATTCGCCTCGTACGGTGGTGAATCGGAAGCCAACATCGGAGTTCCCACGAGCCACGTTGCCCGAGAAATTGGATTCAGCCGGGATGATATCAGCATCAAAACCAGCCAGCACATTGCCCTCGGCGATATTGTTAAGCACACTGGCTCTGGTGAGGGTAACAAAGCGGAAACCGTTCATTCCATTACCGTCGGCCTGGTTGTTGGCCACCTCACTGGTGTCGATCTGATCAAACGACATACCATGCTCAGTATTTGCCCGAGCCAAATTGCCTTCAATCCGGGAAGACTCTTCGACACGAGTGATGACGAACCCATCGCGGCCGTTTTCCGCGGCCGTATTGTCGATGAAATGGCCACCGCGGACTTGGAAAGTTGAGAAACCATCGCGGTGATTACCGATTGCTTCGTTGTTCCTCACCGAGGAATTCGCGTTCACGGTGGAGAGGATGAATCCATCTGTTCCGTTGTTTTCCGCCAGATTATCGCTGAACGTGCCCTGGAATTGGGCGACCAGAAAACCCAATTCGGAGTTCCCGCGAGCGGTGTTTCCAGACACATCGGATTGGTCGACGTTTAAGAGAAAAATACCGCGCTGATTGCCTTCCGCGGTGTTTCCGACCATGGCACTTCCATCGGTAACAAATCGAGCCCTGATCCCCTCAGCTTGATTTCCGATCGTCTGGTTGTTGGCGATCATTCCCCCGCTGATCGAATCGAAATCCATACCATCCCCAGCATTTGCCCGGGCCAGATTGCTTTCAATCAGGGAAGCCTGGTGAATGTCCTGGAAGTGGAAACCATCGTTTCCGTTTTCGGAAGCCGTATTTCCGACGATATGGCCGCCGCGGACATGATCAATTAAGAAACCATCGCCGTGGTTGCCGGTTGCTTCGTTGTTCCTCACCGAGGAATTCTCGTTCACTTCACCGAAATGGAATCCAGAATCCGCGCCGCTAACGCGATTGCCGATGATGTGGCTATTGTTCAAGTCGCTCGAGATGCCTGCCAGACCGCCCACGATATCCAGTCCTTGCACGTGGGTCGCCGGTGCAACCACGATCGTATCGACCTGCTGATTGCTGTTGACAATCTGGGGACGTGATCCGAACGTGGCGATGGCACCGCTGTGTACGCCACGGACTTGGAACCCTCCGCCGCGCAAGGTTTGCCCTGGATGCATGATCGTTGAAGAGTCCGTTTGAATGGCACCTTTCGATCCATCGACAATCACGGTTGAATTGGACCCTGCCTGATCAACGAACTCCCGCAGGCTTTGTCCAT
>JANQSH010000098.1 GCA_028284145.1 Planctomycetaceae bacterium | reverse complement strand
GACAAGGCAGGTAGCTTCCGCAATTGCAATTGCCGCTGAAACACAAAGGCGTCTTTTTTATAAGACAGCCAGGCAGTTACGAAATCGGGTTCCTGCAACCGGGGTATCGTGACGGATGAGGGAACAGTGCCTTCAAGTTGAGAAATTCCCAGGAGCTACTGTCCTGGCATTGAGCGTCATCTGTCAAAAGATGTGGGACAGTCGGTCGAATTTTTCGATAACATCACTCTGATTGGCGTTCGCTTTCCGCTGACCACTTCCGAATGAGTCTTTCGTGTTCCCGCCGCATATGGACAATGCGTCCAGCATCGATACGTTCCTCATTGATCCGGTAGAAAACGTTGTATCCTTCAACGTTCATGCACCGAAGATCCGGAACGAAAGCCTCAAGCTCAACGAACGATCTTCCAATCTCCGGAAACCGAAGCAGCAAAAATAACGTGTCATGAATGGATTTCAGAATGTGCACGGTCACACCGAAAGCCGGAACTTAAAATTCTACTTCCGTGGAGACTTTCTGGTTCGTCTGTTAGCCGAAAGAAATCCGGGAGCATCAACATCGAACCTTTGTGCTTTTGAAATAAATCCGATGATCGTTTTATCCACGATGCTGTACAGGCTCTTGTTAGAAAAGTCATCTCCTGACAATTTGGTCCTGGAGACTACGGAAATCGATGTGAGGGGTTGACCACAACTATCAACACCGGCCCAACTTCCAATAAAAACACCTGACCTTGGATATACCCCTGATTCGGAATAGAAGCCATAACGGGCAACATAGGTGTCATTTGATTGACTTTCATCGCTGTTCATGCCTGACAGTTCGAGAAACTTTTCTTTGCTATGCGCAGAAACATGATATTCCGTCACGGCATTCTTTCCACGATACATTGTTTGCTGCGCTTCTGAGTTGCTCGACCAGTTCAATTTTGAGTATCGCCAGATGGAACCAACATCCTGTTTTTCGGACAATGTGTTGATGGAGTATAAGTGTGTGAAAGCAGTGACATCCGCTGGTAGTGTTTCAAGGGTTGAGTGGGCTTCAAACCACTGAGACATCGATGGACTTTCTATACTGACAGACTCCTCAATTGTATTCAGAAATGCTTCACGAATTTCCGTGTCCAAGTCCGTAAAATTGTCTTCACTTTTGTGTGGGTAGTACGCCTCCATGCTGAGATCTCCGACATTCTCAAATGGAACGGAATACAGCTCACGTTGTCGTCGCAGTGGTCGCAAAAAATCTGGCCAGGCAGGTATGACACCAACGCCAAGCCCCATGCGAACGCATGCGAGAATCGATGTGTAATTAAGCACTTCAAAGCGAATGCCACTCTTCCTTGGTGGGGGAATCGTTTCAAAAACTCCTTCCGGCTGCAAACCTTCTCGTAACACAAAGACGGACTCTTCTCTCAATTCATGGGGATAGACACACTGGCGTTTGTCATGTTCGATTTCGTAGGCAAATTTTGAAGTTGGCGAACAGATAAAAGCACAATCCAACTTACGATCAAACATCCGCCTGTTGAGATTGCCAACCATCTTTTGGGGGAGCGTGGGACCGAGTGCCAGATCCAGTTTCCATTCTCGAACGGCAGAAATGAGATCGGGTATGTCCCCTTCCGTAAACTCAAATTCAACCGATTGATACCTTGGATCCTCTCTGAAACGTTGCAGGATTTTAGGAATCATGAACACCAACAGGGCGTTGGTAACTCCGACACGCAGGGTGCGGCGCTTCCTGCTGTTTGATGGTTCCCAGGATTTGATGGTTTCAAAATTCTGTAATAGCTGCTTGGCAGCATTGTAGAGCTGTCTCGTCGCCTTTGGGATGTCTGTGGATACTCCTTTGCGCTGTTTGCGATGAAAAAGAATCACGCCATGAGCTTTTTCAAGGGTGTCCAGAGTGATTGAGACCTTTGATGCTGGCTTCCCAATGCTTTCCGCAATTCTCCTGAGTGTGGGTTCCCTCTGTACCAGGAGTTTGTCGTAGAACTTGCAAAACAATTCGTAGTCATCAATCTCCGGAATTCTCTCTTCATCCTGAATTGCCGTCATGTGTTTACCTGTCCTTATGAATGTGGGGAATTGTCATGTCCAATTGACCACACGACCCTTACCATCAAACGATACCATAATTCACGAATTAAGAACAACTGTTTCACTTGTTGTATTTATTAAAACAGACTGTTTTGTATTGTTGAATACATGGCGCGAAGAGGATATCGTACAGACATCATCGACATTTCGATGATCCGTTACAGACCGCTGAGAATGCTGGATGCCGCGTAGGAACGGCACCCAGCGGTCTGCAACAGTGACCGAGATGGAATGCACCCAAATCGGATCACACGTTACAAACGCGCAAGACAATAGCGCAGACCTGTTCACGTGTGAAGCAAATTGCAGACTTTTCTGCAACATATGATTTGGATCTGACCGTCTCAGTACTTGTACTAGGGGCGGTTTTTTTGTTTACCGACGGAGAACCTTCATGGATACCGACTGTTCAGACGTCAAAGATTGCTATCACCGCTGCTTCATCTGCGGAACGAATGACATCACGTTCATCAAATCGACACCGACGATGCTCATCTACGAATGCTGGAGCTGCCTCGTGATCGTGACACAAGAAATTGACCCACAGGACTTGTTCTTCGCTGATTTGGCCCCGGCGGAACACCCATCCTGACATCATCCTCAAACGCCCCCCAGGGGGGTAGAAAGGTTCGGCCACACTTCTGCGGCGAGGTTTGTATTACCTCACCGTTTCACTCTCTTTTTCTACACAGAAAGAAATGACATGTCTTCCAAAATCAAGATGACCTTACTCACCCTCATTGTCGCCTCGGCAGCATTTGGTGTTACTGTTGTGGCACAACAGCCTGACCGTCCGACGCTGGAGATTGTTCCGACGGACAACCTGGCTCCACAAAGCCAGCCAACCACCCCTCCTGTTGACAGCATCACAAGGGCAATCGTTGGAAAACAGTCCGCTGAGGAATGGACCCGTACTGTCCGCACCAAAATGGAACGCATCGAAAAGCATATCGCTGAACTCGATGCCAACAAGATCGACATCAGCAAGCTCAACCTCACCGCAAATGAGTTGACAGAGCTGATTGTCGAACTTCGGACAGCCGCGATTTGGCTGTTGGACAACAAACCGGAGATACAATCGTCATTGCGATCCCTCAACCAGGCGTTGAAGGAAGCGGCGGCCGGTCAACTGGCAGCATCGGAAGAGTACCTGCGGAAAAAAGACGCAGAGACGATTCCTGTGCTCAAAGAGAATTACGCGGCCTTAAGTAAGATGAGTGTCCGCCTGTCCGAGTCGTTCACGAAGCGGGCGGAAGCACTCACCGAAACGGAAGCCCAGCTCAATGACAAGCTGACCTTCGTTGCTCACAGCGTGGAATTCCTGAACACGGCCGAGCGGTTCGTTTCTCACATGACCATCGACGACGATGGTGCGGCTGACGAATACGTCGAGTCGTTGAATGCGTACCTGGCTTCCTTCCAGGACGCCCTGACCCTTTTCGGTGAGCTGTCCAACAAGCTCGATGAACAGGGCAGGTCTCACCAGCGCGATTAGTGGTTGTCTCTCTTGTTCAGGGTCGGTCAGCGCCATTTGCTGGCCGACCCTTTTTGTCGCTGAGACCAAGGAGTCTAACAATGCCTCGGCCCATTATCAATTTCATCGTCACTGAGTTCCAGGACTACCGGCCATTTTTCCATTGGCTGGGGTTCACGAACCTGAAATCGACGCTGTTCAACCTGACAATTCTGCCGCTGATGCTGATTATTGTCTGGACGATTAATGCCCAGGGAATGAGGTCCATCCCCGTGCTCACGACCAGATTGCATAATCTCGCGTTGCCGGGGGCTTCGTTTTTGAGTCGGTATACCGCAACGAGAAAGTGGGACATTGCTCTGTGTCTGAGCATCATTGTCCTTTTCGCATTTTGGCGATTATCGGTCATTGTGCTTGAGATGTGGCTGTTGGGCATCCATGCGGATACCAACCTGCAGCCTCGATACCGCCATCGTCACACGCTGTTCCTCTACGTGCTGGCGGCGCTGGTGTTTTTCACCGATGTGATCTCCTTCTATGCCGGCATTTCCGAGTTTGGCTCCCTCGCTGCAGGGGGTGGTTTTGTCCCTTTGGTCGTAACTATTGGTTACATTTCCGTTCTGATCTCAGTCTCCTACACACATTTAATTTTGAAAAATGACGTTTGACACGAAAGGGAATTTCCCATGAAAAAAGCTCTTTTGTTTGCCCTTGTTCTGGCTACTGGCTGCGAGCCGTATGTCGAGCCAGAGTCACAGCCTCCCATCCAGAAACTTGAACGGTCGAACGTGCTCTGCTTTGTGGTGGATTGCAGCGGCAGTTTCACCTCACAGCTTACGGGTAATGATGCTCCGGCATTTCGCTTTTTCGTCTCGTCCATCGATCGCTATTTCAAGGATCGCGACATGCGTCCCGGCGATCGCGTCATTATCAGCCAGTTGAGCGGAGACGCCTCACGGTGCCTGCTGTATGAAGGCTCCCCTACCGACATCATGCGAAGGTTTGACGCGGACTCGTTGCGAAAGTTTCTCATGGATAATGCCCATCCCGGCGGTTCGCATGTTTATTCGACGCTGGACACGACCATTCAGTACACCGCCAGCGTCGCCAACGGGTGCGATACCTGTTTTCTGGTGCTTTCTGATTTCGAGGGAAACGCACCGACCGAACAGCAGGATAGAGAGAAGCTCATCCAGACGTTGCGGAGACTTCCCAGAGAGTCGACCGCAATTGGTTGCTACTGGATCTCCCCTTACATGCTGAGCCAGGTGACGCAACTGATGAACGAGGCCGGCGTCAATGCTGTTCTCGAAACCAGCATTGTCGGTGATCCCGCCCTGCCCACCTTCAATTGAGAGACGCCATGCCCTCTCTTTCCAGTGTTGCCGTTCAACTCCTGTCGGATGCCTTCGCATCAATGCTCGAACTGTTCGGCAACACTCATCTTCTGCTGCTGCTCCTGGTGATGACGGTCGTATGTCGCCTGGCTCGGCAGTTCTCCCCAGACGTTGCTGTCAGGCGTCTCACCCTCTTTCTGTCCGCTCTGTGGGTGGTCATTTACGCAATCGAATATCGCCCTGCGCTGGTCGGTGATGTTTTTACTGATGGTGCAATGTTTGCTCGAATCCTGATTGTCAGCGTCATTCTGCACCATGCTGCCATCACACCCAGCGCCTGGGTGTTTGTCTTGCTGTACCGTAAACTGGTCGCTCTTCGGAGAAGGATCGGGTATGCCTTCCGTAATCTCAACGAACGAATGCGAAAGCGTCGTAAAGAGGAACGCCAGAGTCCGCAGCCCCAACAAAACACCATACAGGTAAAAGCCAAAGAAAAAGAACAGGTTTTGAAAGCCACCCGGCGTCGGGAAGCTGTCTATTTCGAGTGCCAGATGTTGTACGACCGGCACGCGAATGAACTGCAGGATCGATTCCCGCGCCAGCGCCTGGAGGAGTATTTTGAACGCCACATGTCCGAACGGCATGGTATTGATGAAGTCGTTTCCCGTGGCGGGGAACTGAAAAAAATGCTGCGTGAGATCATCGAGGAAAACGGCAACGGAAATTTTCCGTTTTCCAGTCTGGCTGAGATCCGATCCTCCTTTCAGAAACGATATCAGGAGGTCAATGATGCCGGATTCGACGAAGGCGTGAGGCAGTCGCTCCTCTCCGACCTGGCAATGGAAGAGGAACGAACATACCGGGAGTTCCGCGAACGATGACCCCGATCCTCCTCGGCAGAGACAAAGAGACTCAGGAGCGCATTTACCTTGATCCGGAACTGTTCGGCACGCACTTTCATTTCATCGGCGCAACCGGCAGCGGGAAATCGACGGCTCTGATAACGCTCCTGCAGTCCATTATTTCGCAGGCGGGACTGGAAAAGTGCTGCCTGTTTCTGATCGACCCGATCGGCAACCTCTCCCGCGATCTGCTCCGTTTCATCGCGCATCCCACGTTCTGTCCCCAGCATGTCCGCGATCGGCTTGTCTACATTGAACCGGCGAATGAAGACTACACCATGCCCTTCAATCCCCTGCTCCACACAACGGAGGGAAACCGCTACTACCAGACAATGCGTTCGGTGGATATTGTTCTCCGGGCATGGGCGGCACAGGACGTGACGCAGCAGCCACGCCTTCTGCAATGGACGTACAAGGCATTCTGTGCAGCCGCCATGATGGGCCTGCCGATTGCCATGTGCAGGTATCTCCTGCATCCCGGCACGGACGAACACAGGCATATTCTGTCCCGCATTCCGGGCGACATTCAAAGCCACTGGCAGGAAATCCTCAATGCAAGAGGGGG
>JANQSH010000059.1 GCA_028284145.1 Planctomycetaceae bacterium | reverse complement strand
TCACCCCGTCCGGGCAGGCATGATGTCTACAACATCCAGATCGACGGCCAACACGTGTTCTACGTCGGCAAATCGGGCGTTCTGGTTCATAATACGTGTACGCCGAGTAACGCAAAAACACTTGTACTGGGCGAGGGTATCTACCGCGGCTGCTCCTGGTAGACCGCTTCGAGGCGGCCCATGTTAGCCACTCGAACAACGAGCAAACGCTGAATATGCGAGTGCCGCTCGACTCCGGTAAAGAAGTTGCGGCCGAGAGAGTTCTCTTCCGCTGCATTGGTCGTCATCGCCACCATCTCTCCCACGTTCAGATCGAACGATATCTTCAGTTGATATAGCGGTTGAATCTCCTGTTGCGTCTTCAATCGCCAGCCACCTTCCGTCGCAATGCGTCGCAATGTTTGCGGACCATGATGAATTTCTGGAACAAGCTCCAACTTCACCCAGCCATCCTGCAGCCGATGCGACGTTACCCTCACGACACAACGGGCGTTGCGAAATGATTCCTCGTGCGTTTCCCCATTTTCGATAAATCGCACTGTTCGTTCCGGCACCAGCAAACTGGTTTGAATCTCCGTTTCCGCTCCCGGACGCAACAGAACTCGACGACCAGAAAGGGACTGCGACGATTCACTCTGAGATTGTCTCTCAGAGTCCGTCATACCGAGCAGCTTTTCGAGAACCGGTGGCATTGTCGAACCAATATGGCCGGCGCGAATGTCGTGGGCGGACAAGTTCTTGCGAAGATCCTCGTCAAAGTTGCAAACCTGATCGATTTCATTCCACAACGCATCTCCCATTTCCGTATCACCAATGGGACGCTGTGCGAAAACGATTTCAATCTGCGTCGCGTCCTGAGCATTGGGAAGTCCGGGCAATGGTGGCTTGTTCGATCGCTCTGCCTTTCCATTTTGCGCCACGGTCTCGTCAGCGAAACCCATTCCGAATACGGAAAAGAGCTGACAGCCCGCTGTCGTCGCAATCAGCACGACAATCAGCAGTGCGCAAACAGGGCGCAGCAACAACGTGCAATAAAAGGAAAGCCACGAATCGTCGGTGCACAGAATCGACACGGCAGAAGGGCATCGTTTGAGAGGGGGCATTGAGAGGTCAAATTGAAGAGAGGAGCAGAAGTTTAAGACAATGATCACTTCAATGTCAATTGCACTTTCCTCCCTGCGATACGACTGGCCGTGAGTTACAATCTGTTACCCACAATGCTGTTACGCAATGCTTGGGCTGAACAGTTTCCTGGTTTCATGCAGAGGCAGACCAACAACGTTGCTCAAGCTGCCGGTCACTTTTTCTACAAAAATGCTGCCGACTCCCTGAATGGCATAACCGCCCGCTTTTCCCAAAGGCTCATCGGTTTGCAGATACCAGTCGAGCCACTGGTTGCCATCCGAACGAAACGCCACTTCCGTCTTGACGATCAGTTCGCTTTTTTGTCCATTCAATGCTGAAAGGCAAATGGCAGTCGCAGCCGTATGGATCTTGCCAAAGTAATATTGTGTAAACCACTCGCGAACAGTTTCCCGCCAGTTGTCAGTTTGCGGAGGCTGCCCAAGGACATGTAACCGGCCATCATCACCAGTGCCAACAATGACCGTATCAGCCGTCAACACAACCACTGAGGAGAATGCAGGTCTTTGCGACACCTGCCGACGGACATCGTCATTTTTCAGTCGAGCGATATGCAGCAACTGGTTGTCGATACTGACCCAATCGTGGCAATCATCAAATCCTGGCTCGTCCGGCAACGATGGGGGCAGAACAGTCACACGCTGCTCGTCAACAATCTGACATAACAATTCTTTTCGACGGGGAGAACGGGATCCCAGAATCACACGGGGAAAAAGCTGGGCCTCAATTGTGTTCATTTTCAACACGCTTTCCGGTCCTGAATTGATGCGGAGCCTGCAGTCTGTATTCAATCCAGTCGTCATCAACAAACCGTTTCAGCAGCCAGCGGAATGTTTTCTCCATTTCCCGAGCCGCCTCTGGCAAAGGTCTCTCTGTTTTGCCCTCAACTCCGGTGACACCGTGAAGTTCCACGCGCAACGGCCAATTCTGATCTCTGGCGGCTTGATTGACCCGATCCTGAACTCGACGGGCCCAGACGATGCCGAACCAGTCGCGAAAGTCGATCCACAATCTCGCACAGGGTAATGAAAACGGATTGGGAGGACAGGGTGCTTCGGCCACCATCAACGTTGACATGACTCCGGACGTGATCAATCCGACGGATATCCGATGAACGACCTCCCCCTCCGGGAAGAATCGGGAGATGGCCGGCGATGTTTCACACACCAGCAGAACCAGTCCGCCCGCCATCAATACGGCGGAAAGTGTAAATCGGGTCCCCATGTAGTTGCCGACGCCCATAATCAGGACAAATCCGAAACCGATCAGCCAGGGTGCCTCAAGTCCAAAGTTTTCCGGATTGGTCGCCCAGGTGGACCACGAAGGTTGAGCCAGCACGATCACCATTGGCAGCACGACAAACCAGTTCCATGCTTTGGTACCGGGCCACCGCGCTCCAAGAGCCGCCATGAAGGGAGTCATCCACAAAATGGCCGACAAATAATAAGCGTGTGCAGCAATGGTGTTTTGGATCAGCCCGAAAAGTTCAACGGCCAGAAATAACGTCGTGAAAAAGGTGAGCGCGATCGCAGCCCAATACCATGCTGATTTCAACGACGTCTTCGCCAATGGGACTCTGCCTTGAGCCAGGACATGGATTGCTCCCAGCAGGAACAGGGCGGCCAGTGAGTTCAGTAGCAGAGGCATTCCGTGATGGCCCGGATGAATTGGGGTTGGATCGATTTCAGCGAATTCCGAAATACTTTGCTGGCAAAGAATCTGGTCTAAAATGATGCCAACGTC
Source organism: Planctomycetaceae bacterium (assembly GCA_028284145.1). Lineage (GTDB taxonomy): Bacteria > Planctomycetota > Planctomycetia > Planctomycetales > Planctomycetaceae > JANQSH01. The sequence goes on along the minus strand of JANQSH010000059.1, from coordinate 6,059 downwards.
AAATAAATTATGCCAGTTGATGTTGAACAGATTGTGGCGAGTTGCCAACTGAAATGAAATTGAAGCGGCCCGCAGGAATTTCACAGCTTACCCAGTCATCATTGATCCAAACGGCCGGAAATAGTGGTTTCCCCCGGTTTTTCTGCAGGAATACTGAACTCCGACTACTTTAAAAAATCCGTACCACATAACGACTAACGGCTGGGTACTGGATGGTACAACCGGAACAATCAGCCTGTTCATCGCTGATGCTGGCGAGCAACCAGAGAAATTGCTTTTCGACATGTGTGGAAGAGAAATCCTGCCGAAAAATTCCTTCAGCGTTACGAATTCTGCTTTCAAGGGCAGGCAATTGTGAGATGGGTTTGTTCCTGCAAACAATTGTGGCTCTTGACGCCCTTTCCAAAGACGACGTCAGCAACCACGACCATGATGGTGATGGGTGAACGACGTGAGGAAAGGTCCTGTCGCTGTTCCGTGCACGGAGGGTGAAAGCCCTGTGGCAGTTCAGGAGAGGTTGCCACCGTCACAGCGCGACATCGACGATTTTTCACCATACCGACCCGTTAAACTCTATCCAGGAGAAAACCAACATGAAGTGGTTTACATTGGCTGCTGCCCTGATGGTCTGTTCGATCAGTACCAGCTCGGCTGACGCTGGCCTGTTCTTCAACAAGAAAAAAGACTGTGATAGCTGCGATACCTGTGCACCGACCTGCTGTGCCCCTGCTCCGAAGTGCTGTGCACCTGCCCCCAAGTGCTGCGCTCCGGCCGCTGCTGCCTGTGCACCTGCCCCCAAGTGCTGCGCTCCGGAACCCAAGTGCTGTGCTCCTGCCGCCACCGCTTGCGGTCCTGTTTGTGCACCAGCCTGTGCCGCACCAGCTCCCAAATGCTGTGCACCGGCTCCCAGCTGCTGTGCTCCGGCTTCCTGTGCTGCTCCGTGCAATGGCTGCAACTAAGGACGACGGCAGAAAAGAGAATAAGTGTTTGACAGGTCGGGGTGGTTTGTCGTGATTCGCGGCACCACCCTGGCTTTAACACCAGACATCGAAACGAGGTCTTCAACCGGGGTTTCCAGATAGACATCTGTGATTTGCACCCACGATTGATTTCCCCTCTGTGACTTCCGACATCCTGAAACAGCTCCGAGGAGTCTTCGATTCTGTGAACCTGGTCTTGAGGCCAACCCGTCAGAACATCTTATTCCGACAATACAAAAGCGACGGTTTCCATCTCCGGATTCCGTCGCTTTTTGTTTGCCGGACATGTTTTTCAACTTGAGAGTGAAAGTTCTCTGGGGCTGTGATGGACCCAGAGGGGGCCCCGAACCTCGCGGTGAAGGACAGAGTGTCCGTGGCGACACGGAACTTGAAAGAAGCCGGAACCATAACTCGGACTCGACGCACAGAAATCGGAGGCAAGGCCAGATGTGTTGGGGCATCCCGCCTCCTACCCATGGCAATGTGGTGATCCCTGTCAAAAACTCCTTCCCGAAGAAGACGGACAGGATTACAGGATGAACGGGATGAGTTCGGCATGATTTTCGCCTTTCCGTCATCCTCGCGCAGACGGGGAGCCAGAATTCGGAAAGGACTTGAGCGTAATACGCTCTATGTGGTCGTAGACAGAGCACCGAGGGTTTACCCGTGGGTATCTATTGTGATTCCGAAAGCCTCTCGGCCAATTCGCGGGCCAAATCCTCGTTCGGGTTGTCACCGACATAGGGAAACGCGATGTGACCAACCAACCAGTTGCCCATCTCATCCTTGACAAGTTGCAAGGAGGGCTTTGTGACAGCGCCTTCTTTTTCGATCCAAACCACAGCCGAAGCGGACTCACGTTTGATGTCAATATGGTGAATGCGGTATGTGGTCGCTTCGTGTGGCTGCCAAAAACGTTCCTTCTCGCGCACACTCTGCTCGGCGTTATTTCGCATTTTGGGCGTCATGCAGGAAATGGCCGCTTCACCATCTCCTTCGATCACCGCGTCCATAAAACGCTGCACAACCTCAGATGCACCTGTATACGTGATGTATCGCTGAATTCCAACCATCAGAAAATAGACGGTGAACGCTGCCAGCAAAGCGAGTCCGAACTTGCGTCCCATGAGTCACTCCTCTGATCCGGGCCGCACGGAATAGAGCGTATTACGCTCCTTCGTGGCGCGATGGGCGTTTTTCGTCCTGCAAATACAGATTCCCGCGAGCGAGAAGCATCACACGAAAAAATAAACTGCTCCAGCGAATTTGATCCGTCGATACTGAGAGATCAAATCCGGTCGGCTTGAAGAAGAATTACGCACTGGGACGCAAATGCCAGTAAGCAGAGAGGACGTCGTAGAGATCAGCCGAAATTTGCACTTCGTCGTCTTCAAAGTCGCGAACCCAGGTACGTTCTGCGTCGATGGCATCGCGCAGAACCTGAGTGATGTCGCGGAGGCTGACCGTCACCGGTGGTTCATCGATCGTCTGGATGTCATCTTCGCCTCGAAAAATTCGCAGTCTTGGTCGCATGGTTGTTCCTTCCGCTTCCATTCGGAAAATGAAATCCGTCCGCCTTGTTGCAGCTCACCACCCCCAATCACTGCCTGTCTCGTTGGGGTTCAATCGACATCCTGTACCACAGAGGCATTTGTCTGCTCCTGTTATCGACACTCCCTTCCTGACAACTTCAACGAAAATTCCGGTTACGCTGAATGCAGGTAATAAGCAGGTTGGGGTAGGCGCATCCCATTGTGCCACAACAACTTCGAGAAACCATCCCGGCAGGATTTGCCGTTTCAATCTCATTGTGATCCAACATTTCGCGCCCAAATTTTTCAACGCCGGTCGATTTCGACCACAACAGTGTTCTCTTGATGTTCACAGTTCACGCGTTTCGGTAATATGTTCGCCACGCCGCTCTGTTGCTCGAATCGACTCAACTGAAATGTGAGAAATGGCACCAACGACACCCAGGAGTCTCGAACAGATTGCCCGAGAGTTAGGACTCCAACCACAACAGGTAAGCAGTGCAGTCGTGTTGCTGGATGACGGAAACACGATTCCGTTCATCACGCGTTACCGCAAGGAGCAGACTGGAAATCTCGACGAACGACAATTGCTGGCAATAAAGGAACGAGTGCAGGCGCGGCGACAACTTGACGAGCGCGCCGAGACGATTCTCCGGGTGATCGAATCGCAGGGAAAACTGACACCCGAACTCCGCATGGCGATCAAAAATGCAGATTCTTTGAAACATCTTGAAGATCTCTACCTGCCCTTTCGCCCCAAACGAAAATCGCGAGCCGAAACCGCGCGACAACAGGGGCTTGGTCCGCTTGCGAAAAGGATCTGGAATGCCGATGCGGAAATCATCAGCCTCAGGGCAGCGGCGAAAGAGTTCCTCATCCCTGATGCGGGATTGACGGACGTCAATCAGGTGTTACAGGGAGCAGCCGATATCCTCGCGGAGCAGATCAGCGAAGCCCCAGCCGTGCGGGATGCCTGTCGAAAAGTGGCACGTCAAACGGGTTTTCTGGAAGTCAGCGTCACCAGACAGGGCAAAGAATCGGGTCAGGAATACCGCGACTATTTCGACTACCGAGAAAAACTGAACGCGATTCCCCCACATCGTACTTTGGCGATCAATCGCGGGGATAAGGCTGGAATGTTGCGGGTGAAAATGACGTGGGATGAAGACACCGCCCGCAATCGCATCAGTCATCACTATGGTTTTCACGAACACCGTTTTCAGAGTTTTCTGTTCGACTGTGCCGGTGATGCGCTGTCCCGATTGTTACGGCCGAGTCTGGAGCGGGAATTCCGACGCGAACAATCCGAGCAAGCCGAGAAGCATGCCGTTGGCGTTTTCGCAAAAAACCTGCGTTCTCTTCTTCTGGGCGCGCCGTTGCAGGGAACGCGATTGCTGGCGATTGATCCCGGCTTTCGCACCGGCTGTAAAATCGCCGTACTCGATGAGACCGGACACCTTATCGCGACCGACCTGATTTACGTCACGGGAAACGATGAGAAAAAACTGGCGATGCAAACGAAACTCGCGGATTTGTTGCGCGAACATGATTGCAACGTTATCGTGATTGGAAATGGAACCGCCTGCCGGGAAACGGAAGAGCTCGTCGCCGGGTTGATCGCCAACGAAATGCCCGACGTGAAATATGCCATCGTGAATGAAGCCGGGGCCAGCATCTATTCCACCAGTCAGATTGCCCGTGAAGAATTCCCCGATTGCGATGCGACGGAACGGGGCACCATTTCGATCGGGCGTCGACTGCAGGACCCATTGAGTGAACTGGTCAAGATCGAACCGCAGCATATTGGCGTGGGAATGTATCAGCACGACGTGAATCCGAAGCTGCTCATCGAGTCGCTCGATCAGGTGGTCGAGTCATGCGTGAACTTCGTCGGCGTGGATCTCAACACGGCCAGCAGTTCACTGCTGAAACATGTCTCCGGGTTGAACCAGTTGATTGCCCGCCGCATTGTCGAATTTCGCGAACAACAGGGACCATTCCGAACACGGAAACAATTGCTGGATGTCACTGGAATCGGTGAAGCGACGTTCACTCAAGCGGCTGGTTTTTTGAAAATTCGAGATGGCGAAGAACCACTCGACGCGACCTGGATTCACCCCGAAAGTTACGAAGCCGCCCGCAAAATTGTTGAACGGATCGGCAATGACGGCGCTCAACAGGCCGATGCCAAACCGCTCGCGCAGGAATTGTCGATCGGCCTGCCAACCTGTAAAGACATTCTTGAAGCATTGGCCCGTCCCGGTCGCGATCCGCGCGGCGAACTCCCGGGCCCAGTCTTCAAACGGGAAATCCTCAAGCTGGAAGACCTGGCCGAGGGAATGGAACTGACCGGAACGATATTGAATGTGGTCGATTTCGGAGCGTTCGTTGATATCGGTTTGAAAGACAGCGGCCTGGTGCATATCAGTCATCTTGCCAACCGTTTCGTTCAGAACCCTCAGGATATCGTCACCGTTGGCGAAACAGTCAAAGTCTGGGTGTTGAATGTTGATGCCGAACGCAAACGGGTTGGGCTTTCGATGATCCCACCGGGTATGGAACGTGAGAAGCTGGAGCGAAAACCGCACAACAAATCGGTCGACCAGAAGAAGCCGGCAACACAACAAAAAGGGCGAGATTCCCGACCTCCGCGAGGCAGGCAATCGCGAATCCAGCCGCCGCGAAAACCGGCGAAACCACTGCCCCCCGATGTCGCTGAGGGGAAACAGCCGATGTCCGGATTCGATCAACTCAAACAAATGTGGGACGACAAAGAGAAAGACTGAGCTACGATGTCCCGAACGCTCCGCACGTTCATTGCCGTCGACCTGGCACTGACGCCACCGTTGCGGTCGGTCTTGCGAGAGCTGAACGAAATGGGCCGGGCCATTCGAGCGGTGACGCCGGACAATTTGCACATCACACTCAAGTTTCTGGGAGAGATCAACGCCAGCCTGCTCCGGACAATCGACGCGGTGATATCAGAAGTCGCGAGCCGGTACGAAGCGTTTGACATGACCATCGAAGGGCTGGGGGCGTTTCCAAAAACGGAAAGGCCGACAGTCATCTGGGCCGGACTCAATCATGCAGAGCCTTTGATCAAATTCGCGAGTGAATTAACCACGGATCTGAAGTCTCTGGGCTTTCCGCCGGAGCGTCGACCACTGCATCCGCACGTCACCTTGGCGCGTGTCAAAAGCAAGCCCCCGCCGGAGTACTTTGCATTGATGGCCAATCACGAAGAGACACCCTTCGGACATGTTGCGGTCGAGGCGATCAAACTCTATCAATCGGAATTGAAGAAAACCGGCCCGGTCTACAGTGTGATGAACCAGGTGAGTTTAGCCTGATGAGCAGATCGACGTTAGAGTCGTGAACCGCCAAGACGCAGAGTTCGCAAAGATGAAAGTTTTTTTCAATATGGAAGGTTGGCTCAGGCGTGTACGCCCCCCCCCATTTCCGCCAAACTGAAAACCGTCGCGCAGCGACAAACGGTAGAAACATTCCGCTTGTGCCGGGTGCCCAGCTCTGCATCGTGCGGCAGGGC
>JANQSH010000043.1 GCA_028284145.1 Planctomycetaceae bacterium | reverse complement strand
AAACAACTACGAAGAGCTGAAACAGCTTTTTGAAGAGCAGGGCAAGAAACTGCCGAAGAATGTCGGGAAGGACTGGAAAAGCCGGAACCGGGATTGCCTTGTGATCAATGAGTGTCTTAAAGATATATCCGATGAGGGAAAAGCCTATGACACGGTTCGCGGCGCCTTCACGGAGGGAGAGCCTGTGTACGACGGAGCAGGATTCTCGAAAGAAGCTCACATTCAGATTGCTGTCCGGAATAAAAAGAGTATTCTTGGAGTCTTCCGCCCTAACCTTTCTCATTGATGCCATCATGGAATACCTGCAATACGTCCCACCGGAAATTGTCGCCAAAGAAGCCAGGGAAGCCCTGGCAGGACGCACCAAAACCAATCAGGAACGGTGGGTGCGGATGATCCGTATGGGTCTCATCAAAATTCTTGATGACGGCACTGTGGAAGTCTGCCGGTCGAGGAACTGGGATCCCGACAACATCGATGACCCCAATCATCCGTTCAATCCCAACAACCCGGATGGCTATACACCCGACGGGAAGCGGAAGAAAAAAACCACGGATGCAGGAAACGCTGAAAACGGACAAGGCAAATAGCTTCCGCGATCTGATTCGCAAGAGGCAACAGAGTCTCTGACTCCGGAAACTGCCCAATGCCCGGAAAGCATTGTCTGTATTGATTGCGGACATTCCGGGGTGAAAGCAATCAACATCTTTTTGTTTGCCTTTCCAGGTTTACCGGAGTATGGTCGCAACATGGAATCCATCAATGTCAAAGATATCCAGCCTGACAAACGCCAATGGCTTGAATCCAGCATCGGCAGGCACCTTGAAGACAATCAAAAGATTATCATTCGCGTAATCACACCCGGTGTTGAACCTGATCAGAAGACACGTGATGAAGCGATTGACAGCCTCATGGCACTCGCCCACAAGGGGACTCGTCACCGTGAATCGCTTGCGGTATCGGCTGAGGAGGCGGACGTTGCCGTGGATGAGGCAACCGACGTTCTTCGTTCCCGCAAGGCTGAGTGATGCGTGTGGTGTTGGACACCAACATCCTGGCTCGTGCAGCCTGTAGCGAGACCGGACCGGCTGCCAAACTTCTCGACCGCATGCAAGGCTCTGACCACGTGCTGATCGTTTCCGAATTTATCCTCTCGGAACTCGATCGCATTCTTCGCTATCCCCGACTTCATCGCCTGCATGGGTTTGTTGAGGAGGAGATTGAAGAGTTTGTTGCTGGTGTACAAGCGGCATCGCTCTCTGTTGAGTTTGCCGAAGGAACTGCCAAAGGTATTGTTTCCAGTGACCCCAATGACGACCCAGTCGTAGCCACCGCCGTCACTGGACAGGCTGAGGTTCTCTGCACACTGGACCGTCACCTGCATTGCCAGGATGTCCGCGACTATTGCTCTCAGCACAAGATCGAAGTTCTAACCGATATTGAACTGCTGACACGAGTGAGGCAGCTTGAGGCTGACAAAGACGCCCCTGCATAGCTTTCAATCCTTTATGGCGATCCTTCTGCTTCGACAGGGCCTTCCTTGCCATCGACGACCATTGCGGTTGATTATGTCACCGTAAGAATCTCTAAACAAAGTTCGATGTATTGAATTTGCTGATCAGATTGGGCATTATGCTCAAATGTATCTCTCTCATGGCGCTGAATATGATGCACAATCCCCAAGGGGCAATTGTTCATGTTATCATGGACCAACACATTCATAGAAGATCGCTACCAGGTCATTGAAAAGATTGCGCAAGGCGGTTTCGGTGAAGTTTACCGTGCCCACGACACCAAGATGGACCGGCACGTTGCGATCAAAGTCCCTCGCCAGTCCTGGCTGGAGGAACCCGATTTTGCCGAACGCTACCGCCGTGAAATCCAATCGATGGTGCAATTGAATCACCTGCACATTGTTCGCGTCTATGACCACGGTGAGCACGATGGTCGTCCCTTTGCTGTCCTCGAGTTTTTAGAGGCAGGCACGCTGTCGGACCGACGAGAGGCGAGTTACGACTTTCACCACAGGATCGAATCTCTACGGGACTGGTTACCACAGATTGCCTCTGCTTTGGATTACATGCACGGCAAAGGGTACATTCATCGCGACATGAAATCTTCGAATGTTCTCTTTGATGGCGAGGGGAATGCTTATCTCACTGACTTCGGAATTGCGAAGGCTGTTAATGATAAGGCAGGTATGACCATCACTGCCAGCGGCCACGCAATGGGTACAGTTGAATACATGGCGCCCGAAATCTGTCGTGGCGAAAAGCCAACCGGTCACGTTGATCAGTACGCATTGGCAGTTGTGGCTTACGAATGGCTCAGTGGAGAATATCCGATTCGGGGTGCGACACCGATTGCGACAATCGCGTTGCAGGACAAGGAGATTCCGACTCCTTTGTCCCAGAAGATTTCCGAAATCCCGAAAGCCGTTTCTGAAGCGGTGTCACGTGGTTTGGCCAAACAGCCAGAGAAACGCTTTGCAGATTGCAGCGAATTTGCCGAGGCGGTACTCACGAGTATCGCTGCACCTGTTGTCTCTCCGGCAAAATCATCCAATCCGACTGGTATTACATCCTCATCGATCAGCGGAACACCTCCAGCCAGTACGAGTACTGAAAAGATCCGCACGTCCTGTCCTGCTTGCGGGAAGAAAATTGCTGCGCCAATCAATGCTGTCGGACGCAAATTCCAATGTCCCCGCTGCCAGGAACGGCTGGAATTCACGAAAAGTGGCTGCATTCGCGTTGACGAGAAAGAAACTGGCGGGCATTCGCAAGCAGCAAAAACAGATACGGAAAAATCACGACATCTGGCGACCGTTTCGCCCTTTGTTGACGTCCCGGAAGTGAAATCATCATCATCGAATGTGAATGACGTTGCAACGAAAAGTGAAGTACAACCTGCACCCTGGTACTTTCAAAAGTGGTGGCAGGTTTCCGGTGCTGCTGTTTTGCTGATTGCTCTTTTCTCATTCGCCACTTCTTTTTTCATGGGGCCAGAGAAGGCGAAACCAACGATCGCCGAGGAACAATCTCCTTCAAGTCTTATGGAACAGGAACCAGCAACATCCACTCAACCGAAACCAGCACCTCCTCCGACTCAGCCAAGCCCGGTCCAGCCAGATTTGCTAGAGTCGCCATTCTCTGAATCGGAAGCGATCGCATCACAGCGTGCGTGGTCTGAGTACCTTAAAGAACCGGTTGAATTGACCAACAGCATCGGGATGCAGTTCGCGTTGATCCCTGCCGGGGAATTCAAGATGGGCAGCGACCAATCAGCGGAGGAAGCTGCTCGCACCAATATTTTAAGTTTAGATATTTCAGGTTTAGAGGCGAAATACTTCAAACATGAACATCCGCAGCACCGGGTCCGGATTACGCAGCCGTTTTACATGGGCGCTCATGAGGTGACCAACGCCCAGTATTGTGCGTTTTTGAACGATGTCGCCCGGTTCGATGAGAAGTGGATCGATGCAGATAGCGAGTACTGTCAGATCGAAAAACGTTCCGGTCGCTGGTGGATCAAGGGTGGAGACCACCATTTCGGCGCAAAGGAAGATCAGCCGATGGTGGAGGTGAGCTGGCACGGTGCGGTTGCCTTTGCGGACTGGCTGAGCAAAAAAGAGGGGGTGATCTACCGCCTGCCAACGGAGGCGGAGTGGGAATACGCCTGCCGTGCCGGGACGACGACCCCGTTCCACTTTGGCAATGTGAACAACGGACGTCAGGCCAATGTGGATGGGAATTACCCTTATGGCACGGAAACGAAGGGTCCGTATTTGGGAAAGACAACACCGGTTGGGAGCTATGCAGCCAATGCCTTTGATCTGTACGACATGCACGGGAACGTGAGGGAATGGTGTCAGGACTGGTACGCCAGCGACTATTACAGTGAATCCCCGGTGAACGATCCCCAGGGACCGATCAGCAGCGACGAAGAACGTCGCGTTCTGCGTGGGGGGGCCTGGAACCTTCTCGCCAAATACACCCGCTCGGCGTTTCGTAGTGGGTACGCGCCCGGAAACCGAGACGGCTATCTCGGTTTTCGACTCTTGAGGACAAAATAACCCTTTACTTCTTTACCATTTTACCCTGTGCTTTTTTTCTCTTTACACTTTTCTGAGCGTCGAGTGTAAAGAGGTGTACATGAAAATTTAACATTCCATTGTCACAATAATAGTCTTGGAAAGACAGGAATTCACTTGCTTGCTGAAATTGAATTCCTGCCCGGCAGGAATGTGAGTCATCTTCAACATCGGCAGAGTGGAGTCTGTAAAGATGAGTCGAAAATTTGTGGTGTTGGTTACATTGGCTGTGGGAATGATTTCCTGCGGTATCGCGAACGCGGGGTCCATTTCTGGAGTTGTCAAGTACAAGGACGGTTCAAAAGAAAAAGGATGTTTCCGTCTCCAGCCTGACGGAAGGGACGTTTGGAGGAATTACAAAAAGGTGTACTACGGACAATCGAGGGCAGTTCAAGTGATCTATTTCATCAAAAGGAGGATTGGCAAAGGGATATGCCAGAGGGAAGACTGTTGCCACCTATGTGAAAGACGGAACCCATGTGACCCTGACAATTGATTGAAAGAGGTTTCTTTTCCAGAACCGTTTACCTTCTGATACAACGGCTCTGCCGGTGGATTCTTTACTCCTTACTTGTGGAGACGCAACGTGAGCCAGAAACAGAACGAAGTCAAAATCGACCCCACTCTCCAGCAGCCTGTCGTTGACCCGACCATCAAGCAGTCCGTCGATTCTGACGTTGACGATAACGCTCTCCTCTACCGACCCATCATGCGTCCACCGATTGCCGTCGTGCGTATTCAGTATGACGGAGAAGTGGCTGGGGAGACGTTCACAGTTCGTACTGAGTCGTTTCGTTTTGGACGCACATCCAGTGATGCCGTGATTACTCACGATGACCAGATATCAGGTGAACATTGCGAATTACTTCGCCGCCGCATTAACGGGCGCTGGAAGTGGTTCCTCAAGGATCTCGACAGCACAAATGGAACCTTTATTCGTGTCAAATCTGCCAGACTTGAGCACAATACTCAGATCGCAATCGGTTGTTTCCGGTATCGGTTTGATGCGGCCCCACAGGGAGGGATCAGCAACGAAGGGGCACAAGCATCTGGCGAAGAAGGAACGAAGGGCTGGCAGATTCCCAAAGACAGTGATTTTGACCAACTCCTTCCAGGACTTGTGCGGCAGACGCCCGATGGTGACGCCGATCGTTACGTATTGGACAAGGCAGAACAAACTCTCGGAAGTCTGGGAGACAAGTGTGATGTTGTCTTGACCGACGATCGAATGGTGAGTTCGATCCATGCTCAGATCCGGCAGAATGATCGCCAGCAGTGGGTTATTGAGGATTTGGGTTCACTGAATGGCACTTGGCTGGCTATTGATGAAAGGCCGTTGGACGGAGATACACAATTTCAAATTGGTGAACAACGAGTTTTGGTGAAGTTTCCATGATGCTTGTTCAACTCCGCGCAAAATTGTCAAATTCGTCCAGCGTATATCGGGCATCGGGTGGGTCTGTGTGCATCGGTCGGTCTCCGCAATGTAACGTCGTGATTTCCGGCGCGGCGGCAGAGGTGATATCCGCTGAACACGCTGTCATTGAATGGCGGGACGGTCAATTCGTGTTACGCGACCTTCATTCGTCGAATGGGACGTTCGTGAATGGAGCAAGGATCAGCGAAGCCATTGATGTTGAGGAAGGTTTTGAGTTTGAATTGGGTCATCCTGGTGTTGTGGTCTTGATTGAAAAATTAGCATCCGCGACATCCAGGGGACAATCTGTTGCAGTCAGAAACTCCAGCCCATTCGGATATTATCCCGATGCGACTTCTGCGCCTGCGGAATCCAAAGACTCTGAGAACGTTTTTCGCCCACTTCCAGAACCTGATGGTGCTGTCGACTCCAAAAGTCATCAAGCAGACGAGAAACCAATCGAACCGTCAGGCACCCGGGCTATTCTGCTGAAAACCGTTGCCAGGCAACGAAACGTGTACTGGATTTCGATTGCGATTGTCGGTTTCATGTTTTTGTGTGGCGGAGCGGCGATCTGGTATCAATCGTGGAAGATGGAAAAAGTTGCGCCAAAACCTTCGTACCAGGCTTTCGAGAAGGTCTTAAAGTCAACAGTCTGGATTCACGCTATGCAAGCCAATCAAGACATTCACACCGGTACGGGTTTTGTCGCGGACACTGATCGCCGCTGGATCGTAACCAATCATCACGTTGTTGATGGCGCTGTGAAACTCAAATTGTGGTTTCCTGACTTCGATGAAACAGGACACCCGATTGGAGACCGTGAACATTACATAAACAGGCGACCAATTGAGGGAACGGTCTTGGTGTCAAACCCTAAAAAGGATTTGGCCATCATCGAACTGACATCTTTCCCCACTGGAGTTCGAGCAGTGCCATTAGCATCGGATTCACCACGTCTTGGACAGGAGATCTTTGCGATTGGAAATCCGGGTGCGTACCAGGAGTCGCTGTGGGTTCACTCTGCCGGGCGTATTAACGTCATTCAGGAAGAATTTGATCATGTTTTTCCTGACGGTCAACACATTAATGCTTCCGTGATTACAGCAAGTTTGGATGCGACTTTTCAGGGGTCTAGTGGGGGGCCTGCCTTCAACTCAAGTGGAGAGTTGATTGGTGTCGTGCAAAGTTTGAAACATTGGGAGAAATCATCAAGTGGTCTGACACCGGTCGTCAAACGGAACTGTATTTCCGTTTCCGAAGTCCGAACGCTATTAAGTGAACACTTGCCTGGAGAAGCGAACTGATGAAAGCGACCCTGGGGGTTGACTTTGGTGCGAGTATGATCAAAGTTGCCCTGTTTGATCCCACTGAGGAGTCTCCACATCTGATCTCCCTGCATCAGGACGATCCACTTTGCCCCGCCACCGTACGTTTTGACAAAGCCAGCGAGAGACTGACTGGTGGATTGGAAGCGTACGAAAACCGTTGCCGCCAGACGCATCAGGTTTCTCACCTGTTTCGGGATCGACTGTATCAAACAGGGGCCGTGGAAGAACTGGATGGATCGCCGATCGATGCGATCACGGTTTTTGACGGAATCACGAGACGCCTGCGAAAACTGGTTCAAGACAATGCGACGGAGTTGGGTGGATGTGCGATTGCAGTTCCCGACCATTGGTCATCAGGGCAGTGGTCACTTCCTGTCGCTCTCAAACAAACGGGCTGGCAGCCGCAACTCTTTGTTCGGGAATCGATTGCGGCATTGCTGGAAGCGAATGTGCAGCGAGATCGCGCACTGCTGATATCGTTGGGGCACGGAACCGCCCGCGCGACGCTCTGTTCCCAGGAACAAGGGGGATGGTGTCGTAAGAAAACCGAAGTCAGCAAGTTGCTTTCGGGTGACCGTTTTCGTAAGGCCGTCAAAGAGCACTTTGCCGAAGAAGTGATTCAGACAACCCGGCACAACCCGTGTGAGCATCCCGAATCCGATCAGCGGTTGACCAATGCCCTTGAAGACGCATTTCGAAAACTACAGCGAGACTCTTCCGTGTCGTTGAGTTTTCAGGTGAATGGTCAACCATTCTCCAGAACGATTCGTCGCGAAGATCTTTTCTCAATGTCGAAAACCACATTTGCAGATTACTGGCAGCAACATCTCGACGATCTGATTTCAGCCTGTGTCGGTTCGCCCGACGAGTTTGATGGGGAGATCGTTATCTGGGGGGAGTTAGCCGGAATTTGGCCCATTGCGCAATGGTTGCCCGGCAGTCAGATACTGCCGATGGATTGTGTGGCAGCCGGTGCAGCTCGATTGTGTCGGCTGTACCAGGAGTGCGGTATCGACGACAGTTCACTCGTGGGAATCCGAGTCGAAGACGGTATGATTTTATCATCCCTTTCAGAAGACAAATGGCAAGCGGTATCATTGCTGGAAACGCTTCCAGATACATGGTCGATCCAGGATACGCGCGCGACCCTCAATGTGATCAGCCCGGCTGATTCAACCGACTCTTACATTTTGTTGCCGGGCAAGCAGTCACTGGGACGTCATCCCGAATGCGATTGGGTGTTTGACAACAAATTATTTCCACAAATCTCCGCCTTTCATGCCGAAATTGAATATCACGAAACCACAATAATCGTGCGGGATCTCGACAGTACCAATGGCACATTTGTCAACGGTCAACGCATCAGGAAGGAGACCCAACTTGCTCCTGGTGATACGATCCGGCTTGGACTCGATGACCCGCAAATTGTTTTCCAAAAACAAGAGTAACTTCACAACATGAGCACGAACTCGGCATCAACGACACGACTGAAACGTATGCCGCTCCTGGCGGCTGTGATTGCCACTCTGATTTATTTTGGAGTAGCTTTGGGATTACTGCATACCTGTTTTGGCCCGGAAGGCTGGCTGGTTTCCAAAGAAAGGCTGACAACGGGGTATTGGATCGGCCGCGTGTTGTCGAGTCCGATCAACCTGTTTTCACTGATCGCTTTTGGAGTGGCCGTTGGCTTGCTCTGGGAACGTCGTACGGCAGTTCGCGCCGAACAGGAGGCCTTTGAACTGGATATCGTTCGCTACGAAGAGGAGACACTGATCCTACCGGAAGATGCGATCACCTGCCGCAAACGTTTGCATGATCTTGACGACAAGCAACGGTCGTTCCTGCTGATTGAACTTCTCAGTTTTGGGCTACAACGCGCACGTGCCAACTGGTCGGCGGAAGACGTGGGGACTGCGATCTCGATGCAGGCCGACTTGAAACGCGATGAACAGGAGGCAGAATACTCCATGATTCGCTATCTGGCCTGGGCCATTCCGTCGATCGGGTTTGTCGGCACGGTTCTCGGTATCGGTCAGGCAATGGGATCGATCAAACCAACTCAGGTAACGACTGCGGAAACCGGAGGAAGCACCCAAGCAGTAAGTCCGCTGATGGAAGCGGCCAGCCATCTGAATACAGCCTTCGATACGACGTTTGTCGCGCTTGTATTGAGCCTGATTCTGATGTTTGTTCTGCACCGTATTCAGGCTGCCGAAGATGCCCTGCTCACGCGGGCAACAGATGCCTGCTTGCGTCAGCTTCCCCTCCGTATGCATGTGACAAAAGAGGCAAATCCATGAGTCAGCGTCGTGGTGAAATTCAGGTCTTCAGCGTCTCGTTTCTTGATGTGCTTTCCTGTGCGTTAGGGGGTGTGCTTCTGCTTTTGTTATTGAACATGCAGTCGAGCGAACAGACCATTACGACGGAAAGCCGTTTGCGGCAACGTGCCGAACGTGACCGGAACAATGCGGAAGACGCGAAAAGGAAGGCAGAGTCCGAGAGGGAAGTCGCTGATCGTCGTAGAAGAGAAGCCGAAGCGGAACGAGACGAGGCCAAAGGTGAATTGGCGACATTGACGGGATTCTCTGTTCCGTTGACGCTCGTCTTCCAAATCAACTGGGACAAACAGGCAGACATTGATCTATGGATCAAAGACCCCACGACTGCTCAGAATTCGTATGTGTATTGGAATAATCCGAAAAGCAAAATTGGCTACCTCATGCGAGACGAGATTGAGGCAAAGGATCGGCAATGGGAAATCTATTTTGCCGTCGATGAGAAGCCTGGTGTCTATGAAGTTTACGCGCATTATTTTAGCGGCGATTCAGGACCGACGACCGTTACGCTGCAATCGGTACTCTATCCAGGTCAACAGCGAATCCAGCGCCAGCAAGACGTTGTCGCAATTTTGCCGAAGGGGAAAGGACAACCGGGACAACTCCTGGCAAAATTTGAGTTAAAGCAGGTCGGCACTGGATATACACTTACGAGAATCAGAAACTGACGGAGTTTTTCAGGGTTGCTGGGAATGGAACGAAAATGTTTGTGACGTCAGGGGGAAACCTGCTTCAGAATATAGCCATGTTCACTACGGACGAACTGAAAGGTCTGATCTGGATTTCTTCGACGAATCGTTTGGTTTTCATTGCCATCGAATAGTTCTTCCGCCATCTGAGGTTCTAGTCGATCCAATGGTGGCAGCGTCTGTCGCAATATTCTCATCACGTCATGGTTTTCAAGAACATCTTCACTAAAGGGAACCTTGTTGATCGCCGGTTCCAGATGAAAATGAACCCTACCATAGAACCACTTTTTCATTTGTTGAATGTCGTTCAATTCAGGTCGGTGCACGAATTGTTCGTTTTCAGACTTTTCATTGCTTCTCAGACGCTGATTAAGTTGCTTTCGTTCTGTTTGCCACCATTTCAACAGGCGACTTTCGTCGGACTGGTCAAGTTGACTGAGGACTTTCGAAACGGCGTCAATCTTAATATCCAGCATTTGATCGCGTCGGTCGAATGGATGACAATTCATCAGCATGGATTCCAGGTCAGGATTTTGACGGAATTGGATTTCAAGGATGGTGTTCAGCAACGAGGAAAACGACACTTCTTGATTCCTGTGAAGCGCATCCTGCATCTGATCTTCAAAGATCATTTTCTGCAGAGGGGAAGCATGGGAGACGATCCATTTACGACACTGGTTGCGAATTTCGCTGTTGTATCGCGATTTTTCAATTGCTCGTTCAAGAGAATAATAGGCACTTAACCGTTCGGGCGGGTGATTCGATTGTTCATGACGTTGTGCACGTTCGGGCGGTGAGAAGCGTTCGAGGGGTTCCATAAACAAAGAGGGGAAGAGAAACTATCAAAGTATTGTATCACACGAATCGATTTTGCGCAATCACCAGATGCATTGCGTCGTCGGATGATTCCTTCGGAATTTCAAGTGATATCATCTGCAAGGTGTGTTCGAGCTTGGATCCCGTTCTGGTGGTCCAGTGAAGGGGGCACGGAAAAAGGAACTATGGGAATGGTGGCGTAAAGAGTCAGCAAAATTTCAATAGGTCGTTGTTGCAGGCAGCCTCGACGTGACAGTTTGGATGAGAATTGTGCTTTTGACAGTCAGATTGGATGGCGGAGGTGAAGGGTGACATCCTGGTCGGGAACCACAATCGACAACGGGCGTTATCGCATCGTCAAAAAGCTGGCACAGGGTGGCTTTGGCGAGGTCTACCGCGCAATTGACACCAAGCTGGAACGTGATGTGGCAATCAAAGTCCCTCGCCAGTCATGGCTGGAGGAACCCGATTTCGCTGAACGTTATCGCCGCGAAATTCAGGCAATGGTGAAGCTCAACCACCCGCACATCGTTAGCGTTCACGATCACGGGGAGTATGACGGGCGTCCTTTCTCTGTGATGGAATACCTCAAAGGTGGTACGCTTTCGGATCGACGGGAACATCAGGCAGGTGATGTTGTCCCTCTTGAGTCCATGCACAACTGGCTTCCGCAGATCGCCTCAGCGCTCGACTACATGCACGGCAAAGGGTATATCCACCGTGACATCAAGGCGTCCAATATCCTGTTTGATGAAGACGGCAATCCCTATCTCACTGACTTTGGTGTGGCAAAGGCGGTGGAACAGACAGCAGGCATGACGATCACTGCCAGTGGGCAGGCAATGGGTACACCGGAGTACATGGCACCCGAAATCTGCCGGGGAGAAACACCTACGGCTCAGGTTGACCAGTATGCTTTGGCGGTCGCTGTCTACGAATGGCTTTCGGGGACGTATCCCATTCGTGGCGCAACTCCGATGGCTACGATTCATTTGCAGACGCAGGAGACCCCCTCACCGATTGCGACATTGATATCTGGCTGTCCGCAGCAACTCTCCGATGCCATTGGACGCGGCCTGTCGAAACAACCCTCCGCACGCTACGAATGTTGCACTGCTTTTGCAAAGGCGGTATTGGCGGGGATCGTGCAGTCTGCCATCACCACGTCAACCTCTCCCAACCGCCCGGGTTCACCGGCTTCGTCAGTTCTCGATACACCCCCAGCCAGTACGAGTACTGAAAAGATTCGCACGTCCTGTCCTGCTTGTGGGAAGAAAATTGCCGCGCCAATCAATGCTGTCGGACGCAAATTCCAATGTCCCCGCTGCCAGGAACGGCTGGAATTCACAAAAAGTGGCTGCATTCGCGTTGATGAGAAAGAAACTGGTGGGCATTCGCAGGCAGCAAAAGTGGATACCGAAAAATCACGACATATGGCGGCTGTCCCCCCCTTTGTTGATGTCCCGGAAGTGAAACCGCTGTCACCAAACACGAACGATGTTACAACAAAAGGTAAAGTACAACCTGCACCCTGGTACTTCCAAAAGTGGTGGCAGGCTTCTGGTGCCGCTGTTTTGTTGATTACTTTTTCTTCATTCGTCACCTCTTTTTTCATGGGGTCGGAGAAGGCACCACCAACGATCGCTGAGGAACAATCTCCATTGGAACAAGAGCCAGCGACACCGACTCAGTCAACCCCAACAATCGCCGATCAGAGGAAATCCTCCTCAGATTCCACGGAACAGGAACCAGCAATCCCCACTCAGCCAAAATCAGCGCTTGCTCCGACTCAGCCAAGCCCAGTCCAGCCGGATTTGCTAAAGTCGCCATTCTCCGAATCGGAAGCGATCGCATCACAGCGAGCGTGGTCTGAGTACCTTAAAGAACCGGTCGAGTTGGCCAACAGCATTGGGATGCAGTTTGCATTGATCCCGGCTGGGGAATTCCAGATGGGTTCACCGGAAGGTGAGAAAGACCGAGGCAGCGACGAACAACAACACCAGGTCAGGATCACACAGCCGTTTTACATGGGCCAGTTTGAGGTAACCAACGCCCAGTATTGTGCATTTTTGAATGATGTGGAGCGGTTCGATGAGAAGTGGATCGATGCCTCATCCAGCGATTGCCCGATCGAAAAACGTTCCGGTCGCTGGCAGATCAAAGGTGGAGACCACCGTTTCGGTGCAAAGGAAAACCAGCCGATGGTGGAGGTAAGCTGGTACGGTGCGGTCGCCTTTGCCGACTGGCTGAGCAAGAAGGAGGGCAAAACCTACCGCTTACCGACGGAGGCGGAATGGGAATACGCCTGCCGCGCCGGGACGACGACCCCGTTCCACTTTGGCAGTGTGAACAACGGACGTCAGGCCAATGTGGACGGGAATTACCCTTATGGCACGGAAACGAAGGGTCCGTATTTGGGAAAGACAACACCAGTGGGGAGTAGGGAGTATGCGGCCAACGCCTTTGGTCTGTACGACATGCACGGGAACGTATGGGAGTGGTGTCAGGACTGGTACAAGAAGGACTATTACAGCGAATCCCCGGTGAACGATCCCCAGGGACCGACCAGTAGCGACGAAGAACGTCGCGTTCTGCGTGGGGGGGCCTGGAGCAATAACGCCAGGTACACCCGCTCGGCTGTTCGCGACAGGAGCACGCCCGGAGGCCGTAACTACTATATCGGCTTTCGTATTTTGAGGACAAAATAACCCTTTGCTTTTTTACCATTTTACCCTGTGCCCTTTTTCTCTTTACACTTTTCTGAGCGCCGAGCGCAGCTCGGCGCGCGAGACGAATTTATGCAGCAGGAACAGGATCTTCCCATCATTCGTGCCTGCTATGAGTTCCTGGTGTGGCTCGTGCCGAAAATTGGCAAGTTCCCGCGCGATCTGCGGTTTACGCTGGGAGATCGAATCGAACGGCAACTCTTCATAGTGCTGGAATACCTGATCCGTGCCCAGTATCAACGTGATCGATCACACCTGTTGAACCAGGCCAACGTCGAATTGGAGATCCTGCGGTTTCAGATCCGCGCCGCACACGAACTGAAAGTATTATCGACAAAAACGTATGGCAATGCCTGCTCCCGGATGACCGAGATTGGACAGCAGATCGGCGGTTGGCGCAAGGCATCACTGTCGGGAGATCGTGCTCCATGAGACGGTATGGAAATCTCTGGGGTGATCTCACCTCATTTGAAAACCTGCTGCTGGCCTATCGCAAAGCACGGCGTGGTAAGCGAAGTCAACGTGTTATCGAAAGGTTTGAGTACGACCGGGAACACGAATTGATCCGACTGCGACAGGAGCTGCTGTCGGGCAGCTACCGCCCCGGTCCGTACCAGTGTTTCATGATTTATGATCGCAAAGCAAGAATGATCAGTGCGGCTCCATTTCGTGATCGTATTGTGCACCACGCCTTCTGCAACATCGTGGAGCCAATCTTCGAGAAAACCTTTATTCACGACAGCTACGCCAACCGTGTGGGCAAGGGTACCCACGCCGCCGTTCGCCGCTATCAGCATTTCGCCAGAAACAACAAGTATGTTCTCAAATGTGATATCCGCAAGTTCTTTCCCAGCATTGACCATCAGATTCTGTTGCAAAAACTCCAACGTAAAATCAAGGATCGTCAGGTTCAAAGCCTGGCGAAAATCATCGTGGATCACTCGAACCGTCAGGAAGACGTGCCTGGGTATTTTCCAGGAGACGACCTGTATACAGGTCTGGAGCGTCGTCGCGGAATTCCAATGGGCAATCAGACGAGTCAGTTTTTTGGCAACGTCCATCTCGACGCACTGGACCATTTCGTGAAAGAGGAATTAAAGTGTCGTCAATACATTCGGTATGTGGACGATTTCGTCATTCTCGATGATGACAAATCACGTTTGGCAGGTATCCGCGATGCGATTGAGGAATTCCTGATGCGAGACCGACTTTGGTTACATCCCCGCAAGCGTGTTGTCAGCCGTACCTGCGATGGACTACGGTTCCTTGGGTATCGCCTCTGGCCCCAGCGATGTCGGCTGTCACGCGAGGCTGTCTTGCGATTTCGCCGCCGCACACGGCGTTATCAGAACATGTTCCAGAGTGGGATACTGACCTTCGAGGAATTGAACCTCCGGATGCAGGCCTGGATCGGATATGCGATGCATATTAATTCAGAACGGTTTCTGGATGATCTGCTGAGTGATATGATCTTCACCAGGTCCGTTGCCGATTGATGGCCTGTCGCGTTCTGCGTGGGGGGGCCTGGAACAATAACGCCAGAAACACCCGCTCGGCAAATCGCAACAGGAACACGCCCGAAAACCGAAACAACAATATCGGCTTTCGTATTTTGAGCACAGCACGCAGGAGCATGGCTCCTGTCGCCAGAACGCCTTTGTTCAAGGACAAACGCGGCGTGCACTGTGCAGTCCAAGGCAGCGCAACCTGTGTCGCAATACGATGCGGCCAAAGGATGAACGGACCACTCGGGGCTGGTAGCCACCGCGCGAACGTTCCGAGTGGTCTTTCCGCTTTCCCTGCTAATACTCATGTTCCCTTCTTCCAAAAAATTGGCTTTCTCGCTCCGTTGTCTGCCACCTCCCTTGAGATATAATGACCACGGTTGTGCATTAGACCCGCAGAACTCTGAATAAGGTCATCACGTTTTTCTCAGGCACTTTCATGCTGTTGGCATTCGACGATGGGTTGAGTCTTTTCCTGTTTGTGCTCGTCCTGGGCGGACTCGGACATTGGCTCATCCGATCGCTGGTGCGCTTGCAACGGAACGAACGCCGCATCTATCGCACGGCTTGCCTGTTCGCTGTGCTAACCGGATTGGCCTCAGTTTTCCATGACTTGAGCGAGCATGGGATTCCCACGACTGCGGATCTCCTCGGTACAACGTTCTCGGCGATTTTTATCGGCTTCATTGCAGCATTCGGCTGGTATTTCGTCGTAGCACTCGCCTTCCTGTCATGGGAATACGGATTGGCGATCCCGTTTCGCATCTGGCGATCATTAAAATCCTCAAAACGGCAACGAATTGAAAGGCAACGCACCGAGGAACAAACAAGACAGGATCAGTTTCAGCGTGAAGAACAGCAGCGCATCACCAACGACGAAAAGAGGCGATGCGAATCGGAGATAATATCGAACAGGCAAAAGCGTGATGATGTCCGCTTTGCCTGCCAAATTTTCTACGATCAGCACGCAGGCGATCTTGAAGCTCTTTTCCCACGTACACGGCTCGAGGAGTATTTTGCCATGTATCTGTCGGATGAGCGGTCTGTCGAGCAGGTGAAAGTCCGGGGCGA
>JANQSH010000042.1 GCA_028284145.1 Planctomycetaceae bacterium | reverse complement strand
TCGCCCCGGACTTTCACCTGCTCGACAGACCGCTCATCCGACAGATACATGGCAAAATACTCCTCGAGCCGTGTACGTGGGAAAAGAGCTTCAAGATCGTCTGCGTGCTGGTCGTAGAAAATTTGGCAGGCGAAGCGAGTGTCTTCTCTTTGCTGGTTGTCTGCACGCTTCTGAATGTCTTTTCTGCACTTTGTTTCATTAACATTATGTTGTCGTTTTGCATCTTCACGTGATTTCTGTTGTGCTATTTGTTTTGACTGGTGTTGTTCGGCAAGGAGGCGATACTTTGTCTTGCGTTGCTTGATCTGATCTGACAACCTGTAAATTGGGCGAACGACCATCTGCCAGAAAAGCAGTGAAATTGCGAGAACACACCACGCCAATCCCAGTCCTATAAATGCCCCCAGCCCCGCACGGAAACCATTTCCGAACAACTCCCAGGCATCCATCAAACCGTCCGAAAGAGAAAACGTCACAAATTGAAGAAAAAATGAGGCAAATGCGAAACGCTTTCCCCAGTTG
Source organism: Planctomycetaceae bacterium (assembly GCA_028284145.1). Taxonomy (GTDB): domain Bacteria; phylum Planctomycetota; class Planctomycetia; order Planctomycetales; family Planctomycetaceae; genus JANQSH01. Next base: position 9,952 of record JANQSH010000042.1, on the reverse strand, counting down.
CGCATCGAATCATGATTCGACAACGCCAGACGTCCAGCACAGTTCAGCAGAATGGCCAAAGAAATAAGAGACAAGACTTCACTGTGTCGAATAAGATCGGAGATAGATTGAAGCATCTTGCAGAGTCAAGTAGAGGTCAGTTCTTGGAATGCGTATCCTTGGCGCTGGGAACCGAAATGGCGAGATCGTCGATGACAGATTCCTTATTAATACCACCAACCGCTTCCCGGTTGTAAAGGGCGATACAGTGTTTTCCGGAAGTGTAGCCTGTTGTGACAGACAACTTGGGGGATCGCATATTGTTCAGATAGATTGAGATCGTCTGGTTATCGTCGGTGATGCGGATATTGTGCCATTCATTTCGATCCATTTTCAGACCAACCGCAAAGTCAATCGGTTTCATGGTGAACTGATCCAGTATCGAAATGGTTTTCTGTTCCGGACAGAATCGTATGGCAATACCATCGTCAACTTCATGTGGCCATGCTCCACGGTGAGTTCCAGACGTACGAACAGCAACCGTTAGATCATCACAGTAGGATTTCCGCCCATCCGTCCACATCCATTGGAACTCGATCGATACACCGTCCGGAAACTCATCACGAGAGATAAGATAGCCGCGATTAGTGAGAATCAGTCGCCCATGATCAAGTTGGACGTCTGGTTGAGCTACGGCTGGCGATCGGATTTTAACGACTGTTGGACGGACAAATTTCCAAAGTCGTTCACTAAATCGTTGGTCATCGAAATTGTCATAGGCAATCTGACTCTTGAAAATGTTCTGGGGTCCGCCAGTAAGCGGTAGATATGAGAGGGCAACTACGATGATCACTGCCAGGACGAACGGCCCGACGATCAATGCAACGTGTGTGGCACGTCGGTGCCACAACCAACAACGAAGGTCTTGGGCAACGTCTGATGCGGACGGATATCGTTGGTGTGGATCAAGACTCAGACATCGCATACAAATGGCTGCCAAACGGTGTGGGATTTCCGAACGAGACGCACGAGGAGATTCAACCGACTGGTAGAAAGTTCGAAACAAGTACCAATGACGATCTTCAGATAGCGAAGTGTTCGAGACGATTTGTGTGAGTGACAGCCGATTACGAAAGGGATGGTTGCCCGTAAGTAACTCATGGAAGATCAGCCCCAACGAGTAAATGTCTGACGCTGCTGAGGGTGTACTTGTCGGATCCAATGCTTGCTCTGGCGCCATATAAAGCGGCGTCCCTGCCCCAAGGATTCCGCGAACGGCTTTTGCAGCTTCGCCAGCTGAAATCCCGCAACCGAAATCGACAATTATAGGTGATAAATCTGAGTTACGAAGCATGATGTTCGAGGGTTTCAGGTCTCGGTGGATGACGCCTCGTTGATGCGAATACGCCAAGCCTTCGGCAACACTCGCGATTAGACGGGCAATTTGGCGAAATGAGGGGCGTTGATCGGGATATTGGATCTCCATCCATTGTTTAAGAGTTTGTCCTTCGATCAATTCAGTTACAATGTAAATGTACGAATCTGTTTCGCCGTGAGAATAGATCGAGACAAGATGTGGACAGCGATCCAGGCCAGCGTCGAGAACACGGTTCCCCTCTTTCGAGAGCAGAGTCAATTCCTCATCAGTGAATTGCTCACGAACGAGTACCTTGACTGCTGATGGGGTTGCGTTTTCCTCGTTGACGCCACGGTAAACCTTGCTAAATGCACCACAACCGATCTGCTCTTCAATCTTGTAACATCCAAATTTCATGAAAAGTCCATTCTCTGTCCGCATAGAGGAACTGTGCTGCGCTCACGCTGAGTGGCGAATTTGCTAAAATATCGAGGAGCACCCCTCTAAAGTTTTCAATGAGAAGTAATCATGGCCGAACAAAAAGACTCCAGGCAGAGCATCGCCAGAGACACTCACTTCCTGAACGACACTGTGGAAACTCGTGTCGCAGGCGGAAGCTGGAATGCTCCAGCGATCCTAGAAGGTGTGCTCTCTTGTGTATTTGATCTGGACAACACCCAATGGCTGCGTGAGCCATCAACAGGTTTTTTGACGCATCGAGACGCAGGAGAGCGTTTTCGACGAGTGGTGGAAGGCAAAATCTTGGCCGCTCTTCGAGACCAGCCCGCATCATGGGCCTCGTCGGGATGTCTTGCCATTTTTTGCAGCATCACAATTGCCGAGTCACAGCTAGGCGACTTTTTTGCAGATGTTGCGCGCGAAGCGTTTCGCTTTCTCAAGCAACCGGAAAAGTTGCCACGTTCGATGACCATGAGCCGATGCAGTTTGATGCTCCACCATTTGTCAATCACACCCGAATTTACGGGAGATTCTGACGTCACAGATGGGGCTTCTGACAATAGAAATAGAACAGTTCCAGATGAAAGAAATGCTCGAAGTAACGTTGGAGCAGACAAAATTGAACGTGTCATACAAAAGATCCGATGGCTCGCCTCTGATACCAATGGTGATGTTCTGGACGTGTTAAGCGAACTCCAATACCAAGTTGAAATTTCACGAAAGTTGCTTGCCAGAGAGATCGAGGTTGTTTTCAATCGTTTCGAAGGACGTGAGTTTTCTCCGGAACAGACTCGCCATGTCGCTACATTGATGGACTCCATCGCGACAAGCCTGGAACTTCGCTTTGCGGGTATTGCGGCCGATGAGTCAGAATTCATCGCGAGCCTCCGGAGCGGACCTTCGGGTCGGCCAAATGACGAACGGTTTCAATATCAGGTCTATGAGGCGGGCCGATCCACCATTCGGCGATCGTCAAAGACACTCTTACATTCGACGCTTGTCCCAGCGGGTCGGGATGGTCGTCGACGTAACCCCTGATTAATGCGCAGTAAAGTTTGATGACATTCGAAAATCGGATGAAATCCATCGAACAAGCTTCCAAGATAAAAAGCAATTTTTCCATTTTGAGCTTGATCTACCCGTCAGCGTGGTTTATATTATCACCACTCAAGTGCCGCATCAATGGATATTTTCCATCTAAAGTGACCTCGCTTTTCTTATTTTTCGTCTTTTCGTGGTTACATAAAAAACCACGAAAAGAGTGCCGGAAAAGCGTGGTGGAGGCAATCCAGTCGATCGAGTTTTCTTCTGGTTAATTCTTTGGGGGAGTCAGGCAATGGTTGTAACACAAGTCTCTGTTGTTTCGTTCTTGGTTATTCTGCTCACAATAAGTGATTGTTGCTTCGCATCGAAAAAAACAATTAAAGCGTATGGTGGAGATCAAACGCCAAGCGGAATTATGCTGCGAAAAGGGGATCGCTTTACTATAAGTGCGTTTGGCACTTGGAGGATGGGGGGATTCATCGGAAGCTGTAGTGTGGCTGGTTTTTCACCGGGACAGCACACAAATTACAACATCACAAATGCTGCCAATCATGGCGAATTGATTTGTCGTGTGGGGGGTGGACGATGGCAGCCTGTTGGGGTGAGTGCAACGATTGTGGCCGACGACAGTGGTGAACTTTTCTTTAGCCCTAATGATACGGAGCGAGGCAACAATGGCGGTTCCGTATCCGTAACAATTGAATACTCGGGACAAGAGAATGCGCGCAGGCAGCGCGGAGCCAACACGTCGATTGTTAAGGAAGTTCTGGCTAGCGCGAAAGGAGGGACTTCTTCGATTCAAATACAACGCGGCGATCGGGTGAAAATTACTGCATCAGGGCGATGGACTCTCGGCTCTGTCATCGGCAGTTGTGGTCCGGACGGCATGAGCAACGAATTGGCGCAAGAATACAACGCGTTCAATGGTCACTTGCACGGCAAGCTGGCGGTTAAGGTCGCAGGTGATGATGGGTGGTACGTGATTGGCAGTTCAGGACAATTCACGGCTGACAAGACGGGGCATTTGATGTGGATGGCCAACGACACAGAAGCCAACAATAATTCTGGGAACCTGACGTTGAAGGTCGTGATCACACGATCTGGGGAACGGGAGAAACCAGCGGGCAACATCAAAACTATTCAAGTTCCTGCGAACACATATGCATATACATCTCCCATCCGAGTGGCCAAAGGGCAGACCGTAACAATCGACGCAGCGGGAAGTTGGCGAATGGGTAACTTTATAGGAGGTTGTGATGCAGATGGAATGAGCGGTTACACGTCCTACAATCGATTGGCAGGCCGAAAGCACGGAATCTTGATCGCAAAGGTTCGTGGTGATGATGGATGGTATGCGATCGGTTCAAATGGAAGTTTCAGAGCGGAATCATCCGGCCCATTGGTTTTTGCACCGAATGACAATGAACCTGGTAACAACTCTGGTTCACTGAGTGTGACAGTCAAAATCGATTAAAGGGGAGCAGTATGACCACTCGGCACCCTCTTGTACTTCTCTGCCTGATATTCGCTGCTGTGTTGCTACCGCACTGTTACCCGGCTGTTGGTGCAGTCGTGCAATGGGAAAAGGTATGCGACACCCCCATCGGCTACACACCACAGGGTCTCGCGGTTCGGAATGGAATTCTTTACTTGTCAGCACATCGCAACGACCGGGAGTCAACCCTATTTCAATATGAACAATCCGGAAGAAAATTCAAGAGACTTTTCGCATTTCCCGCTGATGCAACACACACTAGCGGTATTGCATTCTCTACAAGCGGAAAAACTTTGGTGGGCGTAGATTACAACTCGGACAAGATCTACATTCTCGACTTTGTGGCGTCCCGCAAGGCGAACGCAGCTATCGTGCAGTCGGAAATCGAGTCTGGTTTTTCTGGTACCAGTGCTTGCTGTTTTGTCCAGCGAAATAGCCGCGAATATTTGGTCGTGACTGACTTTGGTCACTCCACTTGGAATCAGCTATTCCGTTTTAATATCGATCAACAGTTACTCGAAAAGGTGGAAGGCCTGTCATATCGAAACAATGGTTTCTCACAAGGGATTACAATTCAAGGGGACGATGTGTACGAAACAGGAAACGGTCTCTTTGGATCATATATCATCTGTCATTCGCTGGATCGTACACTAGAGCGTGGGCGCATCTCCCCCCGTACTCGGTGGCGTGGTCCAGGTCGCATGATTGAGGATATTGTAATTATTGATGGACTGGCGTTTATTGCCGATGAGCATGAGAATGCCATCTATTCTGCCCGCTTATCTGCATCCAAGGCTCCTGAGTATGTGCAGTCGAATGGGGCGAAGTTGGTTCCGATAGTGAAAAAATCTTTCATTCACCATTTACAATGAACATGACGAAATCGACAGGTCAGCAAAAGCAATGATGTAAATTGTGTCGCCTGGTTTTTCAAAGCCATCAAGCTGAATAGTAGACATCCATGGGCAAGACCGTGATGCTCAGTCTACAACCACATAGATATTCGCCAAAAGTACTGAAAGTAATCCATGTTGCTTGTCGACCTGCATCTGCACTCCAACGCGTCGGATGGGAATCCTGACCCGATTGCGATTGAGGATCATTGCTTGAAAAACAAGATAGGAGTTGCGCTCACAGACCACAATGACATCCGCGGTTCGGTTGCCCTCATCGAAAGAAATCGTATTCCCTGTTTAGCGGGGATTGAAGTAGGGACACAGGAAGGTCTGGAGTTGTTAGTCTATTTCCGGAGTGTGGAGTCGCTGCACGAATTCTACATTCGTCACGTTGAGCCATTTCTGCTCGATCGTTTCATGGTGCGATCGAAAATCAACTGCGTAGCTTGCCTGGTTGCAGCCAAGCAATTAGGTGGATTTGTTTCTTTAGCTCACCCCTATGGCTTCGGGAGAAAATCGATAAATTCTCACCGAGGGCGGGGTGGGGGCTTTAAAGCGTATGTCGAGGAGATATTCCTGCGCGTTGATGGAGTGGAAATTTTCAATGGATGCGGATTCGGTCGATCCAATCGGCAAGCCACAGAATTGCAGCAACGGCTGCAAAAGCGAAAAACAGTTGGAAGCGATTCGCATACAATAGCAAGTTGTGGGAATGCCGGCGTTGAAATCACTGGAGATTTGGGCAGTCGAAGTGCGAAGATTTTTGAAGAGATTTATTCGGGGCGAATTCACCAGATTAAGACAAAGCGGACACCTTTCCTTGTTACGCTCCCAGTTGTCGCGATGAGACATTCCATGTTCTTCCTTCTCAAAGGTAACGCCAGAAAACCAATACTGGCGGCGGCCACATGAAACAACTCAACTATTTCGCTGCTCGCGAACAGAAAAGTCAAGAGCGATTCAAGCACCAGCGAGATCGGTTGTTCTATCCAATTGTTCGACCACTACGAGATTGGGGTGTGACTCCGGACTTTATAAGCCTCTGCGGTATCCTTTGCCTTATACCCTTTGGATATCTGGTGCTGTCTAGCCCGCAACCCGATACGATTGCCATTGCATCGGTTCTTCTTGCATTGCATGTCCTGCTGGACGGTATTGATGGCCCATTGTCTCGACTGACAGAAACTGATGGTCCAGCCGGAGCATTCGTCGATATGTGCTGCGATCACGGGGGGATGATCGCTATCGTCTGGATTTTGAGTGGTGCCGAACTCATTAACGGCACGAATGGCAATGTCTATGTTACACTCTACACGATTGCAGTCGTATTTATCATCTGGCTAAACGTCCTCGATCATCCCTTTCAGTGGGTGTTCCGATCAAAGTACCTAACCTACTTGACGATCATACTATACGGTTTCACTGGAATAAACCTCCTAGATGAAGCCCTGACTGCCTTTTCCGCATGCAACGCGATTCTTTGCGTCGTTGGTTTTGGCCGAATTCGACACATTATGTCACACATGAACGAGTGATGATGCAAGTTGTCAATTGAATCCGTGTTATTTACGTGTTGTGGTCGAAGACAGCCAAATGCTGTAGACATGAGAAAACTGCAAAAAAGAATGACGGAATAATGACATCCTGTATCATGCGGTCATGAGTGATCCTAATCATCCAGGTTGTATCTCTTCTTTTTCAGTTCAAGAAGCGTCGCAACAGAAGCGATTCACCGCATGGCGACAGCAACTCTTTGAGCCATTGGTGCGGCTGCTCAGCGAACTCAACATCACCCCGGATGGGATTTCATTGACGGGAATGCTGGTAATGATACTCCTCCCACTTGCCTTTGCTTATTCACCTATGTGGTGTGTCGGGGTGTATATTGTGAATTTGATTTGCGATGGGGTGGACGGTGTCCTCGCGAGACATTTGAAAGTGACGTCCCCGCGCGGTGCATACCTGGATGTCGTGGCTGATCACATGGCGCTCCTCATTACAGTTCTGACGATTCAGTGGTTTGTCAGTGAGGTAGAATTCTGGGCGACCTTGTACGTCACTGGCTATCTTGTGTTGGTCGTGCATTTTGTGTTGATGAATGTACGCGGCAACCCGCCGACGTTTCCGGTTATCCGGTCGAAATACATTCTGTTTCTGCTGACGATTGCCTTCGCGTTCAATTTTGTTGATGGTCGCTGGTTAGACATTTTCTTTGCCGCATTTGGCGTTTACTACGCGGTTATGGTGCTTGTTTACATCCTTCTCTTTCGATGGAGCCTTCCTTCACACACGTAACCGTTGATTCGCTAATCGTTTTTATTCCGGTGTATCTCGGAAACATGATACCACCAGTTGCGGCAGTGGCTGAATTGCCTTTCGGAAATCCGGTTTCCGAACGTCTTATGGGACGGAACAAGACATTTCGTGGGTTGTATTCTGGAATCGTCGGCGGGATGATCGGAGGCGTCTTGCTTTGCTGGTTCGGCGTTGGGTGGTTTGGCAGCCAGTCCTATTGCTTCGCTGTGACCGTGGGAGGATTCATGGGACTGGGAGCGATTCTTGGTGACATGGCAGGTTCGTGTTTGAAGCGTAGGCTGCGTATCCGACCCGGTCGCCCATTTGTTCCATTAGATCAGATCGATTTCATCTTTGGTGGCAGTTGCCTTGCTTTGCCATTCATGCCCATTTCCATAACTGACTTTCTCATTGCGATATTGGTCACGCCGGTTCTTCATCTCTTTGTAAATGTCTTGGCGTTTCACCTGCGGATCAAGAACGTTTGGTGGTAGTCGACTGGCGCGAGGCTGGGCTGTGTTAAATGCCCAATGTTGGTTTTGGTATCGACGCCATTCTCTTTTCATGCAGCTTTCGCTGAATGTTGTCCAACACATGTGGATCAATCGCCTTGGTGAAAACGACGTCGGCGATAGATGGATAGACTCGACATTGCAATTGGTGACCAGGATTTTGAAAGCAGACTCTCGACAGATGGGATTTCCTTGAGTTGGGATGTCGACATGAAGCCCGATATCTTCGGGATGGTGAGCGTCGGAGCCGACGGCCAAAAAGCGGTAATCGTGGTCGTCTTTCAATTGAAAACGCAAATCTGATCTCTTCTGAAGTTGGATTGCAAGGGGAATGGCAATCGGCAATGGAAGTGCTTCGATCAAAGACCGCAGGTGCTCGTAACACCCGTTCTTTACTTCAATAGAAGGAACATAATGCAGGAAATTCAGCAACTGATTAGTGTTGCCAAAGATTCTGAGGAGCGGATTTCCTATCAAGAATGGATGGGGAATGAACCAATAAAGATCGGATCGTTCGAGATAGTCGATGATCTCTCCAAATCCCATCGTCATCGGCATGAGAAGCTGTCGATGATGATCGTACCAGTCTTCCTTGGCGAATGCGATAATCTCAATGCCTTTTCCCTCTCGGCTGATGAGTTCCACACCAGGGAAGACATGCGTTGATGCGGCTTCAGGTTTCGAATGAACCAATTGCCTATAAGCATCTGGCGCATTCTTGTAGGTATGTTCTGTGCAGATGACCGCATCTAATTCGTGATGCTGAAACGCCTGCCATATCAAAGTCAGTCGTTTTTCTGGCCGTTTGCAATGGAGATTGGGGTGAAAGTGATAGTCGGCTTTCATCGACAGGGGAGGTCGATGCTACAATACCTGAACACACTGAGAATCACTATTCAACTTGCTGGAATCTGAAAGAATGGTCTGTAACAAGAACTCAAGATCGCAACCTTTTCTCAATCAGCGGGTCGTATGTGGATGGATGCAGGTCAGCGTTGAGACGAACGATCCACATTTTGACCAACGTCTAGTAACGCCGAATCATGTGCTTCACGACGTGACCGAGAATCTGACACCATGCATCCTCGACAGACTCATCCCACCGTTCGTCGACCTCGCTCGCCGTTTCGACAACTGCGTTGAGCCAGGCTTCATAGAGCCGAGGTTCGATGTTGAGGTGATGGCGGTCGTGTGTCGTCGCACGGTCTCGGAGTTCTCGTAGTGACCTGGGGACTCCCATTGTCGCTCCTGCGGCAAGCTGCAGCGACTGAAGAAGCATTGCATTCTGTCTCTCAAAATCGGTGTCGCCAAACTTTTCCCGAATCTCCTCGGACGTTCCGAGGAATCGGCGGTAAAACGCCGGAATGAAATCGCGTTTCTGATTGCACCGTTCAAGGCTTTGGAGAAACTCGTCTTTGGGTGTGGCTGGCGTCATGGATTTTGCTCAATGTCGCTGCAAACGTGCTGCTCGAATGGATCTTCAACACACAGTGGAAAACCTGGCTATGAGTAGGCGGACCTTGAGCGCAACGCCTCTCTTAACAAGCAATCGCAAACGGGCAGCGAATGAGGACATGAAATCTATGAGGAGCAGGAGAATTTCTCTGAATCCGTCGAAATGTCGGACAGCTCGCAATAAAAACCCCATCCAGCACCAGGAGATTGGCATTGAATAGGCTTCGCAGGCATACCGTCAGAGAAATGTGATCCGGCAATCAGGACCACAGAAAAGACAGCTCTGAGCGGGAATGCAGCAAGAAACACTGGCTGTTTCTCATAATTCCAGTCGCTGCAAAAAACGCTTTCATTCTGTACCGTTGCAGGAACCCGATTTCGTAACTGCCTGGCTGTCTTATAAAAAAGACGCCTTTGTGTTTCAGCGGCAATTGCAATTGCGGAAGCTACCTGCCTTGTC
>JANQSH010000031.1 GCA_028284145.1 Planctomycetaceae bacterium | reverse complement strand
TGTCCCGTTGTGACAAACTCCCGGAGAAATCGACCATGCAACCCGCAGTTTCGCCGGGCCTGTTCGCAGTACTGCAACAGGTCTCAGATCCGCGCGGGCAGAAGGGGCAACGCCTGGAATGTCCAACACCTCTTCGCCAGACTCAGGAAAACAAACCTTGAACCGCACTGAGCAAATTGGCCTTGTCAGTGACATCAACCCTTGAAAATGTTATGATGGATGGAGTCGATTCTCGGTCAGACATCCCACCAGTTTCGATGGATTTGATCCCCAGGGCAACCCCCCGGCATTCTACTGCAGTGCCGTAACATCACCTTCCGTTTTCTTAGTCAGAGGTCAGAAATCTATGTCGAACAACACCACACGTCGCAATTTCATGAAAACTTCGACCGTCGCTCTTGCCGGGTCGGCTTTGGCCGGTTCCATCTCCCACGGAGCATACGCTGCTGGCAGCGATGAAATCCGCTTCGTTCTCGTCGGCTGTGGTGGTCGTGGCAGTGGTGCCGCTGCACAAATCATGAATACCAAAGGCAACACGAAACTGGTCGCTGTGGCGGATGCCTTTGAAGGTAACGCGAAAAACAAAGTCAACGGTCTGAAGTCGAGATACAAAGACAAAGTTGACGTGCCGGAAGAACGCATCTTCACTGGTCTCGATGCTTACAAGAAAGCAATTGATGTCGATTGCGATCTGGTGATCATCGCCACGCCTCCCGGCTTCAAACCGCAACAGTTCGACTACGCTGTGCAAAAGGGCCGCCATGTCTTCATGGAAAAACCGGTTGCCTCAGATGCTCCCGGTGTTCGCCGCGTTCTGAAAGCGGTGGAAAGTTCGAAGAAGCAGAATCTGATGGTCGGCATCGGACTACAGCGACGCCATGAGCCGCGCTACATCGACACCATCAAGCGAATTCAGGATGGTGCCATTGGCGACATCATCTGCCAGCGCGTTTATTGGAACGGTCGTGGAATCTGGTGGCGACCGCGTCAAAGGGGTATGACCGACCTCGGTTTTCAATGTCACAACTGGTACCACTACATCTGGGCCTGTGGCGATCAAATCTGCGAACAGCATATTCACAACCTCGATGTCGGTTGCTGGGTAAAAGGTGCATACCCGGTGGAATGCAACGGCATGGGTGGCAGTGAACGCCGCATGGATGGCGATAAAACGAAATCGCAGATTTTCGACCACACCTTCTGCGAGTACACCTTCGCTGATGGCACAAAAATGTACAGCCAGGGGCGTCATCTTGCCAACAGCTTTACGTCCGTCAGCGAGCATGTGCACGGCTCGAAGGGAACGGCCAATCCGGCTGGCTCCATCAGCCCAAAAGAGGGAAAGGCTTGGACATTCAGCGGAAAAAGTCCCGGTGGCCATCAGCAGGAACAGCACGATTTGATCGAAGCGCTGATGGCTGGCGAAATTTATAACGAAGGCGAGTATGGTGCAAAATCGACCTTTACCGCCATTCTCGGTCGCGAAGCCTGTTACTCCGGACGCACGTTGAAATGGGACGAACTGCTCGCCAAAGGTAAAGATTATTGCCCGGATATCGACAACTGGACGATGGAAAACGCACCGCCGGTTGTCCCGGGTGAGGGGGGGGGGCTGCCCGTGCCGCTGCCGGGTATTCATAACCCGTTTGCCTGATCCACTTTTTCTCGAATCGAAATAGAAAATTGAAAGTCCGCCCCTCGAAAGCAACCTGTTTTCGAGGGGTTTTCTTTCGGTCTTTATGAATTGTATTGGGTTGTCTTAATCTCGTCGCGGCGCTACGTCGTCGCGGAATTCCAGGATGATTTCGCCGCGTGTAATGCGTCGGTTACAATAAAGTTGTCAAGTGGCCGGAGTGAAACGAAACCCACCGAATTCCTGTTTCGCACCTCTGGACATCACTTCAATTTAATTGACAATATACCAATCGACAACATATGACAGCGAGGCTCATGTTCCGTAACAGCTGCACCCATAATGACTACCCCTATGATAACTGCATTCGATGCACTTCTGTGGAGATAATCAACCACAACCTTCAATCGGTAAAATGGCCCGTCGCACCAAGCCGCGCATACAGGGAATGCCAACCCGTTCGTGACACAATCATCATTCCTCGGCATTCGTATACGGAGAGCGTCGTATGTTTGCTGGAGATGGCGCGAAAGACCAGGAATGACGCATGATCACACGGATCGAACTTGTCAATTTCATGTCACACGAGCGAACGGTAATCGAACCGGCCGCGGGTCTGACGGTACTGGTCGGGCCGAACAACATCGGTAAAAGCGCGATTGTCACCGCGCTGCAGATTCTCTGTCACAACGAACCGTCGAAATTCGCCAGGCGACATGGCACGCGGGAATGCAGCGTGACCGTACAGACCGACGATGGCCACACGATCGAGTGGAAACGGAAGGATGCACCGAGTTATCTCATCGATGGCCAGAAATTCGACCGTCTCAGAAGTGGCTTACCCGAAGAACTGCACAAAGCGTTGCGGCTCGACAAGGTGGACCACAAAGGGAATGCGGAATTTGACATTCACTTCGGTACGCAGAAGTTGCCCATCTTTCTGCTGGATGAATCGGAGGCGAAAGCGGCTCGGTTTTTTGCCTCATCATCGGACGTCATTCAACTGGTGGCAATGCAGAAACGACACAAGGAGAAACAGACCGAAGCAAAACGGGACGTCCGACGTCTGGAAACCGAAGCCGAAAAGGTGCAGCGGGAACTGGAAACCCTCGAACCGGTCATTGCATTACAAAGTGTAGTCGAAAAGGTGGAACAACAGGCGACAGAATTGCAGCATCGCGAGGAACAAATCGCCGCGCTATCGCGAGACTTGAGCCAATTGATTGAATGCGGTCGCAAAGTCCGACAATTCCAGACGGAAAATGATGCGTTGAACACACTGCATCTCCCCCCCTCAATGGCCAAAACTGATTATCTGGATAGTCTGATCTGGGATCTGAATTGCGAGAGAGCCGCCTGCGAATTGGGTAGTGCACGACGTACGGCATTGAGAGAATTGCAAAGTCCGCCGGAATTGGAGGAAGAGAACTCATTTTCGGATCTGCAAGGGGAACTGAGATCCGCATTGCAGAAAGTGAATCAGGTGGAAAGCCGCGTTGCCGCGTTGACCAATCTTGCTGAACCTCCAGCGCAACAGAATGATCGTGAAATTTGGCAGGTGGTGCAGAGGATGCACGGGCAGATGATTGCGGTCGAACGGTACCAGTCGGAGCGGGATCTGATCGATACGATTTCCCCCCTGGATGTTGAGGAAGCCCCAACATCCATGGAACAACTTATATCGGAGTGGAACAACGCGATACAGCGGCAGCGGAAGTGGCAGTCGCAAATCGCCGAATTGCAGGGAGAACTCGAAATCGTCGCGCTCGACTTGCGGCGTTTCGCTTCAGAGTCGGAATGTCCCGTCTGCGGTGGCGCGTTGGATCCCGATCGCATTGTTGAACGTGCTGCCGCCGGGTTGGGAAGCCACGACCATGCCTGATCGCGAGTATTCCGGGTTGTTGCTGATCGGCGATCCGCATCTGGAAGGCCGCACACCCGGCTTCCGCAAAGATGAATATGCCGAAACGATTCTCGAAAAGCTGCAGTGGTGTTTGAACTACGCGCGAAAAGAGAGTCTGCTACCCGTCATTCTGGGTGATCTGTTTGAACGTCCGCGCGACAACCCCAACTGGTTAATCGGCCGTCTGCTGAAAATGTTCGATGGCGAAATCCTCGGGATCTATGGCAATCATGACGTGCATTACAACCCGGAACTGACGCCCGACGATTCGCTCAGTCTGCTGGTTTCGGCTGGTCGGTTACAACTGGTCTGCGAACAGCCATGGCAGGGCAACATCAATGGTCGTCCGGTGGTCGTCGGTGGAAGTTCGTATCGACAAAAGATCCCCAGAGAATTCGATGTTGAATTGGTCGACTCCGAACAGACGCCTCTGGTGGTCTGGCTGACACACCACGACATCTTGATTCCCGGCTACGATGAAGGACGGTTAAAGCCCTTTGAAATCCCCGGTGTCGACCTGCTGGTGAACGGACACATTCACCGGCGGCTGGACGATGTTGTGAAAGGAGAAACCCGCTGGGTCAACCCGGGAAACATTAGCCGTCGGACTCGAAGCGATGCCTCCCGCGTCCGTGTTCCCTCGGCTTTGCGAGTTGACGTTCAGAGGCATGGATACGATTTGAAATACGTCGAAATTCCACACCGCCCGTTTGCCGAGGTGTTTCACGACTCGGTTGAAGAGGCTGATGAAGTTAATGGTCGCTCATCCACGTTTGTCGCGGGGTTGGCGGAATTGCAGGCGCGGCGGACATCCAGCGGAGTGGGATTGATGGAATTTCTGAAGCAGAATGTCGAACAGTTTGAAACCGAAGTAGCCGAGGAAATCATGACCCTCGCGAAGGAAGTGACCGATGAATAAACGCAACAAAGCGAACGGCGATCAAAACGGGCAAAGTATCGAACAATTGACCGAACGCCATCTGGCATTAAACACGCGAAAGATCCAGGCCGAGACACAACTCGAAACAGCGACGGAACAGTTGGACAAACTGAAAGCCGAGGCGCGAGAAAAGTATGGCACGGACGACGTCGAAGAGTTGTCCGAACTGTTGGAGTCGATGAAAGCAGAAAACGAGCAGAAACGTCTTGAATATCAACGATCGCTCGACAGGATTGAAAGCGATTTGGCAGAGGTCGAGCAGAAATTCGCCGCCGCGAGTCAGGCAATTGATGAGGCGGGGGAAGCGTCCACATGAATCCGATCCACACTTCAACCACATATCAGTCTGCCGAATCGGTGCCGACGAAGGAGGATGCACAATCGGCGAGGGAGTTGCGTACACGCATCGATCGGCTGATTGGTCGGCGAAATGATCGTCTCGCGCGACTGGCGGTGATCGACAAAGAACTGGCAGAGTTAAAGCGATACCTCGGAATTACCAAAGAGGTGACCATCGCACTGGAGCAGTTAAGTGAACAACTCTTTGCCGAACTGCTGGATGTGGTACAGGAGAAGTTGACAATTGCGTTACAGGAAATCCTCGAACAGCCGATTGAGCTGAAAGCGGCCGCCGACTTCAAACGGGGCGTCGCTACGGTCAATTTCTGGATCGAGCGGAACGGAAACGAAGAAGATGTGTTGCGTGGGCAGGGGGGCTCGGTCGCAAACATTTTGAGCGTTGGCCTGCGGATGTTCTCTCTGGCGACACTCGAAGAAAACGAACATCGGCGGTTTCTTGTGCTGGATGAACAGGACTGCTGGTTGCGACCGAACCTCGTGCCGAAGTTGGTGAAGATTGTCCACGAGGCGGCTGCCGCGCTTGGGTTTCAGGTGTTGATGATCAGTCACCACGATGTGGCCATGTTTGAACGGTATGCGGATCGCATCTATCAATTGAGTACCAACAAAAACGGCATTCCACAGGTTGAACGAATTCTGGACACAACGGACAAATATCCGGATAATCACGATGAAACTGAAGAGATGGAGTGATGGTTTGGGAATTGACCGTTGGTGATCAGGACAACGAAAGGCGATCACCTTGCCATTGAGTACGGACGTTAATTTACCACGCGAACATGTCGTCCGATTTCCGCAGCGGTGTGTTCGGTGTAATGCCGACAACGAAGGCCGGTTGATTCGCCTGTGGACGCACACCATTGGGTGGTGGACCTGGGTATTCTGGATGTTCGGACGCCCTTTTTCCGTCCGCGTTCCGGCTTGTTCCCCTTGCTCTCGTGTTATTCGGTGTCAGCGTCTGGGTGGTCTCGCAATCACAATTGGTGTGACGATTGTTTTTCTGTATTTCGGGTGGCCCTGGCTTGACGATTTCGTCGCACGACCGATTCGCAAATGGGTGGCCATGCTCGCAGTCATTCTCTGCCTGATGCCCTGTTTCCTCTGGGAACTGTTCCTCCCACCCGCGATTGACATCACGGCATACTCTGACAATGTCGATTATGAATTCCGCGATCCTGACTATGCTCTGGAGTTCGCGATTCTCAATCGGGATGCGGAGTGGGTGAAGGTCGATGATACGCCTGACATTGGCGACTGATCCATAAGTTACGCTTCTTTGTTTCTGTGTTGGCAAACCGCTGTTTCAAAAAGCCGATTGCATTTGCGCTCCAGGTGTGGTCTGATATTCCCAGCCAGTGATTCGCTATCGCCTTGAATTGGCCGCCGCATTTCGGGCAATCGCCCATGTCACATTCACCATATCTGTCGCGAGGATTCCATGTCACAAACCATTCAATCCCCAACCGTTTCGCGTCGTCGATTTCTGGCGGGTTCCTCGGCTGCGGTCGCCGCGTGTGTTGCTGCACCTGCCGTGATCACAGCGAATAAATCGGATTCCAGAACGATCATCGGCGAAGGGGATTATCGCTACGAAGTGATGCACGAATGGCCCCAGTTGCCGAAGAAATTTCAGTGGCAAACGACCCACAACGTGGCAGTTGACAAAGCGGGCAATCTGTACGTCATTCACGAAGGTCGAAATCATTTTAAAGATCACCCGTCGATCTTCGTGTTTGATGAACAGGGAAAATACGTTCTTTCGTTCGGAACGGAATTGCAGGGTGGTGGTCATGGCATCGAAATCCGCGAGGAAGATGGTCAGGAATTCGTCTACGTCTGCGGCTACCAGATGATCAAGGCCTTGGGCAAATACGACCTGAAGGGGGAACGCGTCTGGTGGAAACATGCGCCGATGGAATCGGGTGTTTATGCTGATGGTGAAGCGAGCAATCCACAGAAAGTATGGGGACGGAATCGATTCCTGCCGACGAATTTCGCATTTTTGGATGACGGCGATTTCCTGCTCGTCGATGGCTATGGTTCATTTTACGTCCACCAGTACAACAGGGATGGGAAGTGGAAGCGGCATTTCGGCGGTCCAGGTCATGGGCAGGGAAAGTTCAAGACACCGCATGGGATCTGGATTGATCGTCGCGAGGGAAGAGAACCCTCAATCGTGATCGCCGACCGGGCACACCATACTCTGCAGTATCTCACAATGGATGGAAAGTACATGGAAACGCTGGAAGGCTATGGCTGGCCGGCCAATATGGACACCTGGAAAAACCTGATGGTTGTCCCCGAATTGTTTGCGCGGGTGACACTGCTGAATGAAAAGAATGAAGTTGTCGCTCGACTGGGTTCGGATATCGAGCGCATCAAGGGGGACGCGAAGAGGACCATTCGCCGGACCGCAAGCAAATGGATCGATGGTCGCTTCATCCATCCGCACGATGCCTGCTTTGATGGTCAGGGTAACATTTACGTGGCGGAGTGGGTCGGAACCGGTCGCGTGAGCAAACTGAAGTGGCTCAACGCCTGATGAAGTCTCGTTGATCGCAACGTCAAAGAACGGTGTCGATGCGACGGATGGCTCCCGCCAGATGTTCATCGTACTCAGGTAACAGACTGCGCAAATCGAGCAGCAGTCGGTTTTCCTGCACGCGACCCATCACACGGATTTCTCCCAGTCGGAATGCGCGAGAAAGTTCACTGGCTGATTTGGTTTTGTGACTCAGGGACAACACCGTCGTTTTCAGTTCCACTCCCGGCATCGAACCGCCACCGACGGTCGCCAGATCATCATGCATTTCAACCGTCAATGATGAGAGTTGTCCGAGCGATTCCCGTAACCTGTTCGCTCGCACGGCAATCTGTTCCGGTGACATCGTCAGCATGCACAGCGTGGGGATTTCGTCGATCTCGTTTCCGCGAAGATATGATTCCAGCGTTGCAGAAAGAGCAGCCAGCGTCAGTTTGTCGACGCGCATGGCCCGGGCCAGTTGGTGGGAACGGATCATCTCGATCAAATCGGCTGTTCCCAGAATGATCCCCGCCTGCGGCCCACCGAGCAACTTGTCGCCACTGCCGAGTACAATGTCAGCACCGGATTGCACACTTTCAGGAAAAGTCGGTTCGGTCGGCAAGCCATAGGGTTGCAGATCGATCAACGCTCCGCTGCCGATGTCGTCGATGAAATGCACGCCGCACTCTTTGGCGAGGGTTGCCAGTTCCGCCGCTCTGACCGACTCGGTAAACCCGATGACTTTGTAATTCGACGTATGCACGTGCATGACGGCGGCGGTTTCGGGACCGATCGCCTTTGCGTAGTCCGAAAGCCGTGTCCGGTTCGATGTTCCCACTTCGCGCAGCCGGGCGCCGGAGAGTTCAAAGATATCGGGCAGACGAAACGAGCCGCCAATTTCGATCAACTGACCGCGTGAGATGACAACCTCACGACCAGAACAGAGCGCCTGCAATGTCAGCAGTGTCGCCGCGGCATTGTTATTGACAATGACGCAATCCTCGGCACCGGTTAACTGGCGGAAAAGCTCCTGCAACTGATGCCCGCGATACCTTCGCTGACCGCTTGCCAGATCAATTTCGACATTGGTCGCCCCGGCAGCAGATTCCATCGCCTGCTTCGCAGCGGACGACATGGGTGCACGGCCCAACCCGGTGTGCAGCACAACGCCAGTCGCGTTGATCACCTCACCAATGCGGGTTTGCTCATGTTCAGACGCCGCTTCAGCAACCCGCTCAGCCACGGCGTTCAGCATCGATCCACGATCCGAAACGTTCGTATATTCGGTCGCGATGTTCTCGGTGATTTGTTCTCGAACCCGCGTTAGTTCCGCGCGAATCCATTCGGTTACGATTTCGCGGCCCTGACGTTCAACAAATGAACTCACCGCGTCATGCGTCAGCAAATCGTTGACCGGTGGAAGAAGTCGCAGCAATTGTTGAGAGGAATAATTCACAACGGAAACCTGATCGGTTTAATTATCTGTGGATTGGTCATCTGTGGATTGCAGCACAAATGCAACGTTCAAATTTGGTCCGGGGAAACGATCGTTTTCCTGCCGCTTTGTGACACCACGGGCATCAAGGAATTCACAGAGCGGGACAGCATGCTTTCGCGTGATGCCCCACGCCTCGCGCAATTGCGAAAGCGTCAGTCGTTCATTCTCCGCAAATTGTGCGATGCAGATCTCGCGTGCCTGATCGAGTGATTCGGGCGTGAAAAAAAGCGATTCCGAAACCGAAATCAGAATCTGATCTTCCTGCAGTATGTTGGCCAGAGTCAGAATCTCGGCAACTGGCAGATTCCGTTCGGCGGACAGTTCTTTGACGGTGGGTGGGGCGATGCCACCGGCGGTTATCTTCTGCAGAATTTGATCGCGGGCCGCGCGCTGCTTTTTGGAGAGTTCCACCTGCGCGTCGGTCGGACCGATCCGATCCTGCACGCGCACCAGTTCCCTGTTCCGAATCAAGTGATCCAGAATGGCATTCAACAAATCCGTTGAGGCAATACCCGAACAGGCAGACAACAGTGTCGAACGAGGGAGCGTCCGACGGGGCTGGTGTTGATCGAGTTGATGCCGAATCGTTCGCATAACCGATGCCGATACCTCTTTCAGCCTTTCGGCATGAATGGTTTTCACATCGCCACCAGTTTTCAGTTCGGCAAATCGGCCCTCGTTCTTAAGTTGATTGACGAGCGTATCGAAATCCACATGGCGGATGCCGAGTTTCCAGCACGCTTCGCGGCTGGTTGAGGGATTCTCGGAGTGCACGTCGACTTCATCGCGCGTCGAGAAAAAGTAATCGAGACGGTTCCGGGGCAAAAGGTCCGACAATTGTTCCGCCATCTGCGAAAGATCCCGCAATCGCCGACCTTGGGGCACATAGGGATCGAAGATGATTCCACCCGCTACCGTTGAAGCGGGGGAAAGTCGCCGCAGAATGAACCGCTGTCCATACGACGCGATGATCGGTTCCAGGAGCCGCAATTCGGCGTAACCCCGTCCACCTGGTTTGATTTGCTCACCCTTCAAAACGAGCCGTGCCACGACATCGCCCGTTCCCAAATGCAGGCTCAATTCCATTCGATCCTTCAACACAACCGATGAGCTGCTCAGCGAGCGAAGTTCCACGATGATGCGACGCGTTGGCTCAAAATAGCCAGGCGTGACCAGTTCCTGACCACGCGCGATTTCGTCAGTCTTGATACCAGCCAAATTGATGGCCGTTCGTTGCCGGGCATGGGAATCGGTCGAATGTGCGCCATGGTTTTCGACATCACGAACTCGGACGTCCCGCTCGTCAGGCATCAACCGTAGCGTATCGCCTGGCTGCACAACACCGCACAATGCCGAGCCGGTGACAATTGTGCCGTGACCGGTCAGCGTGAAAATGCGATCAATGGGCAAACGGAAATAATCGTCGTGACTCTGCCAGAGAGTTCCCACAGCGATTCGCGTAATCTCCTCCCGCAGTTCATCGATGCCCTCGCCGGTTTCCGATGAAACGGGAATGACCGGGCAACCTTCCAGAAAACTTCCCGCAACCAATTCTTCAATTTCCGCCTCAACCAGTTCCACATAGTCATCTTCGACGAGATCGATTTTTGTAATCGCTACCAATCCGGTCTGGACACCCAGCAGGTCCATGATCTCCAGGTGTTCGCGTGTCTGAGGCATGACACCGTCATCCGCTGCGACGACCAGCACCGCCAGATTGATTCCCGTCGCACCGGCAACCATGTTCCGGACAAAACGCTCGTGACCGGGTACATCCACCACACCAAACTGAATCAGCGTCGATTCGCCCGGTTCTTCGGTTGATTTCACGGTCGATTCCCAATGTGCGAAACCAAGATCGATCGAGATCCCGCGCGCCTTTTCCTCGGGCAGACGATCGGTGTCAATCTGTGACAATGCCGCCACAAGACTCGTCTTGCCGTGGTCAATATGCCCGGCTGTCCCAACCAGCACATGTCTGACCATGTGATCAGTTTTGTTATCCAGTTCTGTTGTCATGAAATCTGATATCGTAATCGTGAGTCAGTCTGTTAAATCGTATTACGCTTTCTTGTGGCCAAGACGAAGTCCACTCCCGAAACCGATGATCGAAACACCTCCTCCCATCCTACCCAAAGGGCAGTGTGGCAAAGAGTTGGAAGATTCCGTGGTCAGGAAATCGGTTTCCAGCCAAGCGAAAACGAGTGATGGAATCGCCCCCACCTGCATTGTGAGGGGCAAAGGGCTGTCGATCAAGCGACCTGGATTGGAGTTTTCGATGTTAAGTCAGGCCAATATCACATTGTGCACCCTGACGTCGAGGAACTTTCGTATCCTCTGAATATAATTACGGTTAACAATTGACGTTCGTCAGTCACACCGATACTGTAGGATCAATCAGTGTGCGGTCTTGGTGCGCGCCTGTCATTTTTTGGCGATGACCATTGGTCATTCGCAGAAAGTTGCGAGCGATATATTCAGACTCACGTGATCGGCCAGTGTCGCAAACTGTGACACCCGGCCAGTAACACCCGCTTGATTTCATCCCATTGCCAGCAGGTTTTGCACAGGCGAGCCTCAAATCTGGCAGTTCCGAATTTCAGATTCATATCGAGAATCCCATGTTTGAGCTCATCGGCAAAGCCGTCTCGCGAACCTGGCCGCTCCTTCTGGTCGCCTGGATCGCTGTTGCAATTGCAATCGGCAAGGTTTCTCCTGACTTTCACAGCGTGACGGTCGATGGCGAGTTTGCTTTCCTTCCGGAGGATGTCGACTCTCACAAGGGGGAAGAACTCTTCAGGAAGGCTTTCTTCGAGCAAAAGGCAAATCTCGGAACTGCCGAAGATGAAGGGGACAACAAGGATATCATTGGCAGCAGCATCGTGGTGATTGTTCGCCGCGAAAGCCGGAAAGAGGGATTGATCCCTGAGGACAAACAGTTCATCGATGAGATACTGCTTCCCGAACTCGAGAAAATCGCGGGTTTGACAGAGGTGGATGAAGAAGGAGCTTCGACAACTTCGGAGAGTCATGAAGGATCATCAGCGAAGGAAGATCGGATTGTTCGTCGCATTCGCACATACAAAGATCCCGCCATTGGTTATCTGCTTGATAGTGAAGACAGGCAGGCATCGCTCGTTCTCATCGAATTGACGACCGAGTTTCTCGAAAAACGCAACCATAAAACAATCAAAGAGATTGAAGAACTGATCGGTAAGAATGGTCGGGATGGCACGCTGCAGAAATCGGGCCGCGTGAATCCGGGACTCGATCTCACGATCAGCGGACTGGCTGTGGTTGGTCGTGATATGCGTCTGGCCGCAGCACAAAGCGCCAGCGCCACCGAGTTGTGGACGGTTATTCTGGTCATTGGGTTGCTGCTGATCATCTACCGTGCACCGCTGCTGGCATTGATTCCGCTGATGACTGTTTATGTTTCGACACACATCGCATTGCACATGTTGGCACTGCTGGGGCAAGCGGACATCGTGCAACTCTTCGATGGCATCGAAACGTATGTGACGGTTCTGCTTTACGGGGCAGGTGTCGACTACTGTCTGTTCCTCATCGCCCGCTACAAGGAGGAACTTGATCGTGGTGCGGCCATTGATGAAGGCGTGTTTGTCGCTATCTGGAAGGTGGGACACGCGGTGACTGCTTCCGCCGGGACCGTGATCTGCGGCATCGGAATGATGTACTTCGCCGAATTTGGCAAGTTCAAGCAGGCCGGTATTGCAATCGCCCTCAGCCTGGGCATTGTTCTTCTGGCAGCTTTGACGTTCACGCCAGCGTTGCTGCGACTGACAGGTCGCTGGGCCTTCTGGCCAAAAATGCGTCGCGAAAAAGTGGGAGCCACGGCCGGTTGGATTTCCCCGACCAGTCTGTTTGCCCGGATCATGGAAAAGGATTTGTTCACGGCCGCCTGGACGAAAGTGTCGCATGGTCTGGTAAAACGCCCTGGAACAATCTGGTTGATGAGCATTGCATTGATGATGCCCTTCGCTGTCATCGGTGTTGTTTACTACAACTACCTGAGCTATGGCCTGCTGTCCGAGCTTCCAGATGATTCTCCATCGGTCGTTGGTACGCGGGCAGTCCAGCGGCACTTTCCCGCCGGTGCCACAGGTCCGGTGACGGTCCTGCTGGAAAACGAGTCTCGGGATTTCACCGCCGACTCATCAAAAGATGTTGTTCGCGAACTGAGCGACCGTATTCTCGCGCGAAAAAACGAGCTGGGAATCGTCGATGTCCGCAGTGTCGCCTACCCGTGGGGACGCACGGCTGCGGGCAAAGCGAAAGAGAAGGAGTTCGAGGAACTCGCCAGACAATCGGGCGGCCTGCTGAGCCGAGAGAATCTCCGACGCAAAGCGAGTATAGAGAAAATCAAAAACTATTACGTTGGTCGTATGCCTGCCACGGCAGATGTTTCCGATGTCAGACCAGAACCGATAAACAACCCTGATAACACACCTGGCAGTTCCGAACAGGATCCCGGCGTTGTGCTGGCCAATGGCGAACAATCAGCAGACGATTTCCCACCCGATGACACCTCAAATTTCTCCGAAGAGGACTGGGCGAACTTCGAGAAGGAAGGCAAATGGTCGGATGCAGGAGAATGGCCCGATGATGGTCTCAGCGAGTCTTCCGGGGGAAAAAGAAGCGTCACTCGAATCGATGTCGTCTTCCATGATGACCCGTTTTCCCGCAACAGTATTCAGCAATTGAACCAGCTTGAAGATGCCGTCAAAACCCACATGCCTGAAGAACTTAAAGCGGGAACAACAGTGCACTTCATCGGCGCCACTCCCAGTATTCGTGATCTGAAACGTGTCACCGACAGCGATCAGATTCGGATCGATATTCTGGTGATTGGCGGCGTGTTTTTGATTCTCGTTGTCCTGCTGCGACGGGCCGCCATTTCTGCTTACCTCATTGTGAGTGTTTTCTTCAGCTATCTGGTCACACTCGGCGTCACGATTGCCGTCTTCTACGCTCTCGACCCGGAAGGGTTTGCCGGACTCGACTGGAAGGTTCCGATGTTCCTTTTCACGATTCTGATTGCCGTGGGAGAGGATTACAACATTTTCCTGATGACACGCATCGAGGAAGAACAGGAACGCCACGGGAAAATCAAAGGTGTCACCATCGCGTTGGAACGAACTGGTGGCATCATTTCCAGTTGTGGTTTCATCATGGCCGGAACGTTTTCATCGTTGCTTGCCGGGACGCTGGTCGGAATGCATCAGCTTGGTTTCGCGCTGGCCTTCGGCGTGTTGCTGGATACATTCGTTGTGCGACCGATTCTCGTTCCCGCCTATCTGATTCTGTTGCACAGTGGTCGTTTTGGAACCTTGGGGCGGCTGCTCGGCGCGGGCAATGCCTCACCTGAGCCACTGCCGAAAACGGCCTCTTCCTGAAAACGTATCGCTCAACATTGTATGCGGCAACTCACCCCCCCCAAAATGCGTCCCCTCTCTCCGGGCCATTGGAGAGAGGGGACTAAAGGAAACACTGAAGCGTTTCCTCACAGTCTGGGAATGTTCCGGCCGGAACTCCAGGCTGTTTTCTTCGCTGACTGCTGACTCCGACATTCTCCGCCTGGGCATCAACCCGTTTCAGGTCCGCGGGTAAAACGGCTGAAACATGAACCACGCTCGCAAGCAATCCGTGTCTCGGATTTTCTGTGGTCATCCGGCTTACACCGATCATGTTTCAGAATTCGTCATCATCCAGTTCTTCCTCAAAATCGATTTCTTCATCCTCTTCTGGCAACCGGCGTTCAATCAACTCACGCAGTTCCCGCACTTCATCTCGCAGTTGTTCCAACTGATGATGCAGATCGTGGTTTGGTTCATGTGGATGGTCATGAAAATGTTCAGGATAATGCCGTTCTTCAAGTTCGGTCTGTTCCCGTTCGAGTTCCTCCTGCAATCGTTCGACATGTTCATGCAGTCGTCCTGCCATTTCGGGAAAACCATCTTCTTCGAGAGCCTCAGCCGTTTGCAGCATGCGATCAATGCGTCGCTCAAGTTCTTCGTACTCACGTTCACTTACAGACTCGCCGTGATGTGGGTGAAAATGCGGAGGATGATGTGGCGCACCGGGGTGAAAATGTCCGGGGCGTTCCCGATGATGTTCGGGATGGTGTTGATCAAACGTATGATGCGGAGGCAGTGGAAAACGATGATGTGGCGGCCTGACATGGCGGTCACGTTCTCCACCCCACTTGCCACATTTGCCATCTTTGCAGTCGCGAAGGTGGTCATCACCTCGCGGTGGATGTGGAGGGTGAGGGTGTCGGTCATGATGACGCGGGCGGGCTTCCCGCTCTTTCTCAAACTCGGCCTCATCTTCAAAAACATCTTCATCAAACATCTGGTCTTCCGAAAACATCGGACGGCTCTCCGATTCCCGCTCGTCGAATGAAACCGCAGTCGATGTTCCCAGCCAAACGAACAAACTGGTGACGACGAGACCACTCATCACTCCCCAAGTCCAACGCGACATCACTCACTCCCCGCTTTTCGTTCCCGAAATTGTTTTGTTTGATCAGACTCCTTGCGTCTTGGGTACGCTGCATAAAACGAAACTTGCACAAAAACTTACCATTTTTTTGATCCGGCCACTTTTTGCCAAAAATTTGGATGAAACCCACTTCAAACAGTGTTCACATAAACATATTTGTGCGGGACTCATGTGTGCTCGTCGCGAGAAAACTCGCTCTGATGCCGTTTTTCAACTTCGCCAGGATCGTGTTGCCAGGCCGCAACACTGCCGGGGAGGGTGCCACCATTTTCGCTACATTCGGAAATAGCCATTCAGCTGCGGTCGAGATTCGCCCGATTTTTCCCACTCACAGGCGTTCGCGATCTAAGGTTGCAGCAGGGGAGAACTCACATGCGAACACAACCGCGAAAAAATCCTGGTCCTCAACATGAGCGCCGGGGGCTGGCACTGGTCGAATTCAGCCTGACTCTGCCGCTATTGTTATTGCTGCTGGTTGGCAGCCTGGAAATCGGCCGAGGCATTTCATTAAAGCATACGGTTTCCGAAGCGGCTCGAGCCGGGGCACGCGTCTATTCGCTACGCACACAGAAAACCGAAGCGGATGTTCGAGCGACAATTGACAGGATCATGGCCGATGCCGGAATCAGGAAATACTCGGTCACGCTCGATCCGACACCTTCAGTGAGGATCCAACAGTTGGATGCGTTGACCGTCACCGTCACGGCGGACTTTGACGAAGCGACCTGGTACACGGCTCCCTGGTTCCTGAAGGGGAAAACGATTTCCGCGCTCTCTGTCATGCCAGCCGATTTGGGGGAATCCGCCGCCGATGGCGTTCCGGTTCCTTTCGATGACAGCGGATTGTATGCAGAAGGCGATACGAACAACGTGGGGGAAGTGAGCGGAACGACAGACACCAAAATCAAGGAACTGGAAAAGGCAGCCGCCAAGGCCGCGAAGGCAGCCGCAAGAGCCCGGGAAAGAGCTGACAAGGCGTTGATGAAATATCACAAAGAGTTGGACAGGTTCAATTCGCTTGATCCTGGCAATTTCAAAAACAAAAAGAAGTACGAGGAAAAATATGAGAAAGGCAGGAAAAAGGTCAGACAATTGAAGGAAGAGTACGAGGAGTTGCTGAAACTGGCGATCGAACTGGAGAAGATCGCGGAACAGGCACTGCAGGATGCCGTCAATGCATCAGGTGGCCCGTAAATCTTCCGTCACAGAAGGAAAAGCAGCAATAACTCATCTCCTTCACAACAATCATCCCGGAATCGATATCGTGAAAAAGAAATCCATCAAAACGACGACCGTCCCCAAACCGCATCAACGTCGAGGAGCGGCACTGGTTGAGTTTGCCATCATCGTGCCATTCCTGTTGTTGATGCTGGTCGGGAGTATCGAGATTGGCCGGGGCATTACGATGCGACATGCAATTTCCGAAGCCGCACGCGCCGGAGCGCGGGTTTATTCGCTGCAAACTCAGAAAACCGAACAGGATGCCCGCAATACTGTGGCAACGATCATGACCAATGCAGGGTTGAAGGACTACACAATCTCCTTTTCACCGAATCCCAACCCAGACATCAAGCAACTCGATCCACTGACGGTCACTGTGACAGCCGATTTTGAAAAAGCGAACTGGTATCACACTCCCTGGTTCTTCAAAGGGAAGTCGATTTCATCGCAATGCGTGATGCCGGCGGACTTGGGCAAATCGGCTGCCGATGGCATTCCGGTACCGTTTAATGACGGGACATTGCTCACCGAGGGCGACAGGAATGATGTCTATGAACTGAGCGGCACAACGAGAACAGAGATTGCGGACCTGGAGCAAAAAGCGGCCGAACTGACGGAACTGGCGGCAAAGGAACAAGCCGCCGCAGACCAGATTAAGTTGGAAGGTCTGGCGATCAGAAGCGAACTCGATGCACTCAGCCCGTACAATTCCGGGACTTACGAAGGATACGAAACGGAATATCAAGATCTCAATGACCAAATGGAACTGACAAAACAGGAGTATTCCGACCACATTGCCAAGGTCGATGAATACAAGCGGCAGGCGGAAGCCTATCTGCAACAGGCGATTAACCTGATAGCAGGGCGACCCTGATCTGCACTGCCAGACAAACAGAGATCACCTAATTGAAGACCAGGACCATGAAACCCGTCAAAAAAAATCTCAAAATAATCACCACCCGGACGGAACGGCGCGGGGCAACGCTGGTCGAATTTGCAATGGTTGCACCGCTGCTGTTCCTGCTGCTGTTCGGTATGATCGAATTCAGCCGTTACACAGCTGCCAATCACGCGATTCAGGAAGCGGCCCGCTGTGGTTGCCGTGTTGCCATTCTGGAAGAGGCCACCGAAGCCGAAGTGAAAGCCAAAGTGAACGAACTCCTCACGGTTTTCGGAATCTCTACACATACCACAACCATTTCGCCGTCGTTGGCCACAGCCAGTGCCCAGGGCGATCCGATCACTGTTACCGTCAGTGTCACGTACAACGAAATCAGTTGGGTGCCGACTCCCCAATTCCTCTCCGGAAAAGTCCTTTCCGTTTCCTCCACCCTGCCAAGGGAACTGTAATCATGCGAAACACCAAACAACAACAACGAACAATTTCCTGTAAATTGCGGAATCAACGGCGCGGTGCCGTGATGCTCCTGGTTCTGGTCTGCCTGATCATGCTGCTGGGGATGGCCGCCTTTTCGATGGACATCGGCCGCATAACATTGCTGCGAACCGAAGCGCAGAACGCTGTGGATTCGGGAACGCTGGCGGCTCAAATTCGCCTGAAGATGGACCCCAGAGCGGTTGCCGAAGCGGAAAAAGTGGCCAAACACTATGTCCGTTTGAATGAAGTCGGTTCGACACTTGTTTCCGAAGGAAGTATCGATGTCGAAATTGGCAAATGGAACAGTGATACCAAAACGTTCACTGCGACGAACGTCAGTCCCGATTCGGTTCGCGTCTTCGCACAACAGGGCAACGAACCGTACATCTTCGGAAAAGTTTTCGGTTTGAAAACTTTTGGCGCTCCGGCAGAAGCAATTTCAACCGGCACCGGCGGGGTCCTGGACATCATGATGGTCCTCGATCTCTCGGGGTCGATGTTGTACGAAGGCCGCATTGCCGCGTTGCGTTCGGCCGCTCCAGTGTTCGTGAACGTGATTGACGAAGTGGGTGGTGCCGACAAGATTGGCATGATGGGACTGTCGACCAATCCCTATTACCACAACGAAATGAACGGGGAGATGTACAATTCCGGACTGCATCCCTCGGCGTGGTACCATGTAGGAGTGTTGGAGTCTCGCCTTACAACCGATTATTCCCACCTGATTAACAATGTATTGAGCGAAGACAATTTGAAGGCGGGAAAGTACAACGGCTGGACCGGGACAGGTGCTTCG
Source organism: Planctomycetaceae bacterium (assembly GCA_028284145.1). Taxonomy (GTDB): domain Bacteria; phylum Planctomycetota; class Planctomycetia; order Planctomycetales; family Planctomycetaceae; genus JANQSH01. The sequence goes on along the minus strand of JANQSH010000031.1, from coordinate 24,740 downwards.
CTGGGTGATGCGGTGCACTATCTGATGAATGGAGCGGAAGCACGACCGTATGCCAAAAAAGTGATCGTCTTAATGACCGACGGACGTGCCAATCGACCTCCGGGAGACGGCCCAGGTTATGCTCGGCAGATGGCTGCCTATGCCGCCACCAACGACGTGCAGGTTTACACCATCAGCCTCGGAAACTCGGCTGATGAAGATCTGAACCAGGATATCGCTGATGCGACCGATGGCGTCCATTTCATTGCCAACGGAAAAGGTTCAGAGGCGCTGACTGCATCGCTGACGGAAGCCTTCCAGAAAATCGCAGGCGAGATCAAGTCGACTCACCTGGTGAAATAGTCGCTACGCCACTACCAATCGCAATGATCTCGTCCCGCCTGTGCGGTCAAGCTCAAACGGGCTGGGGCGAGAAAGCTTTTCGCAGCAGAGCCAGGCTTTTGGGGATGGCTGTTTCGTGCGGCTCTTTCCCCTCAAATTCCAGCGAAATGTAGCCACGGTATTTGTGTTTTCTGAGAATGGCCGCGATACGGTTGTAGTCGATCTCCAGTGTGTACCAGGTGCCACCCCCGAAATAGGTTTTCGCCTGCACAAACACCGTGTTTCCGGCAATGGCATCGAACTGGCGGTACTGATCTTCCAGGAAGTTTCCAGTGTCGGCTGTCACCTGTAACCAGGGGGAATCGATCGCCTTAACCACTTTCATCACCCCTTCAGCCGTGCGTCCCAGTCCCCAGTGGTTTTCCAGCCCCATGACCACGCCGCAGTTTTCCGCCGTCTTCAGGCATTGCTCAAAACTGTCGATGACCCATTTGAAACCCTCTTCATCGGTGTAACCGGGTAGTCGGGGTTCAATCCCCTTGTTCTTCATCAGTTCGTTGAAATTTTTCGACGTTCCCCAGCGACCAGTGTTCACACGAATGGTGGGAATGCCGAGCTTGTACGCCAGTTCGATAAAGTGTTTTGTCTTCTCGATATTCTTCTTTCGCGATTCGGCATCGGGGGAGACAAAACTCTGATGCGTTGAGAAGCCGCACAAATCGAGTCCGTGGCGGAAGGCCCGTTGTTTGATCTGCTGCAGATGTCCGCTCGATTCATCGCGCATCTGAACATGCAGAAGTTCCACACCATCAAATCCGGCTTCGGATGCCAGGTCAATGCACTCCAAAATGGTCAGCCTGGTATCGGGGCGGTACCGCCAGTACGAATAGGTCGAAACGGCGATACGATTGGGTCGCGAAATTGTGGCATGCAATTGCTTCTCCGGCGTGGCACTGTCGGCTGTGGCCAAGTGACCTGTCGCAAGAGCGGCACTTCCAAGAGTTCCGGTGAGAAACGAGCGGCGATTGATTGTCATGTTTACGACCTTTCAGAATGGGAATTGTACAGTAATGAAGCTACTCGATATTAACCGCAGAGCAAGTGATTTGCGACTTGTGGGAGACTGTTGGCCCCATATCGGTGCTCCTGGCTCATCATCGTCTTTGTGCCGGATTCGATCTTGTCCCACTCGCTTGATTGAAAGACAATTCCGCGCGAATCTCAAGTCTTGTTTTGATCAGGGAGGATCGGGATGTCCATCCGCAGTCTGGCACAACGTGTTCGAGCCACCAGAATTTCATCCGGAAAGCGTGCCTGGATCTGGAAGTTGATACCCTTTATGGCCATTGCAGGCCTCGCATTCCTGGTCAGCCCCTGGCTGATTGGCGAGCCTTGCCCGTTGTCGGTCTCGATCGCCACAGGCACACGAGATGGTGCCTACTTCGGCTACGCCAACAAATACCGCACCAGCATGCAGGAAGCGGGTGTGGAAATCAACGTGATTCCGACGTCCGGCTCCATCGACAATCTTAACCGCCTGAAATCGGGTGAAGTGATGCTCGGCATCGTTCAGGGGGGGACAGCCAATCCCGAACATTTTGATGATCTGCAATCACTGGCCTGTCTCTATCTGGAACCACTCTGGGTCTTTCATCGGGCCGATATTCCCTGCGATGAATTGACCGATCTTCATGGCCGGAAACTGGCGATTGGCATTGACGGCTCAGGAACACAGGCTCTCACAAAACGTCTGCTGGAGGATAATGGTCTGTTTGATTCGACAGCGGACGCCGCATCAGCCGAGACGCGCATTCAAAAAACAGGTGGTCGCCAGGCTGCTAATGCTCTCCTTTCTGGCGACTCCGAAGTCGCATTCCTTGTTCGTTCTCCGGAATCGCTTTTGATCCGGGAATTGATCGCTTCGCCGGATATCCAGTTGATGAGTTTTCGTCGGGCGGCTGGATATGAAAGGCGATATCCGTATTTGGAGCCGGTCACATTGCCGGCTGGGGCGGTCGACATGCAGGCTCATCTCCCGGCGAAAGACATCGAGTTGCTGGCTCCCAAGGCGACGTTGGTGGCGTCGAAAGATTTTCACCCGGCACTCATCGCACCGCTGCTGAATGTTGTTACCGAAGTGCATCACCCCGGGAATCTCCTGCAAAAGGAAGGGCAGTTTCCTGCTGCCGAGAGTGTCGAGATCCCATTAGCCGATTCGGCACGAAGGTATTTTGATAAAGGTCCATCGTTCTTTTATCGCTACTTCTCATTCCGAGTCGCGGAATGGCTGGATCGCATGAAACTGTTGTTGCTGCCATTCGTCACATTGCTGTTTCCGTTGATCAAAACCGCACCACCGTTATATCGCTGGCGCATCCGCCACAAAATTTACAAGTGGTACCGTGTCTTGCGAGCGATCGACCTGAAACTGCAGAATCAACCAAGCACAGAGGAAATTTCCACTGCCATTGAGACGCTGGAACTGCTGGATGAGGAATTGGCCGAAATCACCGTGCCTCTGTCTTACATGGAAGAATTCTACAATTTGAGGCTGCATATCCAACACGTGATTGATCGACTGAAGGAAAGCCACGACAGCATGGCTCACGGCCAGACAATCCTGCCGATGGCCGAGTCAAACGGAGAACCAACACACCACGTGGCCTAGCCGCGTCGATACCTCGACGCGGTGCCCGCCGTGCGTAGCACGTCGGCTGGCAGAGGCCCCCACGAGCCAGAGACGTCATACCGGAAGGTAAACTGCCATAGGTCAATGAGTCTAACGGACACGGTTATGTGCGAATCAAAACAGGTCTTCATTACCGGCGTCAGTCGCGGCATCGGGTTGGGTTTGGCGAAGCGGTATCTCGATCTCGGAGCGGAAGTCTGCGGGCTTTCACGAACTGCGCCCGAATCACTTCTGGCACATGATCGGTTTCGATTTCAATCATGCGATCTTGAGAAAATCGATCAGATTCCGGCAGCCCTGGAAGACTTGTTGAAGGAGCGGAACCCAATTGACCTGGTGATCCTCAACGCGGGCGTATTGGGGCAGTTCGGAGATCTCGCGGAAACACCGTTGACTGATTTGGCGCGAACGATGCAGGTCAATGTCTGGTCCAACAAAGTGGTTCTCGATTGGCTGTTTGCTCAATCATTCGAGATCGGTCAAGTCGTGACCATTTCCTCCGGCGCATCGGTGAATGGAAATCGTGGTTGGAGCGGTTACGGAATCTCCAAAGCCGCACTCAACATGTTCACAAAACTCTACGCCAAAGAGCAGTCAGCAACACATTTCACCGCACTGGCACCCGGAGTTGTCGATACAGTCATTCAGGATAATTTGCTCAGTCGCGAAAGGGATGAACGCTTTCCTGCCCTGGAAATTCTGCGATCGAAAAGAGGCACAGCGGACATGCCAGACCCCGAAACTGCCGCCGAACGTCTGGTCAACACAATTGCCCGTCTGCCCAACCTGATGGAAAGTGGCAACTATGCAGATGTCCGAAAACCGCCACTCTCAGAGTGAATCGCATCAATCAGGCAGATCCCCCCGTTCACCCCACGACTGCTCAAAAACGAAGTCGGAAATTGGCTTTCTTGTCCGAGGTGCGGTTTCCTGATCCCGCATGTCATCCGGCAGCAATTCTGGAATGGCCGCGTAACCAACGGCAAATGCGGTCAACGGTTTAACGCTTTCGGGAATCTCGAATGTTCCTTGAATCTGAGCCGGCAGTACGCCAATCATCTGGTGGATCGACAGACCGCGAGCAGTGGCTTCCAACGATAGATTCCCCATCGCCAGGCCAAGGTCATGCTCGGCCGCAGCATTTGGCTTGCCATTGCGTGCAAACGTCTCGCTGATTGCGGTGAAGACCAGCACGGGGACATTCTTCGCCCAGCCACGATTCCCCTCCACCAGACAGTTCAACGCCCGGTCGAATACGTCAGTATTCTCTTTGCGGATGACGAGGAAATGCCAGGGCTGTTCGTTGTACGATGAAGCCGCCCAACGGGCCGCTTCAAACAGCGACCGCAAGTCTTCATTGGAAACTGGCCGGTCGGAAAACGCGTACGGACTCCAGCGTTGGAGGATCAACTCATGGATGGGATATTCGGGATTGCCGATTTTGCTCATATCGTTTTTGCTCGTTTCCAGGATTACTGTTCAGTTCGCCCGAAAGGAATCACATCCGTTCGCATGTTTCAATACCCAGCAAAGACAATCCGGTCGACAGCACACGAGCCGTTAAATCGCACAGCAGCAATCGGCTGTATCGCAGGTCATCGTTTTCAGCCGTCAATACCGGGCTTTCATTGTAGAATGCACTGTATGTGTTGGCCGCTTCCAAAAGAAAACTCGTGAGCAGATTCGGACGATAATCCTCGACCGCCTCGGCGACCACCTCGGGAAAGCGGACCAGTTGTAGAGCCAACGCGCGTTCGCTGGAATGACTCAGCAGCAGTTGATGCCCCGCGTTGCGAATCGAATCGCGATCCTCATTTCCTTTCCGGAAAATTCCGTTGATGCGGGCATAGGCGTATTGAATGTAAGTTGCGGTGTCGCCATTTTGGGCGAGCATCTTGTCCCAACTGAATTTGTAGTCGCTTTCGCGGTTATGATGCAGATCTGCGAATTTGATACCACCAATCCCAACCGCCTCTGCAACCTGTGACCTCTCTTCTTCGTCCAGTTCCGGGCCATTTTTTTTCGCATCGTCATTCTCGTCAACAATCACACGCGACCGCGCGATCGCTTCGTCAATCAGGCTTTCCAGGCCGATGTTGTCCCCGGCTCGCGTTTTCATCGGTTTGCCATCATTGCCCAGAACCGAACCAAAACTGACATGTCGGAACTGTGCGTCAAATCCCCAGTTGCCCGCCGTGGTAAACAACAGCCGAAAATGTTCAGTCTGACGAGAATCGACCACATACAGAATTTCGTTTGCATTGAGTTCTTCAATGCGGTACTTGACGGTTGCCAGATCGGTCGTGGCATAAGTGAATGCGCCATCGGCTTTGCGGATGATAAACGGAGCCGGGTTGTCCGCGACGAAGACGCAAATCGCGCCGTTACTTTCTTTAGCCAGTTCTTTTTCCTGCAGATCGGCGACAACATCCGCCAGCATCGGGTTGTAAAAACTCTCGCCGAGCGCCTTGTCAAATTCGATGCCGAGTCTCGCATAGACTTCATTCAATGCCACGATACAGGCCGGGAGAAACTCGTTCCACAGCCGGTTGTTCTCTTCGTCACCGGCATGCAGTTTCGCCGTTTCTTTTCGTGCGTTTTCGACAATGTCGGGATGTGCCTCCGCGAGCTCTTTCAACTGAGGCGACGATTCGACCGCATCAATGGATGCGCGAGTGGAAGCGAACTCCTCATTGAGTGTCTCGCGCTCTTTATTTAACTGCTTGCGTGCCTTTTTCAGCGACTTGTCTTCAGGTGTGACCTCTTCCCGTTGCCGATGTTCGGCCAAACGCGATTCCAATTCAGCCAACTGCTGCTCAAGATTCGGCATTTTTGACTTTGCAGCATGGTAACCGGAAACCTGATTCACCAACCGGTACAACCGGGCCAACTCCGCGACAGCGTTCTGCTGATACACATCGTCATTGCGGAAGTTCTTGTAGCCGTAGATGATCATTCCGAACTGCGTGCCCCAGTCACCAATATGATTGTCGCTGATGACCTGATGCCCCTGAAACTTGAGCAAACGGTAAATCGCATTGCCAATAACCGTGCTTCTGAGGTGGCCGACGTGCATCGGCTTGGCCACGTTGGGAGCGGAGTAGTCGACCACAACGGTGCGCGGAGTCTCAGTACGTTCCACACCCAGTCGGTCGTCCGTCAGCAATTCCGTTGTGATGTTGATCAGGAGGTCATCACGGAGACGCAGGTTGATGAATCCAGGCCCGGCAACTTCCGGTTCCTCGCACAAATCGGCAAGGTCGACCTGAGCAATAATTTCCGTTGCCAGATCGCGAGGCAGCTTTTTTTGCTGCTTCGCCAACGGCATGGCGAAATTCGCCTGATAATCTCCGTGCCGTGCATCACGTGAAGGCCGGATCATTGCCAGACATTCGTCCGGGGAAGCAGTCAGCTTTGAGATCGGGTCGGAAAAGCGATCCCGCAGTTGTTCCAGAATGTTCATCAAACCTGGCTCGAACGAGAGGAGAAGTGAGGCCAACGGTAATTTGTCGACCAGTTACGCACAGTGCCTTGCGGATCAATCTATCATATCGCTGTGTCTGCGCGATTGATTAAAACGAGACCATCTCGATTCCGCAATGGCGGGGAACCGACCAATCGGGAACAGGTCTGGAACGAGGCTGAGATTCGTCAGGTCGTCGTTCCCGACTCTTCCAGTACGGCCTTCCAGTCGACCTGCGGGGCGTCGGCCCAGAGATGTTCGAGGTCGTACAATTCGCGCGTTTCTCCTGTGAAGACATGCAGGACGATGTCGCCATAGTCTTGAAGGATCCAACTGCTGTTGTCCTGCCCTTCGATGCCAATACGACGAGAACCTTCAGCCTTGAGGACGCGATGGACTTCTTCAGCGATGGCGAGCATCTGCCGCCGACTGGTTCCCGTTGTGACGACGAAGTAATCCACAATCGGTGTGACACCGGTCAAGTCGAGTACGAAGGTCTCTTTGCCTTTGTAGTCTTCGGCAATGCTTGCACACAAACAAGCCTGCATCAGACTTTTCTGTTGCGCTTCGGTCCTGGCCAAACAGTTTGACCCCAACGGTTTGGAATCGGTGCTGATAATCGGAACCTCCTCTTGTATAGGAGCGTATTACGCTCTTCCGTACCGCGATGAGCGTCGTTTGGCCCACAAGCACAGGTCCCCCCACGAGCCAGAGACGTCATACCAGAAAGTAAACTTTTCCAGGCGTTTCCGCCATGACACAAATTGGGGCTTTCGACCCGCATGCTGTATTGTATCACCGTCAAGACCGCTCGACGACCTGTGGGTTTGTTACTCAAGCAAAAACGACCATGCCAGGGAGTTATCTCATTGACATGGCCGTGATGGGATTTACAGAAGTTTGCACCCCAAATTTTTCGGACAAGAAACCCTGGAGCGTATTACGCTCTTCTGTGTCGCGATGAGCATCGTTCGGTCTGCAAACACAGGCCCCCCACGAACAAGAGATGCCACACCAGAAAGTAAACTGCTCTAAAAGATTTTCAAAGCGTACTGGACAATCAGGCCGGCGAACACGACTGAGACCATACTCATCAGCTTGATCAGGATGTTCAGGCTCGGTCCGCTGGTATCTTTGAACGGATCACCGACCGTGTCACCCACGACTGTTGCCTTATGTGCGTCGGTTCCTTTTCCTCCATGAGCTCCGGCTTCAATATATTTTTTGGCGTTATCCCAAGCCCCACCAGCATTGGCCATCATAATTGCGACAGCGAAACCGCCGGTCAAACCACCCGCCAGCATGCCCATCACACCACCGACACCCAACAACAGCCCAACACCAATTGGCACCAGCAAGCCAAGCAATGCAGGAATAATCATTTCCCTCTGAGCGGCAGCCGTACTGATAGCGACACAGGAGGCATATTCCGGTTCGGCTTCTCCTTCCATGATGCCGGGAATATCCCGGAATTGACGTCGTACTTCCTCCACCATCGAACCGGCTGCCCGACCGACTGCTTTCATCGTCATCGCGCAGAAAACGAAAGCGAGCATCACTCCCATAAACATTCCGACGAGAACCTTCGGGTTCATCATCGTTACATTGTAATAGCGGACAAAGTCAGGAATCGTCGCTTTGACGTTCGGCACGACCCTTTCCTCAACGAGCAGATGTTCGAGATCCAGCGAGACTGTTTTGCCATTTTCAGTATCTGCGAGCTTTTTCAGTTCTGGATCGCTGTTGGTGGCAGAGACCGGAAAGACGAGATAGGCCTCGGTTTTGTCCTTGTTTTCTTCGGTACGGATACCAATCAGCCCGTCGTCGATTTTGACGACTTTGGCATTGGTCATGTCGGTTGTAACGTCGACTTCCGCTTTGACAGCCCAACGTTCAAAACCAACGCGGACCTCTTCCACGTAAGCGGCAAGCAAAGCCAGCGCAGTCAACGCGGCCGAGCCGATGGCAAAGCCCTTTCCGGTTGCGGCAGTGGTGTTGCCAAGGCTGTCCAGGGCATCGGTTCGCTGACGGACGGTCGGTTCCTGTCCCGACATTTCGGCATTCCCGCCAGCGTTGTCAGCGATCGGGCCGTAAGCGTCTGTTGCGAGTGTGATGCCAAGTGTACTCAGCATTCCGACGGCAGCAATGGCAACACCATACAGTCCCATTGCAAAGAGTCGGGCGTTCTGATAGTCGAAACCAGTACAGGCACCAAAGGCGATCATGATGGCCAGACCAATGACGACGATCGGAACCCAGACGCTGTACAGTCCTTCGGCGACACCGGCGATAATCACTGTTGCCGGGCCAGTTACCGATTGATCGGCGATTCGCTTCGTCGGAGCATATTCTTCGCTGGTGGAGTATTCGGTCCAGCGGCCAATGATAATCCCTGCGACCAGTCCGGTGATGATCGACCCGAGCACGCCAAAGAGTTGGTTGCCGCTCCGCAGACCTTCCAATTCGAGATAATCCTTGATTCCATTAGAGGGCAGTACCAGCATGAGATAGACGAGCAAGGCGGCGACAACGGCAACGCCGAAGCTACTGCCATCAATTCCGCGAGAGAGTGCCTTGAGCAGATTTCGCTGTGTGGCACCTTCTTCGGTGCGAACGAGATAAACGCCGCCAATGGAAAGCAGGATACCCAAACCGGCGAGGACCATTGGGAGTAGAATCAGCATGACCTGCATCCGTTCGACCCCCTGATAGGCCGCGACGCCCAGGGCGGCTGATGCGAGGATGGACCCACAATACGATTCGTAAAGATCAGCTCCCATACCTGCCACATCGCCGACGTTGTCGCCGACGTTGTCGGCGATGGTCGCCGGGTTACGGGGATCGTCCTCCGGAATACCGGCTTCGACTTTACCGACCAGATCGGCACCGACGTCTGCCGCTTTGGTGAAGATGCCGCCCCCCACGCGAGCGAACAATGCCTGTGCACTGGCTCCCATTCCGAAGCAGAGCATCGTCACGGTGATTTCTTCCAGAGACAATGTATGGCCTGTAAGCTTGGGAGCGAGCCAGTAGAGTCCGGCAAACCAGAGGCAGATATCGAGCAGCCCCAGGCCGACAACCACCAGGCCCATCACAGCACCCGATCGGAAAGCGACCTGCAAACCTTCGTTCAGAGAGCTTTTCGCCGCATTTGCTGTTCGTGCACTGGCGAGTGTTGCGGTTTTCATTCCAAACCAGCCCGCTAACCCGGAAAAGAACCCCCCGGTGATAAAGGCAAACGGGACGACTTTGGATTGTTGCCCAAACACAAACGCAACAACAGCCAGCAGTGCACAGGTGATGATGAAAAAGATCGTCACGACAATGTATTGGCGTCGCAGGTAGGCGTTGGCACCCTGGCGGACGTTTTCCGCGATTTTGATCATCGTCTCGTCGCCTTCATCCTGGGCAACGACCCACTTGAAAAACTTGAAGGCGAAAAACAGAGCAGCCAGCGAACCAAGCAATGCGATGGTCCAGCCGATGATCAAAGATGTCTGATTTACCTCCAGATTGGGCGTTGCCTCTGTGGTCGCCTCTTGCGCCTGAACCAGCGCGGGCATTGTAAGAATGGTGAGTGCTGCCAGAGAACGATGGATTAACTGTTTGCAGCGACTGTCGGTTTCGGGGTGGTGGAATCTCATCCTAAGACTCATCTCTCTTGTGAATGTTGTGTCGAATCGTTCGTCGCACAATGCGTTTGTTCTACGTCGGAAGATTGGCGGAATTGCACAACAAATACCGGTAAGCGAGCAGGTTTGGAGAGAGGGAGCGGACAGCGAAATATCGCTGGTCTTCAGCGGGTCACGTACACGAATGCTCCGTGTCGAGTGAACGCTTTGCATCCTGCCTGGTCTAACTTGATGATAGAAAAGCAATTTCCGCAAGTGGCCGCGAAATAAGGAGTTGATCGCCGACCACCGGTTATGCCCGCAAAGTGTACCGACGTCTCAACCAAATTGTCAACAACCCGTTGCCTTGGAAATTGCAAACCGGCGAAATGGGTTATTCGCTTTCGGCGGCCATGCCGTTCTCGCGATAAAACTGCCGCTTGACGTTACGCACTAATTCTTGTGAAGAGTCCCAGACCGATTTCAGCGGGTAGGTTTTCGGAATCTCTCGACCATTCAACTCATGGATTGACCGCCAATACAGGATCGCCTCCAACAACGCTTCGATGTGGTCGCGGTCTTTGTTGACCAGCTCGGCTTCGTCGTCGGTTAGTACGCGGCCACTCAAACCCAACTCAGGCGCATTCTGTAACTGGCGCTCAAACGTGAGCATTCCCGATTCCAGCAGCAACTGTGCCTTCGAGACGCGCTGGACATGATTGTCCTCTTCCAACTCAGCAATCACCTTATTCGTCGCTGTGCTGGTCATCCCGGATTTTTTGACGATTTCCTGTCGGCTCAGCGGTTCCTGCGATGCACAGATAATTTTCGCGATGGCGTGTTGATCGTTCGTCAACGTCAGGTCATCCAGTCTGGAACAGAAATCGACTGCAGGCCGTACCAGCGATGGGGACGTCTTGCCCTGCTTGTAGAGATGTTTCGCCTCGAAGATATTTTTGTGCGCCTGTGTGATTTCCGGTCGCGATTCCATTTTCGCCGCGGCTTTCCAGAAGTTGTAATTGCAGGTCTGGCGGTAGCTGTCGCGACGGTTTTTCAACACCTCAACATCAACCTTGCGTTCCTTCGCCATCACTTCCAGTTCTCCGTCGGTGGCTTCGAGGAAGAGTTCCCCGGCGTTGGTCATAAACCGTTCCTGTCCGAACTTCTGTGTCCAGTCTTCGTAAGCCTGCTCCCAGCCAAGACGTGTTGTTTCGTCGAACTTGCCTTCACGCTGGCGGGTAGAGGCGTAGTCGAATTGCGCGCGGGCAGGATAACTCCGACGGTTGACCGAAGCTCGTTTGTGTACATCGGTGTCGTTGTGCCGTTGAAACCAACGTTTTGCTTCGAGGTAATTGTCCAATTCATCGGGGTTGATTTCGCGATCTGGCCCACCGTTGAATCTTTCCACATCGGGGTCGATGACGAAGAATTTGCGGTAGTATTCCCATTCATCCGACTGACCAATCTTAAAACCTTTGATGCGGCCGACATCCCAGTATATTTTGTGGGCGTCTCGATTGCGGCGTGTCCCATCCTGGCAAAATTTTGCACCTTCCTTCACCCAGAAGAATCTGTCCTCGACGGCGTCCATTTCAACCGACACATTGAATGCCAGATTCCACCCCTGAAAACTCCAGACCTCCTTGAAGTGTGGCTGCAACTGGATGATCGATTTCACTGTTTCGTTCAGGTTCGTCCAGTCTTTGGTCTTTTGATAATGCTTCGCGTCGAGCCAGAGCATACTGGCGGCAATGCCCCGAAAGCCGAGCAGAACGAGGTTCATAGTCGAACTGGCGGGGTCCACATCGCCTAATGTGCTTTCGCCCAGTTTGTACTCAGTGCGGAGTTGGGCCAGTTCGCCACCTTCCTGTCCTTCTGAGGGCGTCGATGGCATGCCGAGGTAGATAATGGGAATGGTCAGCGCAACCATCATCCCGAGGTAGGCGAGCTTGCGCTGCCGCGATTTGAGGTGGTCGAGGAAGATGATCACGACCAGAATCGCAATCAATCCGACCAGAATCAGGCCATCGAACAGGTAATCCTGCACAAGTCCTGTCATATCGGCGAGAATCATTTGGCTTCCAACTCCCGGTTTTTCAGACTGTAATAGGCAATCAACAAGCAGGGAATAATGTATGCGAGTGTCAACGTGACCGCCGGCAGCAAGGTTGTGTCCCAACTGACATCAAAGCCATTGGCCAGACGGGTTTCTGTATAAAATTGAGTGAAATCCGGCAGCACATTGACCGCCAGTCGCAGCCCTTCGATGATCACTCCATCGATCTGTTTTACGACCTTGAAGATCAGGAAATCGACACTTTCCGACCCAGTCGGGCTGAGGTGATCGTGCATGGGAACTTGTGGGTTGAGGTGTGTGTAGACACGAATTGTCGCTTCGATTGGCCCGCCGCCCAGAATCTCTTCACCCGGCTTTTGATTGAGAATGCGTTCAAAAATTTCCTGAAATGGTCGCAACTGTCGGACCAACACAAAAACACATGTCGCAATCGTGGCGACTGGCCCTTTGGTGAAGCAACTGGCGGTGACACCAAACAGAATCACCAGCAGCAGCATTAACAGTGTTCCCGCAAACCCTTTCACGTAAGCAAACCAGAATGGTGCATTGGGTGTGCGCAGAAACAGGTCGGCTTCCGCCATGCCCAGGAACTGCCCCACATTCAAACAGCGTACTTCGATTTTCATATTGCCGTCGGCAATGGCCGCATCAAACAGGTCGACTGTGCGGTTCTGTTTGGTGTCGCGATCATAAAACGTGAACTGACGCGGAACGGTCGTAATGTTTTCGCCAAACTCAGAAATGTGCGTTTGCGGTACATCGATGCGATCGCCCGATTTCGGGTTGATAAGTGTATATTGCATCAGCAATGTCTTACCGATGTCACCCTTGTGCATCCGTTTGGCTTCAAAATTCGATTCGATCACCAACTGGTCATTTAATCGTCTGGTGTCGATATTTTTGAATTCCCAGATGGCACGGCTTCTGGTGCCCCCCTCGATAAAACCTCGGTAGTCCCATTCGTCGCCGACGTTCACCCCCTTTTCCGCAAAATTTCCTTCGCGATCGAGGTATGTCAGTGTGCCGTAAATTGGCACGCGCGCGATGAGTTGCGATCGGGCATCTTCCGGAGTTTGTCGGACGATCCAGATGTAGCCGACCACGGCCATCAATGCGACAGCGGCTGTGGTGACGGCACTGTAACCGAGCAGGCGACCCACGACGATCTCGCTTTTTCGTGTTGGCTTGGTGACAACCGTATGCAGTGAACGGTCTTTGATATCCCGCGGCAGACCCCAGCAGGAAAGCAGCAGCACCAGAATCAGCATCGGCCAGCTGATAACACGGAATACAAAACTGATGTAGACTTTCACATCGTCTCCACCGGCGAAAAACCAGCCGGCGAACATCATCAGAACGGCAAAAATGACAAGTACCGAGAACGCTTTACGTCGGAGCGACTCCCGAATGGTCAATACCGTCAATGCCCAGACGCGACGTGGAGACATCAATGCAAAATCAAGCAGCCCGTTCCAGACCCCTTTGGTGACATTGACTGGTCCGGCGAGCAGGCCTTCAACCAGCCGTTCGCCGAATTTTTCGGGAAAAGGGCGACCGGTAAAAAGGGCCAGCAGAGCGTTCCACAGCAGCGGGACGACTCGGGAAATGGTAACCAGAATAACCGCCAGGACGAAAAACACGCCTGTTAGCGTTCCGACGACGGTCGCCCAGTGCTTGATACCTGTCATCAGATCGTAGGGTTGAATGTTCGGAATCATGTTGGATCGCCGGAGTTTTCGATCTTCTGCAATGCGAACGACTGCAGGTCATTTTCCGGCAGCCGGCTTCCGCACGCGGGGATGTGATTAGGAACGATATGGATGTTGGTCAGCTCGCGGGACTGTTCTTGTCGTCGGGTGTGTCATCACTCGGCTTATCGTCTGTTTTCGTCTCGACAGCAGTCGTTGCAGATGATTGAGCTGCCTCGTCGCTGGTGAAACGTCGCCCCGGACGCGATTTGCTTTCGTGTACTGTACGCAGGAAGAGGTCTTCCAGATTGGCCCGGGGCTGTTCCACGCCAGAGAGCTCCGCATTATGTCGGGCAAGGACTTCCCTGATCTCGGAGATCGCAGCTTCGCTCAACCGGCTGGTGTGGAGCTGCGTTTCGTCCTGTTCGGTCAGCAACTGGTCGACTTCGCCCATCACCTTCAACTCACCGCCATAGAGAATGGCAATGCGGTCACACACATCCTGGACGTCAGCCAGCAGGTGACTGCACATTACCACCGTCTTGCCTTGTTCCTTCAGTTGGATGATGAGATCTTTCATCTCACGCGTGCCGATTGGGTCGAGACCGCTTGTTGGCTCGTCGAGCATCACCAGATCGGGATTATTGATCAACGCCTGAGCCAGGCCGATCCGTCGTGTCATCCCTTTGGAGTATTCCTTGAGTTGCCGCTTGCGGGCATGTTGAATGCCCACCAGTTCGATCAATTCGTCGATCCGCTTTTTGCGCTCCACCCGAGACATCTTGAACAACTGTCCGTAAAAGTTGAGCGTCTCTTCGGCGTTGAGAAACTTGTAAAGGTAGGATTCTTCGGGGAGATAGCCGATTCGCTCGTTCTTCTCAACGTTGCTGGCTGGTTTGCCAAGGACCGTGATCTTTCCCTCTGTGGGAAAGAGCAGACCCAGCAGCAGTTTCAACGTTGTCGTTTTTCCGGAGCCGTTTGGCCCCAGCAAGCCGAAGACCTCACCCTTTTCGACATCGAGACTGAGTGAATTGAGCGCTCGGACCTTCTTTCGGCCCCAGAAGTCGCGGTAAATTTTCGACAGATTCCGAATCTGAATGACTGACTCCGCCATGGAGTTCCTCGCAGTGACAAAAGTGAAAACGAATTGAATAACCCAGGACAATAGAAAATATGCAAACCAGTCGAATGTTCAGCCAGATTCCTGATTGAGACATTCCTGGTTGAGATTTGACAAAAGAACTGAAGGTGAAATCCGAATCAGATTGGATCGCAGGCGAAAGAACACCTGCGATACTCTGTTTTACGCCAAAACACCACTTTTTGTTTGGCACATTCGAGACTGAACGAAGTCGTTTCGTTGCCGCACAGAAAAATGCACCTGGAATACCAAGGTTCCAAAGCCACGTTGCCCGCGATTCAGAATTCTCTGAAAAGATCGATAGAGTAACAATTTAGGGTGGATCGACGCGTGAATCAAGCGCCGAGTACATGTCTACAGGCGGGTTTATAAGATTCATTCACTCTCGATCGATTTTGACTCGATAACCAGCCAACGGACATCTCGACCTGTCTGCAGGATCAGAATCTCGCTTTTCGTTGCGATAGATATTCCAACAAGGCCTTGTCAAACGGCATGCTGGTATCCAATGGGACGTAATCAACCCCAATCGTGAGGCATTCCCTGCGATATTGCTGCCGCATCGATTCGAGTGTTTCCAGATAATCCGCGCGAATGCCGTTAGCGTCGATCACCATTTTTTCACCCGTCTCCGGATCGCGCAGATCGACAGGTCCGGAAAACGGAAAGGTGACCTCCGCTTCGTCCAGAATGTGGAATAAGATGACATCATGCCCCGCGTAACGCAGCATGTGTAAAGCGTTGATTACTTCCTCGCGATCAGTTAACAGATCGGAAAACAGCATCAACAGGCTACGGTTGCGGATCATGGACGCGGCACGTCGAAGATTGGACGCGACATCCGTCAGACCGGTTGGTCGCGCTTTAGCCAGCATCGCCAGAATGTTGCCAAGTTGCGTTCGTTTGCTGCGGGCGGGAAGACTGCTTTCCATCTTCTCGCCGAACGTCATCAGGCCGATCGGATCCTGCTGATGGATCATCATGTAGGACAACGCCGCTGCCAGGCAGATCGAATAGTCGAACTTGCTCAATTCCTGTCGGTAGGTGTATGCCATGCTCTCGGACAGATCCATCAACAGGTAGCCGGTGATGTTCGTCTCAGCCTGATACTTTTTGACGTAATAGCGGTCGGTTTTGGCGTACACGAGCCAGTCGATATCTTTGGGGTCATCCCCTTGCGTGTAACGAC
The DNA here is from genome assembly GCA_028284145.1 of Planctomycetaceae bacterium. Lineage (GTDB taxonomy): Bacteria > Planctomycetota > Planctomycetia > Planctomycetales > Planctomycetaceae > JANQSH01. Next base: position 8,561 of record JANQSH010000031.1, on the reverse strand, counting down.
GATGCTCGCTGAATTCGACACTGAAGCCATGAAAGGGGCTGGCGTGCAGGCCCGAGAGAAATCCTTCCACAATAAACCTCGCCCGCAGATCGAGACGGGCAACCGTCCGGATCACTTCGGGTTTGAGATATTGTTCGGCGTTCAGCATGGTGTGTTGTGCGGGTAAAACCGCTCGGGCAACTCTCGTGTGGCGCAACAGACAGATTGAGTATAATCGTCGATGGAGCAATGAAGGAAGCGCTGCACAGTCACACTAGTGGATCATCAAGACTGAAAGTTGGGTTTGATGAAGTTGCAAGGAGCGACAACGGAACGGGTTATGTCAACCCGCCCCCCAACAAAGCCTTGACAAGGCACCAGCTTTTGTTTCCAAAGTGCTGTTTTCCGATTTTCATGGATATGGGAGGATGCTGTTTTTGCTGGCTTGATGAGAGGGAGGCCAGGGATGGCACGACATCGTTTAACGGACAGGCAATGGAAGTTGATCGAGGAGATTTTTCCCGAACCGGCAGTAACGGGACGACCTCCGGCTGATCCTCGCAAAATGTTGGACGGAATTCTCTGGCGATTGTGAACAGGGACTCCGTGGCGAGACTTACCGGAAGAGTTCGGTCCTTGGGAGACGGTTTACAAACACTTCGACAGGTGGAATTCCGATGGCACGCTGGATGAGATCAAACAGACGTTGCTCAAAAGAATCGTTGACGCTGATGGCATCGATACCGACTTGTGGTGTGTTGACGGGATAGTCGTTCGAGCGGCCCGGTGTGCCGGTGGCCGAGTCAAACGGAGAACCAACACACCACGTGGCCTGGAGCCGTTTACTTCTGGGTGTGACGTCTCTGGCTCGTGTGTGGGCTTATGTTTGCAGGCTGAACGACGCCCATCGTGGCACAGAAGGAGCGTAATACGCTCCAAGTCAGAAGATCTCTGCAAATCGGTAAACTTCGGAATGTGAGAGAATTTCCACTGGATTGGTGGACACGATCTGCGTTATCTTTTCTGCGAGCCTTTCCTTTTGCTGAACTGCCCAATCATGAGTCACGACCACACCGCACATTCGCACGCACATTGCGGACATACCCACGACACGTCGCATCTGAGTGATGTTCGGCTGGTTGGGGCGGTGCTGTTGAATTTCGGCCTGACGGTTGCAGAACTGATCGGCGGAATCCTGTTTGGTTCTCTGGCGCTCATGGCCGATGCGCTGCACAACTTCAACGACTGTCTCTCGCTGATTGTCGCTTTGATCGCACGCCGCATCGCACGCAAACCGGCTGATCAGAAACGGACGTTTGGTTATCGCCGGGCAGAAGTGATCGGCTCGTTGATCAATCTGACAGCGTTGATCCTCGTGGGGGTTTACCTGCTCTACGAAGCGATCGCACGGATTTTCGATCCGCAAGAGATTTCCGGCTGGCCTGTGATCATTATTGCGGGCATTGCATTGGCCGTCGACCTGGGCACCGCTTTGCTGTTACTCAGAATGGCCAAGGGAAACTTGAATGTGCGGGCCGCGTTTCTGCACAATCTGGCTGATGCCCTGGGTTCCGTTGGAGTCATCATCGTCGGCATCGCAGTCATCCTGTGGGATGCCTGGTATCTGGATGTCATCATGACATTTCTGATTTCCGCCTACATTTTGTGGCACAGCACGTCGATGATTCGCGAGTCGATTCACATTCTGATGGAAAGTGTTCCGGAAAACATCCAGATCGAAGAACTCATCGAGCGATTACGGGCAGTCGATGGCGTCGACGATGTGCATCATCTGCATCTGTGGCAACTGGATGAAACACAGACCGCATTCGAGGGGCATCTGGTCGTCCCGCGTGATCGAGCCAGCGAGATGGAATCGATAAAATCAGCCATCCGAACGGAACTGGCCAACCGATTTCAGATTCACCATTCGACGTTGGAGATCGAATTTGATGACGAGGAGTGTAACGGGCACCATGTCGGCTGCGGCTTGCCAATGACAACGAATGCCAATGCTGCGGGAAATGCATCCTGATCAGGCGGCTTTCGCTGGCTCTTCATCGCGAACACCGGCGGAGACATAGGCATCGACAATTTTGGCCAGCACCGTTCTAGCCTCTTCGTTCGGCATGTCCATCGCTTCCGCCAGCATTTTGATGTCGCGCTCCATTTCCAATTGAACAGGGTTTGTACAATTGGCACAGAAGATTTTATCGTGCACCTTGGTTGCCTGTTCCTCCAAATCATAGAACAGATCTTCATACAACTTTTCACCCGGTCGCAATCCAGTGAACACAATGTCGATGTCATCTGGGTATCTCATTCCGGAAAGTTTGATCATATCTTTGGCGAGATCCACAATTTTGACCGGCTCGCCCATTTCGAGAATGTGAATATCACCCGATGAACCCAATGCCCCGGCCTGCAGAACGAGTTGCACCGCCTCCGGGATTGTCATGAAAAAGCGGTTGATTTCCGGATGTGTGACGGTAATGGGTCCACCCGCCTCAATCTGACGGCGGAATGTCGGCACAACGCTGCCGGCAGAATTCAGCACATTGCCAAACCGGACGGTAACGAAATGCGTTTTCGACCAGGCTGAGGCGGACGAGACATATTTCTCCGCGACGAGTTTGGTTGAACCCATCACGCTGGTCGGTTTGACAGCTTTGTCGGTCGAAATAAGGATAAACCGTTCAACGCCGACTTCGTCGGCAAGGTCGACCATATTCTTTGTTCCGAAGACATTATTCCGAATCGCCTCGGGGATATTGTCTTCCATCAAAGGCACATGCTTGTAGGCTGCGGCGTGCAGAACAAGTTCCGGCTGAAACTCTTTCATCACTGTTTGAACGCGTGCTGTATTGGTCACATCCGCGATGATGAATTGCACATCGATATTCGAACTATAAAGCCCCTGGAGCGATTGTTCCATTTGGAAAATGCCGAATTCCGACTGATCGAGCAACGCAAGTGATCTGGGTTGGAATTCCAGAACCTGTCGACAGATTTCCGAGCCAATGCTGCCCGCTGCCCCGGTAACCAGAACGCGCTTACCGGCGATGTATTTACCGATCTGTGAGGAATCGAGCTGATTCGGCTCTCGTCGCAACAGGTCGGAGACGGTCACGTCCCGCACTTTGAGTTGATAGACGCCATCGACAACGTCGCCCACTGAGGGAATCACCTGAATTTTGATGTTCGAATCGGCGCAATCATTTATAATGTCGCGTACTTCGCGACCAGCGACGGACGCAGGTATCAGAATGTGTGTTACGTTTAGCGAATGGGATAGCTCGACCCAACCTGGCCGACCGGAGTAGATTCTCAATCCGGCGATAATGTGGCCTTGTTTGCGGGCATTTCGGTCGACGAGACCGACGATTTGATACTCGGAATCCGCTCGTTGAAAGGCTCGCAGAATTTCAATGGAGTCGGGGGCTGATCCATAGACCAATGCGCGTGTCTTGTCAGCTTTCTTGAATAGCGGACGAATCACTTCTCCGTAAATGCGTGAAGAGCTGCGGACTCCCCCCAACACAGGAATCGACAAGACCCAGTCGATGAGAATGATGGACCGCGGGATCTGCTGTCCCACAAGGTTACTCATGAACTCCAGGTTGATCGAGTAGAGGATTGCTGCGGCACAGGTTGTGGAGATTCCGATATGTGCCAGGTCAGTCAATGTGGCATAGCGAAACGATCTCTTCCATTCTGCCGATACCAAAGCGATCGCCAGTTTGACAGCGAGGACGTAGGGCAGACTACGGTAGAAAACCTGCAGCAATTCACGGTCCATGACCATCTCAAATCGCAGCAGGAATGCTCCGAAAAAGCAGATGGTATAGAGAGTCAGGTAGACAGGAATGACTGTGGCAATGCGATACTGCATCTTTTTGGATCGATCCGTGACATTGGAAGGTGAGGCAATAAACGTCCATGATTGTCGCCGTCCCGCCTGTTCCGACCGAGCCGGATGAGCCTGTTTGCTCCCAACGGGAATTCCAGAAATGTCAGATAGACATCTGGAGAGAAGCGGAGTGTTATGAGATCGTCGAAACCGGGTCAAGATCAGGTTGCAACGGTCTTTTTCTGCATAAAGTCGACATTGACATGAAATCGACATTTGTCACAGAATGCGTCGCAAATTCATTTTCACACACACAAACCACGAACGACTTGCGGACAGGAAATCGCCGCATCGAGCGTGATTTCTTCGCCATTTGATGATATTGGAACATGGAAGATGACGATCAACTTTCTGGAAACTCGTGCAGATGCCAGTATGAATGAAAAACCAGCCGAAGCCCTCGAACAGGCAATCCGGGAGAAAACGGCTCTGGTCGGTGTGATTGGCCTGGGTTACGTTGGGTTGCCACTCATCAATGCCTTTGTCTCTGCCGGGTTTCGGACGCTCGGCTTCGATGTCGATCAGAAAAAAGTCGACGCTTTGACTGCCCGTCAAAGCTACATCAAACATATTGAGTCTGATACGGTCGGAAAGTGGATCGACGACAAACAGTTTGAAGCAACCTCCGATCTCTCCCGGCTGGCTGAGGCAGACTGCCTGTTGATCTGTGTCCCCACACCGCTGAGTGACAGTCGTGACCCGGATCTCACGTATGTGGAATCGACCTCCTCGGCGATCTCCCGCGTTATGCGCCCCGGGCAACTCGTCGTGCTGGAGAGTACAACTTACCCCACCACAACTTCCGAAGTTGTGCTGCCGATTCTCGAACAAAGCGATCTGGTGGAAGGAAAAGACTTCTTTCTGGCCTACAGCCCCGAACGGGAAGACCCGGGCAACCCCGATTACTCGGCAGCGGGAATTCCCAAGGTCGTTGGCGGTTCGTCGAAAATCAGCAGTCAACTGGCAGAGCAACTCTACAACCATGCGATCGTCCAGGTGATTCCCGTATCCAGCCCGGAGATTGCCGAAGCGTGCAAAATTCTGGAAAACACCTATCGTGCTGTCAATATCGCCCTGGTGAACGAATTGAAGATCCTGTTCGATCGAATGGGGATCGATATCTGGGAAGTTGTCGACGCTGCAAAAACCAAACCATTTGGCTTCCAGGCTTTTTATCCTGGTCCTGGACTGGGTGGACACTGCATTCCCATCGACCCGTTCTACCTGACATGGCTGGCACGCAAGCAAGGGCTGACAACGCGATTCATCGAATTGGCAGGGGAAGTCAATTCCCGCATGCCGGAATATGTCGTTTCCCGACTCGCCGAGTTTCTGAACGATCAGGCAAAACCAATCAAGGGGAGCAAAATCTGCCTGCTCGGAATGGCATACAAAAAGGATGTGGACGATCCGCGCGAAAGCCCCTCATTTGAATTGATGGAACTGCTCCTGCAACGTGGTGCGGAAGTCACTTACAGTGACCCCCACATTCCGCAGCTCGGTTCCATGCGGCACTACGACGTTCCCAACTTGACCAGCAGCGAATTGACTTCGGAATTCATCGCTGCTCAGGATTGCATGTTAATTGCAACCAATCACACCGCATTTGATTTCGGTCACATCGTCGAACATGCACAGATGGTCCTCGACACCCGCAATGCGACCAGAGATGTGGAGCAGGGACGAGAGAAAATTCGCAAAGCCTGATCCCTCTTTTCACAACAGCGCATTCAAGCGCCCGGTTGATTTCCCCCAACAGAAGCGGGGTATCTATCGGGCGTTTTTCAATGCGCCAGGAATGTTCGTCCCATCTGTCAGGGATGTCATTTTGATGACGCACTGTCATCGGTTTTTCGATGCTTACCCTGACTGATTCGTCGAAAACACCTTGTTTTCCACTGTTTTTCGAACGTTTTCGAATTGGCACGCTTTTCGCCATTTCACTTTGGCAGCGGGAACAAAAACATCCAGTTTTTTTCGGACGAACTCAAACGATTTGAGGAGAGAACCATGAAGATGACGGCATTTGCAATCGCATTGGCAGCGGGACTGGGATTCACCACGATGGACAACAAAGAGGCTGAAGCGGGTGGCTTCCGATTCAGCAATGGCAAAGTCAGCATCTCCATCGGTGGTCACGGCGGTTTCCACCACAGCGGACTCCATCGCCACCGTGGATTTGGACACTCTCGCCACTATGACCGTGGACACTACGACTGGCATGATACCAGCCACTACGATTACATCCCGGGGCACTGGGTGCGTAAGCCGTGTGGTACAATGGTCTACATCCCCGGTCGATACGTCTACCACCAGGACGGCCACTGGGACTATCACCGTGGTGGACACGACAAACACCGCGGACACCGCCACTAGTGCCTTGTCATGGCTTTGCTGGGGAGAGCGGGTTGACATAACCCGCTCCGTTGTCGCTCCTTGCAACTTCATCAACCCTTCTTTTCAGTCTTGACGGTTCACTAGAACAGTTTGCCTTTTGGTGTGACGTCTCTGGCTCTTGGGGCCTATGCGTTTGCAGGCCAGACGACGTTCATCGCGGTACAGAAGAGTGCAATATGCTCTAAATCGAACATCGGAAGATGAGATTCGGGCGAGTCTTTTCATCCGCCCATTTTGTCTCGCTCACATCACCGCACAGAATCGTCCGGGGAGAGAATGTCATGATAACCGACTTGATGATGACCAGTTCGCAGTCATACGCTATCGAGTGGGCCGCCACTGCAATTTTGACCGGAACAGCTTTGATCGTCTTCGGGATTTGGGTGGATAAGGTTGCCCGTTGATGTCATCCAACCAGCGGGTGATTCCGTCCAGTTTCACCACTGGTTGGAAACCGGATTGCTTGACCGAAAACCGATCGCTAAAGAAGTCGCGGAAATAGATGGTCGTCTTCAACGCTTCCGTCGCCACAACACTATCCTCGGTCGTATTCACAACTCTCGCACTGCAAAAGCATGATCGTGAATATATAAACCAGCCAGCGGGTTCACTGGCTGGTTTCTCAGGCTGACTGGTCTCTCAGGTCGTCATACAATCAAGCTGTAGTGCCTACACGTGGTGTCTACACATCGATGGTCGGCACTTCATACCCTTTGCGATATTCCCGCTTGATGAACTTGTTCGCGAGATCCGCGTTCTCGCCGACAAACATTTCCTTTTCCACATCGACGGTCAACACCGGGCTGAGTTTGATCTGATCGCTGGTCATCATAATTTTATGATTGTCCAGATGCTTGCGAGTCTGATCCAACAGGTTCGTCCAGACAGAATCGGTAATCTGCCGCGAGGCATCTTCGGTGAATTGACCACCGGTTTGATACGCGATGTTGGCCAGGTTGCACCAACCGGTGGAAAGATGACCAACAAGGACATCGGTTTTCAACAGACCTGGATCTTCGGCTCGGACCGCGTCGATGAAATTCTGCTGATGCAGACCGTTGCCTCCGCCCCCCTTAAACTTGCGAATCAGCTTTCCATCGCTGTCAAACGCTGCGCCACTGCCGCGCTGCCCTTCAAACCGACCACCTTCGCAGTAGGCGATGTAACCACTGCCTGGTCCGGGATGCGCCGCGGCTCCACCTTTGCCCGGAGCATCCGTCAGATTACTCAAGCCGATCACGACGGGGATTTTGCCGGTATCAAAATAGACAAAATGAACGTTGGGCGTTTCCCCCGCATCATCCCATGCAACGCGACCGCCGCCGCCGAAAATACGCCTGGGCAATGCAACTTTGTCAAGGAAGACGTTGTTCCGCAGGTCATCGAGAACGTGTACGCCCCAGTTCCCCATTTCGCCGGAGCCGGTGTTCCAGTCCCAATGCCAGTCGTATTGCAGTTTGTTGCGATAAATCGGTTCATCCTGTGCAGGGCCAAGCCAGAGATCATAATCAACCGATTTGCCGATCTCCAAAGGCGTGCTTCGTTTGCCGATTGGTCCGCGAACGCCGTAACGATTTACCCGAGCCGAGACAATTCCTCCCAACGCTTTTTCTTCGTGCAGGAACTTTTGAATTTCCTGCTGCATGGGGTCCGATCGTTGCTGGGTGCCGACCTGACAGACACGCCTGTACTTGCGAGCCGCGTTGACGGTCTGAATGCCTTCCCACTGGCTATGGGAAAGGGGTTTTTCGACATAAACATCTTTGCCCGCTTCCATTGCCCAGATGGACGCCAGACAATGCCAATGATTGCTCGTCGCGACGACGACCGCATCGATCGATTTGTCGGCAATCAGATCGCGCAGGTCTTTGCAGGTTGTTGCCTGGGGATGTTTCTTCTTTGCTGACATCAACCGTGATTCATCCGGATCACACAATGCCGCAATGTTCACACCGGAAATTTTCGAGAAAGAATTCATCAGTTGTCCGGCCCGACCTCCGCAACTGATAAAGCCAACATTCACATTGTCGGCAACTGTTCGGGCACTCAGAATCCCCGGCGCGGAGACAAGTGTGGCACCAGCGACAGTAGATTGAACCAGGAAGTCACGACGGGTTGTGGCGGATGAGTGGCGTGCAGTCATTGAAGTTACTCCTGCGAATTGGAAGTGTTGCGCTATAGAGCAGTTTACCTTTTCGTGTGACACTTTTCGCTCGTGGGAGCCTGTATTTGCAGATCAAAGGACGTGCATCGCGCCACAAGAGAGCGTAATACG
>JANQSH010000024.1 GCA_028284145.1 Planctomycetaceae bacterium | reverse complement strand
CTCGCTCACCGCTGCTGCCAATCCCGTTCAGCCAATTGAAGAGCCGGCGTTGATCACCGCTGCGATCAAAGACCTCCGCAACGGCATGAGAGTTCTGGCAGACAACCCGGAACTCGCCGGCCAGCACAAATCCGCTGTTTTGCCTTGCATTGCGGTTGGGCGAACCGTACATTCACTGCTTCGCACCTGTGGCCTATGAACAACTCAGCGCGTATCTTAACTCTGGATATTCGAAAAGCGGAGATTTTTTTCCGCGATTTCGGATCAAAAGGTAGCACACCAATCTCCGTGCTGTCTCCCCATATTGTTGTTTTCAGGGTGCTTACAGATAATTGAGCACTGACATCTGCAGTTGGCAACTTTGGTCGACCAGTCAAAATAGAAGACACTGTATCACTGTGAGGTCATCAACCGGAACGGCTCGATATCCATTTGAGGTTTGTCCCAGTGGAAGGTGGAGAATACCTGCCCCGTCGGGCGTCGATGTCAGTTGCGGGACCCACATCATTGCCCAACCAGGGCAACAGGAGAAGTTGGAATGGGACGTTATACCGGTCCGAAAGGGCGGATTAATCGTCGTTTGAATTCGCAGGTCTTTGAAAACGCTGGAGCCGTTCGCGCTCTTGACAGCCGGGCATTCCCGCCAGGCATGGCTCAACGTCGCCGGAAGGTCTCCAACTACGGCCTGGCCCTGCAGGAAAAGCAGAAGATCAAATACTATTATGGTCTGCGGGACAAGCAGTTGCGAAAGTACTTTGATCAGGCGCGGCGCATCAAAGGGAACACGGGCGAACAGTTGTTGATTCTCTGTGAACGCCGTCTGGATAATGTTGTGCGTCGAGCAGGCTTTGCCTCATCGCGACCACAAGCGCGACAGGGAATTGTGCATTCGCATTTCCAACTGAATGGTGTGACGGTGAACAAGCCATCGATTCGGGTTCGTGCGGGCGATGTAATCACCGTTCGGAACCGGCCGAACCTGAAGGCAATGTATCAGGGAATTGTGGAAAGCACGACGACCGAAAATTGCGACTGGATCAATTTCGACTCAGGCGAATTGAAGGCAATTGTCACAACGTTGCCCTCATTTGAAGATGTGAGCCTGCCAGTGGATGTTGGCCAGGTTGTCGCATTCCTGTCACGTTAGAGCGTTTACCTTTTGGTGGATGTCTCTGGCTTGTGTGTAGGGCCTTGTTTGCAGGCCAAGCAACATCCATTGTGGCACAGAAGAGCGTAATATGCCTGGTATACGTTTCGGCAATGTGTGAATCTGTAAGTGAAATCCATCAACAACACAGAACATCATATTAGTCCAACGGGCTTTTATCTGTGGCGGCTTGATCCTCATTTGGAACTGTAACGGTGGTGTGAAGGTCGCTACAGTTAAATGTGGCTTGCAATAGACGACAAGTAATCTTTTGATTATCTGCTGGTAGAGTGGAGTCGCCTGTTGATACTCAACTTGTGTTCCTGTCATTTGTTCATTACGGATTGCTTCCTTACGTAACGAGTTGAGCCTGCGTCATGATTACCTGATTTTTCTTGAATCGCTGAAATTATTGATGTTGGGTTGTTGTTTCTGGTTGATATCGAGCTGATACAGATAGAACCAAACTCGTAAACACAAATGAAAACGGATTGACCTGCATGGGCAAGGTTGCTATTGCGGAACAGTACGACTCACATTCGAGCGGTGTTCCAAAAGGCGGGGGGGCATGTCGAAAGAGCTTGTCAAATCGATACTTCTGTTCGGAGCCCCTGGGGCTGGCAAAGGGACTCTCGGTCGTACACTCGGTACGATCATGAGCTTGGTTCATCTCTCCTCGGGCGACCTGTTTCGAGGTCTTGACCCCACATCCGACTTGGCGGTTGAAGTCGCTTCCTATATCGATAAGGGGAATCTTGTTCCCGACGAATTAACTGTTCGGCTTTATCGTCATTGGGTCGAGCAGATGGTCCTGAAGGGCAACCTGGTTCTTGATCGCGATACGCTCATTCTGGATGGCATCCCGCGCAATCCAGCACAAGTTGAGATCCTGAAGACGGATGTCGAGGTCCAACTGATCATCAATTTTCAATGCAGTCCGCAGGATGAGCATATCCTGATTGAGCGGATGAAGAATCGGGCGATGCAGGATAATCGGGTCGATGATGCTGATGAAAAGGTCATCCGACACCGGTTCGACGTGTATCACCAGCAGACCGCTTCGGTAATTGATCGATATCCGAAAAGTCTCATTTTTGAGGTCGACCCACTACGCACACCGATTGAAGTTCTGCACGCCACGCTGGGAGCCATCATACAGGCCAAGGCACCTGCGAAACTACGAAGCTCTCGTGCTTCCTGAGGTGAGAGACGAAGCCATCGCTCAATAGCGCCATTCCACGCCGACATCCCAACCAAAATAGTTGAATGGGCTGCGATTGGAAGTGAAGCCCAATGGATCGGTGTTCGTGATTGTATCGCCAGCGCGAAGCACTTCCCAGTATTTGACGTAGCTTACCCCGGTTTTGAATCGGGCGTTGCGAAATCTGGACATTTTCTTCACATAAGGGACGTACTGCAGGATATTCGATTCAACATGAAAGCGGATTTCCCACACGGGTGAGACGCTGAACGTGTCGTCTTCAAAGTTCACTGCTCGTGCCGTGTCGGTGAATTTGTGGTCCTGGAAGTTCCCGTTCAGGCCAATCGTCGATTCGAGAATCATCTTGAAGGAGTCGCCCCCCATCTCCAGCCGCAACCCGACCTCCGGGCCAAACAGATGCGATTGAGTACGTGATTCCTGCCGCGCGTCGCCTGCGTTGGGGTTGGCGACCCCAATGTTGAGTTGATCCTTCATGAACATGTAACGCAGACCTACGACCGGGCGGATCGTCCCGAAGTCGTTGCGATACTTATAGGACATGTAACGCTTCAGTCCGCCACCAGTAAGAAAGATCTGATAGTTGCCCGGCTCTTTCTCGTCTGCAAACCAGATATTCGCCATCAGGCCGGTCTGCGTGGGTTCGAAATAGCCGTGATCCAGCCGAACGATGTATGAACCGATGTCCCCTCCTGCATTGAAAAAGGGAGAAGGATTGCGGCGCAGAGTTGCGGACATCCAGGAAAGCGTGGTCTGGTATTCACGGCGCGAATTATCTGTCTCGACGTGCCACAGGCCATCTTTGTTATAATGTTGCTGAAACGTGTTTTCGAATGGAGACATGGCCGGCCAGGGCAACGTTCCCGGTGGCAAACCGTTCTCCGCCATTCCGACAGGACTGTTTGGCTGAGGCATCATATGCATGGGAGGGCCACCCAATCCGGGGTGTGCGCCGGGAGGCATCCCAGCGGGCAAACTTCCCTGAGCATTGGTGAAGGAAGCGGGTGCGATTCCCGCACCGAAAACCTGGTCAACAGGAAGCGGACCACCCATTGCCGCATGAGGCGACGGCACCTGCTGCGCCATGCACTCACGATGTGTGAGCGGTGACAACAGCGCGATTGTCAGTATTGCCAGCGAAAACCGCATGCGGGGTTCCTCATGAAGCATATTACACCTTTCCATGCCGCGAAAACCGTCCTCTGGCCTGTGAAAACAGATTCCCACGTGCCAGAAACATTGCACGAAAAGGTAGAATGCTCTCGCCGGGCATGTTCAATCTGACCCGGCAGAATCAGAATTTGGTCACAACGACGTCTGAGCGAAATTCGCAACGGTCCGTGTACGAAGATCGCCGTACGCTCTAACGGTCATATCGGCGGACAAACTTGTTAAGCTGTAGCGATTGTGCTGAAAATAAGGGAAATATCAGTTTTGATGGCATCGGCGTGATTTCGTGAGCAGAGGTTGTCAAAAGGCAGACTTAAGACTTTTCTGTATCACGGTTTGTGGTAACACGAATTGTGATCGGTTGGCCTGTTTGGAGTTGATGTCATTCGCCCCGGGCTGAGTCTGCAATATCTGCTCTCTACCTGCTTGAAGCCATAAGTTGTTTCATGTAAAGAAAAAACTGCTACGTTTGAATCCTGGAGCCGTTTACCTTTTGGTGTGACATCTCTGACTCGTGGGAGGATCTGTGTTTGCAGGCCTGACGACGTCTATCGTGGTACAGAAAAGCGTAATACGCTCTAACGCAGTTTTGTTGCATCCCTGACCTGTTGTGTGATTGATCCATGATAGACACTCCCAGAGGAGACCGCCTGAAATGTTTGACGAACAAGAAAATAAACCAGTTGAAACGGACGAATCCTGGAAAGAACAGGTGAAAGCCGAGGATGCCGCTTTGGATCAACAGATGGCTTCAGAAAGTGAAGTGGATGTTGAATCAGTCTCTACATCTGAGACCGCTTCCGGAGACGGTGGCTCACATGGTTCGCCCCCGCTTCCACCGGCTGATTTCTCCATTCTGGTCAGCATGTTTTCGACTCAGGTCATGCTGGCATTGGGGATGGTCCCGGGACCGGACGGAAAGACGGCCCGGGTTGATATCAATGCAGCGCGTCACTTTATCGATCTTCTTGGTGTATTGGAGGAAAAAACAAAAGGCAACCTGAGCAACGACGAAAGTGAAATGCTGCAGAATTCGATCCACTACCTGCGGATGGCTTTCGTCGAACAATCCGGATCGAAAAAGTCGGAATGAATACGCAACACGACGATGGCAGAACAACCCACGAACAATCTTGTGCTGACGGGAACGGGAACGAGTGTCGGCGTACCGGTCGCTGGATGTCGATGCGAAGTGTGCGAATCGGAAGACCCACGAAATCATCGCTTACGAACCGGGGTGTTGGTTCGGGCGCCGTTGGGGAATTTTGTGATCGATGCTTCCCCGGAATTGCGGCTGCAACTGGTTCGGGAAAAGGTGACCGTGCTACAAGCCGCCGTATTCACGCACTCGCATGCCGACCACATTTACGGACTCGACGACTTGCGAATTTTCGGACATCGGCAGGACCAGGATATTCCATTGTATTGCGAGGAAGCTGTCGAAGAGCAACTCCGCAACGCCTTCCATTACGCCTTTGCACCACCCGATCCCAACAATCATCGCTTCGCGATACCCCGGTTTCGATTTGAGCGAATCGGGATGTCACCTTTTGAATTGCTCGGTCTGCGAGTTCAGCCGATCCGACTCATTCATGGACGGTTGCCCGTGTTGGGATTTCGTATGGATGATGTTGCCTTTTGTACCGACGTGAGTGAGATACCCGATGAGAGTTGGGATCTTTTGTCGGGACTGGATACCCTGGTACTCGGTGCGTTGCGAGAGGAGCCACATGCCACACATTTCAGCGTGCCGCAGGCGCTGGAAGTGATCGAACGTGTTCAACCACGACGGGCGTATTTGACGCATATCGGCCACTCGCTTGAATATTCGGCGACAAATGCCCGGTTGCCGGAAAACGTGGAACTTGCTTACGATGGACTCGTCATTTCATTTTGACGTGATCGTTCATCAAAGTTATTCAGGCAGGTTGAATCCGGCTTCGCGTGATTCAGCACGGTTTTCAATGTATAATCGAGCATTTCAGGATAATCGACCATCTCAAATCAAATCGATCCACCTCAAATCAAATCGATTCGCCCTGACACGCTCTAACCTGACAATCGTGTGGTTTGCGAAATAGCAGAGTGTTGAGATGCGATTGATACGAATGTTTTTGCAATTTGTCAGGTTTCATTGAATGTCGAAATGTCAACTGGCATGTCGCCAGAGCGGATGACGCTCTTCTGTGCCGCGATGGACGTCGCTTGGCCTGCAAATACAGGCCTCCACGAGCCAGAGATACGTCACACAAACAGGGTAAACTGCTCTGATCCAAAATTCGATTCCCCCCGGAGATTCACCATGAGTACCAAATCGGAAAATCCAGATGAACAGTCGGTAGATGGAAATTCGTCTGTGGAACCGAGAATTCCACAAATGGACGAGTCATCACTGATTGAAGAGCCGGCGTTCAGAATTGACCCGGATGCAGTCGGGGAATCGCGTCCGGTTGATTACATCGATCTGGGAAAGAAGGGGGCAATCGGTGTTGGGCTCCTGGCCGCTTTAGGCCTGACGTTGTGGGGTGTGTCCAGGTTCGTCATGCCGACGGTTGAATCGTCAACTCATGATCCCTTGTCCAGGCGAAACACGGTCGCCAATCCGCTTGATCAACCAACCAATGTTGCGGGAACCTCTCGTCCCCCGGCAGACAAGTCCGAGTTCAAGCCGGTGGTGATAACGTCGAATGACAACGATTCCCCCGGCGTGACGGATCCGCCACCATCAACGGCGGATCCGGCCCCTAATGGAACCGAACCGACTGAGAAACCGGCACCACCCATTGATGAAACGCCTGAAAAGACCGGTCCGGAGTGGGCCTTGATTAATGAGGCCGTCGGACACCAGGGAGCGGTTGTCACAGCGGTTATTACGCCGGATGGTCGTTTTGCAGTGACGGGAGGGTTCGACAAATTGCGAGTGTGGAATCTGACATCCGACCGTGAGGTGCTGGTTTTCAAAGAACATGGCGATCTCGTCTGGTCGGTCGACGTGACGTCGGATTCCCGATTGGCCGTTTCCGGGAGTTCCGACAACACAGTACGGGTCTGGGAGTTGGAATCCGGTCGACAGATTCATTCGATGAATCGACATTCCGGAGGCGTGACGTCGGTCGATATTTCCCACGACGACCTGTACATCGTTTCCGGCGGAAACGATGCGACGATTCGCGTGTGGGATATCAAGACGGGGAAACATCTGTCGGTTTTGCAGGGCCATACCGAGCCGGTGACATCGGTCAAATTCAACAAAGATCGTACGAAACTCTTTAGCAGCAGCATCGACCGTTCGATGGTTCGCTGGGACTCGCAGACAGGGCGGATTGATAAACGGTATGTCACAGGCAATGAAGAGATTTATGCAATCGCCTTATCGCCAGACGATTCGTTACTGGCGGCAACAACCGGTCGCGGGCAACTGTTGATCTGGTCAACCGAGAGTGGCACACTAAAGGCAAAGGTGCTCGCTCACGAAGAAAGTCCCACCCGCGCAATCACCTTCTCTCACGATGGACAATATGTCGTAACCGGAGGTCAGGATGGCGGGCTACGCATGTTCGATGTTCAAAGCGGTGAGTTGAAATTTGACCTGGGCAAATACAACAATGGAATTTATTCCGCTGCCATTTCGCCCGATGGTTTTCATGTCGTGGCTGGTGGTGGTGACAAAAAGGTGCGGCACTGGAAGCTCGTTTCCGGTCGCTAGATCAGTTTACTTTTTGGTGTAACGTCTCTGGCTTGTGGAAACATGTGTTTGCAGGCCGAACGACGCCCATCGCGGCACAGAAGAGCGTAATACGCTCTGGATTTTCGCAAATACTGATCAATATTTCGACTCCTCTTCTGACCCACCGATGACATGACAGTGGAAAGACATCATGATTAGCCACATCCATTCCCGTTGGTGCCTGTTCGGATTTTTGTTTTGCGTGTCTCTTCTTTTCTCTGCTTCGGCGATAGCACAGGGTGATTCCAGCGCCCCCGAAGATGACGGTTCTGGTGAAATCGCCGAGACTCCTGACCCGATTTCCTTTAAGCAGGCGTATGGACAGGCGATGTATATGGTACAGGGCATCGGCATCATGAGGGATGGGGTTAAGAATGCCAAAGGCGACAAAGCACGCAAAATTGCCAGGAACGAACTCTTTACCCACTTGGATGAGACTGCACGGATCCTGAAAATAGCGGTCAACTTTTCCAAAGAGCCACCAGACGATGAGGGAGAATTCAACCAGGAGCAGGTCAATGCGACCTATTACCTTTTGTCCTACATCTACCTGTTGCGTGAGCGGTTTTACGAGGCAGCAATCGCCGGGGAACATGTTGCACAGCATGGCAAAGAGAAATCGCCGAAAATGGCGCAGGAAGCCGCGGTTTACGCATTCACCGCCTACGCGCAGACATTTAACGAATCGGATGTCAAATCGCGCGCGTTCGACCTGCTTTCTGCCGAACGCATTGCCAATCTGATTGCGAAGAACTGGCCGAAATCCGCTGAGGCAGACCGCGTGCGGATGTCGCTGGGTCAGCTCTATTTGACAGCCGGTCATTCTTCAAAAGCGGCGGACGCCTGGTCGAAAGTTCCCAAGAGTTCGGAGTTCTACACACAAGCACAGCTTTCTTCCGGCCGGGCATTATATAAATCTTACGCAGAAGCGGCCAACGCAGCGGGCAATGACGAAAACAGGAAGGCGGCAGCCAATAAGTTGCGAGACTCTGCAGCAGCGAGTCTGAAAACCGGAATTCAAAACTCCGAAGCGAAACTCAAAGAAGCGAAGAAACCGGCCACTCCCGAACTGATTGCCGCCAAGTATTCTCTCGCCCTCATTCACAATGCCAGGGGGGAATATGGCCAGGTAGTGAGTATATTGAATGCGCAACCCTTTGCCGTCAAAGCGGCGGTCGATGTGAAACCAGGAGCGAAACGTCCCAAGAGTGGTTTGAAGAGCGAATCATTCGCTGGTGCGGTTTATCGATTGTTGTTACGAGCCTATGTTGGCAACGGCGATCTCGACAAGGCGAAAGTCACGCTCAACGAAATCGAAAAACTTTCGTCTGCTGGTGGTGGCCTGGCAGCGATCTACATGAAATTGGGTCGTGAATTGGAGAAGGAAATCAAGCAGCTCCGCGAAGATGGCGAGACCGGGAAGCTGAAGAAAGTGACCAGTTCGTTTGAATCACTGCTCGACAGCATCGGTGAGAAGAAGGAGGAACTCAACTACAGCAGCATGCGCTGGCTGGCGGAAATGTATTTGGCGTTGGCCGAAGGAGGTGAAGAGGGCTCGAAGAAAAGCAAAGCCTACTTCGCCAAGGCGATCAAAGCCTACGAAGATGTCATCGCCCGTTCAAAGAAGGATAAGGATTTTCTCCCGGAAGGGCGAATCGACGCCATCCGACTGCGCCTCGTCAATTGTCACATGCGTTCGGGTGAACTCCAAAAGGCCTACGACATGAACCTCAAGATCTTGAAAGAGAAGCCGCTGGCACTGGATGCACAATTGAAGGCAGCCGAGATCTTGCAAAGTTTCGGCGAGCAAAGTGAAGAGAAATCTGTGGATTTTTACCGTCAGGCGTTGCTCGGCACGATGGCCGGTGAGGACGAAAAAACGAAGATCTGGGGTTGGGCCAAAATTGCTTCGATGTTGCGACGGTTGTTCCAAAAGAAACCCGAATATATGTCCAGATATGCCGCTGCTCAGTATCATGCTCTGGAATGTCGTCGGCTATACGCAATGGCCCATAAGGGTGCACAACGAAATAAGGAATTGGAAAAGACAGCCCGTGACCTGTTCACATTCTCGCGGGTTACCGATGGTATTAGCGATACCTGGTGGGAACGGTTTGAAGAACTGAATACGACCATCTACAAAGAACTGAAGCAGAAGCCGAAAAAGCTGCGTGAGAATCTGTAAATCAGACGGGCTTATCACACCAAGGCAATTTCGCAATTGGACCGGTTGTTGACATGTTGTCTTGTTCGCATTTTCAACCTGTTCCCCTGAACGGAACGTTGTCTTTATCTCTGTCTGGAGGAGATTGGAACGGTTTATTTTCTGGTGTGACTCCATCGGCTCGTGGATGACTGCAAATGCAGGCCGAGAGACGCTCATCGCGGACACGAGAAAGCGTAAAACGCTCTATGGCGTTTGTGCATTCGGATGCACATAGGCCCACGCTTCAAATTCTCCCTCTACCGTTTTCACGCTGACTGCAATGCGCCGATAAAATTGTCCCGCCATCTTGCCGGGTAAAATGCCTTCGAGTTCATCACATCGCGCCATCGTACTGTGATATCGTCCGGATTGCAGAAAGTAGATCTCGCCAGGAACTTCTGCATGTTCTTTGTGGTGAATCATCAAGGGATGCATCATGCCATAACCGGGTAATTGAGCCGGCAACATGCGTTCGTAACATCCCTCCAGCAAATGATGATTGCATTGCCCACGACGTAGCGTGCCAAAGACAAACAGCGGCAGCTCTCTCATCCACGCAACTTCCCTCATGTGTCATCACATGTACTGATCGTACTGACTTCAACATCAATCTGTACAGGAGGTTGTAACATGGCAAGAGTCGGTTCGTTGCGATCGGAAACCCCATTGATCAACAGGGCGAAAAGACCTACCATTCCACCTTTTATTGCAAGCAACCTTTCACTGTAGCGGCCTTCACACTGTTATCACAGTTCCAAATGAGGCTCAAGCCGCTACAGAAAAAAGCCTGTCGGACTGGAGCGTATTGCGTTCTTCTGTGCCGCGATGGACGTCCTTCGACCAACAAGTATAAGCCCCCACGAGCCAGAGACGTCACATCAGAAGGGAAACTGTTCTAAACAGGAGATCGGTAAGGTCATAAGATTCATGAAGCAACTGAACGACAAACGAGCGATTGTCACAGGAGCAGCGTCGGGCATCGGCCGCGCCATTGCATCAGCATTGGCAGCAGAGGGCGTGCATCTCTGCCTGCTGGATATCAACGTTGACGGACTTCACGACGTCCAAACGGCACTCTTGACGACAGGCATCGATGTTCAAACTTTTGTCTGCGATCTGGCGGATGCGAAAGCGTTATCCGACACTGTCGCCAGGATTCGTGAAGAATGTGCGCCAGTTGACATTCTGATCAACAACGCGGGTGTTGCCTATTATGGACCGACCGAAGCGATGACGGTGGAGCAATGGGACTGGGTGATGTCAGTCAATCTGATGGCACCGATCCGGCTGACACAGGCATTGTTGCCCGATTTGCTTGAGCGACCAGAAGCCCACATCGTGAATCTTTCCAGCATTGCCGGGCTCGTTGCCGGGGGACGTTTGACCGGCTATCACGCCAGCAAATTTGGTCTCGTCGGGTTCTCAGAATCCTTACGGGCAGAATACGCGCGGAGCTTTCTGGGTGTCACGACACTTTGTCCCGGTCTGGTGCAATCCCGCTTTTTCGATTCCGCCGTCAGTGGACGCTCCAACAAAGAAGTGCCGCAGCCGCCAAAGTGGGGCTGTATCTCGACGGAAAAAGTGGCGCGGAGGACGATCCGGGCAATCCGTAAAAATCATGGACTCGTTCCCGTCGGTGCGATGGCGCATCTACTATGGCGATTCAAACGATTCCTGCCGGGAGTGATCGACTTCAGTTTTCATATCGGGCGAAAGAAACCGCGCAAGCCTGCTTCGGGAGTGGCTCATCAGGACGTTTCACCTCAAGAGGCGGAAGAAAAACGCGCAGCATAGAGCGTATTACACTCTTCTGTGCCGCGATGGACATCGTCAGGCCTGCCATTACAGGATCCTACGAGCCAGAGATATCACACCAGAAGGGAAACTGCTCCAGGCACGCGTTATCCTTCATTGCCTGAATCGTCCGGTCGCCCGGTATCAACAGAATTCTCCAGTGCATCGACAAATTCCGGCGAAAGTCCCGCCGCCAGTCGTGCATCCCGCTCAAAACGGTTACCGCGTGCCTTGAATGGTCGCAACGGCCAGTGCAGATGTTCGCAGAACGTGTCCCAGTCTGTCTGATCATCCGGCTTGAGTGCGCGGAGCCACTTGATACCAAACGCCACATGTTCGATTTCATCGCGATGAATGACACGCATCAGTGCGGCGGAGCGATCATCACCTGCTAATTCGAAGGCGTCCGCAAATTCGAGTGTATGGTCGAGGTTGCGTCCCTCAAACGTCAGCGGTATTCCGGCCAGGTAATCCAACACATTGTTGAATTCCAGCGACTTTTTCCAGATGTAACAATTCACCGGAAGGTCACCGAATTGCAATCCCAGCATGGCTGCCCGCTCCACGTGCATGCGAGTGTGACGTTGTTCATCTGTCATGACTTCGAGTATACCGAGCCGGAATTCGGCGGGTGCTTCAGGGAATGCACAAAGTACGGCTGCCATAACTTCCAACGCTTGCAATTCATGGTTTGCCATAATGTGATGTGCGATGGCCCGCTTTTCGGGACTGGCAAAAGCGCCTGGCCTGGGCATCGAGGGAGATTCGCGCCGGGCTGCAAATTTGAGATTCTTCGTGCGAGCCGGTTCATTTATCCGCCACGCATCGCCAGGACAATCGTCCGTAATATCCGGTGGGAAAGGGGCGAGTTTTTCGTCCAGATTGGAGGAAAGCAGAATTCGCTCGGCCAGTTTTCGGACTTCCATATTTCGCCCCGTCAACATTTTAACGCAGACATCAGCCGCGTCCGCCCTCGCAACAGGTTTCACAAATTGTGCGGCATTGCAAACAGACGAATTTATGGCGAATATCGATCAGTCGCCCATCACAGGCCGGTGCGCAACCAACCTGCTCGGATTGTGGATGAGAATCGTTGTTCACGCGGTTCCTGGTTGAGGGCGAAAGCAACTCGGAGCTCGGCATCTCTGCCATCTCCTGCCTCATCGATGAAATGATCACTTGAAAGCGAACTATTCTTTAGAGCGTATTGCGTTCTTCTGTGCCGCGATGACGTCGATTGGCTTACAAATAGAGGCTCCCACGAGCCAGAGACGTCACACAAAAGATAAACTGCTCTAATGAATCTGCAACGCCTGCAACTGTCGGATCGCATTGATGGCCGCTTCCGCATCGCCAATTTGTGCGACGAACTGTTGTGCGGCCTTCAATTGGTGGACATCAAATGCATCGGAAGAAGGTCGTACTCGCTTAACGGCATGGGCTTTGATTGAACCGCCGCGCAGTTTGCGTCGTTGGATTGAGACATCGACTGATGCCGTCTTGGGATTGAACTTGATGTGAGAGTGATTCTTCTTCACATTGGCAACGACCTCTTTCGTCGGTGCACTGATTCCAATTGCCCTTAATGATTCCCGAATGGCTTCCGCCTTCGAGATCCCCGATGCGCTCTTCTTCTTAACCATGACAATACCTTGACTTCAACAAAACCGTCAGGAGTCGATCCATCGTGTGCACTGCTTTCGAATCAGGAAAGTGCACTCACGATCCAGTTGCACGATGGCCCACAACGTCGGACATCGACAATGTCTGGTGAAATCAGAAATCACCGACGCAGCTTCGTGCAAAACGATGCCTCTATCAAAGAGACCAAAATGACAGCGAAGGGGCAACAAGCTGCTCCACCTTGTCTTGATCACCAACCGGGGTTAAAGCAAAGAGGAATGGCTTTTCTAACGGTCAGTCGATCGGTAATCCATCCATCGCAAACGGTAACAGTACATCTTCGACAAGTCAAACCGACATGGCAGGAAAACACCTGTAATCGGTGTCTGCAAGCCACTAAGTCACGACACTAATTGCGATTTACTGTACCCGCGTCAAGTGATGTCTTCCAGGTGAACCTGTCCGGATTTTCCGAAGCGAATTTCACGCGCCATCGCACTTGTTCTGGACCTGGTCCGGAAACGTGACAAGTGGTGAACATCGGACATTGGATTTGCGTGGTTGTTTCCTTTGAAAGGAGGCAACCATGCCATTACGATCCCACACAAAACCAGGCCAGCTCGCCGAAGGGGATTCAGGACGTATCCAACTGTTGAATTGACCGATAAACAATGGAGTTTGATTGAAGATCTGTTTCCCCGGCCGCTGTCGACCAGTAAAGGCGGCCGCATTCTGTGGGTGCTGCGAACCGGCTCGCGTTGGAAAGATTGACCAGACCGATATCCGCCCAGGCTGACTGCGCGCGAGGCTTACAAAGAAAAAAGAGGTTGAGTTGATCTGCCTTCACCGACGAGGGCGAAAGAGACCCAATACCCAGGACGGGCGCAAGGTCCCACGGTTCAGCCGGCGCTGGGTTGTGGAACAGACCTTCGCGGCTGCACACCTTTCGTCGGCTCGTCACACACTGGGAGTATCACGCTCATCTCTATCACGGATTTGTACAACTCGCCTGTCTAGAGCAGTTTACCTTTTCGTGTGACACTTTTCGCTCGTGGGAGCCTGTATTTGCAGATCAAAGGACGTGCATCGCGCCACAAGAGAGCGTAATACG
>JANQSH010000023.1 GCA_028284145.1 Planctomycetaceae bacterium | reverse complement strand
CTGCGTCTTGGCGGTTCACCAGTTCTTGACGGCCCAATCGTTCCCCGCGATCCAGAGACGTCACACCAGAAAGCAAACCGGCTCCTGGCTGTCGGACTTTTCTCCTCGCAGAGATTCCCTCGCAACACTACATCACGCGGAGGCGGTTACGATACTCCCGTGGCGTCAAGTGGCGCAATTGTTTGAACCGGCGATTGAAGTTCGACACATTCGCAAATCCGGCATCGATGCTGACATTGAGTACCGACTCGTCCGTGTCGACCAGGAGTCGGCAAGCCAACCCGATTCGCAATTCGTTGATGTAATCCGAAACCGTGCGCCCGGTTGCCTGTTTGAAGAATCGACTGAACGCCGACGGATTCATGCCGGAGATCTCTGCCAGTGTTGCGTGTGATAATTCGGGATCCGACAGATGACATGTAATAAAGTCGCAAACTTCGGTGATGCGGGTTTCCATCTCTGCATTGGTGGGTGCGGAATAGCTGCGTGTCGAGAGGCTGGTGGGGGAATCGCACGCGACAAGATCCCGCAAGCAATACAGCAGGCTCAGCATTCGATCGAATCCGCCCTGCGAAACCATCTTCTGCATTCGCTGGCCAACGGCTGCTGCCACTTCGGGCGGAAACCAGAGCCCCTGCTCGGCCCGGTGTAACAGATGTGCGATATCCGCCAGTTCCGGAGCGGCAAAGAATTGTGTCCCGAGAAAGTGGGGATGAAATTGAATCACAAACGCCTGATGCCGATCGTACTCCTGCCCACGATATTCGTCCGAGAGCCAGGTGTGCGGCAATTCCGATCCAAGCAGCACGAGATCTTCATCGCCGTAGGTACCGATGTGATCGCCTACCAGCCGCGATCCGGCTCCCTGTTCGACGTATGTCAGTTCAATTTCCGGATGGCGATGCCATTTGACGGGTGAGAGCAGGGCACTGCGGTCAAAACAGCGAAACGAGTCACCGGCAGGGAGAACCAGTTTTTCAAATGTCGGCTTCATTTTCGGGTCCCATTTTTGCAAATCTGTCGACTTGGAGGTGATTTTACCCCAAAAGCGCAAAGAAAGTACAATTTTTTGCAATGAATTAGGAAGATTTGATGGTCCCAAAATGGGTAAGATCTCTCCACATCTGACAAATATGGACGACAGGAAACCCGCATGAGCGATCTGATCCAAAGCGACTTTGGCATAAATGAAACCGAAACGGAACGGGAAGGCGGCCTGTTTCTCGGTGTGGATGTCGGCGGGACAAATATGAAACTGGGGCTGGTTCATCCGGCAGAGGGCGTGATTGCCCGTAGCGCTACTTCAACCCGTCAATTTCGTACTCCCGCCGGTGCATTTCAGGTGGCCTGCGATTTTGCTCACCGCGAATTGAACAGGATCGGTCTCTCGGCAGATGAGTTGAATGGTGTCGGCGTTGCGGTGCCGGGAATCCTGGATCGGTCGACTGGAATCTTGAAGACGGTATCCAATCTGCCCGATTGGGAAGGCCAACCTCTGCATGAAGCGGCTGAGAATGTCTTCAGTGTGCCAACCTGCCTGATTAACGACGCCAATGCTGCCGCGTATGGTGAGTACCGCTTTCAACCGTCTCGCGGAACCGGGCTGGTCATGTTGACACTGGGAACGGGCATTGGCAGCGGTGTGATTGTCGAAGGCGAGCCATTGCATGGTGACGGCGGTTGTGCGGGGGAAGTTGGTCACGTCGTAATTGACCCGACGCCGGAAGCGCGGCTCTGTTGCTGCGGAAAACGAGGACACCTGGAAGCATACGCCGGAGCGAACGGCATCCTGACGACTGCACGCGAAAAACTGAAGGACACGATCGATTCTGAACTGGCATGGCAGGCGCGGTCAGGCTTGATGACGCCCAAGACAATTGCTGAATGTGCCGAAAAGGGAGACTCAATCGCACAGGAAGTGATTGCCGAGACTGCTGGCTATCTTGGTATCGCAATCGCTTTTCTGGGGCAGATCCTCAATCCATCGACGATTCTGCTGGGTGGGGCCATGAACTTTGGCGGGTCCGAATCGGAAACGGGCCGCGCCTTTTTACAATTGGTACAGATGGCCGCGGAAAAACATGCATTGGAGGAAGTCCTCGCGCAAATGAGCATCGACTTTGCCGCTCTCGGCAACGATGCCGGTGTGCTGGGCGCCGCACTGCTGTCAGCGAGACAATCCACCCGCCCGACCTGTTCCTCGACCAATAATGTGTGATGCCTGCGGTATTGGATTGAAAGCAACATTGATGAGTGAACGGCAATGATGGATAACGAAGATAAAACAATCAACATGATCCACCAGGATTTTCAATCAACAGGAACAAATGAAATGAACCAACCAGCTCCGACCAATCGTGCGACTCTGAATTATTCGGAGGACTCGTACAACACACGGCACGAAAAAATTCACTGCTCGGTCTTTGAGCATGCGGATGAGGCAAGCCGGTCTGTGGCGGCGGAGATCGCCGAGTTGGTCCGGTCCCGTACGGAACAGGGACAACAATGCGTACTCGGTCTGGCAACCGGTTCCACGCCGGTGGGAGTTTACTCCGAACTGGTCCGCCTGCATCAGGAAGAGGGGTTGTCGTTTGCGAATGTCGTGACGTTCAATCTCGACGAATACTACCCGATGCAGCCAAATGAACTGCAGAGTTATGTGCGGTTCATGCACGAGCATCTGTTTGATCACCTCGATATTCCGAGCGAGAACATCCACATTCCTGACGGCACGGTGGCGATTGAGGATGTCGCCGAGTATTGCGAGCAATACGAGAAGCGAATACTTGATGCCGGAGGAATCGACATTCAACTGCTGGGTATCGGACGAACCGGACATATCGGGTTTAACGAACCGGGTTCGGAAATCAATGCCCGCACACGGTTGATCACGCTGGATCGTGTGACGCGAATTGACGCTGCAAGCGATTTCTTCGGTGCCGAAAACGTGCCACGTCGCGCCATTACGATGGGTGTGGGAACGATCATGAACGCCAGAAGGATTTTGCTGCTGGCATTCGGGGAAGGAAAGTCAACGATCATCGCCCGCACGGTGGAAGGCGAAATGACGCCCGCCATTCCCGCGACCTATCTGCAGAATCATCAGAATGTGGAGTTTCTGCTGGACGAAGCCTCCTCTGCCGGTTTAACGCGCACCAAATTTCCCTGGTTGGTGGGGCCGGTCAAGTGGACCGACGAGCTGATCCGCCGCGCAGTCATCTCGCTGGCGGAAAAGGTCGGAAAGTCGATTCTGAAATTGACTGATGCTGATTACAACGAGGAAGGCTTGCAGGAATTGCTGGCCGAACATGGCTCTGCATACGAAATCAATTTGAAGGTTTTCCGCCATCTGCAATCGACTATTACCGGGTGGCCAGGTGGCAAACCGGACGAGATCAAACAGCCGGGAGATCGCCCTGGTAATCGCGATTCCATCTTTCCCAAGCGTGTGATTGCCTTTTCTCCGCATCCGGACGACGATGTGATTTCAATGGGCGGAACGTTGATCCGCCTTTGTGATCAGGGGCACGAGGTGCATATTGCCTATCAAACATCGGGCAATATTGCCGTGTTCGATGACGACGCACTCCGTTACGCGGAATTCGTTTCCGATTTCTGTCACGAGTTTGATGCAGGAGCTGACAAGGTCGTCCAGCTTGAAAACCACATCGATGAATTCTTGCGGAATAAACAGCCGGGTCAGATCGACAGCAATACTGTGCAACGATTGAAAGGACTGATTCGCAAAGGGGAAGCTCGAGCCGGTGCTCGCTGCTGTGGCGTGCCGGAAGATCGTCTGCATTTCATGAACCTGCCGTTTTACGAAACGGGGCGGGTGAAAAAGAAACCACTCGGTGAAGACGATATCCAAAAGACCGTTGAACTGTTGCGGGAAATCCAGCCGCATCAGATTTATGCCGCTGGCGACTTGTCCGATCCGCACGGAACGCACCGGACCTGTTTGACAGCCATTCTGAAGGCATGCGAGGTATGTGAAGACGATGAGTGGATGCAAACCTGCGACATCTGGTTGTATCGTGGAGCGTGGCAGGAATGGGCACCGCATGAAATCGAAATGTCCGTTCCGTTAAGTCCGATGGAAGTCGACCGGAAACGGATTGCCATCTTCAAGCACGAATCGCAAAAAGACCGTGCTCTGTTTCCCGGACCCGACATGCGGGAGTTCTGGCAACGGGCGGAAGTTCGCAATGCCGATACCGCACGGCGATTCGACGCCTTGGGCCTCGCAGAATACCAGGCGATTGAAGGTTTCGTACAATGGAAACGTGAAGAAGGATTGATTTGATTCTTCTGTGAAATAGCAGTGAGTCCTTTCTTCTTTGGCAATGGTGAATGGAGATGTAATGAACGATCGATCTTCTGTCCCCCACTGGATCGCATCCTTTGCAGCTTTGTTGCTGACTTCGCTCTGCTTGCATTCAAGTTGTGTTGCTGCGGCGGACCAGAATTCCGGTAGCAGTGACAAGCCGAACATTGTGTATATTTTCGCTGATGATCTGGGCTATGCGGAGCTTGGTTGTTACGGGCAGAAGAAGATCCGGACGCCGAATATCGATCGGCTGGCGAAAGAGGGAATAAAGTTCACTCGAGGATATTCGGGCAATGCCGTCTGCGCACCATCGCGCTGCACGCTGATGACGGGTAAACATCCTGGCCATGCAGCCGTCCGGAACAACTCGGAGGTGAAGCCGGAAGGGCAGGGGCCGATTCCCGCTACTGAGGTCACGATCGCCGAAGTGCTGAAAAAACAAGGTTACGCGACTGGCGCGTTCGGTAAATGGGGGTTGGGATATCCTGGTTCCGAGGGAGACCCGCTCAATCAGGGTTTCGATCGTTTTTTCGGTTACAACTGCCAACGGCACGCGCACAGTTATTATCCTGATTATCTGTGGGATGACGACGAGCGGATTTCGCTCAATAACAACCCGCCGGTCCCCGGCCATGCCAACCTGCCGAAAGGAGCCGATCCTGCCGACCCGAAAAGTTACGACGTCTTCAAGGGGCAGGATTACGCACCGGATCGTATCAACGCGCAGGCGCTAAAATTCATTCACGACAACAAAGACAGACCATTCTTTCTGTACTACCCGACGATCATTCCACATGTGGCCCTGCATGTTCCTGATGAGGAATTGCAGCCTTACCTGAAACTGAACTGGAATGATCCACCATTCACGCGCGGCAAAGGATACGGTTACACGCCGCATTTCACGCCTCGCTCTGCTTATGCCGCGATGATCACACGGATGGACACTTATGTCGGCCGTGTACTCGATTTGCTGGAAGAGTTGAATCTGGTGGAGAACACGATCGTGGTTTTCACGTCAGACAACGGCACAACACATTTGAAGGCTGAAGTCGATTACGATTTCTTTGAAAGCGTGAAGCCACTACGTGGTTTGAAAGGTTCGCTTTACGAGGGCGGCATTCGCGTTCCGCTCGTTGTTCGTTGGCCCAGTAAGGTGAAAGCTGGTTCAACATCCGATCATCTGACTGGCCTGGAAGACTGGCTGCCAACACTGGCGGAAGTTGCGGGGGTGAATGCCGAAGACCTGAAAGACGTTGATGGTATCAGTCTGCTGAAAACATTGCAGGGAAAACCGCAATCAGAGCGAGACTTCCTGTACCGGGAATTTTCGGGTTACGGTGGTTTTCAGGCAGTCTGGATGGGAGACTGGAAGGGCATCCGCACCGGTCTCAACCGTAAACCGAAAGTGCAGGCACGGCAGATCGAACTGTACAACCTGCGAGACGATATTTCCGAATCGAATGATGTCGCGGAAAAACACCCGGAGATTGTGTCCAGGATTCGCAAAATCATGCATCGCGAACATGTTCCTTCCAAACGTTTCCCGCTGAAAGCCCTCGATCAATAAAGCGTACTACGTTTCTTCGTGTCCGCGAAGGACTTCAGGCCTGCAATTTCAGACCCCCACGAGACAGAAACGGTAGACAAAAAAGTAAACTGCTCTGATGGAAAGTTCTCACAATCATGACTGACACCAACTCCCCTGTTCGCGTTCTCTGCATTGGTGCCGGCAATATGGGCCGGGCTCACGCCAAGGCCTACCACGAAATGGACGGCTTTGAAATTGTGGGTATCTGCACGCGCTCGCTCGAATCCTCGGCCAGGTTGAATGAGGAGTTTGGCAGCAGTTACGCGCAGTTCACCGATTTCGACAAGGCCTTGGAGGAAACCAAGCCCGATGCCGTCTGCATTTCGACATATCCTGACACGCATGCGCAATTCGCGATCGCAGCGTTGAATGCGGGTTGCCATCTGTTTGTCGAAAAGCCACTGGCCGATTCCGTCGCGGGAGCAGAAGAAATCGTTGCTCTGGCGCAGGAAAAGAATCGCAAGGTTGTCATCGGGTATATTCTCCGACATCACCCGAGCTGGGAGAAATTTGTCGAACTCGCCCGCACACTGGGCAAGCCGCTGGTCATGCGGATGAACCTGAATCAACAATCATCCGGCGACATGTGGGAAACGCACAAGAGTCTGATGACCAGCATTTCGCCAATCGTCGATTGTGGCGTGCATTACGTCGACATGATGTGCCTGATGACTCGTGCCAAACCGGTTCGCGTTTCCGGCATTGGCGCCCGACTGACCGATGAACTGCCGGATGGCATGGTCAATTATGGCCAACTTCAGGTGACGTTCGATGATGGTTCCGTTGGCTGGTACGAGGCTGGTTGGGGGCCGATGATGAGCGAGACTGCCTTCTTTGTCAAAGATGTTGTCGGTCCGAAGGGATCGGTTTCCATCGTCGCCGATTCCGCTTCAGAACGCGGCAAGAGCGATGACATCGACTCGCATTCCAAAACCGAAAACCTGTTGCTGCACCATAGCGAACTCAGTCCGGAAGGAGCTTTCATGCGTGACGATGAGGTCTTCAACGTCGCCGATGAGCCAGATCATGACGAACTCTGTGCCCGCGAGCAGGCCTATTTTCTGAACGCGGTTTGCGAGGATATCGACCTGACCGACCACATGAATGACGCCATCAATTCCATGAAAATTGTTGCCGCGGCGGATGAATCGTTCCGCACGGGCAAGACCATCGAACTCTGATTGCCAGACGGATCAACCGATCAATCATTTGCGCGACATTGGTCGCGATTCAAGAGCGAAATAAGGGATTACCGTGAAAGCACTGGTGAAACGCCATTCCGAACAGGGGCTCTGGCTGGAAGATGTTCCCGAACCGGAGATCGGCATCAACGATGTACTGATCAAGGTCGATCGCACCGGCATCTGCGGGACTGACGTCCACATTTACAATTGGGACGCCTGGGCACAAAAGACCATTCCGGTCCCGATGGTGGTGGGACACGAGTTTGTTGGCGAGATTGTCGAAATCGGCTCCAACGTGGCTGACTTTCATCCGGGCGATATTGTCAGCGGGGAAGGGCACGTTGTTTGTGGTCGTTGTCGGAATTGTCTCGCCGGACGACGACACCTTTGCGCGGACACCAGGGGGATCGGTGTAAATCGCCCTGGTGCGTTCGCCGAATATCTTTCCCTGCCGATGACCAATGTCTGGCATCATCATAATGATATTGATCGGGATGTCGCTTCCATTTTCGACCCGCTCGGCAATGCTGTGCACACTGCCCTCAGTTTTGATCTTTTGGGTGAAGACGTGCTGATTACCGGTGCAGGGCCGATTGGCTGTATGGCGGCGGCTGTGGCGAAACATGCGGGCGCGCGATACGTTGTAGTGACTGACGTCAATCCCTGGCGGCTCGAACTGGCAAAGAAAATGGGTGCTACGCGTGTTGTGGATGTCCGCAATGAGAAGATTGCCGATGTTCAAAGGGAACTCGGCATGGTGGAAGGATTCGATGTCGGGCTGGAAATGTCGGGCAATCCATCCGCCTTTCGCGACATGCTGGCGAACATGTGTCATGGCGGAAAAATTGCGATGCTCGGCATCCCTGCAGAAGAGATCGCGATTGACTGGAATACTGTTGTGTTCAACATGATCACGATCAAAGGTATCTATGGTCGCGAGATGTACGAAACCTGGTACAAGATGACCGTCATGATTCAGACCGGACTTGACATCTCGCCGGTGATCACACACCGTTTACATTACTCTGACTTTCAACAGGGCTTTGATGCCATGCTTTCCGGCGAATCGGGTAAGGTCATTTTGAACTGGTCCGAATGAAGGCAACGCGGCACTCCCTGAAACCCCAAAGGAACGATCCCATGAACAAGTTCACCCAATTCAACAATCGTCCCGAAACGAGCCATGGTCGACGTGATTTTCTCAAAGTGGGATCTGCGGTGGCAGGAGCTGCGTTGGCCGGTGTCGCCACCGCTCGCTCGGCAGAAGCGAAAGAGGATGAGCGGCCTTTGAAGTTGGGATTGGTTGGTTGTGGTGGTCGTGGGACCGGAGCCGCCAACGACTCGCTCACCATCAATGAGGGTGTGCAACTGGTCGCCGTGGCGGATATCCAGATGGGAAAATGCCAGTCTGCGGCAAAAGGATTGGCAAATCGTCACAAGGCGAAAGTCGACGTGCCGGCCGAACGCATGTATGATGGTCTGGACGGTTACAAAAAAATTCTGGATGACAAGGAAGTCGATGTGGTGTTGTTCGCCACACCTCCGGGATTTCGGCCTTATCATGTTTCTGATGCCGTTGCTGCTGGCAAGCATATCTTTTCCGAGAAACCGGTTCTGGTTGATCCGGCGGGCTATCGTGTTTGCGTCAAAGCTCACGAAGCGGCAGAAGCCAACGGCACCGCGATCGTGACCGGGACGCAATATCGGCGGCAGACGAATTACATTGAAGCCGTCCAACAGATTCGTGACGGAGCCATTGGGGATATCGTTTCCGCAACCACGCGTTATTGTTCCGGAGGTATCTGGTACCGGGGCCGAAGTAAGGATGTCTCTGATACACAATACCAACTCAATAACTGGATGCACTTCATCTGGCTTTCGGGCGATCAGATCTGCGAACAGGCGATCCACAATATCGACGCTATCAACTGGGTGAT
This sequence comes from Planctomycetaceae bacterium, assembly GCA_028284145.1. GTDB lineage: Bacteria > Planctomycetota > Planctomycetia > Planctomycetales > Planctomycetaceae > JANQSH01. The sequence continues at coordinate 8,718 of JANQSH010000023.1, read as the reverse complement.
GGGCGGTGCACCGGAAACCGCTTACGGTTCGGGCGGACGCTTCCGACGCCCCGCAGACAGCGAAATGTGGGATTCGATGTGCATCGATTTCAAGTATCCCGGCGACCGACTCCTTTCCTTCATGTGCCGTCAACTGGGTGGCACGAAAGGGGCCAACGGCAATTTCATCTACGGGACAGAGGGGACCTGCCATATTCCCGCCATGAGTGGCACCTCCACCATCACCGACCACAAAGGACAAACCACCTGGAGTGCCAAGGGGAGCATCGGTGATGCCTACAAACAGGAACACAAGGATCTCATCGATTCCATCCGCTCCGGCAAGCCGATCGTCGAATTGAGGCAGACTGCCGAAAGTTCGCTCACAGCTGTCATGGGACGTCTCGCTGCGTACACCGGGCAGGAAGTGACATGGGATTTCGTCACCAGCAAATCCACGCTGGATACGATGCCCAAAAACCTCGCGATCGATGACTCCCGACCGGAACCATCGTTTGCAGTGCCGGGCGTGACCAAACTTGTTTAGAGCCGTTTACCATCTGGTGTGACGTCTCTGGCTCGTGGGGAACTATTGGATCATTAAAACAAAAAGTCAGGTTTGATGAAGTTGCAGGGAGCGACAACGGAGCGGGTTATGTCAATCCGCACCCCAAAACAAAACCTTGACAAGGCATTATGTTTGTATGCCGAACGACGACCATCGCGGCACAGAAGAGTGTAATACGCTCTGAAACAACGCTGGGAAAATATGTACGGTGAATTCCAACAACACCTGAAGGATCAGCTTGCGCAAATCCGCGAGGTTGGTTTGTACAAATCCGAACGGGTCATTACGACGCCGCAGGATGCCCATATTCAGGTGGGCGATGGCCAATCGGTCATCAACATGTGTGCCAACAATTACCTCGGTCTGGCCGAACATCCCGAGGTCATTCAGGCGGCTCACGATGGTCTGAAGGAGTGGGGTTACGGTCTGTCTTCGGTCCGGTTCATCTGCGGTACACAGGCGATCCACAAACAGCTGGAGGAATCGCTCAGCCAGTTCCTTAAGACTGAGGACACCATTCTTTACACATCCTGTTTTGATGCCAATGGCGGGTTGTTTGAAACGCTGCTGACGGCGGATGATGCGATCATTTCTGACGAGTTGAATCACGCCTCAATTATCGATGGTGTCCGGCTTTGTAAGGCCCGGCGGTTTCGCTACCGCAACAACAATCTGATCGATCTCGAAACGAAGCTGCAGGATGCTCAGTCGGCTCGGTTCCGACTGATCGCCACGGATGGCGTTTTTTCAATGGACGGTTCGATTGCAAATCTGCCCGGTATCTGCGAACTGGCCGATAAGTACGATGCGCTGGTAATGGTTGACGATTCGCACGCGGTCGGCTTTATGGGGCAGCATGGTCGCGGCACCCACGAACATCACGATGTGATCGACCGCATCGACATCATCACGGGGACACTTGGTAAAGCACTCGGCGGAGCCAGTGGTGGGTATACCAGCGGTAAAAAAGAGATTGTCGAATTGCTGCGACAACGTTCGCGGCCTTATTTGTTCTCAAATTCAGTTGCCCCGCCCATTGTTGCGGCATCGTTGCGGGCCATCGAACTGCTGAACGAGTCGACCAGCCTGCGCGACAAACTTGCAGCCAATACTGAACGGTTTCGAGACGGTATCGAGAAGATCGGTCTGACGGTCATTCCTGGGAAGCATCCCATCGTGCCGATCATGCTGGGTGATGCCAGGCTCGCCACGCAAATGGCGGATCTCATGCTGCAGAAGGGAGTTTACGTGATCGGGTTTTCGTACCCGGTGGTTCCACAGGAACAGGCCCGCATCCGCACACAGGTTTCCGCTGCCCATTCGCCTGCAGACATTGACCTGGTGCTCTCGAAATTTGCTGAGGCGAAGGCGGAACTCGGGTTGTAGAACGACTGTGTTGCGTAACAATGCCGCTATGACAAGGCTTTCAGATGCCACTGGCATTTTTCCAGTGTGGGAATCGGTTTTCCAGGTTGGTCCGATTGTGAATTTGAGGAGCGATGACAGGGCAGGGACTCCCTGCCGTTTCCTCGGATCGAAGAAAAACGAACGCGAAACAGGCGAAGGAAAAGGGGGGCGAAAAAAAGTCATTCTCACGAAAGTGGGAATCCGTTCTTCTGGCATGCTCTGGATTCCCTGCATTGGATTTCACACCGCACGGGGATGACGGAAAGGCCAAAATCCTGCCGAGTGCATCCGGCCTGTCCCATGAGATATCCAATCGATGCGATGCCTTGCATCACTTCCCACTCGGCATCATCATGGATATTCGTCCCCCACTACCGATGCCGCTTTTCAAGCGAGCCGGTTTTCACCTTCCCACGATGCCCATTCTCGTTACCAAAACAGAAAGTACCGACTTATGAGATTCACCCTTGTCGTCATGCTTGGCCTGTCTTTTGGACTCGGCCTGATCGTCGAAGTTCCGGCGTCCGCAGCGGACGAAGCTGAAGCGAAACGTCCGAACATCGTTTTCATCTTCACCGATGATCATTGCGAACAGGCACTCAGTGCTTACGACCCCTCTCGCATCACGACGCCGAATCTCGACCGCATCGCCAACGAGGGAATGAAGTTTACCCGCTGCTATGTGACGAACTCCATCTGTGGACCGAGCCGCGCCGTCATTCAAACTGGTAAACACAGTCACCTCAATGGTTTTATCCACAACGGCAATAATTTTGATGGCAGCCAGCAGACTTTTCCAAAACTGTTGCAAAAATCGGGGTATCAAACGGCTGTGATTGGCAAATGGCATTTGAAATCGACGCCGCGGGGTTTCGATCACTTCGATGTGCTGATCGGGCAGGGACCGTACTACAACCCGCCCATGCGTCGCGGCAGCAATGGCGAACTGAAAAAGACCATCAAACATACCGGCTACACTACCGACATCATTACCGATCTCGCATTGGATTGGTTGAAAGATCAGCGGGATGCCGACAAACCCTTCATGCTGATGTATCAGCACAAGGCGCCGCACCGCAACTGGCAACCCGGTCCGAAATATCTCAACTGGCTGGATGATGTTACCATTTCTGAGCCGGAAACGTTGTGGGACGATTACGCCAACCGCGCCTCGCCTGCGTCCAATCAGACGATGACGATCAAAAACCATCTGAGTGCTTTTGATCTGAAATTCACGACGCCCGGCAATCTGACTCCGGAACAGAAATCGCTTTGGAACGCGGCTTACGGTCCCAAAAATGCCGCCTATCAAAAGGCCAAAGGCGATATGTCCAAAAAGGAAATCGTTCAGTGGAAATACCAGCGCTACGTGAAAGACTATCTGCGTTGTGTAAAGTCGGTCGATGATGGTGTTGGGCGGATTCTCGACTATCTCGACCAGAACAATCTCGCTGACAACACCGTCGTCATTTACTCATCCGACCAGGGCTGGTATCTGGGTGAACATGGTTGGTACGACAAACGCTGGATGTACGAGGAATCTCTCAAGACGCCGTTGCTCGTCCGTTATCCCGGCGTTGTGAAAGCGAAAAGCGTGAACGACGATATCGTCTCGAACCTCGATTTTGCCGAAACATTCCTCGATCTCGCAGGCATCGAAGTTCCCGAAGATATGCAGGGGCATTCGCTCGTTCCACTGTTCAAGGGCAGCACGCCGAAAGACTGGCGACAATCATTCTACTACCACTATTACGAATTCCCCGGCGCGCACAGTGTCGCCCGACATTACGGCGTGACCAACGGACACCACAAGCTGATTCACTACTACCAGCTCGACGAGTGGGAACTGTTTGATCTCAAGAAAGATCCGAACGAATTGAAGAGCGTTTACGGCGCCAACGGCTACAAACAGGTTCAGGTCGATCTGCTGACCGAACTCAGACGTCTGCAAAGGCATTACAAAGTGCCGGAAGACACCACACCACTTCCCTCCAAAAAACCAGCCCGCAAACAGCCGAAGAAGGCCGTGCCGAAATAGATACACGTGCAAGTCCGTGGGTATCTATAGCCATTTGCCTTTTTGCGGGACATCTCTGGTTCATGGGAGTCTGTATCTGTCAGTTCTAACAACGCCCATCGCGGCACAGAAGAGCGTAATACGCTCTATCTATTCATGGTGCTGAAGAAAAGCGGCATGCCAGTGGAATTGCATCTGTACGAGAAGGACCGGCATGGTCTGGGTCTGGACAAGGACGCCCGACACCGACGTCTGGTCAAAACGGTGTGAAGACTGGCTGCGTCATCGTGACCTGCTCTTGCCGTTCGATCCGGAGTAGATGTAGAAACTCTTTTTGAGTGCACCCCGAAGTTGATTTGCCCAAAGCGGGTGCCATTGTGTGTTCGACGGTCTGCTTTCGCAGTATCTGGAATCTCGACTTTTCGAGAAATCCTGTTATCCTTGTATATTGATCACAACTGATCGAAATGCCGCCTTCGAATTGCGGAGTTACGGACTCCCCATTTGAAACCCACCTTCAACTTTCCCACTGGATTATGAACATGTCGTGGAATTTCCTTGCGACATCAGCGTTCCTGTTGATGGCCTCATTGTTGCTTACCTCCCAGGCGGTCGCGGAAAAGCCCATCGATTTTAATCGGGACGTGCGACCGATCCTCTCGGACAAATGTTTCTTCTGTCATGGTCCCGATCCGACTCACCGCGAAGCTGATTTGCGGCTCGATGTTGAGAAGGATGCGAAGGATTATGCCATTGTCCCCGGCAAGCCGGAAGCGAGCGATGTGTTTCAACGCATCATTTCGACCGATGCTGATGAAAAAATGCCGCCGGAGAAGTCGGGCAAGAAACTGTCGTCGAAAGAAATCGCGATTCTGAAAAAATGGATCGAACAGGGGGCCGACTATGCCCCTTACTGGGCATACTTGAAACCGAAACGTCATCCCATCCCCGATGTCAGGCTGGAAAACTGGCCGAGGAACTGGATCGACAATTTCCTGCTTGCCCGGCTGGAAGAAGAGGGGCTGAATCCTTCCCGCGATGCTGACAAGGTAACGTTAATCCGCAGAGTCACATTCGACTTAACCGGACTGCCGCCCACTCCGGAAGACGTTGCAGCCTTCCTCGCTGATAAAGGTCCGAACGCATTGGAAAAGGTTGTCGACCGTTTGTTGGCTTCGGACCATTATGGGGAACGGATGGCGGTCTACTGGCTCGACCTGGTGCGGTATGCGGATACCGTCGGTTACCACGGCGATCAGGATCACAACATCTCGCCATATCGTGATTATGTGATCAACGCTTTCAATGCCAACATGAAATTTGACCGGTTCACAAGGGAGCAACTGGCGGGCGATTTACTCCCGAACCCAACGCTCGAACAGAGAGTCGCCACCGGCTACAATCGACTTTTGCAAACTTCCCACGAAGGGGGTGTCCAGCCGAAAGAGTATCTGGCGATCTACGCAGCTGATCGGGTTCGTAATGTCTCCAGTGTCTGGATGGGAGCGACAGTCGGGTGTGCTCAATGTCACGATCACAAATACGACCCGTACTCGTTGGAAGATTTTTATTCTCTCGCGTCGTTCTTTGCCGACGTTGATGAAGCACAGCATTTCAAGCGTGGGACAAACTCACTCCCTACTGCCCGACCGCCGGAAATTCCAGTTCCGACACCACAACAGCAGAAACAGTTGCAGCATCTTCGCGATCGACTCGCGGCCCTGGAAAAACAGGCTGAACGACAACCGGAAGTTGATAAAGACTCTGAAGGCGGAAAGAATTCGGAAAAGGATGACCAGCCGAAAGAACCTGTCGAGCTAAAACGGTTGCGGAAGCAGATTGCGAATATCGAGAAATCCATCCGCAAGACGATGATTACCGTTTCCATCAAACCGCGCGAGATGCGCATTCTACCCCGTGGTAATTGGTTGGATGACAGCGGGCCGGTTGTCACACCCGCCGTGCCGAAATTTCTGACAGGCACCTTTACAGTGCCGGGTGAAAATAACGGTGAACGATTGACACGACTGCAACTTGCCAACTGGTTGATTGATGCTGACAACGGAGCCGGCGGATTGACATCTCGCGTGATGGTCAATCGGTTCTGGTACTTGTTGTTTGGTATGGGGATCTCTCGGTCGCTGGATGATTTCGGCGGACAGGGCGAACCGCCCGTGCATCCCGAACTGCTTGATAATCTCGCCATCGAATTCGTCGAAAACAGATGGGACATAAAACAGATATTGAAAACCATCGTGCTGAGTCGAGCATATCAACAGTCTTCTTTGGTTTCCGACGAACTGCGCCAACGCGATCCGGACAATCGACTTTATGCACGGCAATCCCGGCATCGATTACCGGCAGAGATGGTTCGCGACAATGCACTGGCCATCAGCGGACTGTTGAATCGGACAATTGGCGGGCCGAGTGTAAAACCGTATCAACCTGCCGGGTATTATCGGCATCTCAATTTTCCACAGCGAAGGTACGCTCCGCACAAAGATAATCGTCAATGGCGGCGGGGCGTGTATGTTCATTGGCAGCGTCAATTTCTTCATCCGATGTTAAAAGCGTTCGACGCACCGACACGGGAAGAATGTACCGCTGAACGTCCTCGTTCCAATACCCCTTTGGCTGCACTGGCTCTGTTGAACGATCCCACGTTTGTGGAAGCCGCTCGTGTTTTCGCGACTCGCATTCTCCAGGATGCAGAGCCGAAAGACGCAGCGCGACTCGACTTCGCCTTCCAGCGAGCGCTTTCCAGAAAACCGGACGACGTGGAACGGAAAATCCTCACGGCGCATCTGCTTCGTACGCGGGCAGAATATACCCAGGATAGCGATGCCGCCCGCGCCCTGACGGGGATAGGTCTGGCACCGATGAATGATGATGTCGACGTCGTGGAATTGGCAACCTGGACTGCCATCGCTCGGGCCGTTTTGAATCTCAACGAAACCAACACTCGGAATTGATAATCATGCCTGATCAATCACTTTCCCAGAAAATGCAGCGACGGACTTTTCTGGCCAACTCCGGTGTTGGCTTGGGTTCGCTGGCGCTGTCGACTTTGCTCGACCACGATCTTGTCGGCAAAGAAAGCAAGACGTACGGTGGGTTGCCTCACTTTGTGCCCAAGGCAAAGCGTGTAATTTTCCTCTGTATGGCGGGGGGGCCGTCGCATCTGGAGACGTTCGATTACAAACCGAAGTTGGAAGAACTCGATGGAAAACCGATGCCCGAATCCTTCACCAAAGGGCAACCCATCGCCCAACTGCAGGGGCAAGCATTGAAATGCCAGGGGCCGCTGACGAAGTTCAGACAATATGGGAAGAATGGCCAGACGGTCAGTGACTACCTTCCCTGGACAGCGAAAATGGCCGATGATATTTGCATCGTAAAGTCAATGGTCACCGAACAGATCAATCATGACCCGGCCCACACATTCATGAATACAGGCACGGCAATCAGCGGTCGACCTTCGATGGGATCGTGGATTAATTACGGTCTCGGTTCCGAAAGCAACAATCTGCCCGGTTTTGTTGTCATGTCAAGTGTCGGCGGGCGTGATCCTCAGCCGATTGCAGCTCGTCAGTGGTCCGCCGGTTTTCTTCCCAGCCGATTTCAGGGTGTGGAATTCAGTTCCAGTGGCAGCCCCGTCAATTATCTGGAGAATCCGGCTGGTGTTCGCTCCGACCAGCAGCGCGAACTGGTGAATGTGGTCAATACTCTCAATCGCCATCGGAATGATCAACTGAACGACCCGGAAGTCGACACACGGATTGCCGCCTATGAAATGGCCTTCCGGATGCAGACCTCCATTCCCGAATTGGTCGACATCAGCAACGAGCCCAAACATGTTCTTGAAATGTACGGCGCGAAACCGGGTGATGGTTCTTATGCCTCAAACTGCCTGCTTGCACGTCGACTGGCCGAACGTGGCGTGCGGTTTATTCATCTGTATCACCGCGGCTGGGATCACCACGGTGGTCTGGAAAAGTACATGAATATCTGCTGCGGTTTGACCGACAAACCGACATGGGCCTTGCTGACCGATTTGAAGCAGCGGGGCATGCTGGAAGACACCCTGGTTATCTGGGGAGGTGAATTTGGCCGGACCCCAATGTACCAGGGGAAGGGTGGTGCGGGACGCGACCATCACATCAAAGGTTTTTCGATGTGGCTTGCCGGAGGTGGCATCAAGTCTGGCATTTCCCACGGAGCGACCGACGAACTCGGTTACAACGCGGTTGAAGATATCATGCATGTCCGCGATCTGCACGCCACAATGCTGCATCTGCTGGGGATCGATCATCACAAGTTGAGCGTCAAGTTCCAGGGGCTGGACGCACGGTTGACCGGAGTCGAGCCAGCTCACGTGGTAAAGGCCATCATTCAGTAGGTTTTGCAGAACAGGTTTTGATTTTCCTGGTGAAGTGAAGTTTGTCCGATGAAACTGAGATCATCAGCGAGACAATGTTTCTGCGATTGTTGCAGCGTGGCTGGTGGTCGTATGTGGAACACCCCCACACCAACGGTGCGGTTTCGATTGTTGTCCACACGCCCGAAAATGGCATGTTGCTTGTCAAACAGTTCCGATCACCCGTTAACGGGGCTGTGGTCGAACTGCCACAGATAAAAGTCCGTCGGACTATAGCAGTTTCCCTTTTCGTGTGACGGTTTTCGCTCGTGGGAGTCTGCGTTTGAAGGCCAAAAGACGATTTTCGCGCCACAGAAGAGCGTAATACGC
>JANQSH010000016.1 GCA_028284145.1 Planctomycetaceae bacterium | reverse complement strand
CCTCAGCTCGCAACGGCGCAACGGGTTGTTCAGTATGGTTGACCGCGTGCGGCAATTGGCCGTCCAGGCGGAAGCGGAATCATGACACAACTCGACATCAAGGCCATTCGCATCCGAAACCAAGGCATTTCGAATGGACTGACCGTCCAGCCCGCCATGTAGTATCGCCGCTCATTGAATTCGCGATAGGTCGACAGGTAGATCTTCTGTGAAGGTGCTGGAGTCACCCGCCATTCAGGTAGACTGCAGAGTTGATGAAATCAACATCACCACTGCTGAACTCAGCCTAGCAGACACATCGCAAATGCTTCCTGTGACTCCAGTTAAGGTCCGGCGGAATTTCTTGACTCTACGGGATTGTCGATCATGTCGAAAAAGAAGAGTGGTTGCAAAACTGCAAAGTGTAGCTGCGTATGAACTGAATCAGAAACGTAAACTGGATCTGATTCCACAAAAACTAGATGGGCACGAACGCGGATTCCTCGAAGCTGTACGCAAATACTCGGGCCGTCTCATCGTCGATGACCCAACCGTGGAAAGACGTTCGTTCGGCTAGTACTCGCTCCATGATAAACGGGTGTGTTAGCAAGTTCTTAATTTGACAGAGGACGTGTTCGCAGATCATCAACGTACACCTCTCTGCGACGGTTTTGGGTGAGTAGTTGTTGTCTACCAGCTTACGAGTTCCCTTCTCGAATCTTAGTCGGAAGTCACCAATGTCGGCGTGCCCCTCGATGCTTGGTTGAAGCCAATTGCGAATAACTCGGCAGTCTAGATGCCCGCAAACAATCACATGTCGAAAATCGTGTCTGTCGAATAACTTCTCGACCCCGTCGCAAGAAAGTCCTTCGTGCTTTTCACATTCTGCTCTGGAAGGCATTGATGCCCCAATGTGCTGCAAGACACTGAAACGATCAGGCTCCGCGAAGGAAACGTTGTCCGGAGAAAACCCTTGTCCTGAGCAAGCAACCATTAGCGTATCCCGCGCACGGACATTCGTCCCGTGAATGAGATCATCCGCGGAACCAAAGACTCCATGAGGGAAGTGATGGAGGCCCGCCTTCAACGGGAACATTAGCTACTCCTAGGCATGCCTTGCCTTCACTCGATTTGCTGTTTCGGCTAGAATCGGCGCTCTGCGTGCTGTACGGGCAGACCGTTAAGTGCGTGAGCGAACAGCTGAGGAGACAATATCGAACGAATTCAGTTCCAGCCACACGCTACACGAACGCCGGGGAACGCAGTTTTCCATACTAGACTGTAGAGTTCAACGCAGCTGATATCCGTTTCGCTGTTCGTCGGATGTCCGGCATCGTGTTTTTCGGTGACACCCAGTGTAACCTTCGAAATAATTCAGGAGAGAAAACATGCCGCACAACGAGATTGCTGAACTTTTCGACGAGTGGAATGCTGCCCTCCAGACAAGAGATCCTAAGCAGGTCGCCGCTCTTTATGAAACCAACGGAATCTTGCTACCAACCCTATCCAATCAGGTTCGCCACAATCACGACGAAATTGAAGACTATTTTGTCAGTTTTACCGCTAAGGGCCCGATCGGAAGCATAGATGAATCAAATATCCGACACTTCGGTCAAATGGCAATCAACTCGGGGGTCTATACCTTTAAGTTCGAAGATGGCTCTTCCGCACAAGCCAGATTTACCTTTGTGTACCGGTGGAATGGTCAGCGCTGGATGATCGCTGAACACCATTCTTCGCAGATGCCGGAAACAGTTTGAGGTTCGTATTTCGCATTCAGGAATCTTCCAAGAACACACGAGCCACAATCAATCTGATCAGAATTGTGAGCATCGCGTACCCGAACGCCTAAACGATACGAAGTGCAGCTTGCCAGAAAAGGCTGCCCATCAGTAATTCCCGAATTGAACAATCGCTCAAGCAGACTGATTTCAATATCGTTCCAGCCGGATGGCGGGCGGTCGAGAGTCATTTCGAGGCGACTGTCACGTCGGCAGGAATTCGACTGTAACGCTTTGCAGTGCGTGTTATCGTGCGGATGCTACTCCCTGCTCGCAACAAGATCAACGGAGGCACGTTCTGCCTCGGTCACAAAATGGTTCCTGAAACCTTTGTTTTCCTCAGCAATCACAATCTGATCAGATCTTAATTGGACAATAAAATCTGGATTGGAGAGAACCCTTCAGCAGCCTAGAATCTCTTTGTTTGGACGAGGGGGTGACGAACAAAAGGCGCATTGTGTTGGAAGACTTAACGATCGAAGATCTGTACGAGGAATTCGACGAATTGCCTGATTGGGACGAGCGTTGCGATTACTTGATCGACCTGGGCT
>JANQSH010000204.1 GCA_028284145.1 Planctomycetaceae bacterium | reverse complement strand
AAAAGTCGGCAGCATCGCCGCAGCTTTACAGGAAAACGCCTGGAATGTTCCACGCTTCTTCGCCAAACTCGGAAGACAGAACATTTGAGCTGCCCTGGGGCGGTTGCTACCCAAATTGACACGGGAGCTTATAATGTTTCTTTTGCCGGTGGTTTCGGCTCCGGAATCGTTTCATCTCTGACAAAGGCATCCCGTGTTCGCTGGTCCCATCTTCAGTCGCGAAGCACTCACCACACCACGTCAAGTCAAGCATTACGTTATGCGGGCTGGGTATGTCGCGTTGTTATTCGTCCTGATATACACGATCGGACAGGCGACGTTCGGTTGGCAAGCCGTCCGGAATGTTGGGGATTTTGCCCGCTTTGGCTCGCTTGTCTTTCAGATTCTCTCAGTCATCCAGCTCACGCTGATCCTTTTCTTCTCCCTGTTGCTCGCCGGAGGAGGCGTGGCCCAGGAAAAAGATCGCCAGACGTTGATTCTGCTGTTTATGACCGAGATGCACGATCGGGAACTGGTTCTCGGCAAGCTGTTCGCGAGTTTGCTGAATGTCGGCGTTGCGTTGGCCGCGTCGGTGCCCGTCTTTTCGATGCTCTATCTGCTGGGCGGTGTCACGTTGGCGCAGATTGGCTGGTGTCTGGCTTTGTGTTCTGTGACCAGTCTTGCAGCAGGTTGCTGGGGTGTCCTGGTCGCTTTCTGGCGGGAGAAAACATTTCAGACAATCGCTATCAGTGTTGTGGGGGCATTGCTGTATCTGGGGGGGATTGAAATTGGCATTCAACTATCGAAACATTTTCCCGCAATGGCGGTGGCTGGTCCGTGGCTCGAATTGTTTAATCCCTATCGTTCGTTGTTCCGCGTTCTCGATCCGCTCGCATATCAGACTGATGTCGGAGTTGTGCATGTTACAGCGTGGCAGGGCGTGATCGCATTGTTCGGCCTGTCGGTTGTATTGATCGTCTTCACAACATTGCGATTACGGGTCTGGTATCCGCCACGGACAGTTTTCCAGCCCGTCGAAGGGAAGAAAGAGGGCGAGACCGCGACGTCTGCCAAAGTTCGTAATGTCTGGACGAATCCGATTCTCTGGCGGGAAATCTGCACGCGGGCTTATGGTCGAAAAGGAATCTTGATCAAACTTGCATTCCTGTTGATTGCAGCTCTGGTTTTCCAATTTGCGATCAGCGCAGACCAGGGTGTGTTAGCAGGGGGCGTGATTACGCCGGTTGGACTCGCGTTTGTGGTGCTGTCGTTTATCGCGTTGTTACTGGTCAACGCTCAAGCGGCGACTTCGCTCACTTCGGAACGAGATGCCAAAACACTTGAGTTATTGCTTGTGACCGATTTGACGGCCAGGGAGTTTCTGTTCGGAAAAATCGGCGGCATTCTCTACAACACCAAAGAGGTGATCGTGGTACCGCTGCTCGTTGCGGGATGGTCGGTCTGGCAGGGAAACATGGGTGTCGAAGGTACGATCTATCTTGTCGTCGGCTACATTGTGCTGGTCGCTTTCACGACCATGTTGGGATTGCATTCCGGGTTGAGTTACGAAAATTCGCGCTCGGCGATTGCGAACAGTCTGGGAACGGTCTTCTTTCTCTTCGTCGGCACGTCGATCTTCATGGTATTGCTGATTCAAACCCGCGCCTCATTCTTCCTGCAGTTTCAGAGTTTCATTGTCTTCATCGGCGTCGGCAGTATTGGCTTGTACGCCTCGTTGACCCAGAAGAACCCATCGCTGGCGTTAACACTTTCCGCCGGTCTGTTGCCATTTTTGACATTTTACGCGATCACCGAATACCTGTTGGGCGGAACACTTGGTGTATCACTGGTGGTTACAGTCGGGTATGGTTTTCCGACGGTCGCGATGTTGATTCCCGCCATCAGCGAATTTGATGTTGCTTTGGGCCGCACAACACTCGATAAAGGATGACCGACTTCGGCAAGACGAAACCGGAACATGATCCGGAACCGACCGCCGAATGCTGACTCATGACCGATCTGCCGAATGTACTGGGATTGGTGCTGCCGGGCATGCTGGCCATGCTGGGGTTAATTTTCGCCTCGGCGTTTTTCTCGGGCAGTGAAACCGCATTGTTTTATCTGTCGCATAATGAAGTGCGCGGGTTTCGTTCCGGTCCGCAGCGACAGCGCATGGTCGCTGCACTTTTGAGTAACCCCGACCGGCTGCTGACGGCGGTGTTATTCTGGAATCTGGTCATCAACCTTTCGTATTTCGCCACCAGCGTGGTGATAACCCACCGACTGACGGCCGAAAACCAGACCATGGCTGCCGGTTTCTTTGGGCTGGCCAGCCTGGGGCTGATTATTCTGCTGGGCGAAGTGTTGCCCAAGAGCACGGCTGTCGTATTTCGTGTCCAGATTGCGCCGATCATCAGTTGGCCCTTGTCGCTGGCTGTTCGATTGCTTGACCCGGTTTTGCCTCCACTGCTGCATATCACCCGGCTGGCGCGTCGGACATTCTGGCCACACCTGAAACGGGAATATCATCTGGACGAAGATGACCTGGAACGGGCCGTCGAGATCTCTCACCCCAGTGATGATAAAATCCGCAAAGAGCGGCTGTTGCTGCACCAGATTCTGGATCTTTCTGAGATCGTTGTCGGCGAGGCGATGCGTCCGCGCGGGACTTTTCTGACAGTCAATCGACCTGCTGATATTTCTCTTCTGAAGACGGAAGAGATCCCCGGTGATGTGATTGCTTTTCGCAAGAGTGGCACTGACGACATCGACGGCGCGACAACACTGACCGACCTTTCCAGCTTCCCTCAAAACCGTCTCGATGCGGTCGCGGAGGAAATTATCCACGTTCCCTGGTGTGCAACACTCGCTTACACGCTGCAATTGTTTCGCGATCGATTCTGTTCGGTTGCAGCGGTGGTCAATGAATATGGCGAGACCATCGGCATCATTACCAACGATGATATTCTGGATACCGTTCTGCGTCCCGAAAAAGGACGGGCGGAACGTTTGATCAACCGCGAGCCGGTCCTGGAGATTGCACCGGGGCGACATCATGTGGAAGGCATTTTGACATTGCGGCGTCTCTGCCGTGTGCTGGACATCGAATACCATCCTCCCGCAGATGGCCAGATTACCGTTGCCGGCATGGTGTACGAAAAGCTGGGGCATTTTCCAGTGCCAGGTGATACGTGCGAATGGCGCGGATTTCGGATTCGTGTCATCGATGTTACTCCGCCAGCCCACATTCGCGTGATGATCGCGCGCGAGGAGGCGACCGAGGAATGACTTTGACGCTCAGCCTGTTCGGTGCGCTCGCCCTGTTTCTGGTCGGCTTAAGACTTTCCGCTTTTTTCAGTGGGTCCGAA
>JANQSH010000196.1 GCA_028284145.1 Planctomycetaceae bacterium | reverse complement strand
AGCAGTTTACCTTTTCGTGTGACAGTTTTCGCTCGCGGGAATCTATGATTGTAGGCCGAAAAATGTCCATCGCGCCACGAGAGAGCGTAATACGCTCTAATGCGATAGGTTTTTTCGACCGGTGTTTGGAACTGCGCTGCCATCCTGACGGTATCATTCAACAAACTTAAGACCAGCGAATGAATGCGTCTCACCGTGTACAAAAAAATGGCAACCAGGAGCAAGACCTGCTCTCAGCTGCCACTGATGTTTGATGTTTCTGGCAATCTCAGCGTTGGTAAATGGGGAGATAACCATTGCCGATCTGCAGAATTGTGGCATTGATGGCCGTTGTGTAGACCGGGCCGATGTACCCTTCCTTCCACGATCCATCGCCAGATTGCTTTCGGATGATCTGGCGTCCGACGTCATTGAGATACTTCTCCCACTTTTTGTCACCCAAACGGTATACCGCTTGAGCGTAATAATAATGGGCATAGTGCCAGTGTCCCGACGAGCCACCTCGATTGCCACCCGGCCAGACAGAGCGTTCGCAGTAGGCCAACATCTTCTGCAGTGTTCTGGTTTCGATCTTGCCCTTCTCGTTTGCCTTGAACGCTCCGGCATTAAACATGCAGGCCACTGCTGCAGCAGTGATTGGTGCTCGCGCTCCACCACCGGCCTGCTTAATGCTGTAACGAATACCGCCTTCCGGAGTCATACAGTCTTCGATGTACTTCATCGCGCGATCAATCACAGACTTGGGCACGGGAATCCCCGCGTTCCGCGCTGCTCGCAATCCCTGAACCTGTGTCACACAGGTCGAGCCTTCGTCGAAATCGTTGCCGTCCTTCGCCGAAACATATCCCCAACCTCCGCGGCTGGTTTGCGCTTCGATAGTGAACTGCACCGCCTTTTCCAGAATCTTCTTCAGTTCTTTCCGGCGTTCAAGATCTTCTTCCTCCCCCATCACCTGGGACAGAAACAGGAGTGAAAACCCGTGGCCATAGGTGTACCGGTAGTCGGTCTTGTTGCCAATCAAACCATTATCGCGAGACACGCTGATCAGGTAATCGATGGCTCGCTGGATGTTCTTCTTATATCGGCCCTGGTTGGGGGTCGAACCTTCGCACAGCATCGCCATGCCTGCCAAAGCTGTCATCGCGACACGGTATTGATTCTGATTGGCTTCCCAGTAGCCCTGCCGACGCTGCTGCCTGGCCAGGTAATCCAACGCCCGCTTTACACTGGCTTTGGTTTTTGGATCATCACCAAAATCGCGCGCCTGTACCTGCTGAATCCCAAAACCAACAATCAGGGCGGAACAAACGAAGTATCGAACGAACTGTTGCATGGCGCGAATTCCATTAAAGGAAGAAGGTTGATCACCTCAAATAAGACGCAGGCAGGTCAGTTTACTAACCGTTTTCGGTTGGAGTTTTCTGTAACTTGCCGAAGACGCAAACGTATCAATGATCAGTCGTTACAGGTTCCGCCGCAATTGTCGCCACGAATGCTCTCGAAATCAATGCGAATCTGAAACAACCGGCGGCCATCGCACAAAATCAACTCGCTCCAACAGCTTTCGCATTTTGCACTTAAGTCGTCCTCAGCAGCTTGCGGAATTGGGCCAGTGTTCGCGTGTTGGCAACGTCGCCTTTCATCAAACCAGCACGACGTGCCTGAAACACGCCATATTGCATCACGTCCAGACCACTGGTCGAATGCGCGTCGGTGTTGATTACGATCGGAATTCCCAGGTCCTTCGCAGCCGCAGCGTGGATGTCATCCAGATCGAGCCGACTGGGATGAGCGTTGATCTCAAGCATGACGCCATGATCAGCCGCCGCCCGGAAAACCTCATCGAAGCCAACATCGGCCCCTTGTCGCTTGCTGACGATGCGGCCTGTCATGTGGCCAATCGCCGTGACACAGGGATTACAAATCGCCGTCAGCAACCGCTTGTTGATCTGATCACGTGGTTGCTTCAAGCCGTAGTGCAAAACGGCAACAACCCAATCGGCCTCTGCCAACACGTCATCAGGCAAGTCGAGTGTTGCATCTTCGAGAATATCGAGTTCGATACCTTTCAGGATCTCGATTCCTTTGATCTCCTCATTCACACGATCGATTTCCTCCCAATGCTCCCGCAACCTTTTGGCATCCAATCCATTGGCCATCATCACCCGTTTTGAGTGATCGGTGATTGCGATGTACTTCAACCCGCGTTTCTTCGCTGCCAATGCCATTTCTTCAATGGATGCCGTTCCATCTGTTGCGGTCGTGTGCATGTGCAGATCACCACGAATGTCGTCCGTCTCAATCAGTTTTGGCAGATTGTTCGCTTCGGCCCGTTCAAATTCGCCTCGGTCTTCACGCAATTCTGGTGGTATCCAGGGGAGATCCAATTTCGCGTAGACGTCTTCTTCCGTTGCACCGGCGACTGGTATGTCATCATCGTTGCGATAGAGTCCATACTCATTCAATTTCAGTCCCCGCTCCTGAGCGCGCCGCCGCATGACAATGTTGTGCTCCTTTGAGCCGGTAAAATACTGCATCGCCGCTCCGTAAGACTCATCCGGCACGACGCGCAGATCCATTTCAATTCCCGACCGCAACCGAACACGCTGCTTCGTATCACCGCGTGCGAGTACCTTCTCTACCAGATCGTGTTCCGCCAGATGATCCATCGGCTCACCCGATTCGGTTGTCGTGACGAGTACGTCAAGATCTCCCACGGTCTCTTTGCGACGGCGGCAGCTTCCGGCAACCGTTGCCTGTGTGACTGACTCCAACTGCAACAAACCTTCGACAATCGCATCAGCTTCCGCTTTGGATTCAGCGAGGTAGAACCGTTTTCCTGCCTCAGCGACTGAATCGATATTCTCCAGAATCGATTGCTCGGTTTTCCTGCCAAATCCCTTTAACGCGGCGACCTGGCCATTTTCAGCTGCCTCTTTGAGTTGATCCAGCGTCGTCACATTCAAGTCATGAAAAATCGCAGCGACTTTTTTCGGGCCGATGCCGGGGAGATTCAGCATCTCGACCACGCCGGGCGGAACCTGCTCTTTTAACTCATCCAATTGTGGCAGTGAACCGGATTCAACAATCGTCGTGATTTTTTCCGCAAGGTCTTTGCCGATGCTCGAAAGATCCTGCAGGCTGCGGCTCTGATCGGCAATAATGTCGGCGACCAATTCGGTCAGATTGCCGATTGTTCGGGAGGCGTTGCGATAGGCTCGGACGCGAAAGGCATTGGCCCCCTGAATTTCCAACAGGTCGGCCAGTTGATCGAATATGCGGGCGACGTCGTTATTCTGCATTGCTCCATCCGGCGGTGAGGTTGATCATGTTGAGCGCATAAGAAAGGCGAGGCGAGCTTTTTCATCAAGCGACACCTCGCCGTCTGGTCGGCATGGTCGACGGTGAATTACTTGCGTACGATCTTCTCGGTTTGTACCGGTGTTGTGGCAGGGGGCCAGTCGGATTGCGACGTCACGTTGGTGCGAACAACCACAGGGCTGACATAATCGGCCTGAATGTTCAGACGGGTACGCCTGACGGTTGGACGCCAGGTGATCTTGGCATCGAGATTCATCGGCGGGACCGATGTTTTCTTCCTGGCCTCTTCACCGGGGGGAACAACCGGTGCAGGTTTCGGTTTTTCAATCACGCTCGGCAGTTTGAATGCATCGCGATTTTCCATACCATTGTCGGGAGAAATCTCGTTCGGCCTGTTGAACGGATCGGCGCCGGGGTTGGCAGCATCGTTGCCCGATTTCCGTGGCCGAAATCCACTGTCTGGTTCTGGTTCAGGAACCTTCTTTGAATTGTTTTCGCCGGCGAACGTCTTTTGACCATCCGGCTCGTACTGATTCGGTGCCAGTTCCGGCTCTTGTGATCCTTCACCCATCGAGACATCCGGACTGGAATTCACAGTCACGCCGCAATCCCCTGCCCCTGTTGCACAGTTGCCGCTCATGCAGGGATCGCAAACTATTGGGCAGGCCGGACCACATCCCCATATCGAACTGTAGCCCATTGTCGGCCAGGGAGCGTAAAACGATGTTCTCGGCGTGACAGGACGGTAAGCGGGCCCGCAAGGCGCACAGGGTGGATTGTACACAGGTGCGGCAGCGGGTGGACGGAAAAATCCACACCAGAACAACGCGTTGGCATCTTGAAGCCCGGCCGAGGCAAAAAATAAGGCGACACACAGGCCGCAGAGGATGAGCTTCATAATTTTGTCCTTCATCAATGGGAGTCAATTTTGGTGTCAATTAGTTCGGAGTGGAGCGAAATACCGTCCCTCCTTTGTAACCGGGCGAAATCACTGCTGTCAATCACCCATCAGTGGGAATTGGCAAATGCTGACGACCCCGTATTAGAACAGTTTACCTTCTGGTGTGACGTCTCTGGCTCGTGGAGACCTGTGTGTTTTCAGGCCAATCGACGCTCATCACGGCACAGAAGAGCTTAATATGCTCCGTTCTCCTTTATTCTCTACATTTTCGCGACGGGCCGTGTACAGTTGTCGGCAACAATTTGGCTTCCCTATACTTCTTGTTCCAGGTAGCCGAAAACGCGTTCCGAACGCCCCCATTCACGCCAAAATGAAGTCAGCCGATGTCCCAGACCGACATCATCATTCGCGGCGCACGCGAACATAACCTCCAGAATGTCGATCTCACTCTGCCCCGGAATCAACTGATTGTGATGACCGGCGTCAGCGGTTCGGGGAAGAGTTCGCTCGCCTTCGACACGCTTTATGCAGAGGGACAACGAAGGTACGTCGAATCCCTTTCGAGCTACGCCCGGCAGTTTCTCGGGCAGATGCCCAAGCCGGAAGTCGATACGATTTCCGGTCTCGCCCCTTCGATTTCCATTCAGCAAAAAGCGACCAGTCGCAATCCGCGCAGCACTGTCGGCACGATCACCGAGATTTACGACTACTTGCGTGTCTTGTTCGCGCGCGTCGGGACAGGCCATTGTCCGAACTGCGACCGCGAAATCACGGCACAATCGACTGAACAGATTCTGCAGGACATTCTCCGACTGTCCGAGGGAACCAGATTCCAGATACTCGCGCCGATCGTTCAAATGCAGAAAGGTGAGTTCAAAGACCTGTTCGAAGATTTGTTGAAACAGGGGTTTCTCCGAGCACGGGTTGATGGCCGTGTCATTCAACTGAATGAATCGCAACAACTCGACCGACAGATGCGGCACAGTATCGAAGTGGTTGTCGATCGGCTGATTGCCGGCAAGGTGACGCGCAACCGTCTGGCCGACTCGGTCGAGACCGCCATCAAACTGGCCGACGGTAATCTGATCATCTCGCAGGAAGAACCAACCGCCAAAGAGTCAGCTCCCAAACGGAAGCCCCGGCGAAAGACCGGAGCAACGCAACCGGGTGATCAGCTCTACAGTTCCAGATATGCCTGCACACACTGCGGTTTGAGTTACGAACCACCGTCGCCGCAGCTCTTCAGTTTCAACAGCCCGCTGGGAATGTGTTTGGAATGTAACGGTCTCGGGCTCCGGCATGATTTCGTTATCGAGCGACTCATTCCAAAGACATCCAAAACGGTCGCCAGGGGAGCGATCGAATTACTCGGCACATTTCGCAAGGTGGGACGATGGCGAAGACACCTCTTCGAAGGCGGAGCGCGGGCGATTGAAGTCGACCTCAATCTCGAAGAAGGATCACTGCTGAAAACACCCTGGGAAGAACTCTCACCCGAAGCACAACAGTTATTCCTTTACGGCACCGGTGACCGGCACGTCACTTATTCCTGGCGATATTCCGGCGGTATCTGGAAACATGGAGGCACCTTTGATGGCGTGATCCCCGCCTTGCTGGAGAGTTATCGCAAAACGAAAAACCCAATGCGGCGGAAGCAGCTCGAAAAATATATGGAATTCGTGACCTGCACCGATTGCCATGGAACCCGATTAAACCAGCAGGCCCGCAGTGTCAAACTTGAAACCACCAGCCAGGCGTTCAAGAAAAAGGTGAAAGACACACAACTCGGATTACCAGACGTCTGTGCCCTGAGCATTGGCGAGGCGGATGAATTCCTCGAGTCGCTAAAACTGAATGAAACCGGGCTGATTGTCGCCGAGGAAGTGCTGAAGGAAATTCGCGGTCGGCTTGGATTTCTGCTCCGTTGTGGACTCGATTATCTCACACTGGATCGCACCGCCCCTACACTTTCCGGTGGGGAAAGTCAGCGGATTCGCCTGGCTGGTCAAATCGGCTGCGGTCTGGTTGGCGTGGTCTATATTCTGGATGAACCCTCCATCGGGCTGCATCCGCGTGACAATGAAATGTTGCTGGAAAGCCTGCTCGATTTACGCGACCAGGGTAATACCGTCGTCGTCGTCGAACATGATGAAGAGACGATGCGGGCGGCAGATTACATCATCGACTTCGGCCCAGGTCCCGGTGTGCGCGGGGGTGAGATTGTCGTTGAAGGAAAATTGAACGACGTCCTCAAATCGAAACGGAGCGTCACGGGGCAGTATCTCTCTGGCAAACTCGAAATCGAAACGCCGGAAAAACGAAGAACAAACGGAAAACAGAAGATCACGATCAAAGGCGCCCGGCACAATAACCTCAGGAATGTCGATGTCGTCTTTCCGCTTTCATCGTTTGTTTGCATCACTGGCGTGAGTGGATCGGGAAAGAGTTCGCTCGTTAACGACATCCTCTGGCAGGTCCTCAATCGTGATGTCAATAACGGAAAAGGAAACCCCGGCAAGCATACTCGCGTCAATGGACTGCAACTTATCGACAAGGCAATCGACATCGATCAGTCTCCTATCGGTCGCACGCCCCGATCCAATCCCGGAACCTACGTCAAACTGGCTGACGAAATTCGCAACCTGTTTGCCAAATTGCCGGAATCCCGTGTCCGTGGTTACAAACCGGGACGATTCAGTTTCAATGTTGCCGGTGGCCGTTGTGAAGCGTGTGAGGGTTATGGTTCAAACAAACTGGAAATGGATTTCCTCGCCGACATCTGGGTGACCTGCCCGGTCTGCGAGGGCAACCGCTTCAATCGTGAAACGCTTGAAGTCAAGTACAAGGGAGCAAGTATCGCCGACGTTCTCGAGATGGATGTGCAACAGGCGTTGGAACATTTCAAGAACGTGCCAAAACTCATGAAACTCCTGACGACATTGCACGATGTGGGACTCGACTACATCAAGATCGGACAACCATCGCCCACACTCTCCGGCGGCGAAGCACAACGGATCAAACTGGCACGGGAGCTTGGCAAACGTTCCACCGGCCGGACGGTTTATTTGCTGGATGAACCGACCACTGGATTACACTTCGCCGACATTCACAAACTTCTCGAAGTTCTGCACGGATTCGTCGATGACGGCAACACGGTGATCGTCGTGGAACACAATCTGGATGTCATCAAAACGGCAGACTGGATCATCGATCTTGGTCCCGAAGGGGGAGCCGGTGGCGGAACGATTGTTGCCGAAGGACCGCCAGAGACGATCGCGGCCAATCGCAACTCCGCAACGGGCGCGGCGCTGGCACAGGTTCTTCAACCCAAACGGAAATCCTCCCCGAAGAAGGCAAAACCGAAAAAAGCGGCTTCAAAGACGACGAAATCGCTGGCTCGCAAATCCAAAGCCGCCGCGCGTCACACCAACGCCCGCTGGCAGGTCGCGCATCGTCACAATGCGTCCAGCAATGGTAACGGCGACAGTCGGGAAATCACGGTTCGTGGGGCTGCGCAACACAATCTTCAGAATCTCGACATCGAAATTCCCCGCGACAGGATGAGTGTCTTTTGCGGGCCGAGCGGCAGCGGAAAAAGTTCGCTCGCCATGGACACACTCTACGCCGAAGGACAACGCCGCTATGTCGAAAGCCTTTCCTCATACGCGCGACAATTTCTCGGCCAAATGCCCAAGCCGAAGGTCGAACATATCCACGGCCTTTCGCCAGCGATTGCGATAGAACAGAAGGCGACTGGCACAACACCCCGATCAACCGTCGGCACAGTGACCGAAATTTACGATTACCTGCGCGTGCTGTTCGCCCGACTGGGTGATCCATATTGTCCCGATTGCAATATCCCGGTCGAATCGCAGACGACCGATCAGGTGATCGATCGCATTCTGGAATTCCCCAAGGGAACCAGACTTGTCCTGTTGTCTCCGCAGGAAGTGACGGTCGGGCAGAAGTACGAAACCCTCTGGGATCGCACGCGTTCGCAGGGTTTTCTCCGCGTGCGGATCGATGGAACAACACATCGACTGGAAGAGGTTCCCGAAATCGACCGCCGTCGTCGTCACAGTGTCGAAATTGTGATTGATCGCATCACGGTCGATCCAAAAAACCGAGGTCGTCTGGCTGACTCGATCGAAATGGCTTTCGACCTCGGTCGTGGAGTAATTCACGTCGCCCATTGGGACAACAACATTGACGAAACCGACTGGAAGATCGACCGCTACAGTCTGTTTTATGCCTGTCATTTGTGTGGTCGTAGTTTTGAAGAACTCTCGCCGCACAACTTTTCATTCAACAGCTGGCTTGGCTGGTGTGAAGCGTGTGAAGGCCTCGGAACAGAACAGGGAACAAATCTCTCTGCCCTCATCGCTGATCCGAAAATGAGTTTGTCTGAGGGGGCGATTTCCATTTGCCCCCATCCCAAAGAGTCGCTGCTTTTCGGACGAATTCTGGAATCGCTCACAACCGAATTGAAAATCCCGCTCGATGTGCCCTTCGATCAACTCGATCCCGCTCATCAACGTGTTTTGTTGTACGGCGCGGGCGATCGCTGGTTTGAGTTGAATCCTGAAAAGAAAAACGCTCCACCGACTCGAATACAATACAAAGGTTTGTACCCGGCGGTTGAGCAGGCATCGCGAGTTTCGTTTTACTATCGGCAGGCGCTGGCGGATTTGGTCGGCGAAGTCCCCTGTTCTGTCTGCAGCGGAAGCCGCCTGCGGGACGATGCGGCAGCTGTGCGATTGAAGAGCCGAACATTGCAGCAAATTTGCGAAATGCCATTGGGAGACTCGCTCATGTTTCTCAAGAGCATCAAACTCAAGGCACGCGAGAAAAAGATCGCTGGAGACCTGCTGGCTGAGGCGACCAGCCGGCTTACGTTTCTGGTTGAAGTCGGACTGCATTACCTCACACTCGCCCGTACATTACCCTCACTTTCCGGCGGGGAAAACCAGCGTATTCGACTGGCGGGACAAATTGGTCGTGCTTTGACCGGCATCCTCTACGTTCTGGACGAACCGACCATCGGCCTTCATCCGCGCGACAACGATCTGTTGTTGGAAGCGTTACGCAAACTCCGCAACCTCGGCAACACGCTGGTTCTCGTTGAGCATGACCGCGAAGTCCTCGAAGCGGCCGACCATCTGTACGACTTCGGTCCTGGAGCCGGTCGATTCGGCGGGACCGTCACTGGTTCTGGTTCGCCCAGACAATTGCGACGAAAAAAAGCTTCTTTGACCGGGCAATACCTGGCCGACAAGCAGGAAATCCCGATTCCGACAAACCGCCGGATGTCATCCATTGAAGAAGCTCCACTTCCCCCCGGCAAAGATTGGCTCGAATTGACCGGTGCCTGCCATCACAATCTCCGTAATGTCGATCTGCGAATTCCATTGGGCACTTTCACCTGCATCACCGGTGTCAGCGGTTCCGGAAAAAGTTCGCTGATCGAAGATACGCTCGCACGTGCTGCCGCAAAAGTGCTGCATAGATCACGCGAACCGGTCGGTCCGCACGACGAACTACTCGGACTGGAACAATTTAACAAGGTGATCACGGTTGACCAGCAACCACTTGGCAGCACTCCGGCCTCCAACCCCGCCACTTATACCGGCGTGTTCGATCAAATTCGGGAACTCTTCACCCGTTTGCCAGAATCGAAAGTGCGCGGGTATCGCCCGGGGCGTTTTAGCTTTAATCGGGCTGGCGGTCGTTGTGACGACTGCGAAGGGAACGGTCAGAAATGTATTGAAATGCACTTCCTTCCGGATGTCTGGATTGAATGCGACACCTGTCACGGCCAGCGCTACAACCCCGAAACGCTCGCGGTGAAATACCGGGGCAGGAGCATCGCTGATGTCCTGGCGATGCCGATCGGCGAGGCGGCCGAACTGTTCGAAAACATCCCCAAAATCCGGACGTATCTTTCCACGCTCTGCGCCATCGGGTTGGATTATCTCACGCTGGGACAATCGGCTCCGACACTCTCTGGCGGTGAAGCACAACGGGTGAAGCTCGCTGCGGAACTCGCCCGACCACAATCGGGTAAAACACTCTACATTCTCGATGAACCAACCACTGGCCTGCACTTCGACGACATTGCCAAACTGTTGAAGGTCCTCAATTCGCTGGTCGAAGCCGGCAACACCGTTGTCGTAATCGAACACAATCTCGATGTCATCAAGACGGCCGACTGGATTGTGGACGTTGGCCCCGAAGCGGGCAACGAAGGGGGCTGGATTGTCACGCAGGGTACGCCGGAAAATGTCGTTTCCTACGCGAACTCGGCTAAGTCTCACAACAACAGAAAGGGTATGCGATCGCACACGGGAGAAATGCTCGAACCGGTACTGGCGTCGGGAAATCGAGAGGATCGAGAGGTTTTCGACGCTGCAGAAGCAGCAAAAAAGCGGGAAGGCGATCTTGACCTGAATCAGGTCGGCAAAGAAGCCAGAATGCCCTGGCAGACCGATGGTCGCAAATGGCACACGCAAGACCGCCTCAGTTATGCTGGCAAACCATGCCGCTGGGAAGGCGAGGCGTTGGATTTCGTCGTCGACTGGCTCGAGGATTCCGGAGGCTTCGCAGAGACCAGTTGGAACAACCGCAGCACCGTCGAAATCATGGGTGAGTCGAAAAGGGGGGGGTGGTTCTTTCACGCTCTCACTGCTGATGAGTGGTTGATGACACTCAAATTCCGCGTGCAAAAGCGAACCTTTGACCAGGAGAAATTGCGTTCCCGTCTGAATTTGAAATCGGTGGATGACATCGACGAAATTCAGGTCTACGGCAAACTGCCACGTGTGCGGGCAAAGAATCTCAAAGGCCCCTGGCAGGAGGTGGTTATCTCCGTGCATTGGCTGAAGGAAATCAACACCAAAGAGTTCCGCACGTTTCTGGCCGAGGCACGCGAGTCGTATTTCACGGAAATCAACAAGGCAAAGAAAGACCCGAATGAACTAATGCCCTGGAAAGTGCTGCAACGCAAGTGGCACATTTCGCGCAAGGGATTTCCCAGCGGTAAACAAGTGCAGTGGAATGCTGAGACGCTCGATTTGTTATTCGATTTTCTGGTGAACAAATCGCACAGGCTGGAATTTGACTGGGGTAACAAGCAGGTTGTCAACGTTGGGAGAATCGGTAACGATGAAGGTTTGTTGTTGACCATTCACACCAAACGACGAGGCGGAATCGACCTCACCCTTTTCCAGCCACCCGGTAAGATAACACTGGGAATGATCACCAACTTCGGCGAGGAGCGAGAAATCAAAACGCACCGCGATGGCCGCGAAGCGATTCGATTTCGACTCATCAGCAAAGAACAGGTGACCGACAGGAAATTTCGGCAGTTTCTCACATCGATGGTCAAAAAGTGATCTCGACAGACTTAGACCCAAGGGACAAAACCACCTTTGGGTTCAAAAACGCCGAGAATTTCGGCAACTTTCCCATGTTTTGTCCGAGTGCTCTTACGGAATCGAAGGCGTTTCGTTGCTGGCCTCTGTGGATTTTTCAACCGGTTTATCAACCAGAGCAATCAGCGTCTGGCCTGATTTCGGAGACGTTTCCGGATTGGTCGAATAGATCGTCAGCCTTTTTCCGGCTTCGTCAATCAGGAACAGCGGCAAGGCGGTGTGCTGGTAACGCTCGTTGAACGCGGCGAGATTGAACTCGTCGGTCAGTTTGGTCGCCTTGATAGTCGATCCCAACTCGATCCGCCGTTGCAGTTCCCAATAATTTGCCTGCGGGGAAAAGAGCAGCCGACCGAAAATCATCTGGCCTGACTGTCCCTTTCGTTGGCCTTCCTGTGCAATGGGGGGGAGCTGATAAACACCGGAGTTGCCGAACAGTTCACTGAAGTGAATGGCCGAAAGCGAGTTGACCTGATCGTTTGGCGTGACAGCGAGGAACCGACCAATTCCACCGAGATTCAATTCTTCCAGTGCATGGTCCGATAGAATATCGGCCTGACATGTGTTGAGGCCTTCCATGCGGGCGGTACGAATGTAGTAGTGATTGCTGTCGACCAGCAGCACTGTAAATCCCGCATCTTTGAGCGCGTGAGCGACGGACCGGGCAAATGCGTTGGCCCCGGCGATAACAAGTCCCTGTGGATTCGGAGTCGACAGCCCGAGTCTTCTTGCGAGCGGTGCTGAGGCCAGTCCGTAGGTTAACACCGTCCCAACAATGACAAGGAACGTTGCAGAATCAAGTCCCTTCCCCGATTCCTGCAGTTCGAGCGCAAAAATTGACGCGACGGCAGCCGCAACAATCCCACGCGGTGCGAGAAACGACAAAAAGAGTTTCTCGCGGTGGTTCAATTCCGATCCCGCGGTCGAGGCAAAAACCGACGCCGGTCGAACAATCAAAATGACGATGACAACGAACAACGGCCCGCGCCAACTCAGCTCTCCAAATTGCGACAGATCAAGTCGGGCGGAAAGTAGGATGAACAAGCTGGAGATCAGCAGAACAGAGAGATTCTCTTTGAATTCGAGAATATGCTTGATGTTGACTTTACTGCTGTTGGCCAGCCAGATGCCCATGACAGTGACTGTAACGAGACCGGCTTCTTCCTGAAGAATGTTCGATAGTACGAAGGTCACAACGACAATCATCATTGTTACGAGGCTTTCGAGGTAATCGGGAATCCAGTGTCTGCGGAGCAGGAAGGCAATGAGGATGGCTGCGGCTGCACCGATCCCCCCCCCGATCAGAATCGTTTTTCCCAACGCGGCCAACGCATGGAGTGTCGCGATATTGAACGCCTCAATATGTCGCGCCTCAAAAACCAGCACGGCGAGAACGGCTCCGATGGGGTCCACCACAATGCCTTCCCATCGCGCGATTGGACCGACCGTTCCGATCGGTCGAATGTGGCGCAACATGGGGCCAACGACGGTTGGGCCAGTGACCGTAAGAATGGCTCCCAGCAATACGGAGATGAACCAACCCAGCTCAAGGCAGTAATGCGCCGCCAGCGCGCACAAGCCCCATGTGATTGCGACGCCAACCGTCAGCAGACGAAACAGCGGTTTTCCGATACTGCGCAGCTCTTTCAGGCGCAGACTGAGACTCCCTTCAAACAGAATGATTGCGACCGACAAAGAAACGATCGGAAACAGTAAAGGGCCGAGCATCTCTGTCGGGTCGATCAAACGCGTTCCGCTGGGGCTGATCACTTCGGAAATCGGTCCGACGAGGAATCCCATTGTCAGCAGAAGCAGAATCGATGGCAGACGCACACGCCATGCGACCCATTGTGCACCGATTCCCAGAGCGAAAATCCCTGCTAACGCGATCAACAATTTGGCCTGTTCATCCAGGTGCATTATCATTCCTTGAAGAGAAAAATGAGATGTCGAAACCATATCATTCCATTGGTTGGCAGGGTAGGTCTGGAGCATGGTCGCCGGGCAGGAATCCAACCTTTTCAATATGAGATTTGTTGAAAAGTTTCGCAGGCTGGGTGAACGCAATCAATAATTTTGCTCGTACTGCCGATGTCACGACAACGGGCAATGGAATCTGTTTTTTGCCGGTTCGAGTTGAAGTGAAGCGGATTACCGAGAGTGTTTTGGTTCCTGAATGACACGGCATTTTGAGCGGTTGTCACTCGAATCTCATCAAGTTGGCAGTTGTCCATCCTCTGGGGCGGGGATAGAATAAAGGGGTTCTGAAACACCTGATGGTCAATGTCAGAGGCGAAAAGACGCCGAGCGATCGTAACCCGGGTTCGCGTTTGCGTATGTCATCAAAGGCCTCCAGTATGGCATCCAAAATTCTTGTTTATGGCGATGCAACCTCCGAGTCGGCCGGTTTTCCGGAACGATTACGGGAGCAATACGATGTCGTTGTTCCCGCGAATCTCGAAGATGGGTTACTCAACCTGCAGAATGACAATTTCGCAGGTGTACTCCTGCTGGGCGAGGAATCGACCGCACCGGGCAGCCTGTTGCATGCCTCGGGGATTCTCGATCAGATTCCGGACGGTCTTGTACTGCTCGATCAGGATTTGAACGTCCTCTGGTGCAACTCCCGGGTGAACGAGTTGTCCGCCGGATGCCGTGCGAATGAAGACCCGACAGAGATTCTGGGCTGCAACTTCTACACGATGTTTGGCACGCCAGAAATTCTGGGGCCGGACTTCTGTCCCTTCAATACAGCGATGGCGGCCGGTGAAGCGGCCAAGAGCGTTTTGCGGATTGGTGAAAAATCCTACTTCGAGCTTCACGTCAAGCCGGTCTTCCGAGATGGGGCTGACGAGATGATTCCTGTCTTTCTCGTTGTCATTGTCCGGGACGTGTCGGCCGAGGTGCTGCAAAAACAGAAACTCAATGCGATCTATCATGCCGGCCTGGAATTGGGAGACCTTTCGCCCCAGGAAATTCTGGAAATGTCTGTCCAGAAACGCATTGAATTATTGAAACAGAAGATCCTGCACTATACACAGGATCTTCTTCAGTTTGAGACGGTCGAAATTCGTCTGGTCGACAAGAACACCAAACAGTTGGAGCCACTGTTGGCGGTTGGGATGGAACCGGATGCGGCAGATCGCGATCTCGTTGCCAGCCCGCAAGATAACGGTGTAACCGGTTTTGTCGCAGCGACCGGGAAAAGCTATCTCTGCGAAGACACCGAAAGTGATCCTCTTTATTTGCCCGGTGCACCCGGTGCTCGGAGTTCGTTGACCGTTCCACTCATTCTCCACGACGAGATTCAGGGAACGTTTAATGTTGAAAGCCCGAACACCGGTGCCTTCGATGAAAACGATCTTCAGTTTCTGGAACTCTTCAGTCGCGAAGTTGCCGCCGCTCTGAACACGTTGGAATTACTCGTGGCGGAGAAACTCACCACGGCGACAGAAAATACTGAGATGATTTTGCGGGAGGTTGCGAACCCGGTTGATGAAATTCTCAACGACGCGACCTGGGTGCTTGAACGGTATATCGGACATGAACCGAATGTCAGCGAGCGATTGTCCCGAATTCTGAAACACACACGAGACATCAAACAACTCATCCACAAAGTGGGTGATTCCATTGCGCCAGAGGGACGCAGTTATTCTGTCTCCGGAAGAGATCAGAGGCCGAAGCTCAAAAGCAAACGTGTGCTGGTCACCGATAGTGATGACGCTGTTCGTCAGGCGGCACACGAACTTTTGGGTCGCGTTGGTTGCGACGTTGAGACCGCCCACAATGGCGAAGAGGCACTTCTGATGTGCCGTCGGTTTGACTATGACGTTGTCATTGTCGACATCCGCCTGCCCGACATGAACGGCTACGAATGCTTCCACCAGTTGAAGGAAATCCATCCGGATCTACAGGTTATTCTGATGACTGGTTTCGGGTACGATCCTTCGCATTCCATCGTCAAAGCCCGGAAGGAAGGTCTGAAGGCAGTGCTCTATAAGCCATTCCGCCTCGATCAGCTTCTGACCGAAGTTGAAACTGCGGTTTGTGCCAGTTCTGACGTCACGCAGGAATCTGCAAGTCAGTAATCCACTGTCAGAATGCTGCGAATTCCCGTTGTCCGTCTTCGATGCCGCTTTTTGAACTGGAAATCGCCGGCTCACAAACGGGACGCCTGTATACTTGTGGCGGAATTGTGCCGCAGATCGTCGATTGCGTGATAAAATAGATTAGCGCAATATACACACTTCTTTCTAAGCCGTGGACGCCGACGGTCTCCTCTTTTCAAATCCCTCGTGCGTCTGGCTCTGGGCCTGAAATCATGTCGATCGATTCCAACAAAGAAACCGAAGGTCACGTTGTCGTAAACGATATTCTTGTTGTCGATGACGACATGGAATCTGTCGATTTTGTGAAAAAGCATCTTCAAGCGGCAGGCTACAATGTTTCGGTCGCGCGCGACGGTGGTCAGGCACACGCGACATTTTCGATGCGACGACCGGATTTTGTGGTCACATCGATCATTCTTCCGGGGGAAAGTGGATTCGAAATCTGCGAACGGATGAAGCATATTGATCATGCGATTCCGATCATGATGCTGTCCATCATCAATACCGATCGGGCGCGCGATCTCGCCGCACGGGTTGGTGCCGATGGTTACCTGACCAAGCCATTCGATGCAGAAACGCTGGTCGACATGGTCCGCGAAATATCGGAAGTGGTCTGGGATCGCCAACATGGGACAGCAAAAAAAGACGAGCGGCGGATTGAGTTCAGTTGTCGATGCGGACAAAAATTCCGCGTCAGTTTCTCCAACAAGGGCAAGGCGATGACTTGCTCGAATTGCCAGGCCCGAGTGCAGGTGCCGAAACTGGTTGAGAATGATCGTTCTGACGAGCGGGCATTTCGCGCTGGTGCCGACCAGATGATTCCGACCCGTAACGTTCAGACGCTGAAATTCGTGACCGTCAAGTGTCAGCATTGCTCGACGAACTACCATCTTTTCCCGGATAAACTTGAGAAAGCCCGCATCTGTCCCAAATGTGGACAGGAGCAGTCGGGAACGCTGACAATTTCCGGGATACCGCTGACCAGGGCTGCGCTGGAAAGTTCTCGCAGAGTATTCGTCATTCGCAGCGGAAAGATGACTGGCAAAAAGATGCTGCTGCCGGAAGGCAAAGTCCTGGTGGGAAGTAGTCCCAAATGCCTGATCCGGATTCCCTCCGATTCCGTGGAACCGGAGCATTGCGCCCTCTTCCCGGATAAGTCAGGCATCTATGTCAAAGATCTGGGGTCCAAATCCGGCACTTATGTGAACAACGAAAGAATAAGAGAAAAAACGCTCATTCAGCCAGGCGATTTATTACAGGTTGGCGGGTTGAAACTGCAATTGGCCGGGAATCGTCCTCATGCTACCGGTGACGAGCGCAATCGAACCGAAAAATCGGACGATGGCGTGGAGAAGCGATACGTCAAATTCAAGACAACTGCTGCCGAAGCTGCCGACGTCATTCAGGAATTCTGGGAAATTGCGAAGTCGCGCCAATCTGATCGCGATATCGACACCGTTCCCGAAAACGCCGGTGGTACGAGCTGACATGCCGGTTGAGTACGCAGCACGATCAACGAATGACGATACCGGGGAACATGCCGCTTCACGCTGTGTGATCTTGTTGGGGGCCAGCAATCTTACCATGGGGTTTCCTCAGATATTGAACTGGTTGGAAACCCATGTGTCGCCGCCAATCGACCTGTTCGTGGCATTCGGCCATGGTCGGTCTTATGGGATTGACAGCCGTGTCGCGATTCGGAGATTACCGGGGATCACAAAATGTGGCATCTGGGATGCGTTGCCGGCATCGAAAGATACAGAGAGTCGCCCACTTGGTTTGTTGACCGACATTGGCAACGACCTGCTGTATTCGCAGACGCCGGAGCGAATCACGGGATGGGTTGAGGAGTGTTTACTTCGCATGTTCGATCGGAACGCGGAAGTCATCGTCACTTCGCTCCCATTGGAGAGTGTGGGAAGATTGTCGCCCTGGAAGTTTTTCCTCGCAGGAAATCTGCTTTTTCCCGGAAATCAACTCACCTGGCCGATCTTGTGGGAACGTGCGATCGAACTGGAAGAACGCATCGTCGATCTATGCAAGCGATTCGACTGCAACTGTGTGATGCCCGAAAGAAGTTGGTATGGTATCGACCCGATCCACATTCGTTGCAGCGCCCGGTCCCGTGCCTGGGATTATGTGCTGAATTATTGGCAAACGACATCGGAAAGACCACAGAACATTGTGCTCACACGGGGCGACAGTTTGAAACTGTTGCGACTCCGGCCCGAACGAAGGTGGATTTTTGGGCGACTGCAGGAAACGGTTCAACCCACACTGCAGAATTCCCGTCTGAGGATTTCGGTTTACTGATCGCAGCTATATTCAGCGATATATTAGTGGTCCGTCAAGATTAAAATTTGGGTTCGGTAAAGTTGCAAGGAGCGACAACGGAGCGGGTTATGTCAACCCGCACCCCAAAACAAAGCCTTGACA
>JANQSH010000188.1 GCA_028284145.1 Planctomycetaceae bacterium | reverse complement strand
TCTCTCCCTTCGGGGAGAGCAGACAGGAAGAAGAAGCCATTGCTGCCAGCAACAAGGAACCGCCAGAAAACAAAGTGCGCAACTTGACAGACACTACCCTACGGTTATCTCGGATGCGCTCTAAAGGCCAGGAGACCGACGACGGTCTGATCCACAGTTACGGGAATATGGATATATGTTCACATTTCTGCTGTGCTTTCACTGGACAGGTGCGTAAAATTTGGCTGTGAGGAGCGATTTTTTCCACGATTTTTCGCAGATTTAAATTTAAGGGGTACCGTACCCGGTTTGGATTTCGGTATTCTTTGATCGTTGTCATAGTGGGCCGTGACGGAAATCCCCAAAATTGACTTGTCATTGAAGACAACCGCAGAATCCCGGTTTCAACTGGTTCTGTGCCCTCCCAACAACACAACATGCTGTGAGTGCCGATCTTCCGAAGGAGAATGGGCGGCCCTCGGAGTATATGTACTTGCCTTTTTGCTTCGTGCCTCGCATCCATTTCTGGTGAGTCGTGAGTCGCTCGATGCAATCTGGCAGTTCATTTCGCATTTGCGAATGGACACTGCAACAGGTGATTGACCTGTCCGAAGGGTATAATCCGGCTGGAATTCCAGTCTCCGGCTGATTTGTCTGGCGGTCAATTGCCACAATTCATTCTAAGGTTGCGGGTTCTTTTCCCGCAGAGTTTGTGTTCGGAGAATGTTCGTATGATTAACGCAGAAGCTGATTTGCCAACCCGTCTATTGCCGACGGCGGATTTGCCCTCTTACACGTTTGTTCCCGGCAGTGGGTTGCCTCACCCCATTCGCGATCCAAGGGGACACAGCCACGCCCGCAAAGGAAAAACGGTTAAACCACTTTCCGCCGAGACGTGGGCCGAAAACCGCAATTACCTTCTCGCCATTGACTATTTCAATCATGGCTATTACTGGGAATCGCACGACGAGTGGGAACGACTGTGGCGTTCCTCCGGCCCCGACACAACCGTCGGTCGATTTCTCAAAGGTCTCGTCAAGTTGTCTGCTGCGGGGGTGAAAGTCCGCGAGAGCAGTATTCATGGTGTTCGCCGTCATGCTGCTTCAGCGGGTGAAGTGTTCGCCGACGTTGCTGCGGAAACCAGTGAAGACTTCTTCTGCGGTCTTGAATTCACGATGCTGCAATTTGCTGCAGACCGGGCCGCACAATTGAGCTACAAAGATGACTATAAGGAAGGCAAGCCGACACGGGTCTTTCCCTTCCTCCTGCAACCGGAACCAATGCCTCTGGCGTAGCTGTCCGTGCGGATTTTCCGTCAGATTTGTCTTTCCCAACCGGTGGCCTTGTTCCACCGGTTTTTTGTTGAGTGACTGTTGGTTGAGTATTGATTCAATGCGTCTGGGATACAACACCAACGGGTTGGCGTTTCATCGCTGGCAGGATGCGATCTCGTTGATCCATGAAGCTGGTTACAATTCCGTTGCGATCACCGTGGATCACTATTGTTTGAATCCTTATCTCGAATCTTCAAAACGTGAAGTGGAGAAGATGAACGCGCTGCTTTCCATCTGCGATTTGCGTTGCGTGGTCGAGACGGGAACCCGGTTCCTGCTGAATCCAAGACAGAAACACGAACCGACGCTGATGAGTCCCACGGAAGCTGAACGTGCCATTCGGATCGACTTTTTGAAACGATGCATTAACCTGGCGTGCGAACTCGAAGCTGACGCCGTCTCTTTCTGGTCGGGTACGTTGAAGCAACCCCTCCCCCGTAATGAAGCGATGCAACGCCTGGTGAAAGGCCTGGTGCCGGTCATCGATCATGCGGAGAACGCCAACGTCAAACTGGCATTTGAGCCTGAGCCCGGCATGTTTATCGAGTCGCTCGCCGATTTCGCTGAGCTGCAAACATACGTTTCCGCAGACCATTTCGGACTGACAATCGACATCGGCCACCTGCATTGCAATGGCGAAACGCCGATTGCCGATCATTTGACTGCCTGGAAGGATCGGATCTTTAATTTGCATATTGAAGACATGTGTGCCGGCGTGCATGAGCATTTGATGTTCGGAGAAGGAGAGATCGATTTCCCGCCGATCATGCAATGCCTGCGCGACATCGGCTACACAGACGGATTGCATGTGGAACTCAGCCGACACAGCCACATGGCACCAGTTGCACTACGACAGTCGTTCGAGTTTCTGACCCCCCTGATCTAGGTGCTTTGGGGGACAGCAACTACCACTATTTTCATCAGTTTACCTCTGCCCGACTCGGCTCCCACATGGTATCGGGCGGGGTGAACTCGAAATTGCGGGCCTGGACGAAAAACTCCAGTGGATTGTCGTAAACAATTTTGCGAATGCGCGAATCGGGCCAACCCCGTTTGCGGAGTTCCTGAATGAAATCTGGCACGGCGAGCGGATTGGATGGCCCCCAGTCACCCGCTGAGTTCACCATGATGCGGTCATCGCCATACATTTCGATAATATCCGCAGCGCGCGCCGGAGTACATTTGGTCGTGGGATAGAGTGTCATTGCGCACCAGAACCCGTTTTCCTTTGCGAGCCGAACCGTATGTTCCTCGACATGATCGATCAGAACCCGCTCCGGTTCGATGCGGTCATCTTCAAGCAGCATGTCTGTGATCATGTGCGTCCCCTTGAATTTGTCCTGCAAGTGGGGCGTGTGAATCAGTATCAACTCGTTTGTTTTCATCGCCAGATCGAGATGCTCACGGAAGATTTTGCATTCGTTTGGCGTGTTCTTGTTGAGTCCAATTTCCCCAATGCCCAGCACACCAGGTCGATCCAGAAATTCCGGAATCATGGTGATGACTTCCCGCGAAAGCGAAACGTTCTCGGCTTCCTTCGCGTTGATACACAGCCAGGTGTAATGCTGCACGCCGGACCAGGCAGCGCGTTTCGGTTCAAATTCCGTCAGCTGGTGAAAGTAATCACGAAAGCCATCGACACTTCCCCGATCAAAACCGGCCCAGAAGGCGGGTTCACTGACAGCGACACAACCCATGCGGGTCATCCGTTCGTAGTCGTCGGTTACACGGGAGACCATGTGTACGTGAGGGTCGATAAAATACATGAGAAACAGCTCCGGGTTTCGGGCGAGTGTCTGGGGACATCTTGCTTTGTTCCTGGCGAGGGGCGTTACGATTCCCTGTCCCAGTCGGAATCATATTCATCGCTGAAAACCATCTGGATCTTTTCCGCCCGTCCGAAGCCCGATTCCAGCAGAACCTCAATCGCCTGACGAATCTGATCCATGCGGGTATCACCTTCGACTGGATTTGAGATTTCGGCCCGTCCGATACGATCCAGCATTGCCGCGACGTTCAGCAGTTCGCAGCGAATTTCGAGATAGTGTCTCTCCAACACGTCTGCAGCTGTGGTAGTCATTTGGTGAGATCTCCAGTTCTTCCATAATTTCCGGGCGAGTCCATCTGGGAATAACTTTCGATCGCCCGGTCAAATTGCCATTGCCGGGAAACGACGTTCCCCATTTCTTCACTAAGTGTTTCGATTCCGAATCCCGAAATCAAGCGGACTCGCCGACTGTGACGGATATGAGGCCTGTAGCGACTGATCTCCAGAAACCTGGAGAATTTGTTCGATAGGAAGGATACACGGTCGGAGAGTTCGACATACCGTTTAACTGGCAGGCTGATCATGTGGCTGTCACAGTCACCTCAACTCGACATTTTTGGTGAATACGGGCCATTCTCTCAGCATTCAGCTCAAATCACTGCGGTCGGTTTCCCAACCCCAACTACTTAGCCCGACGTGGTTATTCATGAACAAATCACTCAAGACGACTTTTTCCGTTCTCACTTCCACCAGCAATGTCAACGCTATTGCGGTAATGAATACCGCGCTCGATTCTCAGGATGACCAATCTCGACAATTCGCCATCGAAGGCCTGATTCTTCGCGGATCGTCCCGCGGTCAAATCGAACTGATCCGGCGGCTCGATTCACTCTCGGCGGAAGAACGTGCCATGTTGCGGGAACACTCACGTCGATTGCAGCACGCATTGAAGCAGGGGCTCATCAATGGAGACCCGAATCTGCAAAAACAGAGCCTGGAAGCCATTCGTATTGTGGAGCAATTCGATTTGATGCCGACGCTGCACAAACTCGCCAACGACAAAGATTTCACATTGGCTGACGAGTGTGGAGAGGTACTCTCGGAATTGGTCAATCGATTATATGAACACACACATCCTGATACGGATCATTCGACGGCTGCACATGTTCGGGGGGCTCCCGAATTGCGGTTGAACATCCTGACGGAAATGGATGTCGCCTGTTCCGATTTCGAGCATCTGCGAATGCCTGAGAAGACGGTTGAATTCGTTTTGGCGTTGGGCGATCCCGATAACTTCGCGGTGAAAAAAGTTCTCGTTCACGGTTCGACAGAATGCCGAAAACTGGCAGTCGAATTGTTCGAGACGAGTACGCATCCCGGCGTCATGCAACTGGTGATCGATTCGATGAACCAGAATTATCCGTTACCCAGGGCGATCGAAACACTCCAGAATCGACGGGATCCCGAGTTCATCTGCCATTTGCTGCGAGCTTTTCCGTCAAGACTCTCCAGTATGCAACAGAAGAATTTCCGTCAGATCGAGTCTGTTTCCTGGTTGAATCCCGACGATCTTTTGTCTGGCGTAGTGCCAGCGGGCCTGCAGCCCAATCTGCTTACGTTCCTTTCGGCGACCGGATTGTCGAACGACGACAAGGTTCGTATTCAGGAATGGATTGTGCGCCATGGCAGCCCGGAAGGACGGCTGGCGGCTGCGGATGTCCTCGCGAAGATGGATGAATCGACGGTGCAGGACATCGTATTTGATGGCCTGGCCAGCGGCGATGCCGACATTCAAGCCTGGGCGACTGGACAGTTGCGTGAACAACATTTGCCAGCAGCATTTTCGCTGTTGATCGACCGACTCGATAGTCCTCTGGATGAAGTCCGTGACGCCGCTCGGGAATCTCTGAAGGACTTTAATCTGGAAAAGATGCTCAGTTTGTACGATCACCTTGATGCCAAAACTTGCGAAAAGGCCGGGGCGTTAATGCTCAAAATCGAGCCGAATTGTGCCGAGAAACTTATCGAGGAACTCAATGGACCGATTCGGCGGCGGCGGATTAATGCAGCACGAGCAGCACAGTCGATGGGCATTCAGAAAATTGTTGCCGGGGCGATTCGCAGCATGCTGAATGACGAGGAAACGCTGGTGCGTCGGACGGCAGCCGAGATCCTGGCGACTGTTCCTGCGCCCGAAACGCTGGAAGCGCTCGAACATCTGAAAGATGACGAGAGCGCGCGGGTTCGGGAAGAAGCAGAACGATCCATTGAAGCCATCAAACAACAGGTTGCCGAAGCAGCGAGCATCTGATTCCGATTTCAGTCGTTTCAATCACACACTCTTACGACAGCGACAAAAAAACGACGGATAAAACCATGAACTGGATACTTCCTTTACTGGCCAACTCGGAATTGCAGATCTCGGTGGAACGTTACACGCGTCGGTCGGCGTCAATTGTACAAAACTGGCATCTGATCGTGGGGGGACTGGTTGTTGCGGCTTTCTGGGTCGGGCTATACTGCTGGGACATGAAACGTCGCAAGTCCTCCAGCCGCAAAGGAACCCCCAAATCGTTGTTTATTGAGTTGTGCCAGGCCCATGGTCTGGATCGAGCCGAACGAAATCTGGCCTGGAAAGTGGCTGAATCCCGATCTTTGAAGCAACCTGCTTTGGTCTTTGTCGATCAGGATCTGATCGGTCGATTCGGCCAGTCACACGCTGGTGAAGCAAAAGAGTGCAACCAACTGGCGAACAAACTGTTTGGCTGAATACCGCCGACTACTGCTCCTCAAAATCGCTTTCGACGATGCGATATACATCCGGCACGCGACGAACCATACCCTCCTTGTCGACGCAGGCAAGAATTGTGCGGCCGGTCGCCAGCAAGTCGTCGTCGCGATACAGTTCGTAATCATGTTCCATTTTCGCCGGTGTAATGCGTTTCAGAATCGTGCGGAGCTGCAGCAGATCGTCATAGTGCGCCGGTGCTTTGTAGGTGCACTCGAATTTGACGATCATCAAAAACAGGCCGCTTTCTTCCATTTGTCGATAACTGCCGCCAATGTTGCGCAGCATTTCGGTGCGTCCCATCTCGAAATAGTTGACGTAATGCGAGTGATGCAGAACGCCCATTGCGTCGGTTTCGCAATACCGCACGCGGATATCAAGATCGAAGTGCTTCATGAGCAGTTTGCCCTTTGGTGTGACGTCTCTGGCTCGTGGGGGCCTGTGTTTGCAGGCTAGACTACGTCTAGTTTTATCGTAGCGGCTGGCGGACCATTTGGAACTGAAATACCCGTTCGGATGACGCTACGGTTATCTCGGACGCGCTCCAATTGACACTCATC
>JANQSH010000178.1 GCA_028284145.1 Planctomycetaceae bacterium | reverse complement strand
AATCCCTCCCTGAAACCTCAGAAATTGCAATCCCTCCCAGGAATTGCATCCAATTGGTATAACCGATCAACCGTCACATCAAAAGGTAAACTGCTCTAGCCGCATTGCCATGCAGCCGTGTGGGAACCCATTGTCGGATGACTCAGTTTGTTGGATGACTCAGGCATGTACGCCCCCCCGTATTCCTGTTGATTGAAAACCGGTGCGAGAGCGACACACAGTTCCGAAACAAGTCATACCAGGAAGGCAAGTCATACCCGCGCAGGCGGATATCCAGAAAAAAGAGTGGGTTCCCTCCACATTGGGTTTAATACTGCGTGGGAAGGACGGAAACGCAGAACATCAATTGTCACCGCTGCAGTCAGGCAGGCTTTCCAGAAACAGTCGACCGTACCGTTTTGTTTTGGTTCGTGGATCGAGAATGACGACCCGGCCGGTGTCGCTCCTGCTGCGGATCAGGCGGCCGAAACCCTGCTTCAGTTTGATCACTGCTTCGGGGACCTGGTAATCCATAAAGGGGTTTCCGCCGCGAGTCTTGATCGCCTCGACGCGGGCCTCGAGCAGTGGTTGATCTGGCACGCTGAATGGCAACCGGGTGATGATCACGTTCTGTAATGCATCGCCGGGGACATCGACCCCCTGCCAGAAACTGTCCGTCCCGAACAGAACCGCCCGTGGTCTGGTGCGAAAGCGTTCCAACATCAGACTGCGCGGCAGGTCGGCTCCCTGACAGAACAACGCCAGGTTGTTCCGGGTGAACCAGGGTGTCAATGCCTCAGCACAATTCCGCAAAGCGCGAAAACTGGTGAACAGCACGAAGGCTCGCCCGTCCGTCTCAGCGACGTGATGCTTTACCTGCTCCCAGACGGCCCGCTCGTAAGCGTCCGGCTCGGCTCCGGGGTCGGGCATATCATTCGGTAGAATCAGTTGTGCCTGTTCTGCATAGTTGAATGGACTGCCGAGTTTCAACTCGCGTGTTTCGGTCAAACCGAGCCGTTCCCGTATGAATTGGAAACTGCTTTTACCCACCGCCAGTGTTGCCGATGTCAGAATTACGGAATTCGTCTTGTTGAAGAGTTCGTCGCGCAAAACAGGTCCGACGTCCAGCGGAGCGCATATCAACTTGGAACGGTCCCGTTTGCGACCGGTAGTCTCGACCCAGTAGACCGCATCTTCAATCGATTGTTCCAGCCAGGAGGAAAGATTGTCGGCAAGAACCGTACAGCGATCAGCAGCGGCGGTCAGTTCAATTCGATCTTCATCCGTGTCGAGACTGTCTGCTTTGATCGATATCTCGGCAGCCAGATCCCGCATCATATAGGAGATTTCGTTTTTGACAGGTAAAGGGCTTCTGACACGTCCGTTGGAAGATCGGCCGTATTCCAGTTCCTGCCGAACGGAACCGAACAGTTCACTCGCCTTCAGTCGCAATTCGTGCACTATCTGCTGGCATTTTGTCAAATGATGATACACCAGCAAGCCGCGTTGTGATCGGTCGTTGTACAACTTGTTGAAGAGATATTCGAGTTGGCCGCTGGAAACCGAGATTCCCATGTGATCGCCAGCCACACCCTCAATCGTGTGTGCTTCATCAAGAATTACGGTTTCGTAATCGGGCAGAATGGAGGCGCCTTCCCGACGCAAAGCGAGATCGGAAAAAAACAAAGCATGGTTGACCACCAGCAGGTCCGCATTCCAGATTCGCCGTCGGGCTTTGTAATAGAAGCAGTCGTTGTAGTTAGAACATTTTCGACCGAGACAATTGCCATGTTCGCTCTGCACTTCGTCCCAGACCGAAGCGGTTGGCTGGAAATCGAGATCGGATCGACTGCCATCACCCGTGATCTTC
This sequence comes from Planctomycetaceae bacterium, assembly GCA_028284145.1. GTDB lineage: Bacteria > Planctomycetota > Planctomycetia > Planctomycetales > Planctomycetaceae > JANQSH01. The sequence goes on along the minus strand of JANQSH010000178.1, from coordinate 9,852 downwards.
GACCAATTCAGTATCTGCTGTAATTCGTCCAGTTCCTCACTGGTGGAGAGCAAAGAATGCGCCCGTTCGATGGCTCCGGAGAGACGACGCAGGCTCATGTAGTTGCTGCGGCCTTTCACCAGTACGGCGGAGAACTCGACCGGCAGCACGGCATTCAAAAAGGGAATGTCGCGATGAATGAGTTGTTCCTGCAAGGAAATGGTGTTGGTCGAAACGACGATTCGTTTACGCGTGGAATTCTCTTCGCTCGATTCTTCCGAACGTTGGACCGCCTTTTCCGATGCCGCCAGAATTGCAGGGACCAGATAGGCAAAACTTTTCCCCACGCCGGTTCCGGCTTCAACCAGCAGATGCGATTGATCGGCAATCGCCTGGCCGACCGCTTCGGCCATTTCCATTTGCTCTGGGCGTTCTTCATAACGCTCCAGCCGTTTGGCAATCAAACCGTCCTCGCCAAGAATGGAAAGGGTATTAAGGGACATGGCTGGATTCCTTCCGCCAATGAGAGATTGGTGGGCGATGTGACGGCTTGATGGTGGTGAGCCTGTTTTTGTGGGCCGGCTTACTCATCGCGGCGGGCAACAACAATGCAAATGTCGTCCCTTTGGGTCCGCTCCCGAATGAATTCTTCGATATTTGCCATCAGCCCTTTGACCAACTGTACAACGTCATCTGGCCCGCTTGCGATGAAGTTGATCAGTCTCTGGCTGCCGTAGATGTCGTTATCGGGATCCATCGCTTCGGTGATTCCGTCAGTGTAGTAAAGAAGTGACTCACCCGATTTGAGTTTGTATGTGGTTGCGCGAAATTCCTGCTCTTCGGCAATCCCCAAAGGCATCCCGGAATCCTTGATACCAATCGCTTTGGCTTGCTTTTTCGTTTTGAGAATTGGGGGAAGGTGGCCGGCATTGACGAAGGTTGCCTCATGTGTTTTCGGATCGATCACCGTCAGCAGGCAGGTAATGAATCGATGCCCGAGACCACTGCCGGAGATCTCCCGGTTCAACCCGGTCATGGCATCTGTCAGTTTTTCATTCGTGAGTAATTGAAAGCGAACGGCAGAAAACAGCCGCGCCATCAGCAGAGCAGCCGGAACACCTTTTCCCGCAACATCACCAATTGCGACAGCCAGACGACCATCGGGGAAGGGAATGTAATCGAAGTAATCGCCACCGACTTTCAACGCGGCTTCGTAATAATCGTGGAACTGGTACTCATCGATTTCCGGTCGCTCATTCGGCAGAAATCCGAGTTGGACCTGCGTGGCGAATTCGAGATCCCGCTGGACATCCCGCTGACGCAGCATATCTTCGTGCATGTTGGAGTTTTCAATCGCCAGACTGACCGGTGAGGCGACGCTGACGAGCAATTCCAGGTCGTCCTGCGAAAACTGTCGGCCTAACCCTTTGGTATCGACCTGGATGACTCCCAGGTTGTCGCCATTTTTATCGATCATGGGAACGCACATCACAGAGCGAATCTGCAACGAAGAAAGGCTTTCGCTTGTGACAAACCGCTGGTCCTGTGCCGCGTCCGCCGAGAGAATCGCCTCGCCCGATTTCATCGCCTGTTTGACGATCGTCATACTGATGCGGACATTGGTGTCGTCGTCGGTGCCACGGGTTTTCGTTGCCTTCACGACCAGTTTGTTCGACGTTGTCCGCTTCAGCAGAATGAACCCTTCATCGGCGTTCGGGAAAATTTCGAACAAACCTTCCAGAGTGGCTTGCAACACATCTTCGAGAACCAGCATGCGGCCCAATACGTTGCTGATTCGCAGAATGGCCCGCAATTTGGCTTCCGGTTTGACGCCAAGTTGAATATGGCTGCTGCCAGTTGCGGCATCGAGCCGCGAAATGATGGATGAGCCTCCAATCTCCAGCGGAATTTCCTCCGCATCGGGATCCAGCACGACATCGTCGATAGTCTTGCGCGTTGCATCCCTGGCCTGTACCTTCAACGGGGCCAACTCTGCGATGGCCAGAACAGTCGTTTCCGGCAAGGTCAGGTGAAAGGTAAATACGGTATCGCAGATTTCGATTTCGTCGGCGTCATTTAATTCAGCCCGACCGTCAATCTCCTCTCCATTGAGATGCGTGTTGTTACGGCTGCGGAGGTCTTCGAGGAAGAAACGACCCTGCCGCTCGATGATTTGCGCATGCTGCCGGGAGACCGCGGCATTTTCGAGAATGACTTCGCACGTCGGGTGCCGGCCCAGCACCGTTCGGGCGTTGGTCAACTCAATGACCGGCTCTTTGGAGTATCCCTTTTCGAGCTTGAGGTATGGCACAGCTCGTCAATTCCTTTTGGATTCGCCCAACCCGCAAAGGTGTCCTGCCCTTCACGACGAATCAGTTTACCACGATGTTTTGCACGTGGTCTGCAAAGCCGTTGTCGCGGCGAATCTTGTCGAACACACCACTCATCACAACGAACGAGAGGCACAATCGTTCAACGAGGGAAAGATGGTTCCCTCCTCCTCCGCAATCGACTTGACATGAAATGGACTCTACGATGTTTCGATTGTATCGGGCGAAATGCCAAACGGTCAATCATGGCGTCGAAGACTGAAACGGATGCGAAACGCCCGGTCACACGGTCGTTTAATGGTGGCTCAAATGTCAGATGGCATGTTCTGGCTTTTTCTGGAGGTGTGTAAATGCCTTTCGACAAGGCTGAGAAGTTCCGCTCGTTCAATCGGTTTGGTTGCAAATGCGTCGAATCCGGAACGCAAGCATTTTGTTTCGGTGTCGAGCAGTGCATGAGCCGTCAATGCGATGATAACGCCAGCATACCCGGCATTGCGTAGTTCCAGGGTCGCCGTCCGACCATCCATCACCGGCATCTGGATGTCCATCAGAACCACTTCATACGGTTGATTTTTCTGAACCGCATCCAGGGTGGCTTCACAGGCGTCCTGACCGTTGTCGACGATGGTGATGTCCGCTCCGGCTTTTTGCAGCAGAAATGCAATCAGCCGCTGATTGTCAGGACCATCTTCCGCCAGCAGAACACGATGCCCAGTCAATGGACGGCGCCGATTCTGTTTTTCGACCGTCAAAGCCCGTTCGACACCCGGACGTTTCTCGATTTGGGAACAGGGGGAAAGATTCTCGACATCAATCTCCGGTCTGACAACCGGCAGAGTGACGCGAAACCGACTGCCCGTGCCCAATTCGCTCTCGACCGTAATCTCACCGTCCATCAGTCCGGCCAGACGCTGGCTGATCGTCAATCCAAGTCCGGTTCCTCCTGTATTCCGTGTTGTCGAACCATCCGCCTGAGAGAAGGGCTGAAATACTTTTTCGATTTGATTCTCTGCAATGCCGATGCCGGTATCGATCACGTCAATCGTCATGTTGAAGGTTCCGGCATCGTTTGCCGCGAACCGAGTCTGAATATCGACCCGACCCAGTTCCGTGAATTTGATCGCATTGCCGACCAGATTGAGCAAAATCTGCCTCAAGCGAATTGGATCGACGATGACTTCATCAGGAATGCTCCCTTCAAAGACGGTTGAGAGTGTCAATCCTTTGGCGTCCGCCCTCACTGCCATCAATTGCACAACCTCTTTGATGATCTCCATCGGCGAGCATTGTGAACGTCGAATCTTCAGTTTTCCAAAATCCATTTTTGAAAGATCGAGAATGTCGTTGATAATCGTAAGCAGATGCTGGCCATTGCGCTGGATCGTTTGCGCCGCTTCAATTTGCACTGGATCTTCGACACTTTCCAGTAAGATGTCGGTAAATCCCAGAATGGCTGTCAGCGGAGTCCGAATTTCGTGCGAAATGTTGGCCACGAATTCCCCTTTCGCATTGTTGGCCGTTTCCGCCTGTTCGCGGGCAATTTCGAGATCGCGCGTTTTGGCTCGCAATTCCCTGGCTTGCTGTTCCGCGTCCTCGTGTGCCGTTTCCATTGCTGCCAGGTATGCCCTCAACTCACTTTCTGCCTTCAATCGATCGGTGATGTCGATCGCAATGGCAACGAACTCCGGCTCTTCACAATGTGTCGTCAATTGCAAATGCACTTCGACGGGGTAGATGGTGCCATCTTTTCGCGTGTGTGTCGAAGAGAACACAACCTGTGATTGTTCGCCCAGACGCAAAGGCTGCAACCGTGCCTGAAGTGTCTCGAAGGTATATTTCGGGTTGATGTCCAACGGCGTGAACTCTCGCAACTCCCCCATGGAATATCCAAGGTTTTCCCGTGCCCATCGGTTAACCAGCTTGAATTTCAACGTCTCGACATCGAACGTGTAGATCTCATTGAGCGAGTCATCGACAATGTGTCCCAATCTGGCCACGCGTGTTTCCGCTTCTTTGCGTCGTCGATCGACGCGGGAATCGTGGATGATTGTCGAACAGGCCTTTAAGAATGGATCGAGGAACTGCAGCATGCTTTCCAGGTAACCGTTTTCCCGATTAGCGACACCGACCATGCCCAGCATTTCGCTGCCATGGTACAAGGGCAACCCCAGGAAGGATTCCAGCTTCGGATGACCGGGTAGTGTGCCACATTGACGTGGGTCGTTCAGTGGTTCATTGGAAATGACCGGCTCACCCGAGGTCATTACCATTCCAAACAGCGATTCAAAATTCCGAAACTCCACTCCTTTGGTGCGATACGCTTCGCAGAACGCTTTGGTTTCCTCGTCCCACGCGATATTCATGATCGCGTGCGTCCGCAGATACGGAACATCCTCTTTCTCGTAGAAGACCTCGCCAATGAATCCAAACTCGCTTTCGGTCAGTTCGATCAGGATATTCAGCAGTTCGTCGAACAGCTTCTGCGGATCCTGATCGGCGATGATCAACGACTGTGCCCGACTGATGGCTTCGAGCAGACGGTGATGTTGAATCAGTGATTGCTCGGTCTGTTTTTGTGGCGTCACGTCACGGGCGAATCCGATCACAAACCCATCCTCCTCGGAGGGTATGGCATTCCAGTTCAACCAGCGATATTCGCCTTCCACCGAAAGGTATCGATTCATGAAACTGATTGTCGTGTGTCCTTCCGCCAGGTGCGACAACTCTTTGCGCGTTCGTTCACGATCATCCGGATGAACAAAGTCCAGTATCGGACGGGAAAGGAATTCGTGCTCAGCGTATCCCAGGCAGTGCGTGAAGGCGGGGTTGACCTGTTTGAAGTAGCCATCCACTCCTGCCACGCAAATCATATCGACGGAGTTATGGAACAGGTAGCTTTTCTCCGGTCGAGGTCTACGTGGTCGGGACAGTTCCTGGATGGTTGTGTCCGATTCGAGTTGTGCGGTTCGGTTGGGTTTCGACGAAGGGAGGGAAGATTCGCCTGCCATGAGTTGCCTCAGTGAACGGAGTGTGGCATTTGGGAAACAGTTGCAATCCGGCAACGTTAGCTTGCCGTTTCCGATCAGGTCCGCGATTCTGACTGTTATCTCAGCTCATTCGATGCAACGGTTTTCACTCCATTCCGTCTGTGCGGATTACTCCGCGAATGCCACTTCGTGACGAACTTGCCTTCCGGCCATCATCTCAGTTGCTTTCGTCCGCTATTGAAGCTTCCGATTTGGCAAAGAAGTGAAACATCATGCTGGAAACGTTGAACTTGTCTTTCCGTGCCCATACAGAAGGAATTTCAAATTCAGCCTGACTGGGTGTGCGAAACACGAGCATGGCATCCGGCGTGGATGTGTCGCTGCGAGCTGATCTCTGCAACGCTTTGAACAACGGTGTGCCGGGCCGCAGTTTTTCGACCATGCGATAGGGCGGGTCAAAGAACATCAACTGATAGGGCGTAAATGTCGCATCTCCCTTGGGTCGAAACGAACAGCGGAAGACATCGGTCCGCCAACAGAGGACCGACTCCTCGACACCCAACTGCGCAACATTCTGTTTCAGCAGTTCGTGTGCTTGAAAGTCGTTTTCGATACAGACAACCGAAATCGCTCCTCGACTCAGCGCCTCCAGTCCGAGTGAACCGGTGCCGGAAAAAATGTCCGCCACGCGACACGGAACCGGCGGGGGGAATAACTCTCCAGAAGCGTCCGCTTTGGGAGGATTTGCCAGAGCAGACGACTGCGGCAGGTGGCGCCCGATGTATTCAAACAGTGTTTCTTTTGCACGGTCGGTAATCGGTCGCGTCGTCATGCCGGGGTTAATGGCCAGCTTTCTGCGTCGATATTTGCCAGCAATGATCCGCACGGAGGTTGCCTGTGTTAAATCGAGGGAGATCTGTTTACGCGAGAAAACTGGGGAAGATACTTACGGTGGCATCGTTTGCACGGACATCATGACAGGTAGACAATCTGCTGACCAGTCGACCAGGATGTTCCAGGGCATGCAATCAGCCAGACAATGGCGAGATGGTCAATTCGCTCATTGACGTTTTGCTGCGTCAGTTGTCCACTTCCGATTCCTGATGGCGACGAATGATATCCGCTGCTTCCTCGGCGAGAGAATCAAAGCGGCGACGGCTGTCCATCGGGCCACCAGCGTGGCGTCCCAACTGCGAGGAGTCGAGGGATCGCAAAATCGTTGTCCCACCGGATGTGAAATCCGCGTCTTCTTCCTCAGACAACCAGTTGGCGATATCGTCGTCAGTTGTATCGTTCGCCGATGGTGTACGGGTATCTTCATCAACGGCAATCGTTTTATGGGGATCCGGTACAAGGCGACTGCCGGGTACCTGAAACCGCGCCTGCCCCACAACCAACCAGTCGCCTGGCTGCAATTCCGTCCAGTCGCTGATCGGCTCCGAGTTTACGAATGTCCCATTGCGGCTTTTCAAGTCGCGAACGCGAATCGACGAATTCGTGACATGAATCTCACAATGTTTGCGGCTGACGTCGGTTGAAGCCAGGCGAATGTGTGCGCTCTCGTCGCGACCAATCACAAAACGGGAGTCGGGAAAGACAAGTTTCTGACCCTTGTGTTTTCCAAATTGAATGATGAGTTCACCTGGCATGGCGGCCCCAACCTCGTGTTCACTTCCGGGAAAGCCGGTCTGCTTTCCGCAATTCTCATGTCAAAAAATCACTCGCAAATCAAAACGGCGCGTGGCAACGGAACAAACGAACGTTATGCGAACGACAGGGGCGTCACTCATGTGTCGGAACCATCACCGATTCGCCACATTTTGGACAGGTGAGAGTCTTTCCTCGATGCATGCTGCTCACTTTGAACTTCTTGCCGCAGACACAGGCAAATCGAATACGGTTTTCCTGTTCTTTCTTTTCCGAGTGTGATCGTTCCCAAACCTGTTCCGCAATACTCTGGATCTGTTCCACCAGTTCGTTTGGATCATATGGCTTCGTCATGTAGCCATCGGCGCCAATCCGCATCGCCAGATTCCGGGAATCCTCCATATCAATCACTGACAGAATCAGGATGGGAACCGTTTCGTCTTTCTGCTTGAATCGTTCGCAGATTTCAAAACCACTTTCGCCCGGTAGTATCAGATCGAGAATAATGAAATCGGGCCGACGCATTACAAAATTGGATTGGGCCTGTCCCCCATCCTTGGCAATGTTGACGCTGAATCGATTCTCCTCCAGCACGGCCTTTAGCTGTTGCGCCGTTTCTGCATCGTCTTCGACGATCAGAATCTGGTGAGCAACGGCCCCATGTGCTGAGGGGTCACGGCGATCACTTTGTGGCATACTGGCAGTCTCGTGATGTTCACAGGCTCGCCCGATTCACAAGGCGTCTGGGCTTTAGCGAGCATTCCTTGTCGCGACGGTGGTGGGAAAGTGAAGACGGGATGATCAAAATCGACAATAATTCCAAGGATCAATAATCTATTTGAATACCGTATTTTCCGGACCGTGGCAATTGATGGATTCCTCCTCAATACTTTGATTGCATCCATTCTCACCATATTTCGCATCTGTTCCTAGTGCAATCTGACAAAGAAAACCCGCCAAAAACACCAAAATACCCGGAAATAAGCTCTGATTTGATTGACTTTTGCCAATCCCAAGAGTTAACTACCAACTCAACGGTACGAACCACATCGGTTCATTGATGGATTGATTTTGAGTCTAGAAGGAAGTAGGAGTTCGCGATGGCAGCTAAGAAGGCGGCAGCCAAAGCCAAGCCCATGACAAAGACGGAAATTCTCAACTCGCTTGCCGAATCGACCGGCGTGGCGAAGAAGGATGTCGCGAGTGTCTTTGACGAACTTGGTGGTCTGATTGAGCAGAGTTTGTCGAGCAAGGGCCCCGGTGTGTTCAACATCCCCGGACTGATGAAAATCACCGTGCAACGGAAGCCTGCTACGAAGGCCCGGGAAGGCATCAATCCGTTCACGGGTGAGCCTACTGTTTTCAAAGCCAAGCCAGCGCGTAATGTTGTGAAAATTCGCCCGCTTAAGGCTCTGAAGGACATGGTCTAGGAACAATCGAATGCGATTGGCATGTGTGCCCTCTCACGAGGGCATCGCCTGCCGGCAAAAAATTCGTGGCAGAGAAATCTTCCCCCTTTTTCAAAAAAGGGGGGCATTCTGCTTTTTTGCAGGTGAATCGCTGCAAGCTGTTTGTTTTTAATAGTTTGCGTAAATTCGCTGGCGACCGAATGCCTGCTGTAAGGTTGGATTGTGTACGCGCGTTCTGACGAAATAGTGGCAGATGCTTGACCGTATCTGATGCCACCCGTACAATCTGTATCGACATTTCCGAACTTTTTTCATCAGGAAATGGGGATACAAGCCAGCGTGTGTCGCTGGTTATTTGATGGTCTGTATCCCGTTCGGCGTTCGCGTCGATTACTCTTCGGAGATACAGTAGGATGCTGGTTCTATCTCGCAAAAAGAACGAAAGCATCGTGATTGACGACGAAGTCGTGATCACTGTGGTTGAGATTCGTGGTGACAAAGTCCGGCTGGGGATTCAGGCACCGCGCGAGGTCCCTGTCCACCGCAGTGAAGTTTACGCTGCGATCCAGCAGGAACGCAAAGTGGGAACAAACGACGAAGCGTCGGAAATCTCACCGGCGGAGACCGGGCAATAGCTTTCCCCCGTTCGCTCCTGATGCGATTTCGTTTCTCGCTGATTCGCTGCATGGCTGTCCGCATTGACCTCGGTACAACCGCTCCAAAACAAAATATGACGCCCAATTCGTGTTGAGTCCTGTTTGCCACTTTTCGTGACCTTGACATGAACCGCGAACTTCGTAAATTGGGCTTTTTCCGGCCCCATCGTCTAGTCAGGCCTAGGACACCGGACTTTCGATCCGGTAACGGGGGTTCAAATCCCCCTGGGGTCACTTTTGGTTTTGCTGGCTTCCTGCAAACCGAGGTTGAAAATTCGCACCCATTGTCGTTACGTTCGGCAATGGGTCTTTTTGTTGATCGTCCATCCATCGCCCGGTTGTCACACCTCTCCGTCATGGCGACCGACAAACACCATTTCAAATGACAACGGGAGGTCGTCTTGGAAACTGCGGAATCATGGCGTTCTCTTTTTGAAAACTGGCCGGAAAGCATTCCCCGTCAGGGCCTGCTTGTGACGAATTTCGGCGAACAGATCCCGTTCGTCAACTTTCTGATTTCCGGCGGAATTGTTTTGGTGGAGCGGGACAAGCCAGACTCGCAGGGGGCTCGGAAAGTGCTGGTCGCATACGATGCCATCTCTGCAGTAAAGATCACCAACCCGATGGAACTGGCCCGCTTCCAGGTGATGGGATTCCAGGCTCCGTTTTGAATCATCTTGGTTCGCGTTATGCCCACCAGAGCGCGTCCGAGATAACCGTAGCGTCATCCGAACGGGTATTTTAGTTCCAAATGGTCCGCCAGCCGCTACGATAAAACTAGTGGTCCGTCAAGATTAAAATTTGGGTTCGGTAAAGTTGCAAGGAGCGACAACGGAGCGGGTTA
>JANQSH010000173.1 GCA_028284145.1 Planctomycetaceae bacterium | reverse complement strand
TTGGCACGGCGGGCTCGCTTCTGCCCCGTTTTGTTGTCGTACTTCGGTTTGCGTTTGAGCGGTTTCCATGCGAAATCGTCAAGATTTTCCGCGACTTTGACGAGGTTGGGCGCCGCGTCGTAGCCGAACACAAATTCCACGTCATCGTCGTCCCAGCGGTCCAGATGCTTGGTCTGTGAGAAGTCCGTGTCGCCTTTCAATCGCACTCTTCGAAAACCCGCCCGACGGCACAATTGCAGGGATTTGTCGAAGTATGCCGCCGCGCCTTCGTGCGATGGTCGGTTGCCGGGCCGGTTCAGCAGAAAGAGTTCTTCACGCGTGTTGGCCAGCGTCAATGCGAGCGTTTGATAGCCCCACTGCTTCTTGTGATTCAACCCGATGCCCTCTTTCTTCTCACCGGTCGTTTCAACCATCGTGCCATCGCCTTCGACGATCGCCAGATCGAAGAAGCTGTCGGGCTGCTGCTGCCAGACTCTGACCCGCGTTTCATTGATCGCATCCATCAGGCGATTGACATCCTGCGGCCAAAAGCGTCGACAGAAATCTCCGGCCGTCGTGGGATCGGGAATCCGCTGAGCACCCAGCAGATGAAGATACGCTTCGTCGTTCCGCCGCAGTTCGAGATGCTCCAGACACGTACCGCCGGCGATGAGATTGAAAGCGATGTTCAGCACATGATCGGCCTCACTGTAGGGCATGTGCTTTTTGAAAACCGGACACCTCCGATTGATGCTGTCGGCCAGACCGACCTGTCTGACCATCTGCTGCACAATCGCAAGCCCTCCACAGGCCACAGCCTGAGTCTTCTCAGCCAGCTCCAGTTTCGTCGCCGGACATCGCAGCATCGGTGACTGCAGGCAGTTGTTTTGATTCCTGATTCTGCGTTGTCGTCGACGCTTCTTCGCATCCAGCTTTCGTCGTAAACTGTGCTTCACCTGAAAACCTCCCTGTGGCCCGCGGTCTGTTGATGTCGTAATCAAACAAACAACGGAAAACACCGGAGGTTTTCAGCTTCT